>JASJCT010000025.1 GCA_030065855.1 Myxococcota bacterium
CAAGCAATTGTTTTCAAAGGTAAAATTCGATTGGACGTGTCAAAATCCCCCTAACCCCCTTTTTCAAGGGGGAGATCCTTTACCCGGCATAAAAATAGCAAAAATCGCGACATTTGCCCTTAACCGAATGCCATTGCCCTCGCAGGGAAGGGGGCCGGGGGGATGGGTTTCCACTAACAAGGCCATTCCAAGACGGAAGCTCCATAGGCTTGTTTGCCCAGTGATTCCGTGGTACCGGTCGTTCCATGAAAGCCAGTATGGAAGAAAAAAGTGCGCGCGCTGCTGAGGCATTTATAGAGCTCGTAAAAATTGTCCATCGACTTCGAGCGCCCGGGGGATGCCCGTGGGATCGGGAGCAGACACTTTCCAGTTTAAAGCCATATGTAATCGAAGAGGCATACGAGGTTATCGAGGCGATTGAGAGCGGCTCGGTCGATGCCCATCAGGAGGAGCTCGGTGATTTATTGCTGCAGGTGGTGTTGCAGGCCGAGATCGCTGACGAAAACGCGTCTTTTAGTATCAAAGAGGTGATCGAACACCTTTCGGGGAAGCTCATCCACCGTCACCCACATGTATTTGGCGAGGTGGCTGCGGAAACCCCTAAGGCAGTGCTTGAAAATTGGGAGCAACTCAAAAAAGAAGAAAAGTCTGGACGCGGGCTGCTCGAGGGGCTTCCCAAATCCATGCCTGGGCTGCAGCGGGCAGAGAGAATCGGCGAAAAGGCTGCGCGCGTGGGGTTTGACTGGTCAGATCGGGCAGGTGTTCGCGAAAAAGTTGCCGAGGAACTCAGGGAGCTGGACGAGGCTGTATCGTCTGGTCGCGAAGAAGCGATGCAAGACGAGCTCGGCGACCTCCTCTTTGCCGTGGCCCAGTGGGCAAGGCATTTGGGCATTCGTCCTGAAGAGGCACTCAGGCGCTGTTGTCAAAGGTTTACAAATAGATTTTACACAATGGAAAAAGAAGTAAAGAAATTGAATAAAGACCTCAACGAAGCAGATGACGCCCTGCTCGATCGCATTTGGCAGGCATCAAAAAAATGATATGCCCATTCACATGGATCAAGCTCAGAGGGCCTGTTGACGGCTATTTTTGAATTTGATATCTAGTAAGGATCGATTTTAAGAATATCGATAGATCACTCAGGAGGAAAACACGTGAAGGCTTTGGTTCCAATGTGTGCAGTGGTCGGCGTCGTCTGTCTGGTCTTCGGTTGTGCGCCGATCGAATACTCCGTGGTGATGGTCGAAGCGTCCCAAGCAATTGCCGAGGCAGAAATCGCCGGGGCGAGCTGCACCGAGGAGCAATTGGATGCCCTTTCTCCGGTCACCAAGAACAAAGCGCCGGATCCGGGAACCGCACTGGCTTCGACCGAAGAAGTGATCGCGCCGATCGAGGCTGGACAGCCCAGGTGTGATGGTCCGTATGAATACTATTCCGCAATGGAATACCGCCGAAAAGCACGGGAAGAGGCGGGTTTTTCCGACTATGAGGCGGCCGTTGAGTTCGCCCGCGAGGCCAGGGCGTTTGCCCGCAAGGCCAGAGATATCGCGCTGAATCGCGATCAGGAAAGGGGACGCTAATGGTGCGGGCAGGATTCCTAAAAATTGTTCCCATTGCGGCAATGATCGTCCTTTGCACAAGCTGCGCAGAAACAGCCCGCCTCAGGGGAGGCATTGCGACGACAAAGAAGAAATTAGAGCAAATCGAGCGCAATGGCGCGTATGTCTGTGCGCCCAAGGAGCTGGCGCTCGCAAAATCCCACATTCGCTTTGCCGAGCTCGAGGTAGATCAGGGCTACGGCAGTCGGGCAAAGCGTCATTTTGATATAGCAATCCGCAATGCTGAGTTGGCAGATGAAAAATCACCTCCGGATAAGTGTGCAGGACCTGCAGTGGTTGTGGCCGAGTGCGTGGATGTAGACGAGGACGGGGTGTGCGACGATGTGGATCTGTGTCCGGATCAGCCCGAAGACTTAGACGGTATTGAGGACGAGGACGGGTGTCCAGAGGATCAGGATACCGATGGCGACGGTATCAGCGACGGCAAAGACCAGTGCGTCCTCGATCCAGAAGACCAGGATGGCTACCTCGATGACGACGGTTGTCCGGATTTAGATAATGATCTCGATCGAGTGCCTGATGCAGCGGATAAGTGCATCAACGACCCCGAGGATCCAGATGGATTCGAGGATCAGGACGGGTGTCCAGATAATGACAACGACGGGGATACCATACTGGATGTGGACGATGAATGCCCCAATATCAAGGGAGATGCGGCAAACAAAGGGTGTCCCAAGAAATACGAGGGTGTGGAAATAACCGAGACCCATATCCGCATCAACCAGAAGATTCACTTTGCCTACAACAAAGCAAAAATTAAAAAGACATCTTTCTGGATTCTCAGCCAGGTGGCTCAGGTGCTAAAAGACCACCCAGAGATCACGCTAAGCGTTGAAGGGCACACAGATAGTCATGGCAGCGACAATTACAACTTGAAGCTCAGTAAGCGTCGCGCCAAAGCTGTGGTAAATCACCTGGTGCAGAAACGGGGTATTTCACGACGGCGACTGAAATTCAGAGGGTTCGGTGAGAGTAAGCCGATTGATACCAATCAGACCGATGCCGGACGTGCAGCAAATCGCCGAGTGGAATTCGTGCGGACAGACGTCCCGCACAAAGGATAGAACGGAACAATAAGATGATTAGGATCTCGAGGGATAAGCGCAGAGTAATAATATTTATCTCAGTTTTGTGCTCGATGTTGCTAGCCGTCGGTGCATTGGCTCAGAGGGGCGCGAATCCCAAGACAATTGTGGCCCAGCACAATAAAAAGGCAATGGACGCCTATGCAAACTTAAAGTTGAAAGCTGCTTTCAAATCCCTTGAAACAGCACTCAGCGTCTGTAAAAAGCATAACCTCAAGGGAGAACCGCTGGCCCGCACATTTTTGAATTTTGGTGTGATCGAAGCAGGTGGGAATCAGGACAATGCCGCGGCAATGGGATATTTCAAAAAGGCCCTCTGTGAGGACCAGAATATCCTCCTCGACCCCTTGAGCTCCTCACCTGACATCGAGACGCTGTTCAATATCGCAAAACAACAGGTCAAAAGCCCGGGGGGCTGCGCTGGGATCTCCTCAGATCCTACCCCGGTACCGACAGGACTACCGCCTGGACCGTCTCCAGCCTTGCCGCCCGTAGGCGTACCGCCGGCCGGACCTGCACCAGTGGAACAGACGGGTTTGATGCGCCATCAGCCCGTTACGCAGCAGGTCAGGCTCTCTCCTGTGCCGATTTACGTGGAGGTGAACCCCTCGGTTGAAGTCGGGCAAGTGATTCTCTATTACAGAACCCTGGGGGAGCGCATTTTTCAACAGGTCCCCATGACCCCTCGGTTCAACGGATATGCGGCGACGATCGGCTGCGATGTGATGCAGACATTTGATCCGAGCGGTATTGAATACTACGTGGGCGTGTTGAATGAGGATGAGCAACTGTTGGGAACGGTCGGTAGCGAGGCACAGCCCTACACCGTCGCAATCGTGGATACGTTAAGCGTACCGCCGCCGTCCATACCCAATGAGGCACCGCCAGCCAGGTGCATCGAGGAATGCCCGCCGTGGAATCCGGATTGCAACAAGACCTGCAAGATGTTCGGCGATCTGTGCGACAGCTCGTCGGAATGCTGCTCAGGGATGGTATGTGTGGAAGAGACCTGTAAACCGAGCGAGGGAGGGGGCTCGGATCGCCTCTTTGTAGAGGATTACAAACCGGTGATGCGTCTTGGATTGTCATTTGGCAGCGGCTACGGCCTGCTCCTCGGCAGCCAGGTAGACCCATACAATCAGACGTCAAAAACCCCGTTCCACGTGCTCTCAATGGCACCGAGGAAGAACGAGGGAAACGTGGTGACGGATACGGGATTTGCCTGGAATAAGTTCAATTTCAGGGCCGCGGCCCTGTTTTACCTCAGCCCGGGATTTGCCATGGGCATCAGTTTCAGAGGTGGGCTCGCGTTCGACCAATCCGGTGCATCAGAGGTAATGCCGCTCGCGCCCACGGGACTTGCAAATGTCGCCTTTCGCATTGTGGGCCATGGCAGCAAGACCTTCGAGCTCACTGGCTTGATCGGTGTGGGCGGCGGCGTGATCCAATACCGCGTTCCGTACGAAGATTGCGCAGAGTTCATTATTCACGACCCCAATTCGCCTGAAAGCTCCCAGCAAAATGTTAATCCCTGGGTGGACCCGAGGAAACTGAATCAAGTCCAGACCGGCTGTAACTGGAAGGCGATCGATTCGTACCAGCGATGGAAAGAAGATGGCTACGATGATATTTGGTATGGCACGAACGCTTGGGATAAGTCGACCGACCGCATTATAAAAGTATATTTTCAAGAGGCTGGAAAGCTGGTAGGCGAGATTGGACTCAATAGCTATGTCTGGATTGTAAAGAATTTTGGCCTGAACCTCGGCGTTTTTGCAGATGCGTATTTCCTTCCGGATTTTGCCCTGAATTTCGACCTCCAGTTCGGTCCAGCGTTCCGATTCTAATTCCAGGACTGAAGCCATTTCTAGATGGTTTTAATTGAGTGGAAAATTACTCATAAAGCGTTTATTGTACTCGTCAATATGGTGCTATTTTTGTAACTTAGCGTTGGGGCGCACCATCTCCGACGATACCTCGTGCTGTGAGGTGACGATGGATACTTGGCATTATCGATTCAAGCGGGTTTACGCGTTGTTTTTTGCAATTCTGGGGATGAACCTCATTACTGGTACGTCGAGTGCACAACCAGATGCTCAAGCCACGGCGATCGCAGCGGTTCGATCGGCCATGGATGCCTACTCAAATTTGAATATTGACGAGGCCAAAACCCAATTAGAAGAGACCCTTGCCCTGGCAGCGGATCTCAATGCAAGGACCCTTGCCCGAATTTATACCAGCTTGGGCATGGTGTGGAGTGGTGGGTTTTCAGAACCTGAAAAAGGCCAGGAGAATTTCAAGATCGCAGTGTGCCTGGACGGTGATATCTCCGTGGATCCACTATACCTGACGCCGGAAATCGAAACCGAGTTCAACTTGGCAAAGCTCCAGGTCACCCCAGAGGCCTGTGAGGAGATTCTGTCCGACGTTGTGTTGCCCGCGGATTTTGCGTCGGCCAGCGAAGAGACACCTGCTGAAGAACCATCCCAGCCCACACCATCGATTGCCCCCTGTGGTGATCACATGCCTATAACAGAGCAAAAACAAAAACACGAGTTGCCGTTCTATTTAGAGCTCAGTTCTGAGTTCGAGAGTAACGTCGATAGGCTGGTCGTAAAGTACGCGTTTGATGCCTCTCCAGACTACACCGAGATTGAATTAAAACCCACGGGGGATGGTGTTGGCGCCTTGCTCACCTGTGATCAAGGACAAATTCGCGTCTTTGATCCTGCATCAATCTCTTATTTTATCGAGGGAACGGACGTTACCGGTCAAGTCGTATGTGGGCACGGCATCGAGGAAGCCCCGATTCAAATCCTGATGATGCCCGATGCCCAACCACTGCCCGCATTCGGCGACTTGCGGCCAAAGGAATGCGCCCCATGTCCGCCATGGGACGAGACATGCGCTAAAAAAGACGCTCTTCCAGGACGCGGAGAGGTCTGCTCGCCCACCGTGGGATGCCAAATCGGGCTCGTCTGTAGTGATTTGAATGTTTGCGAAAAAGGTTGGGCCAGCGCTGGCCCCAAAGATGGTCCGAGCAAGTTCTATGTCAATGTGGGAGGCGGTGGCGGTGTTGGCTACTTTAAAAAGGATTGGCAGACGCGCATATGGGACGGGAACGCTCCGAACCGAGGGGCACCTGGTCCTGGGGCGATCGTCATCAAGGACCAAGGAGGGGGCTTTGCTTGGAGTGGTATTCCAGTGCGGTTGGCGGTTGGCTTCTTTGTGACCCCCGACCTCTCCCTCGAGGTGTCGGGACGATTTGATGTGTATGTGGTGTCGGTTAACAACCCGACAAGTTGTTGGGATCAAGTAGGGGGCGTGCCCAGCGGCAATGACATTAGTTGTGACCCCTCCGCATTTCCAGATCCAGAGCTCGTAGACCCCCAGAGTGATGCACAAGTGGAGGCGTATTGGAAGCGATCCATCGCGCTCAGGAACGACGGGAGTCAGATTTGGACGTCGGAATACCAGTACGCCTGGATCGTAAACGCGCGGGCCAGGTACCGGGTGTTAAAATCAGGACCAATGGGGATCTCACTGTTTGGCGGTGCTGGATACGGCCAGATGCAGTTTCGCGTGCCGAGCGATGAGACGAATTACTTCCCCATGACCGGAATGGTGAATGTGGAGCTCGGCCCGGCCCTTTCTTTCTTTTTCAACAACCATGTCGGGTTGCAAGTGGAATTACCAATTGATTTTTTATTCGGCGACGGCTTTTCTGTAAACGCGGACTTGGTGTTGGGAATGGGGATTGGATTTTAGTAGGCAGCGCTTGACGGTGCAGCAAGGGTTTGTTATGAGACCTGGTCTCCGGACCCCAATGGACGGAGAGAATGTGGACGAAGGCACGTAGCTCAGTGGGAGAGCACTACCTTGACGCGGTAGGGGTCAGCGGTTCAATCCCGCTCGTGCCTACTGGTGCCGGGCGATTGAGACACGAAGGTACCTGTCGGCCATGAATGCCGAATATAGTTATTTTGCACACCTCGACAAAACATTGCCATCGAATGTCAAATCATGGTTAAACCCTCTATGATACATCCATGAAAACTGAAGCAAGAGATCGGTTTGCACCTGGATCAGTCGGCGCCTCCCTGGCTGCCGGAGACCTATTGAAGCCCGACACTGTGGGTGCAGTGCTATCAGACGGGACCATCGTCGACCTACAAAGCCCCCTGCCGACCGAGACTTCGCCAACGCCCTTGCGGTCCGGCGATGCGCAGGCATTGGAAATCCTCAGGCATTCGACTGCCCATGTGATGGCCGATGCTGTGCAGCGGCTTTTTCCCGGCACTCAGGTGACGATCGGCCCGGCCATTGAAAACGGTTTTTATTACGATTTTGACCGGCCCAGCGGCGGGTTTACAGAAGAAGAGCTCGCGACGATCGAAGCCGAGATGCAGCGCATCATCGACGAGGGCCACCTATTTGACCGGGTTCAAGTAACCCGAGATGAAGCGCAGGCCATGTTCGCCTCGATGAACGAGCAGTACAAGCTGGAGATCCTCCAAGGAATTGCCGAGGACGCGCCCATTACCCTTTACCGACATGGCGAGTGGGTAGATTTATGCGCTGGCCCGCACGTGCCCCATACCCGGTTTTTAAAAACATTTAAACTCCTGTCCGCAGCAGGGGCGTATTGGCGCGGCGATGAACGCAACAAGATGCTTTCCCGCATCTATGGCACTGCGTTTGCCAATAAAAAAGACCTCAAAAAACACCTGGCCCTCCGAGAGGAGGCCAAGAAGCGGGATCACCGCAAGCTGGGCAAGGAACTCGACCTGTTCAGCATCCACGACGAGATCGGCGGCGGCCTGGTGCTTTGGCACCCCCGCGGCGCCCGGGTACGCACGGTAATCGAGCAGCACTGGCGCACTGCCCACTCTCGGAACGGGTATGACCCGGTCTTGTCTCCCCATGTGGGGCGCGCCAACCTCTGGGAACGATCCGGTCATCTGGAAAATTACAGCGACGCCATGTACGCGCCCATGGATATCGAGGGCAACCCCTACTACATCAAGCCCATGAACTGCCCGTTCCACATGGCCATTTACAAGTCGCGATTGCGCTCGTATCGAGATTTGCCCCTTCGCTGGGGCGAGCTCGGCACGGTCTATCGGTACGAGCGGTCGGGTCAGCTCCACGGCCTGTTGCGCGTGCGGGGATTCACTCAGGACGACGCCCATCTGTTTATGCGGCCGGATCAGCTGAGCCAGGAAATACAGCGCATCATCCAATTCGGCAACCGCATGTTCGCCAGCTTTGGATTTACTGATCTGGAATTCCGGCTCTCCACGCGGCCCGAGAAATATATCGGAGACCTGGCGATTTGGGAGCGCGCCGAGAGCGCTCTCAGGCAAGGTCTTGAACGCGAGAACATCCCCTACCAAGTCGACGAAGGGGAGGGGACCTTTTACGGCCCCAAGATCGACGTAAAGATACGCGATGCGATCGGGCGGCTCTGGCAGTGCACCACCATTCAGGTGGATTTTAACCTGCCCGAGCGCTTTGACCTTTCATACATCGGCGAGGATTCCAAGCGCCATCGGCCCGTTGTGCTGCACCGGGCCCTGCTCGGGTCACTCGAGCGGTTTTTCGGTATTCTAGTGGAACACTACGCCGGTGCATTCCCGGTTTGGCTCGCTCCAGAGCAGGTGGTATTGCTCACCGTGGCCGAACGGCACATTGCCTTTGCCGAAGAAATTCGCGAATTGCTCACAAAAAGGGATTTGCGCGTTGTAACCAGCTTTGGTACCGATAAACTGGGAGCGAAAATCCGGGAAGCGCGCCTGATGCGCATTCCCATCATGGCCGTGATTGGAGATCAAGAGGTTGAACAGCAGGGGGTGTCCTTGAGAACGAGGGCTGAGGGGGATAAAGGTTTTGTCTCCTTGGACGATTTTCTAAAGGAACTCGAAGAAGCGGCGACAGCGCCAATGGTTTGATTTTGTGGTATAACGGCGTAGCCTAGAAGAATTGGCTGCAGAGTCGAAGGAGGTGAGGCATTAGGAATGTAAGGGGCAAAGTAGAACGAGGTCCCCAAATACGGATTAACAACATGATTCGTCGCCCTGAGGTGCGGGTCATCAATCCCGAAGGCAAGCAGCTCGGCATCTATCCGATATACCAAGCCATTGGACTCGCCGATGAGCTCGGGTTGGATCTGGTGGAGATCAATCCCAAGGCCAATCCACCAGTGTGCCGCATCATGGACTTTGGGAAGTTCAAATACGAGCAGAAAAAGCAGGCAAACCTAGCTCGCAAGCGACAAAAGGTCATCGAGGTCAAAGAGGTCAAGATGCGACCCAAGACCGACGACCACGACTTCGACTTCAAAGTAAAGCACATTCAGCGATTCTTAGAAGAGGGGAATAAGGCAAAGGTTACGATCCGTTTTAGGGGGCGGGAAATGGCGCATCCGGAGATGGCGGCAAAGATCCTGGACCGGGTGTTTGAAGCGGTCAAAGATATGGCAGTTATCGAGCAGCCCTACCGCATGGAGGGCCGGACGATGACCATGATCCTGGCGCCTGGCAAGAGCACCTCTGGCGCACAGCAAACCCAGGGTTAGTCGATATACCTATAATAAATGGGCTTTTTTACTTGCATCCAGTGCGCGTTGGGGGTAAATAGGGTGGCCTTCATTTGGAGGCGGTGAGGTGTAGAAATCCATGCCGAAGATGAAAAGCAACAGGGGCGCGGCAAAGCGTTTCAGAAAAACGGCCAAAGGCAAGATTCGCTGTGACAAGCCGTTCCAGAGCCATATTCTTACGAAAAAGACGACCAAGCGCAAGCGACGGCTCAGAAAGAACAGCATTCTCCATCCCAGCTTGAGACGGCAGGTGCGTAAACTGCTGCCTTATTTGTAGGCAGCCGGGCGCGCCAACAGTGTGCCGTCGTATATAAGGAGCGAATAGCATGGCTCGCGTAAAAAGAGGATTCAAAGCCCGCCAGCGTCGCAATCGAACGCTAAAGCAGGCCAAGGGGTTTTTCGGGTCCCGATCTAGGCTGTTTAGAATCGCGAATGTGGCTGTGATGCACAGCCTGGCAGATGCGTATATCGGCCGCAGGTTGAGAAAGCGGGATATGCGCCGATTGTGGATCACGCGTATTGGAGCTGCAGCAAAAGCCCAGGGGATTAGCTACTCGAAATTTATCGGCGGCCTCAATAAGGCTGGCGTAGCTCTCAATCGAAAGGTTTTGGCCGAGCTGGCGATAGCGGATCCCGGCGGCTTTAGCGCACTTGCCGATATCGCGCGCAGCGCAAAGTAATCCATAACCATCGGGGCTCGTCTGTTCCCAGTATGTTATTCCCCATTCATCGAGGAAGCGTGCGCCATGGAACCCAAGGACATTATTGCGCAGCTCAGCGCACTCAAAGAACAGTTTGAGAGTGGGCTCGTCCAAGTAACTGACGAGCAGGCAATTCGGGCACATCAGGCCGCGTTTCTCGGGGCCAAAGGGGCAGTGACCACCCTCAGCCGAATGATAAAAGACGTTCCCCCTGAGGCGCGCCCAGAGGTGGGTCGAGTCTTCAATGCGGCCAAAAAAGAGATCAGTGCGGCCGTGGCTGCTGCCATTGAACAGAGCCGATTAGCACGCGAACAACAAGACCTGACACAGCACGTGGATCTGACCCTGCCCGGCCGGATACCCCAAGGCATCGGACAACTGCACCCGCTTACCATTGTCATGTACGACATCGTAGACATTTTTACTGCGATGGGGTTTGATGTGGCGACCGGACCTGAGATCGAAACCGATTACTACAATTTCGAGGCCCTTAACTTCCCCCCACTTCACCCGGCAAGGGATATGCAGGATACCCTCTTCATCAAAGAGGGGCACACGCTCCTCAGGACGCATACATCGCCAGTGCAAATTAGAACCATGCTCTCGCGGCCCTTGCCCATTCAGATCATCGCACCTGGTGCGGTCTATCGCAGGGACGATGATCCAACCCATAGCCCCATGTTCGTTCAAATCGAAGGGCTCCTCGTGGATCAGGGGGTGAGTTTTGGCCATCTAAAAGGGGTGTTAGAAGCGTTTCTTAACGAAGTGTTCGGAGAAGATGTGGCGTTAAGGCTCAGGCCGAGCTTTTTTCCCTTTACCGAACCATCGGCAGAAGTCGATATTCAGTGCATCTCCTGCAGGGGCAGCGGCTGCCGCCTCTGCTCCCAGACCGGTTGGTTGGAGATCCTCGGGTGCGGTATGGTCGATCCCAATGTGCTCGAAGGTGTGGGGATAGACCCTGAAAGGTACACGGGATTCGCCTTTGGGTTGGGCATTGACCGCATTGCCATGCTCAGGTACGAAGGCATTACCAGCATTAAGCTCTTTTACGAAAACGACCCCAGGTTCCTCAGCTGTTTCACGAGGTAATCCATGCGCGTCAGCCACAAGTGGATCTGTGAGATCGCAAACATATCAGCTGGCCCTGAAGCGCTGGCCGATCGCCTCACCATGTCTGGACTGGAAGTTGAGGGCATACAGTCAGTGGGGATCGGATACGACAACATCGTCGTCGCTGAGGTCATGGCCAAGGTAAAACACCCCAAGACAGCCAATTTGAGCGTGGTAGATGTGACCCTTGGCGGTGCGCCGATGCAAGTCGTATGTGGTGCTGCCAATTGTCCTGGGCCAGGCGGCCGGGTGGTGTTCGCCCAGCCAGGTGCGATCATCGGTGGGAACAAAGTTCAGAAAAAAGAAATCCAAGGCGTGACATCCATTGGCATGATCTGCTCCGAACAGGAACTCGATATCGGCCCGGACGGTGAGGGGATTTTACTGCTTTCCGACATTACCGACGCACCCCCTGGAACGCCGATTGTAGATGCGCTCCAGCTCAAGGACGCGATTTTAGATGTGGGCGTGACCCCCAATCGCCCGGATGCACTCAGCCAACGGGGCATTGCGCGGGAAGCCGCCCTACTTCTTGGACAGCCATATTGTCCAAAGCAACTGGATGCAGCGCCTGAAGGTGGTCCACAAATAGATACGCTGATCCGGGTCTCGCTGCGCGATGCCGGGGCGTGCCCCAGATACGGGGTTGCTGCTGTTTGTGGCGTGTCTGTAAAAAAGAGTCCCTTTGCCATTCGATATCGGCTGCACACCCTTGGCGTGCGTCCGATCTCAAACCTCGTGGATATGACCAACCTTATCCTCCTCGAATACGGCCAGCCCCTGCATGCATTTGACTTGGACCGGTTGGCAGGTGGGGAGATCGCCATTAGAAAGGCGCAGCCAGATGAGAAAATCGTCACCCTCGACGAGGTGGATCGGACACTGACACCCGACGATCTGTTGATCTGCGATGGTGAGCGCCCGGTTGCCATTGCCGGGGTGATGGGCGGGGAGAATACGGGCATTACCGATGAGACCAAAAACCTACTCATTGAATGCGCCTATTTTGAACCCACTGGTATCCGTCGAACGTCCAAAAGGCTTCGGCTGTCTACCGAGTCTTCCTATCGATTCGAGCGGGGCATCGATCCGAACATGGGGCCGGATGTGTTGAACGCAGCCACTGCCATGTCCGTGGCACTGGCCGGTGGCCTGCGGTCGCCCGGGACCTATGATTGCTATCCCAAGCCAATTGTTCCAAAAGTCGTGACGTTAAGACCGGCGCGATTTGAGCGCATCATGGGGGTTCAAACGTCTGCAGCCGAGATCAACACCATCCTTTCGGGCCTGGGCGCGGCCGTTGAAGATGGGGATAAAGGGAGCATCGTAACCGTCCCCACTGCCCGTCCGGACATTGAGCGGGAGATAGATCTCATCGAAGAGGTCTCGAGAATAAAGGGATTGGATAAGGTATCGTCTGTGTTCCCGAGGATTCGGGTGTGTGCGAAGAAACGCGAAGGGTTTGATCTGGCTCGTAGGGCAAAGGCGTTATTTGTTGCGCTTGGCCTCAGCGAGGTTGTCACCTACTCGTTTGTGCCAGAGCCCCTACTCACAGCAATGAGCGACGGCAAGGGTATCGTTCGAATGGCCAATCCCTTGAGTGCAGAACGAGGGGTCATGCGCACGACCCTATTGCCAGGCCTCTTCGAAGGGTTGATTCGGGCCAGATCCCGGTTTTTACCAGGGATTAGACAATTCGAGGTGGGCCACACCTTTTGCGATGTCGGCGGTGAATTGCCCAATGAAGTGCTTCGGGTCGCGGGCATGTTGAGCGGGCCCACAACGCACAATTGGATAGGCGAAGACGACCGTTTGTCGGATTTTTTTGATGCCAAGGGCATTGTCGAGGCCTTTGTTTACCAATACGCAGGGATAGCGCCGACCTTTGAAGCGCGCAGCGATATGGCGTGGATGCACCCGCAAAAGACCTGCCAGATACTTGCAGCAGGAAAGCCAGTGGGTTTTTTGGGTGAGTTGCATCCGACCCTGTTGGCCCAGCACAAACAGCCGCCAAAGACCAGTGTTTTTGAAATTGAGCTGGAGGCTCTGTGGCAGAAGCGGCGTCGATCCAGGGCATGTGGACTTGATGAATTTCCTCCTGTGACGCGAGATATCGCAATGTTGGTGGACGAGGATCAAGATGCCGGGCCGATAGTACAGGCATTTGAAGAAGTGTGTGGACCATTGGCAAGGGATATTCGGCTATTTGACGATTATCGGGCCGCGGGCATTCCAAAAGAAAAAAAATCCCTTGCATTTACGATTGTCTACCGATCTGCTGAGCGCACGCTAACCGAGGCGGAAGTTGACGGGATTCACCGAGAGGCTGTGGCCCAGGTGCTTTCTCGGTTTGGAGCGGTTCAGCGCTAGCGCAGCTTGCTTTGGGGGATCAAAATAAAGGGACGTGTCGAGACGACTTGACGATTTATAAAAGATTCCCAATAATTGTACTGCGCAGTTGGTTCCAAAGTGTTTCAAGGGTTGAACGACGAGATATCATATGATTAAATGGATTAATTCAAAGGGAATGTGAACTAGGCTATAGAAATGCGATTGGTCGAAGGAGATGAACGGATGACCAAGGCGGATATCATCGAGCGTGTGTACGACAAGGTTGGTGGCTTCTCCAAAAAGGAGGCTGCCGAAGTCGTTGAGACTGTCTTTCTGTTGATGAAACAGACGCTGTCGAGGAGCGAGAAGATCAAGATCTCGGGATTTGGCAATTTCGTCGTACGCGGAAAAAAGGAACGGATGGGACGCAATCCTCAGACCGGGCAGCCCATTGTCATCCAGGAACGATCTGTGCTCAATTTCAAACCGAGCCAGGTGCTGAAAAACGCGCTAAACCAGAATCGAACGTAGCTCGATTGAATTTGGAAACCGCCCTCTAACGATATTGATCAATACGGGAGTCAGATGGGTGTGGCGAGCCGGGTGGCACTTCCAGACAAGCTCTACTTCAAGATTGGCGAAGTGGCCAATCTGACGGGCGTGAAACAGCACGTACTGCGCTACTGGGAGTCGGAATTTTCCCATATCAAGCCTCAAAAATCAAAGACCAACCAACGGTTGTACCGGCGTCGAGATGTGGAAGCTGTGCTCGCAGTTCGACACTTGCTCTACGATTTAAAATTCACCATCGAGGGTGCAAAGAAGCATCTCAGCGAGACAGGGGTTCAACCGTCATTACCCCCACCCAAACCAGAGGAAATTGCCGCGCGCGCGCGGGCAGAGGCGCTCGAAGAGGCGTCTACCGAGGTGACGCGCGTCCGAGCCCAGCTAAAGAGCGAACATGAGATACAGCTCCTCAGCCTGCGGCACGAGCTGGCCCAATTTCTAAAGAAGATCGAAACGATTGAAGAAGATTGAGGTAGCGTCCCCCACGGTTACCCATTTATACACGGGGCGTCGCGAAAGTCGCAAAATTGTCATTCCCGCGCAGGCGGGAATCCATAAACCGTTTAATTTAGTTTGTTTCTGGACTCCTGCCTTCGCAGGAGTGACGTGTATTCGTACCTTGCGCTTCGAAGAGCGGTCTGATAGAAAGTGGCAACCTTTTTCGGGGCGTGGCGCAGTCTGGTTAGCGCGCTTGACTGGGGGTCAAGAGGTCGGAGGTTCAAATCCTCTCGCCCCGACAAAGAAAAAGCCCAGCATTTTCAAAGTGCTGGGTCTTTTTGTTGGGGGGGGTGAGCATAAAAGTCAGGGCGGCTGGAGTTCTAACTGTATAAATTTTCAGCAAATTAACGCTTGCGAAATCAAATCAAATCGTTATAATTGTTATATAGGCTAATTAAGTTATATACGCTTACTAACTATAGGGAAAGGCAGCGGGTTGATGAATATCATTATTACGGGTTGGGCATTCGACTCTTACCTGGACCTAAAGAATCGCCAGATATTCGACGCCGAAGAATACAGGAAGACCCTACGACCCGGTGTACTTCTTCTGAAAACGTATCCCAATGATCCCTTTTTTAATTCAAGCAAATTCTGGTCACAAGCAACCGACAGTGCCAAAAATAGGATACCCCATGGATTTAAAATGAAGTGGCACCAGATCGGTAATGGCAAGGTTCAACTTCGGTTACCTGTTGGTGTCTACACTGAAGCGTATCTGTGTGAGGCTTACGTAAAGAAGAACGAGGTCTTTGAAAAGAGACAAATGGCACGATTTAAAACCCATCTCGCACTGATCAACAACAATCGATTCACAGTGCATGGGAGGCTATCATGAGCTTTCAGGCCGTTCTCGATGTAGAAAACCAACTGGACTTATATGAAATAAGCTACCAGATGAAAACCGCTGGTTTGCCAAAACCGTTTATTGCAGCAGCCGTTAAGACCGCTCTCGAATTCGAGGGTGTTTACGACCTGATGCGCTTATGGCAGGAGTATACGGAACCGGAAGATCGTGCTGAAATTATTGCGGATCTTCAAGATATGATTGATGATTGTGAGCAGAAAGATAAAGTTGAAGCCGTATACATACGTTTTGACGATCTCGATACCATCGCGCAGAATATTCGACAATTTAAGGATTCCCTTAGAGAAAAAGTGGACGCACGAGGTGGAATAACAAAGCTTGCCCAAGAAACTGGAATTCCACAACCGTCGCTGTCGCGTTTCTTTAACTCAGCATCACGGCCGAGGCGGAATACCTTGTATCGCATAGCAAAAGCACTTAAGTTGAGTGAAGTCGATATTGCCACGGAATGGAAGAGATAGACGCTCACACCCCGTTCTGGTCCTGAAGGCGCGGCACGGGCTGAACAAGATATAACAAATATCTACATGTGTTGGAGTAGGACCTGAATGGATGCTTTGCTAACCGTGCTTTTGACAAACGATGACGGCATAGATGCCCCTGGTATCCGCGCTTTAGAATCCAAATTCTTGACCTATGACAATGTCGAGCTTTGGGTGGTAGCCCCTGACAAGGAGCGATCCACCACGAGCCATGGCATGACCCTGACCCGACCCATATTTTCAGAGCCCCGGGGTCAAAGGCGATTTGCCGCTTCTGGATTGCCAGCTGATTGCGTCTACTTAGGGATGTTCGGCCTGATGCCACGGCTGCCAAACGTGGTGGTCTCAGGTATCAACAGGGGAGCCAATCTTGGGCGGGATGTGATCTATTCCGGTACGGTGGCTGCAGCCCGGGAAGCTGCGCTTGACGGTGTACACGGTATTGCGGCGAGTTTGGTGTTTGGTGATGATTACGGCGCGGCAGCGTCAAGTGTCTGCGAGATAGCGTTGGAAATCGCGCGGCAACCAGCTGCTATGCCGTTGCTGCTCAATCTAAATTACCCGGGCGGTACATTTCGCGGTCCTTGCCTGGCCCCGCTTGGGGCTCGCACCTATCCGCGGGTTGTTTCCAAACGGACGGCACCCATAGACAACCGGACCTACTATTGGCTCGGTGGGCCCAGGATTGAAGATCAGGAGCGCGCTGGCACAGACGGGGCATTGATTGCAGCGCAGATCGCATCGGCAACCTTTTTGCGCGTCGACCAGACAGACCAAGCGCTGACAGCGAAAGCGGCACCGATATCGACAATCGCATCCATTGAGGGGGCCGAATGACAGAAAACAAAACACCCGCGATCCCGGGCACTGACACACCAATCATCACTGTCGCAAAGGGCGTGTTCATCGGTATTGCGAACATCATCCCCGGTGTATCTGGCGGTACGTTCGCATTGATTCTCGGCGTGTTCGACCGCATGGTGGCCGCGCTCAACGCGCTGGGCCCTAGAACGATAAAAGCCGTCATTGAGTGTGGTTTGGATCGCTTTAGAAAAGCAGGTCGCCAAAGCATCATTGCAGAATGGCAGCGGATTGACGGGACATTTCTCTTATTGCTCTTCGCCGGCATGATAGCTGCCATCTCTTTCTCCTCATTTTTAATCGATTACCTACTCAAGTATCACGTTGCCCCGACGCTGGCTTTTTTTATCGGCCTGATCTTGCCCTCGATTGCAATTCCTTGGGCCATGATGAAAAGGCGAGGGCTTACAGTACTGTGGGTTGTCCCTGGCGTTGCCCTCACCTTGGGGGTTTCCCTGATCATGCCCGACTCAGGTACCGGGTCTGATAACCTCGCTCTGGCCCTCCTGACAGGGGCCATTACAGTGAGCGCCATGATACTGCCTGGTTTAAGCGGGTCTTATGTCATGCTCGTAATGGGCCAATACCAGAACGTCATTACCAAGCTCACCGGTCTACAGCGCGGCCTCGCCCACGGCCAAATAGACGTGGGTGCGGTCCTGTGGCTCGGAGCGCTGGCCGTTGGTATCGGCATTGGCATGTTACTGTTTGCGCGGCTATTGAATTTTCTTCTGGCCCGGTTTCGGTCAGCCACGATGGCCTTTCTGATCGGTCTTCTCCTGGGCAGCCTATGGGTACTTTGGCCCTTTAAGGATGTGGCGAGCGGTGCCGAAGTGGTGGACCGCCAGGGAGAGGTCAAAGAAGAGGTCAAAATAGCCACAGCAGACAATCGCATGCCGCAAACCAGTACTGAAGGATTGATCGGCGGCGGATCCCTTGTCGCAGGCCTTGTGTGTTCGGGTGGCCTTATTGCTATGGGTAGACGGCGCAAAGAGAGCACATCCAATTGACAGGCGCCCATTGTCACAACGGGCTCGCCCCTGTGGAGTCTCTCAGGTAATGCGCTGAATCTGCCGTCTCAAGGTTTCTATTGCTTTGGGATCGAACGGGCGACCGCCAAAGCGGATCGAATTGTATCGCGTCGTGATATGGATAACTTCATGGGCGATAGGGATGCCGTTTAACGCGAGCCCGTTGGCGTGCTCGATTGGCGTGACAGCACTGGGTCTTGGAAATCCCAGCGCGGCTAGGTGCTGTTCCAGTTTTCTGTAGAGGGCTCGGACCTCATTCTGGTTTTTTTGAATCTGTTTTTCGGTTTTCGAAGTTGGCATACCCTGCTTTTTTCTGCGTTTAATCCAGTAGAACATTGCGGCGAAACCAGCCAGGCCGAGTGCGGTTAGGAAGGGCCACACTGGCATCCCGATGCGAAGGGTGCCGGGCGTTCGCTGTCTTCTTAGGCGTTGCCAAAGATCCATGGCGAGTTCGAATTGAGATGACGCATCGTAGCTCACCACGTATTTATGCCAGCGCATGCGAAGGGTATCTAGGAGCAACACCAGGGTTGATGGTGCCCAGGGGTCGATTGCTTCAGCACTAGCAGGCGTGGCATCCACTGTCACCCACTGGCCGTCTAGAAATACCTCGGTCCACGCGTGGGCAGATTCGGAGCGAACTGCGTAATAGCTGCCGATCCCGTTCCAATCGATGCTTGAAAACCCAGTGACCAATCGGGCTTGAATGCCGACGCCGCGCAGCAGGAGGGTCAGGGCAGTGGCAAAGTGTTCACACGTACCTGTTCGTCGCGTAAAGAGGAATCTATCGAGTGGCGTGCCGGGCTGGGTATGGAGATTTTCGGCATCGAATTGGGTTGCATAGCGATAGGTTGTTTTGAGCCCGTGTATCAGCCGGTTTGTTTGTATCGCCTGGGGCCCCTCTCCGGCTATTTTTTGAGCCAGCGCCACCAGCCTCGCGTTCTTTTGGGGCAGTTGTAAGTACTGCAGCTCATCCGACGGGGGCGGTCCGTAAGGTGCTGTACCTGTCAGAAAAATTCTGTACCGAATGCCGACCTTCGATGTATCGGAATAGCGAATCGTTCCGTATTGGCTCTCTTCGAGTGCCCGCGGCGCAGGGCCATTGCGGGTTGGGGTGGAGAATGTCCAGATATGACCGGTGCCCTCGGGAGTGAAGACCAGGGGCGGCTCGATGGACTCGAGCAGGATCTCAAATCCATGGGTTTTGGCGTGAATAGCTTTCGCCTTATCCAGGGTTACGCCTTTCCCCTGGTTTGACAGCTGTCGCCATAATGGGGATTTGGATAGTTTCCATGTGTTGTCTTCGTATGTATCGAAGATAGCCCCCCTTATTTTTAGAGGCCAATGTTTGGGAAGTCTCTCGGAGAATCCAAAGGGTTTGAGACGCATTAGCACTGTTTCATTATTGCGAATAAGGTCAATGTCGCCGATTGTGACGGATGGGCCAAATCCCACGGTGGCGTGTCGGTGGGGCAGGCGACCGAATAGGCCAAAGCCCATGCGGGGAAAGATGATAAACAGCACGGCTGTCAGAACCAGAATGGGCAGCGATAGCAAGGAAGAGCCTGCGATAAAGGTCGGTGACACGAGTCGCCGGGACCTGAGTAGGCGCTCCAGAGTACCTGGCCCCATGGGGTGGGCCTTATCTGTGAAACGCTGCTCCATCTCTCTGCGAAGGTAGGCGAGGGCCAAGACCGGCGGGCATAATGCGACAAACATCAGAAAAGACGCGGCATAGGAGAGATCGTCCACAGCGACAGTTGCCGCAATGATGTGCAGAAAAGACAGGATCACAATCTGCGAGTAATCCGACGCGACCCCCCGGCAACAGAGTTTGATGCCGAGCAAGAGCATTGTGAATTCAATACCGACTTCGACAGGGTGTGTGCCACTACTGAATCGGATGGCCTGCACGATGAAGAATAGAAACGCGACCAGTGTCATGGCGCGCCGGTATTTTTTTAACCGAGTGAGCGGCGGCTCTAACATCCAGCCGATTGCCCCAAGGACTGGCAGCGCAACCACCCAGAAACGACTGATTTCACCTGAGCCGAGGAGTGGAAAAGCAGCAATGCCGGCTAGGGCAAAGGTCGATATTTTCTGGGCAAAAGCAAATCTCATTCACCCTCCCCAATGGGTTTATTCATGAGAAGAGAAGTATTTATCTTCTCATTTTTCTCATACATAAAGATTATACCAAGGAAGGAGGATGTTCGAATAAATCAACCGCTGAAATAGTGGATATGTCCGTGGGCCTTGCTGATATTTTGGGGTAACCGATTTCTCATTAATCGCGCAGTTCGATTGCGGAGCAATCGCCGTTGTACATTGGCTACCCAAAAAGGAGACGCACTATATCTTGTATTGGGTTTGTGATCTATTGTATTAGAAGTATGGACCAATTGATGACGCGATGATTGTACTTTATCATCCCTGTGGTTGCTGGTATTAATAGCACCATTTATGAATGGTGGAACCGAACTGGATTGATTAAAAAGATTAGACGTGTTTTTTGACCAAGTATCAGTAGAAGAAAAAACCGGATTGCTAATCAAAAAATAGCTCTTCAAGAAAGCATTAATAGTGCCATCTCGTACATCAACGTATTTCCATTCCCGTTTTAGCTGATCGAAATCCCATAACATGCATATAACGGGATCATCAACTTCATCGCTATAACTCCTTTTACCACCAATCTGTTTAAAGCCCATGAATTCGTAGAATTTTTTTTGATTTGGACTAACAGATATAACAACTCCCGTACTATACATCCAAGCATACACAAAAAGATGGCGAATCAATTCAGTACAGATTGAGGTGTGACGATATTGCGACGCCGTTGCTTGACAAGATATTTCACAGAGTCGATAATTCTTTAGGCGAAATGAGTCGAGTTCGCGTTTAAATGCCATGTCCGAAGGCAGACCAAGTGGTTCTGAATCTATTATCATACTTAGTGTACTGATTATATATTCTTTGATCTTAGCAACATATATTATAGTTAGTGATTTTGACTCAAAGCGTCTTATTCGCATTCCGGACTTCCTAGGAAAAATAAATTTCATATCCGTAAAAACATCGTGTATCAATCTGTAGGCCTGTTCCAATTCTTTCTGGGTAGTAGCCCTGGTATAAGAAGCGCCTGTCTTATCCTCTGCAAATAGACCTTGATGTTGATAGAATGCTAAGCGACGCTCGTCTTTGCTTCTCGGCTTGTTTGTATTATTGGCGCGTTGTGTCGTTAAATTTTTTACATTGGACGGAATTGAACTTACCACTGCCATTATACATCTCCCCATTGCCGCAGATCTCTCCTGCAGCCCCAATAAGAATCTGATCTCACTTTGGTCTCAGACCCTTTGTATGCGATTTATATGAGGTTCGCCATACGAAATATTGCGTATGCCTCTTAACCCCTTTATTCAGACCGTTGAACTTACTTCTTGGTATCCTCGAGCTGTTGGTTTATTCGGTATCTACTCCCCTTGAATTGCTACGGTGTGGCACTGTCTATTACCCTAAATGCCAGCCATACCCCAAACAAGTACCCCTGCTACCTCGAAAAACAGGTTCATGGCCTATTTTCCGAGTAGCCTAAATTCCGGTTGGCCGCTTTGCCTATACATATAATATAGGGCTCAATATTTATGGGTGCCATAATTTTTATTTATTTTTTATTAATCCCTGCGAATTTTTTCACTGAGCCGAATGAACTGTACAAAGAGCTCAGTGAGACTTAAAGCACGTGCCAAAGATGCAGACAACACTGCTATGCTGCCGGGGTTATTGGCAAAATCCATTGCGCTTGCGTCACTCATACATGGACCTTAGGACTATGCCCTCCAATCTATGTAACGTTGTATAGAATTTGGTTTGCATTAACATGATTGGAAATTAATATCCATACAAATCTCTCAATTCCCATATTATTTCTTGATATAGCGGCGGGGTTTATCCCCGCTTGCGGAACAGCTGGGCATTACTTGGTTCTTCACCGTGGGGATTAACCCCACGGCTACAAGATAAGTTGGCTTTCCACCGTGGGGATTAACCACATGGCTACAAGATAAGGTTGAAGACAGGTATTTTGGGGGCGGGCACTAACTAGGCATTGGCCGCGGTCTTGGTCCCCTTTAGAACTGACCAGTCTTGCTTTGCAGTCCAGGTATCAAAGTCAGTCCATCCCACCCCTGGAAACGCCTGCTTCAGCCCCTCAATATCCACGTCGTATCCGACCTGGTCGAACCATTCGAACATTTTGGCAAAGTCCTCACTTTGCTCACGCACGCTCTCCAGTGGGATTTGGAAATAGCCAAACTCACGGCCCGTGTGGTTACCCAGTCGCCTGGCAACATCGGCCCCGCTCAAATCGTCTGAAGCAATGTCGAATCGCTTGCCGAGAAATGCCTCTTTTTGCTCGAAAATCAGCGCTGTAAACCTGCCAATATCCTCGATTGAAATTTGCGCGAGCAGGCGATCTGCTGGCATGACAAGGGCCACATTGCCGTCGATAAGGGCTGGGAGAAACCAGGGGCTCAGCCAGTTTTCAAAAAAGAACACTGGCGCGACGATGGTGTAGGGCAGCCCTGACTTTTCGAGGTATTGTTCAATGGCGTACTTGCTGTCGAAATGGGGGATACCGGTGTTTGTGTCGGCTTTGCCCACAGAGCTGAACACCAGGTGATCCACGCCGGCCTTCAGGGCTGCATCCACCAGATGAATGCCCTGTTCAGTCTCTCCTTGAACACCCAGTTCAAACGGGGTCGTGACGCCAAACACCCCATCCACACCTCTGAGTGCAGCATCGAGTGCCGCCCTGTCTCTCAAGTCTCCCCGAACCAATTCCGCACCTTGTTCAGCAAGCTCAAGTGCGGCCTTAGATTCAGGAGATCTGGTGAGCCCGCGGACCGAATAATCTCCCTTTGCCAGCAATGTCCGAGCAACCGCACCGCCCTGCTGCCCAGTGGCACCAACTACCAATATGACCTTTTTCTTTGACATGATGCCCATCCTTACAGTTTGCCCGGCCAGACCGGGAAAAAACATGAAATTAAAGTAATGATATGCACAGAAACGCAATACGCAACTGCTGGCAGTGGAGGCAAGGCGATAGGGGAAGGCCGCTTTATAACATTGCTGCCAAATATATCAGCAAGGAAGGGGACGTTTTTCGTCCAATGTAGCGGCAACCGCACCCGCTGTCGTTATCAGCGTTGTTGTCACCGCCGTTTGTGTCTGGGTCACTGTCGCTATCAGCATCAGCATCAGCATCACTATCACTGTCGCTATCGCTATCACTATCACTATCTGAGTCTGAGTCAGAGTCAGCATCACTGTCACTGTCGCTATCGCTATCAGAGTCTGAGTCAGCATCAGAGTCTGTGTCGGCATCTGTATCTGTGTCCGTATCTGTGTCTGTGTCTGTATCTGTGTCCGTATCTGTGTCTGTGTCTGTATCTGTATCCGTATCTGTGTCTGTGTCCGTATCTGTGTCTGTGTCCGTATCTGTGTCCACGTCAGGGGCTGCACAACCTGCGGCCTCCATGGCAGCTGGGGCATCCACGAGGCCCTTGCCAAACTGGTTGTCATCCCCTGGCTCACCCACGTCCTCTGCGGTTTCCTCTAAAATGGTTCGAATCTCGGCGCCGGTGAGGGTGGGATCACAGGATTTTACGAGCGCGGCCACCGCTGCCACATGGGGACATGCTTGAGATGTCCCTGCGTAGTAGAAGTAAACAGTATCATCGTCACTATCAACACCATCACTGGGATCCACTGTACCCTGGGCCACGCCGTCCAGGAATCCATCGCTGTCCTGATCGGGAATCGCATTGTCCGACGCCTCACCGCCCGGCGCTGTGATGTCGATCCAGTCGCCATAGTTAGAGAATTCAGAAATCGTATCATCGTAAAAGTCGATGCTGGAGACGGCGATGGCATTGCTGCAGTAAGCCGGATACATGGGCGTTGACGTGCTGTCGTTTCCCGCGGCCGCGACCACCACAACTCCGGCAGCAACAGCACTGTCCACGGTATTGCAATAGCCATTGTCACTTGCGCCACCTAAGCTTAAGTTGATCACATCCGCGCCCTCATCCACAGCCCACTGGATAGCGTCTAGAATATCCGGACCAGACCCCTGGCCATCTGCGTTCATGACTTTTATGGGTAGTATTTTCACGCCAAATGCCACCGAGGCCACACCCGCACCGTTGTTGGTCCACTGGGCAATGGTGCCGGCAACGTGGGTGCCGTGGCCGTTGTCATCTGCTGGGTCGCCGTCGTTTTCTATATAGTCCTTGCCTGGCAGTAGGGTGCCGTCTTCCCAATCCTCATGGGAGAAGTGAATGCCAGAGTCTATGACAGCCACCACAATATCCGAAGATCCCGGCTTAAACCCGGTGTCCATGTTCCATATGCGCTCCATGCCGATACGGGTGAGGTGTTTCTGGGCAGCGTAGTGCTCGTCATCAGGTAGAGCAAACAAATAGGCAATACCGTGGGGCGTGATATCTTTAACGCGAGGGTCTTTACCCACCACAGTGATGACAGCTTCATCCGCAGTGTTTCGATTGTTTTTTCGAGCTACCATAAAGTCTTTGTGATCGTATTTCTTGACCATCGACAAGCCATGGTCGCGCAATACCTGGTGTATGGTCTCCCAGGACGTGTTCGGCTTGAAGAAGAGAACAAATTCTCCAGGTATTTTGGATGGCTTTCCTTTGATCGTATTGAGCGGTGCAGACTTGGTGGTCAATTTAGGGGTTAATTCAGAAAAGCTTACATGGCCCAAGATCAGGCTGAGCACAATCACCAAGGGAACCATAAGATGTCGTCTTATTTTCATCAATCTTTCTCCTGTCTACTCCTAAAAAGGGGTTATATGCCCGATGTTGAGGCCAACAGCGTTGAAATTATACATCAAATAGAGGTGTTTTGCCCGGCTTGTTTTATAAAAATGCCTACTGCAGGCACCGCTCGATGGTGCTAAGGGGGGATGTTCCGTCGTGGCCGGCCACTACAAAAATATAGCCGTTCAACCGCACCATGCCGTAATAGGAGCGGGAGGAGCTGAAGTCAGATCCGGACGCCTGCAGGTCGTCTAGTATGGCGTCGTCAGTGGCTGCTGCTTCGTCGTAGGTAAGGCGTTTCTGCTTGGCGTTGATCGGGTCAGGGCCGCTGGCATAGGTTTCTCTGTCCACCCCGTTAAAAACAAAAAGGTGGTCAAAAAACAGTTCCGCGTCCATGCCGTGGTTGTTCTTGCCTGTAAACTCGAATGCCTGCTGGGTCCACTCTCCGAGCACGCCGTTTTCCTTGGAGATACGGGCAATCTCGAGGGTCATAATGCCGTTGTTCGTCTCAGCATAGAGGTCATCGCCCTGAACGGCGATGAGCATGAGATCGCCCACGTCGCCGCCTGTTTCCAATGGGCCTTCCCCAGGATCGCTCGATGGGCCGATGAACGCCTCTTCTGCCAGGTTGGAGACCACGGTGAAAAAGGCCCGTGGATCGTTGAGGTCGGTCGAGAGGTCGATAAACGGGGTGAGGGTGCCGTCGCTTTGGACTTCTGAGATCTCCGTCGTTCGCAGATATGCAACCCCTGATGTATTGTCTTCGCGACCGCCCATGGCATAGATAAATCGACGCGTCCTTTCTTCGCCAGAGATGGCGAGGGATGTGGCGGCCAGGCCGTCCCGGGCCGTGTTCATGGGCTCATCCTCCTGCCAGAACCCAATGGATCCAGATGGCAATGGCCGGACCGGTTCGGCCAGGGTCAGGGGGAACTCTGCGTTGTCGGAGTAGGTCGTTACCCCGGTTACTTCGGCGAGCAGGTCGGTCCCAGTGCCGTAAACAGATGGGCTCCAGTTGCGATAGATATTGTACCCGGTGGCACCGCTGACCTGGGTCCAGGAGATTTCGACTGTACTGGCTGACGTGGCGTAAAGCATGGCCGGGCGTGAGGCAAGGGACTCGCCCCAGGGTCCGATGGCCGAGACCTGGTAATACCAGACCCCGGACGGGACGTTGCCGGCACCTGCAGCCGTTGCAGCCACTTCGGTAGGCCGCGTCTCAGTGCCGAGTATTCTGGCGCGCTCGACCGAAGTCAGGGCGTCTATCGCGTCGTCAGGCCCGGTGGGCTCGGTTACCGTGTTGTTCGTATCAACCCCGCCCAGGGCATAGAGCCAGTTGCCCACTCGAACGAGCGCGTGTCCCTCTCGAGGGGTATTTAATGCATTGGTCTCTCGAACGCCGAGCACGTCGTTCCACTGTTGAGAGGTCCAGGTCTCGCCCGGGTTCCCATCTATGGTCACAGGCGTAATCTCTGTATCCTCGAGCACGGTTCCGGCAGCATCGATACCGCCAACTGAATAGATGTATGATCCAAGGAACGGATCGAATCCTTCCACTGCATCGTGCCGCCACCTGCCAGTATCCAAGCCGGCATAATCGGTCGCCGGGCCAAGATCTAAATCGTAGAGCTCGAAGTCACCCAAATGCGCTTCTGCCCCGGTTGTCGCACCCCAGTAATACCAGGTATCGAATTGCCCATCTGGATTGGTGACCCGCAGGGGATAGGCACCGTGGGACAGGGATCCGGGAACCGTTGCATCAATGGTATCTGCATCCGTTACAGTGGCTGATACGGGAATTTCCGCGTGAGTGACAGGATCGACCAATACCACTGTCGCACCGGTGACAAAATTTTCTCCTGTAATGACAGTATCCCGGTCTTGGTTTGCCGGCCATCTGAACGGATCGAGGGAGTTGATGTCAGGCGGAGGTGTGCCAGTGACCGTGAATACTTGGCGAATACCGCTGATCTCCCAGTACGCAGACAAACCGCTGAAGTTGGTCACGCGCAGGTGATAGTCGCCCGGCAGCATGGCACTGGTTTCAGCCGGACAGATCGCTTCGAGCTCGGTCGCGTCCTCGTAATAGACCACTGGTGCGCGATAGCGAACAGAGGGATCGTTGACATTAATCCAAGTGACAATGGGTACCGGAGCAAATCCAGTGCCGGTGATGTCAATATCTTTATCAGAGACCTTGTTGTCTGTCTCGTCGCCCGTCCAAACAAGGGCTGGAGAGACATCGGTGACAGTGATCGGCGTTCCTCCCACGATGACTTCCAAACGCTGGGATTCCGGGCAAATGGCTTCATCCACCCCCTGGTGCAAGGTCACGGCATAGGTGCCATCCATGCCCGTGCTGCTGGGCACGGTGACGGTCGCTGCGGTTTCGTTTACGACCTCAACATTTGAAGAGATGACAGTATAGGTATCAACACCATCGCCGGCGATCTTGGTGAGCCCGATTTCCAGGTCGCTTGCGAGCCCGATGCCGATAACATCGAATTCGTCTCCGTTTGCGTCAATGCTGCCCGGATCCACCGTGATGCACTGGAAGCTGGCGCCCGTATCAGAGTCCGTATCCGTACCCGTATCCGTACCCGTATCAGTGCCCGTGTCCGTATCCGTATCAGTGCCCGTGTCCGTGTCCGTATCAGTGCCCGTGTCCGTGTCCGTGTCCGTATCCGTGTCTGTATCCGCGTCCACTGTGGCATTGAGGATTTCCACGTCGTCGATGTACATTCCGTGGTGTACTACCGAATAATCTGAATGCAATCGGAACATCATACTGAAATCAGCACTGACATACTGAGACACATCCACCGTGAGCTCTGTCCAGGCCTCATTGGAAGCGCACCAGCGATTGTTGGCCGTATATCCCTGGGTCGGTGTTACCACCACCCAAGAGGTACCGTCGAACACTTGCAAGTGGCCCCAGTCAAAGTCACAGGCAAGGGTGTCGTGCTCAATGGCGTAAATTAGCTTGAACCGGAGCGCAACGGGATCTCCTTCGCAGCAGGACAGATCCACGGGCGGTGAAAAGGCCAGATCTTCGGCGTAGTTTTCGTACATCGCGTCCGCGTCAGTAGCGAGCACACACGAACTGCCCACGGGTAGCCAGGTTGCCTGGCTTGCCTCCCATTCCCCGGACAATTGCCAGCCGTCGTCTGAACAGCCTTCGAAGTCGTAGGGATGACTGGCAATGGCTGCAATTGCGTCGGCACAGGTGGTGGCCTCGCACGGGTCAGCGGCGGTCACTGGATCAGCACCCAGGCAGCAGCGATATCCCAAGTTACCCATTCTAAAATCTGCGGGCGCTGCAAAAAAATCAAAATCGCAGGTCAGGCCGCCTGCCAGGTCGTTGTAGGACCCACCTCGAATCTCGTATTCAGGATGCCCATCGACAATTCTGAAGGTACGGGTCCACTCTTCTGCATTGCCGGAAAGGTCGTACACGTTGCCCGCTGTATCCCAATCCGCGGCACATGGTCCTGCATCACCTGCTGCTTCCCCGCAGGGGAGCAGGGCGTCTTCGATTGGGTTGTGGTCGTGCCCGTTGCAGATGTTGGGGTCGTAGGTGTCGCCGTAGGGGTATGCATAGGGCTCAGTACCGGTGGCGACACCATAGGCACAGGCAAATGCCCACTGTTCAGCTGAGCACAGATCCCAGCATTGCTCAGGGGTTGCTTGGCAATCGATGCCGCTTTCCGGATCGTTGAGCGCCTGACACGCGGCGCGGGCTTCATCAAAGCTCACCATGGTCCACGGCAGCCTCCCGGCGCGAGAACAGGCAGCAGTGGAGACGTCCCCTGCCACCAGGTCTGTGGCATCCCCTCGGGAGGCTTCGTAGGCAGTAATATAGAAATCCGCGCTCATGGGCCCATCCTGGACGTGGATTGTATCCACGCAGGCGAGGATGTTTTCATCTGTCCACCCGTCGCAATCGTTGTCCAAGCCATCGGGCACGGTTCCCTCTGAAACCGGTGTGGGCGGCGTGACTTCGTTACCGCTCTGGCACACTGCGCCCGAGGTCTGTTGTGATAGGTCGCAACACACCTGGCCGGTCTGATCCGCGCTGCACCGGATAACGCCTCGGCTCTCACAGTCGCCCTCACCGCCGTTGTCGCATAAGGAACCGAGACCGGTGTCACCAGACCAAACTTCATCGAGGTGTCCGTCGCAGTCGTTGTCTTGCCCATCGCAGTAGGTCTCCTCGGCCACTGGCGCGCCATCCGTGTCGCACTCCACAACGCCCCCATCTTCACCCATGCACTGATAGTCGCACTGCCACCCCTCAGTGCCCTCGCAAGAGGCGGTCTTGTCGCCTGCACACAGGGGATTGCAGACGGTTGGGGGGGGATCCAGATTCTCGTCTGTGAATGTGTCGCAGTCATTGTCGATGCCGTCACACACCTCTGGCGAGACCAGGCCTTCGTCGGTTTGGCCGTCGCAGTTGTCGTCCAGGCCGTTGCATTCAGTGCCTTCGTTGCCGCCGTTATGGAGGGTGCATTGACAGTCGTCCCCAGGTAAATTGGGATCGTCTGCCTGGCCTGCCTCACATTCGGTGACCCGACATTCCCCCCCGAGGCACGCTACTGACACGGCAAATTCCGGGATCTGGTCTGCGCAGTTGTTGCCGCAGGTGCCGCAGTTTTCCAAGGAAAATATCAGGCCTTCATCGGTCTGGCCGTCGCAATCGTTGTCGATGGTGTCGCACAGGCTTTCGACCGGCATGGGATTGCCTTGGGCGTCGCATTCCACACCACCGCCTTCGTCCGTGCAGTCATAGTCGCATTGCCAGGTGAACGCATCACTGCAGAAGGGGGTCTGGGTGCCTGGGCACGACCCGTTGCAGATCCCAACGGGTGCGGTCAGGTCACTGTCTGCCCCGTCCACCAGGCTGTCACAGTCGTTGTCCAGTCCATCGCAGATCTCCAACGAAGGGGCCACGCTGCCGAGACAATCGGTCCAGTCCGGGGCGATCGGATCCTGATTGCAGGTCTGAATGCCCTGTTGGCAAACACCCTCGTTTGGATCCACACAATCGGGATAGATATTCGGATCGCACCCCCCGCAAAGCCGGGTGAGTTGCTCGTCAGTCTGCCCATCGCAATTGTTGTCCAGCCCATCGCACGTCTCGGCTGACGGCCCGATCTCGCCATTGCACACGATCTTCCCGTCCACGCAGTCGGTCAAGCCGGTTTGACAGACCCCTTCGTTCGGGTCATTCCCTGCTGCGCCGCCGCATGCCTGGCCCAGCCCGGTCAGGTTGTTGTCGATCACGCCATCGCAATCGTTGTCCAGCCCATCGCACAGCTCGTCCTGGGGCGTGATCTCGCCGGTGCAGTCTCCCCACTGACCGGCACTGCACGTCTGCACGCCGGGATGGCAATTGCCGACCTCGATGGGGGTGCCCTCAGAGCACTCTTGGAACAGGGTTTCGTCTGTTTCGCCATCGCAATCATCGTCGATATTGTTGCAATCTTCCATTACCAGAGGGATGGTCTGTCCGATGCACTGGAGCTGACCGCTTTGGCACTCCCATGCTCCAGGGGCGCAGATCCCCTCGCAGACCATTTCCGTGTCGATCTCTTCGCAGCCGATCTCAGCGGTGTAGCATGGGCCGCCACCCTCGGGATTGCCCTCGTCAGGCTCGCCGTCGCAATCGTCATCGAGATTGTTGCACAACTCCTCCCCATTGCTCTCGGCATTTTCATCGCAGCGATATTCACAACCGTTGACCGTATCACTGTCGATATCCCAAAACCCAGGCTCGCATGCTTTGAGCGCGCACGTACCCCCAACACAGTCGACCTCGGCGTTGATGATCTGGCAGACGTGACCACAGCGGCCGCAGTTTAAGATGCTGGTCTCAAAATCCACGTCTTCATCGGTCAGGCCGTCGCAGTCATCGTCAATGCCTTTGTAAAGTCCGTCTCCGAGATCCACGCCATTGCATCTATCTTCTGTGCTCTGGGGCTGACAGAAATATTCGCACCCATCCGTGTCCAAGCCATTTTCATCCCACCAATACGCTGAACAGGCCCCCATGTGGCACGCGCCGTCTTGGCAGAAGCCCAGGGCGTGGGGATAGAGACAGGCGGTGTTGCACGCGCCGCAGTGATTCGGGTTCGCAGTCAAATCCACATCTTCATCGGTCAACCCATCGCAATCGTCGTCTAAACCATCGCAATCATCGTCTGCTGCTTCTGGGACGCAGGTGTCTGAACCCCCATCTGTGTCCCCATCTGAATCCCCGTCCGCATCCCCATCTGTATCTCCATCCCCGTCCGTGTCCCCGTCGCCAGAGGCAGTGGCCGTGTCGGTGTCGGTAGCTCTAAAGTCGTACGGATGAACCTCACAGCCCATTTGAACTACGAGCATCAGAACCAGGGTTGTGGAGATGCTCGCGCATGCACGGCGGTATTGCCATCTTCGGATCAATGCAAGGCATCCAAGCAGAGAAACCAGCAGTCCAGCAGGCATGCCCTGCGGTGCCGCGCCTGGGGTTGTGGTACACATGCACCCGCCTACGCCCGTGACGAGCACCTGGTTGATACCCTGGTCTTGTGACGTGTCTTGGCCATCAGGGGTTGTATCTGTATCCGTGTCTGTATCTGCGTCCGTGTCCGCATCCGCATCGACATCCGTGTCCGTGTCGGTATCTGTATCGACATCGGTGTCGCTGTCTGAGCCCACATATTCGTAACATGCACCATCAAGGCACTGAAAGCCATTGGGACAGTCAATGGTCCAACAGGGATCTTCCACGCACACCCCATCCTTACAGACCTCATAAAAGAGGCATGTCACGCCTGCGCAGGGACCGCCTTGAATGCATTCTCCGGTTCCAGGGTCACAGGTCCACCCCGGATCGCATCCCACGCCGACACAGGGGTCTTCCACGCACTCCCCTTCGTAACATCCAGCCGGGCAATCCATATCGAGACATGGGGGCACACAGGTGCCGAGCGCGTTGCAGTACTCCCCTTCTGCACAGACCACGCCGTGGCATGGATCTTCTATACATTCGCCGTCGACGCAGATCAGACCTGTGACGCAACCCGTGGCGTAACAGCCGATGCTGATGGGCTGACACGTGCCGTTCTTTGGAATACACACTTTGCCCTCAGGGCAAATGGTCTGATCGCACAGCCCCACGCACTGTTGTTTGGCTGCGTTGCATTGACACGGCGGCGTGTGACCCTCGTCGCACCAATACGGGTTGAACACGCATGGCAGGGCCTCTCCAGATGTTTCCGAACAGACATTGGAGATACAGACACGAACCTGGTTGCCCAGTTCGTTTTCGACCCATTCGCACGTGGTACCCATAGGGCAGGCCAGCTCTGCAGCGTCGCATGTTTCAGCACATTCGCCCACAATGCAGATGCTGTCCCCAGGACAATCCACCTCCAGGCCTTCGTCTGTGAGTCCGTCGCAATCGTCATCCAAACCGTTACATACCTCCTCAGAAGGGCTGTTGGCATTACACTCCCACTGGCCGTTAATGCACTGCATCACCCCTTCATCGCACTCGCCCTCTGGTTCGCCTGTTGGAGAGTTGGTGCAGGTATCGCCGAGGGGAAGATCCTCGTCTATTCGGCCGTCGCAGTCGTCGTCCAGGGCATTACAGACTTCCTCAGTGCCGGGTACCTGCCCGACGCATACAATCTCGCAGGTGGATGGATCGTTGTTTTCGCACACGCATTGATAAGTCCCGGATTCGCAGATACCCACGTCTGTGCCGCAGGGCTCGCCGACTCCTGGCAGGTTTTCATCTGTCTCGCCATCGCAATCGTCGTCTGCCAGGTTGCACGTTTCCAAAGTAGGTGTTTCAGGAGGTATGCACTCCCCATTGCCAGTGACTTCTGCGCAGCAGTCTATGGTAGGATCGCCGTTTTCATCCTCGACACACACCCAATAGGCCTCGTCGCAAACGCCGATGGCCTCTTGGCAGACTTCACCTGCGTTTTCTATGTCCTCGGGCTCGTCAGTGAGCCCGTCGCAGTCGTTGTCCAGGGCATCACAGATCTCCTGTTGTGGTCCGATATCCCCCTCGCATTCACCCCATCCTTCCTGGTGTTCCGGTGTGGGTGCGCACCATTGAATGCCCTGGCGGCATTCCCCTTCGTCCGGGTCATCAGTACAATCAAATGTCGGATAAAGCCCTGGCAGGCATCCGCCGCAATTCAAAAAGAGGCCCTCGTCAGTGAAGCCGTTGCAGTTGTTGTCGATCCCATCACACACCTCGGGCCCCACCGCATCTTCGCAGATGACCTCACCGTCTGAACACACCCATACCCCGCACACGTTGCAGTCCTCGCCAAAGGGCGGTCCCAGGTCTTCGTCCGTGTTTCCATCGCAGTCATCGTCGATGTTGTTGCAGGTTTCTGTCTGGGGCACGATTTCTCCGGGACACGCGCCTTGAACCCAGGGATTCCCACCGCCCCAGTTGCCTCCTTGGCAGGTCTGGATGCCCGCGTGGCAGATACCGATACCGCTGGTATAGGCCTCGGTTTGACAGCCCTGCTGCAGGAATTCGTCGGTTTGCCCATCACAGTCATTGTCCCTGTTATCACATGTCTCCTGGACCGGTCCCTGTGGAGAGCCAGTGCAGTCGACCACCCCGCCATCGCAAACCAGAATGCCAGGCTCGCACTCGCCCTGGGCTGGCCCGTCCGGGCACACGCCCCCGTCGTAATCCGGACATCCATTTGGATTGCCACCGCTGCAGAATTCCCCTGTGCTCAGTCCGTCATCGACGAGTCCATTGCAATCGTCGTCCAGGGCATTGCACTGCTCGGGCTGGGGTCCAGTCGATCCCTCGCACGCGCCCCATCCCGGCGTGTCCGTATCCTGGTTGCAGTACTGCAGCCCCTCGTTGCAGATGGCATCTCCGCCGTTCACCGGGCCGCCGCCGCAGGCCTGGAAAATGCCCTCGTCGGTAATGCCGTCGCAGTCGTTGTCCTTGCTGTCGCAATCAATACCCTCTTCTTCAGGCCCTATGCCGGAGCAGGTCCACTCGCCAGCCGTGCACACCCACTGGCCCAGGCTGCATTCGCCCACATCTGTCTCGCCACAAGGACCACCGGTTAGATCTTCGTCAGTGCTGCCGTCACAATCGTTGTCCTTGTTGTCGCACACCTCGCCGGTCGGGCCCACCTCGCGGACACACTCGGGGCCAGACCCGGGGATGCACTGCATCACCCCCTGCTGACACTCGCCCTCGTTGGGGTCGCCCGTGCACCCAGCTGTCGGCTCGTCGCATCCGCCGCAAAGATCCCCTGAGGGCCAATCCCCCTCGTCGGTGTTCCCATCGCAGTTGTCGTCAATGCCGTCGCACTCGGTTTCGCCTGGATCGACGCAGACATTCGTCGCGGGGTGATCCGGCCCCAAGACATCGTGCACATCGCACAGCTCTTTTGAAAATCCTTCGTCAGTGAGCCCGTCGCAATCATCGTCCAAGTAATTGCATACCTCGACGAGGATCGACTCACTGATGATGGTGTAGAGGATCTCTGAGAGATCTTCTACAGAGTACGCTTGATATGCGGTTTCCGTGCCGCCGGCAACGGCCATGGCATCGAGGGTCGTGCTGGCATGGGCCAGGCCGATGACCCAGGTGCGCACGTGAATATCAGCAGTGCCCGCGTCCCCGCCAAAGTAGGTGTCATCCAGGCCGATGTTATAGAGGGCTTCGACCCTGGTCACAGGGTCTATCGGGCCAGAAGCACAGGACTCTGGTAACTCGGGATCTCCGTCAGAGAGAACGATGAGCGAGTATGGGCGGCAGGCCAGATTGGGGAGGTCGGCGCTCATTATCTCGCCCAAGTAGTGATAGCTTCCCTCAATGGCTTCGCCGAGCGGCGTGTAGCCTTCAGCACGGAGCTCCTGTTCCACTGCATCTCCATGGGGGCCGAGGTAGGGCGACGTGTCGGGTTCGCCGAGGGTAGTACTAGAGAACTCGTGGTGATCCATCCACGCGGCGATCTCTGGGGCGGTATTTGCGCCAAAGGGTTCGCACAGCCAATTTGGCCGATTGTCCACTGAGAAATCCGCGAGCATTGTGCATGTGGCGAGATCGCTATCTGTGAAATAGTAGCGGAGCCTGTCAAAGCCAGTCTGACCCTGGTTGTAGCGGTACTGGGTACTCACACAGTCATCGCAGGTGGCGAGGCTGCCGGCGTTCAAATATCGCTGGGGAAATTTCATCAGCCCAAAGTCGATATCTCCGGCAGTGAGAATCATCTGCCCCATGGCTTGCTTGGCGATATGGAGCCGCGAGCCACCAGCACCGGGACAGCAGGTACGCCCGCTCATATCCCATGGGTCGGCACTGCCATCGCCGTTGGTTCGAAACCCGAAAATATCCCAGGCCATACTGCCCGACGTATCGACCAGGATAAGGATTCTGGGCTTGATTTGCTCTTGGGCCAGTACGGTGCTGCTGCCAATCGCAGTACTTATCCACAAAGCACAGAGCGCAGCAACTACCTGCACAACGCGGCAAACACGCTTCGTTCTCATGGAGATCTCCCTGCTTGGTTGTAAAAATTCAGTCATAAGGTAAAGTATGTTGGATATAATTCGGTTGTCTTGTAGAGAGATGGGAGAAGATTACTTTTCTAAAAGAAGGGCACTACTTAAAGGCCAATGTTATTCTGAAGGATTGATATACCCCAAATTTCTCAGAGACTTTTCTATATCGTCGGGTAGCTGGATGGTTTTGCTAGGCATCTCTTCGGCATCGCTGATTTGCCACGTGTCCTTGTAATTCTTTAACTTGGCCAGCATTTTTTTAACGATCCGACCTTTTCTGATCTGCTTTTTCTCCATGGGATCTTTGCGCAAATTGTAAACATAGCATTCCTCTTGGTCCAGGTAGCTGATCACTTTGCGCTGCCCGTCGAACAGTGCCTCGGCTTCGCGACCGCGAAACGTGTACTGCATATAAGCCAAACGATGCTTGCCCTGTCTGTCCCTATTGTCTTTCATTAGGGGATTTAGGCTGAGCCCCTCGATTTGTTGTGTGGGTTTTTTTCCGAACCAGTCCAAAATAGTGGGATAGATATCCACCAGGCGGGTAGATGTAGAAATAGTCCTCGCTTGATACTCCTGTTTGAGTCTCTCCGGGGGACGTACGATGAGCGGCAACCGTACTACCTCGTCCTCGTACCGATGGCCATGCTCGAAATCTCCGTGATCAAAGTGCTCTTCACCGTGGTCTGCTGTCAATACGATCCAAGCATTTCGACCCTGGGCTTCTTTGTCATAATAATCCAGCAACCGCCCCACGTGATGATCGACAAAAGCGAGCTCTGCATCGTAGAGTCCAATAATGTGACGTTTTTCAGCGTCGGTAGGAATAAACGTCCCGTTTTTAATTCCCGCTAGGTTACCAAAAGTGCTTTTCAGGCGTCCAACATTGGCAGCTGTGAATTTTTCTCGAAACGACTCGGGCGGCGAATAATCCATGTGTGGGTCAAAATAATGGAGCACCAGGAGGTATGCATTGTTCTTATTTTGCTGAATCCAATGAATCGCCAGATCCGTGACTGCGTCCGCTGCCCTCAGTTGTTTATTGTTTGCACGCTTAAAATCATACCGGTCAAACCCTCGATGATATCCCAGTACGGGATGCAAGAAACTGTTATTGATAATTGCATGGCTTGGGATGTCACCGAGTGCTTCAGCCAGCGTAACAAGAGAGGGACGAAGTGGTTCGAGCTCTCGCCCATAGACCTTTTTCTTGGTCTGGCTCTTTTGGACAGCCCGTTTACCTGCGCGATGTATTGCCGGTGACACCCCAGTGAAGAAAGTACCGAATGACGGCGCTGTCCAAGGGGAAGAGGAATAGAATCGCTCAAAAATAAACGCGTCACGTGCAACCACATCCATCCGGGGTGTGGTAGGTTTGGAATACCCGTAACAGCCAAATCGGTCAGCTCTCGCCGTATCGATGATGATCAAGACGACCTGTGTCGGCGGATCCATTGTTGGTGGATCTGTATTCGATAAATCCGTTGTCGGTGGATCCGTTGTTGGTGGATCCGTTGTTGGTGAATCTGTATTCGGTAAATCCGTTGTCGGTGTATCTGGAGAGGATATTCTGTTTTGGGGGCGATTGTCCGCCCGATCGGCACAGCCAATCAGAAGAGAAAATAGGAGAATTAAAGCGCTGCTGATTATTAAAGAGGATAGTGATTGAACTTGATGGGCCATGGTTTACTGAAAATATGGAGGATTATCTACTGTTTTGACCAAACATAGCATTAAATTCTAGCGAGCCATTGGCAGAGAATCGTAAATACACACAGCAGGAATTAAACACCTCGTTTCTTAGCTGTCAAGCCATTGCATGCTGACGGGAGCGAGTGGTTTGGGTCGTAGGATAATGTAGGTGCCGGCTTTGATTTCCCGTCATGCCCGCGCGGGCATGACGATGTTGACAAAAAACATGTATTCAAACCTCATACGACAAATTTCACATGCGCCCCGCACTGATAGATCCAGTTGAACCCCTCGGGGTGTGAACTTTGATTGCGTTTTTCTCCCGTTTAACGGTATCTTTCCCAAGATGCGCTTGTTGATTTCCGAAGGATCACAATGACGCTGCAACATCAAAGGGGTGACCTTATATCAGACATGAATCACACTATGCCAGCAGGGGTTTGAAAATAGATTTTCACGATGAAGAAACAGATTTTCTCAATGTCTTTTGCCGTTCTCTTTCTATCTGCGGCCGCACTCGTCAGGGCTACCGCTCTCTTTGTCCAGGACTATCAGCGACTTAATTTTCTCGCTGAGTTACCTTATGCCGCCGCGTGCCTGGTCGTGGGGTTCGTCATCGCCCTTGGCACGTCAAGACTAATTTTATGCCTCACTGATGAGACGACACGAACGATGTGCTTAAAGGGGCTTGCGACCGCGAGTTCACCGCTTGTTTTGATGTGGATAGGATCTTCGCATGTCCAAATGCGAGAGATGGGAACTGTGTCTCGCTTTTTAAACCCGATTATTTTGTTTTTTTTTCTTGCTCGGTTTTCCCGTTTACTGGATGGATGGAGAGAGCGGGAGTTACTTCGATATCCGTTCTTAACACGCCTTAGACGACGGCCTGGTTTTCTGAGAATCGCCTCAGCAATACCATCGACCAACCTGCTGTTGGCACTGGCAACAACCATTACTTTTTTAATCATTTACAGTTGCACCATGTATCCTGGCTTTGGTGGCAGGATTCACTACGGCGATTCAGCTGAATTTCATTTTTTAGGAGTGGTGGACGGCGTGGCCCATCCCTCAGGGTATCCACTTTATTTGTTGATATGCAAGCTGTTTGTGCTTTTGCTCGGCCATATAAAGTCTTTCGAAGCGGTCAGTTATGTTTCTGTGGTGTTTGGCGCATTGACTGTTGGGTTCATTTTTCTCGTTGCTGTCCAATACTCGGGATCTAGAATCGGGGCACTATTAGTTTCTGCGCTCTATGGTTTTTCATTCACGTTCTGGTGCCAATCCACTGAGGCCGAGGTTTATACACTTCAGACGTTTTTTGTAGTGGCCGTAACTTATTTTACGATATTGTATTATGAAAGCGGCAGGGCTGTATACCTCTTGGCGGGCATGTTCCTCTTTTGTATGAGCTTTGGTGCCCACTTGACGATGATCTTCCTGGCCCCTTCTTTCGTCTTCCTTGTCATTAAAAAGGATCGACGTCTCCTAAAAGATGTGAGGGTGCTGGCTGCGCTTTTCCTTTTTCTAGTTATCGGTATCTCTCAATTCGGTTATCTCTACTATCTCTCTAACCTTACGCCCAAGCCACACCTCAACACCCTGCCAGCAGATGCCTCGTTTATCCAGGTGCTGAAGTGGGCAGCATCGGGCCAGTATATGGGATCTATCTTTTTTTTTAAGCTACAGGAGATGCTGATCGGTCGTCCAAAGATGCTCTTTGGACTGCTGCTGGATGAATTTTCTATCGTGGGATTTATTCTCATCGTGGCGGGTATCAGCGCTTCGTTCATGCTTCGCATAAAGCCAGCGATAGTATGGTTTTTTGTCCTACATTTGACATCTCATGGGATATTCGCCATGGGGTATAGGGCACCAGATAGTCAGGTGTTTTTTCTGCCATTTTCGCTTTCTCTAGTAATTCTGTCAGCGAGCCTATTTGTCAAAAGGAAATCTATAATCGTTCAGCACACGGGACGGAAAAGCCCAGCGCCAAGTCAGGAAATCGGTCACAACACCCCGTACCCAAAAAGCCGGTTGAATTTACATCTTATTTTTCTTTTTATCTTGGCGATCTGCATGGTTGTGCATCGCAATACCGAAATAAGGGGCGTCTCTCGCACTAATAATGAAGTTTTTGCAAAAATTGCTGCAATAGTGCCACATGTCCCCAGTGGCAGCGCGATCTACCTAGGAAAGAAATATATCAACTACCATACCGGGTACGGTCTCAACTATTTGGAGAAAACCAAAGAGTTGGGGGAACATGAATTTATTAGAACCAGAAATATAGAGAGAAATCAACTGTTCGTCACCAATGAGGGAAAAAAGGACCTTGGGAATGAACTGTTTCAATTCGAAAGGCAAAGCGGCCTTCGGCTAGATGAATTTGCGAAAAAATATTCAAACGAAACGATACTTTGGGTTTCACAGGGGCCCATTGGACAAAACGCCTTGGTAGACAGATACTTTCGGGAAGTAGGTTCCAAAATATTCGCTGGGCGAAGAAAGAGGAGCCGCTATCTAGGTGTGGTTGAGAAGGGGCGGATACGCTGCGAACGGAGAAATGACCAAAAAACGGTAGCGATATCTCATAAAGACTGCGCAGTACTCGCAAAGCATTGTCCTAAAATATACATCGAAGCGACTCGACCCGGTGGAATGAAAAAATCTTACGGGAATTTTCCCCAAGGACTGAGGACCAAAATCGAGATAGATGGGGAAGGTTGGGCTGTGGGTCTACAGGGGCTCAACGGACTGGTTCTAGGGGAGAATTGCCGGGTAATCGCGAATGTTCACTTCAGTATTGAACCGGGTAGCGCCGAATCATCCGACACAGTGTATTGTGCGGAGCGGCGAAATATCGTTTCCAATTAGCCTCGGGTCCATCCCGGAATGGGAGAAAGAATAGTGGCTGAGTCAATAATCGACGTGGAAGACGATCGCGTACACTCTCAGCGCACATTGGGGTAGGGCCCTTGATGAACCTGTTGGGCCTCAGTCTGGTAGGTCATGTTTTCGGCCATCAGTTCGGCAGCTTTGCCGGGTTGCAGTTGGTAGGCAAAGACGTAGTTGACTAAGGTCGTTGTCGATTTCATATACTCAAAATGAACGGTATCATAGGTGTCAGATGAAGAGTGGTAGTGTGGCGTAGTGTCGCCGCCAGCCCACTCTTCGCATAACCCCACCGCGGTGTATCCGTTTTTGCGAAAGGCCACGTGATCGGTTCCTCCCGAACTGGTTTCGACCAGAGGCATGGTCAAACCTCCGACAGCGGCTGCATCCATGTAAAAATTGAGCAGATCGCCATCTGGCTGCTCGATTTCTACGGTGCGATCCTCGTCGGAGTCCCAAGCCATCATGTCGACAGTATGCACTGAGATAACGTTGTAGTTTTCGGTTTTGAGCCATTTGGCCATGGCGTCACTGCCTAACAGTCCCCGTTCTTCTTCATCAAAAAAGGCAATCATCACATTGACCGAGCGGCAGTTTACATCGAGTAGGTAGCGAGCAAGACTCAGGGTGATCACTGTTCCCGAGGCATTGTCGTTGGCCGCTGTTGTTCCGGATACACCGTCATAGTGCCCGCCAAAGAGGATGTATGCGTCCGAGTCCTCGGTGGCTTCGAGTATGGCATAGACATTCTTACCGCTGCCATAGTCGTGGTATTGGGGATCATATCCCAATTCCTCGAGGGAGTCAGCGAGAAATTTACGCGCTGTTTCGCGGTTGGCACTTGAATACCTATCAGACAGGTTTACGCCATTGATGGCTTCCTCACCGGTGAGCTTGGCCATGATTTCCTTTTGGAAGTCTGCCAGCCAAGGGGGATCGGGATCAGGCAAATCATCGCAATTATCTGTGTCTGAATCTGTAGCTGTGTCGGTAGCTGTATCGGACTCAGTGTCGCTGTCGCTATCTGTATCGGTGTCGGAATCCGTGTCAGTATCCGAGTCACTATCAGTATCGGAGTCGGTATCGGAGTCGCTGTCGGTGTCTCCGTCCGAATCCCCATCAGAGTCGGTATCGGAGTCGCTGTCGGTGTCTCCGTCCGAATCCCCATCAGAGTCGGTATCGGAGTCGCTGTCGGTGTCTCCGTCCGAATCCCCATCGGAGTCGCTGTCTGCATCTCCTGATCCATTGGCACTATTATTTACTGATTCATTACTGCATGCGAGAATAAACAACGCAATGAATATTAATATATACACAATTACTCGTTTTGTATTCATAATAATCCACTCGTTTCTCGAGTTGGGTCGTCACCTCGTTAACATTATAGTGCAAATCAAAACGAATTAGAAGACTAAGTTAACGAAAAACATACACTGTTAAACTGCACGTTCGCGTCCATCGCCCTGATACAAGAAACATCGAACTATAGGCGTTTTAAACGCCCGTTGACGTTCGTCGAGTCCTCCCTCGTTCCGTATTTATTTCTTCAGCATAGCGCCGTAGAATTCGAGACCGACGCCTTCCCGATCTTCTGAGGCAGTATCTCCCTGAAGGTCCAACCACTCGTCTAGTGGTCTGAGACCGGGGCCATCTTCTTTCCAGGGTTTTATCAGTTCTTTTGCTTTTTCCAGTGTCGTGAAATAATACGGGCTTCCCATCTGAGCAAACATATCAAGGAATTGCTGCATTTTGGGTGTCATTAGATTTGGATCTTTTGTCTCAAAAGTTACAAACATTTTACTGCCAGGGGCTGCCCAATTATACAGTGTCTGCACGATATGCTGGGCCTCATCTTCGGTCAGAAAGCAGGTGACGGCATTGAATCCAATGCCCACCTTGGGGGTCTCGCCCAGCATCTCCTTTACGATAGGAGAATTGACAATTGTCGCCATATCTCGGATGTCCACCTCTAGGTAACGGGCCCTTGGGTTGCCGTCCAATATTTGGGTCCCGTAGACCACGACGCCTGGATTGATATCCATGTAAATAACGTTTGATTCGGGCGCTGTTGAGTGGATGTGCTCTTTTGTGGGCAGCCCAGACGCTAAATCCAGGAACCGGTCAAACCCTTCCTTTGCCAGCTGCGATACGGCGTAATGCAGGAATCTGCGCAGCTTGCGCACCCACTTTGGGGTCGAAGGGACCAGCGAGGTCATAAACTCGGCTGCGCGACGATCCACCTCATAATTGTGATGACCTCCCAGCAAGTAGTCATACACACGTCCTGCGTTGGGAATACCAGTGGTGTCTTGGTTTTCCATTTTATTGACCTTTCTGGCGCTGCCCCCGATGTGGCCAGTGCCGATGTGCCTTCGCCTATTCGGCGACAGGAAGCAATACTCGAAAAACACTGCCCCGCGATTGCCCGCGCTCGAACTGTATCTCCCCATCAAATGAACGAACAACCATCTGGCAGATGGCCAACCCCAACCCCGTCCCCTGCTGCTTTGTAGTGAAAAACGGTTCGAAGATATGCGCGGCGTCCTCCTCAGCAATGCCCATTCCGCTATCTCGGAATTCGATTTGTACGCTGTTCGGTAACGGCTGGCAGACCGAAACCGTAATTGCATTATCCGCGATCGCACCTGCGGCAATTGCTTGGGCCGCATTTGTCAGCAGGTTGGTGAACACTTGTACGAGGCATCCCTGATGGGCTGAGACGCGCGGCACGTCATCCCACTCAGTCCGCAGCCGGGCTCTGTTTTCCCAACTGGTACGCGTCAGTTCCGTGGCCATGGTGATGACTTGGCGCACATCGACCGGGCCGACCTGTCCGACCGGCTTGGCCAGCTGTAGTAGGTCATGCACAATGCATTGAACCCGATGTGCACCTTCATAGATCATCTCCACGGAGGCCTTCATCCCGTCTAGTTGCCCATCGAATTTGGGGTCTGATGCCAGGCGGCGGAACTCAGCGCGAAGTTCCCCTGTATTCAACATCATGTAGGCCAGTGGGTTGTTGATTTCGTGGGCCAAGCCCGCCGCCAGTGTCCCGATCGACGCTAGACGCTCGGTTTCCAGAAGTCGTTGTTGAATCTGGACCTGTTCGGTAATATCTCGAATCCAAAAGATGGCGTGCTGCTCATCGCTGTCGATCGCCGATACTGCGATACTTTCTGTCGCAAAATGTCGATGTCCCTCTGGCACGTCCAGCTCGTATTCGTAGCGAGCTGATTTGCCGAATCGCACCGTGGCAAGCGCTGCTTCGTGGTGCTGGCGACCCACTTCGGGGCCGAGTATTTCTAGAATCGTTCGACCGAGGAGCGCCTGTTCAGGCACTGCCAGCAGGCCAGGATCACTCGTCCAGACGCGCACAATGCGAACTTGGGCGTCGAGTTCAAAAATAATGCCATGGAGTTGGGGAGAGAGCAGTCGCAGTCGCCCCTCTGCGTCGTCCAGGGCTCGGCGAAGCCGCTCTGTGTGGGTCTGATCTTCAAAGGTCCAAAGCAGTGCCTCAACCGTAGGCCTGCCAGGGTCAGCCAAGGGCAATGGTCGCGGCAATAGCTGCGCATGCCAGCGGATGGTCCGGCCATCATCGAGTAGCACATCCCCTGTGCCCGGTACTTGATCCATCAAAGATGCTGGCGATAAGACCCCACCCGGCGCTAAGGCTGCGTCAAGCTTCTTGCAGTCAGCAGTGCGCCACAGAATACTGCCCGTTCGATCTGATGCGAGGACTGCATGATCAAACGCATCCCGCATGGCATCGAGCAGTGCTTGAGAGAAGTTGTGTTTGAGCGGCTGTTCTTTGGGCATTGCAGCTCCTGTAGAGACCTTCTCTGAGGAAATTTGCTGTATGCCCCCCACGGGCAAACGCAATATAGCATGCCCAGGGCTCCCGAGTCCATGGAGGAAACCGTATCGGACCGTGGTCTACTTGTTTTTATCCAACCACTGCTGGATATGTTGGCGGAGCATCCACAGGGGAAGGGCTCCGTTTTTAAGCACCTGGTCGTGGAACTCCCGGAGATCGAACCTCTCTCCAAGTTGCTTCTTGGCTTGGTCGCGCAGTTCAAAGAATACTGAGGCGCCCACGTCGTAAGTGGTCAATTGCCCCGGAAGCATGGCAATGCGGTCGTATAGACTTTGGGCCTCTGCCTGTTCCATAACGCCAGAAGCCATGATGTAGGATATGGCCTGCGCTTCGGTCCAGCCAAAGAGGTGGACCCCTGGATCCACCACCATTCCCCGGGCCGGCCAGGCACGGCGTACGATTTTACTCGCATTGGTCTGATACAATCCCATTTCCTCGGCTAAGTGTTCGGCGTATCTGGCCCATCCCTCTACAAAGGCTTCGCTGCCGAGCAGTTGGGCAACCGGGTGGCTGTGTTTACTTTCTAGCGCAGCACTGATTTGTAGGTGATGCCCGGGGTATAGCTCGTGAATGGTGGTGATCTCCAATTTTGCCTTGGTCTTTTTTGCAGCGTTTTTCAAACTGATGCGATAGATCCCACTGCCTTCTTTAGATTTTGGGGGCTCATAGCGGTCATTTAGGGTGCCGTCATCGAGGTAGTCGGGCCATGGCTCGACCCCAGCTGGTGCCATGGGTACTGTGGCAAACCACTGGGGCAGGGCTTGAAATGCGCGGTCAGCGGTTCGTTTCGCAAAAGAGAGGATTTGCTCTGCACTGCCAAGTTGATCGGGTGTTCGAAATGATGCCTTCTTTACAATAGCACTAAAATTATTTCTATTATAAAGCTGCTTTCCGAGGCGAATGATGGCTTGTTGATTGGCAGCGACCATTTTTTGGCCTAGCTCGAAGATGTGCTCTCCGGTTCGTTTCTGGGTCGTGCTCGAGCGGATGCGGGCATCATAACAGGCGCGACCTTGTGGCAAGTCCAGGAGGGCCACTGATGACCTGGCTTTCTTCAGGTACTCGTTAGCGAGAAAAGAACGATAGGTGCGGAGCGCGTTGAGCAGCCCCTGTTCGGTCAGATCGCGCCATTGTTCCTTAAATATTTCATCGTCTGTCTTGGTTGCTGGTAAATAGTAGGGTGATTGATCGAGTGGTAAGTCGAGTGTGCGGTCGAGCTGGGCAATGACCAGCGATACAGAGCGCTTTGGCGCTGAATATCCGTTGGCCAGTCCCAAACGCAAATTTTCAATTTCACGCTCGACAAAAACCGGAAACTGCTGCCAGCGATCCATCGCCAACTTGCGGAGCAGCGGGGTTTCGACAGGCTGCTGCCCGATGATCAGGGGCATGTAGATCTGCCAGCCCGCGATCGGGTTCACGTTCCACAGCTCCAAACGACAGACCCGAAGGCCAATGTCAGCTCCGATTACCTCCACCATGGATCCGTAGAGAATCCACTCCTCTGGATCCAGGGTCGATGGGTCCATGGCGTTGAGCGCTGCGAGCCAATCGTCCTGGTATTGATGCCAACGGCGAAGTGCGGTTGGGGAATTGTCGTTTAGCCGATCGTGGATCCGTTGATCAACCTGCAGGAAGTAGGTCAACTCCGGGGTAAACGAAAGTTGCGTTGCAAAGAGCGCATCGGCTATCTCTGTTACTGATCGGGGGGATTTCACAACCGGAGCTGGCCGTTCGGGATCTTGGGGGTTGATATCTGGGGCCGTGCCTCCGCAGCCGATAAAGGCGATAATGCAACATAAAAGGACGACCAAATAACCCTTTATTGTGTAAATTTTTACGTTCATGGTACCTCCTTTTGCTAGTATGGCATATTGCATTTGGGAAAAAAATGATCCTACACTCAAACCACACTGATTGCCGGCCAATTTTCTGGATTTAAGTTCTGCGGATTTGGTGTGACTTTTTTGAAACAAACACGTGCCATTTATTGTCTATAGGTGAACAAGAAATACAAGTGGAGACAAGGGGAGAGGATGCGCAATGGATAAAATGATAGAGCTTAGGCAGGTGACCAAGGAATATCCACTTGGAAAACTGGTCGTGCACGCGCTTCGCGGTGTGGACCTTGTGATTCACCGCGGCGAATTTACCGTGATTGCCGGTCCGTCCGGAAGCGGCAAGACGACCCTGCTGAACATGGTGGGTTGTGTGGATGTGCCTACTGCTGGCACCGTAATGGTGGATGGGGAGCGAACCGAACAGCTCAATGACCGACGGCGGACCCACTTGAGGCTGCACAAAATAGGTTTTATTTTTCAGTCGTTCAATCTGATCCCCGTGCTGTCGGCTCGTCAAAATGTAGAGTTTCCACTGTTGTTAAAGGGGGATCTATCCAAAAAAGAACGCACCCGCCGGGTCGATGAGATGCTGGGTCTGGTCGACATTCAAGCACAGGCAAAACAACGACCCAACGAATTATCCGGCGGCCAACGCCAGCGGGTGGCTATTGCCCGCGCCCTGGTGACCGGTCCGAGCATTGTGCTGGCTGATGAACCCACGGCCAACCTGGATTCGGCCACCGGCATGAACATCATCGATTTGATGAAAGCCCTCAATCAGAAAAAACAGACAACGTTCATATTTTCGACACACGATCAGCGGGTCATGGCCCATGCCAGGCGGATGGTCCAAATCGTGGACGGCCATGTCGCCGAAGGTCAATCAGCACCTGAAACAGAGGCCATCGAGGCGATCCAATGAGGGGCCTAAGCCGCTTTAAGGTGCTGCTAATTCTGGCTTGGCGCGGCCTGTTTACCCACAAGCTCAAAAACCTAATGGTGGGTCTGCTGATCATTTTTGGCGCGTTTTTGCTGGTGCTCGGCACATCTTTGCTCAGCAGTATCGAGCGCAGTATGAACCAAAGCATCACGTCCAGTTTGGCGGGTCATTTGCAAGTCTACGACAAACACGCCACAGACGAACTGGCCCTGTTCGGCGGCATGTTCATCGGCGCCGAGGACATCGGGTCTATCGCTGATTTTGCAACCGTAAACAAAACACTGAGCGCGGTCCCCAATGTAAAGGCAGTGGTGCCGATGGGCATTGGCACTGCTGAGGTCGTGGCTCAGAGCCGGCTGGATACAGCTATCGAGGCGCTGCGCCACGCTATTGAATCTGGCGATGCGGAAAAAATTGCCCATGTCTCAACTCAGGTCAGGCGCACGGCCGAGCAGCTTAAAATAGAATACCAAAACCGGGCCAGCGTACAGTCCAACCTAAAAGAAATCGAGGAAAATTTAGCTCGCATCGAACGGGTTGTGGGCGATGCGTTCTGGGCAGATCTGATGACAGCGCCACTTGAAAAAATAGAATACCTAGACACCAAACTGGCCCCCCTCGTGGATGAAGGCGATGGTTATTTTCTGCGGTACCTGGGCACGGATTTGTACAAGTTTAAAGATAACTTCGAAAAGTTCGAAGTTGTAAATGGGCAAATGGTCCCGCCTGGCGAGAGGGGTCTCTTGCTCAGCCAAAGGTATTATAAAGACGTTATCCGTAATCGGGTTGCCCGCACGCTGGACAGAATCAAAGAAGAGCGGGACGAAAAAGGCAAAACCATTGCCAGAGACGCCACGCTTCAGAGCACTGTTAAACGTATGATACGACAATATAGGTCTGTCACTCTGGCACTTCAACCAGAGCAGGCTGAGGCAGTTCAAGTAGCGCTCAAAGCAGAGCTCCCACAGGAGCAGGGGGATCTCGACCACTTGATGCAAGTATTTCTCAACGTGGATGATAGTAATTTCGATCACCGTCATCAAGTCTTCTTCGACACCATCGCACCGATCATAGATTTGTATCTGTTTGACATTGGTGATGTGATCACACTGCGATCCTACACAAAAAGCGGGTATATCCGCTCGGTCAATGTCAAGGTCTGGGGCACGTTTCGCTTTATTGGGCTGGACAAATCCGACCTGTCCGGCGCGCATAACTTAATCGACATTACCACGTTTCGCGATCTGTATGGCATGATGACGACCGAGAAACGCCAAGAGCTCAAAGCGATTCAGCAGCAAGTGGGGCTCGCTGATTTACGGGCTGACGAAGCCGAGGCCGCCCTGTTTGATTCTGGTGAAACAGTGGGCGTCGTAGAGGGGGCAGTGGAAGGATTTGACGAGTTCGAAGGTGCCGATCTCAAACCGACCAAAAGAGACCAGAGCGCAGGCGCAATCACTATCGATCAGAAATCGATTGATAAGGGCATTGCACTGAACGCAGCCATCGTGCTCAATGATCCCAAGCGATTAAAACACACCAAAACAGCCATCGAGCAGACCATCGCCGCGAACGGGCTCGAATTGCAGGTCGTCGATTGGCAGACAGCCTCGGGTATCGTCGGTCAGACGGTTGTATTGATCCGCATCGTGCTGGTGGTTGCCATTTTGGTTATCTTCTTGGTGGCGCTCGTGATTATCAACAACACGATGGTGATGGCTACCTTGGAGCGAACCGTGGAGATAGGTACCATGCGCGCCATTGGCGGGCAGGCACGCTTTATCTTGAGCTTGTTTTTGATGGAGAGCTTTTGGCTGAGTTTGATCGCCGGGCTTGTGGGTTCCTTGTTGGGTGCGGCCCTCGTGCTCCGACTCGGGCAGACCGGTATCCCCGCGTTTGCCGAGATTTTGGTTTTTCTGTTTTCTGGCCCCCGGCTCTATCCCACAGTGGGGCTGGGGAATCTGGCCATTGCGTGGTGTGTTATTTTGGGTGTCAGTCTGGGTGCGACCTTATATCCCGCTTACCTGGCCACCCGCATTCAGCCGGTCGTGGCGATACAGGCCAAGGAGTAACCCCCATGGTGACGATTCTTTCCATTGCACTTCGCAATATGATCCAGGCCAAGCGCCGCACCCTGTTGCTGGTTTCTGCTCTGGCATTGGTCACTTTGGTTCTGATCATCGGCTTGGCCCTGTCCCAAGCGCTCAGCGAGACCATGATTCGCAGTGCCACTGTACTGGCCTCTGGTCACGTCAACGTGGCGGGATTTCACAAGAACAAACCCACGGATGCCTGGCCCATGATCAGCGGTATTGGCGAGATCCGCCGCATTGCCGAGGAAAACACACCGGAACTAGACCACGTCGTGGTTCGCGGTCGGGCCTGGGCCAAAATCGTCAGTGCCCGTCACAGCATGTTCGTTAGCCCATCTGGGATTGATATTGACAAGGAACCGCGTCTGCCCGAAGTGATGCAGCTGGCCAAGCAGAGCGATTACAAAGAAGGGGGAAGCGATCAAGTGCTGGGGTCACTCGAGCGTTTGAAGAAGCCCCGCACGGTGCTGTTGTTCGCAGCTCAGGCCAAACGGTTGGAGGTCGAGATAGGGGATCCACTAACCATCACAGCATCCACAGGAAGCGGGCGTACCAACGCCATTGACGTTACTGTCGCAGCCATTGCTAAAGACTTTGGTTACATGAGCAACTGGAATGTCTTTATCAATCAACAGAATGTGCACGAGCTGTATCAAACCGTCGAGGATACCTCCAGCGTGGTGATGATCTACCTCAAAAATCCTGCCAAATCCGAAGCTGTGATGAGCCATTTGCGCACCGTGTATGAAAAACACGGCTATCAACTGATGGAGCATCGCCCGGATCCGTTTTTCTTTAAATTCGACATGGTCGCCGGGGAAGATTGGACAGGGCAAAAACTAGATCTCACCGTCTGGAGCGACGAGATTTCCTACCTTAGTTGGGTCACTGCAGCCCTCGACAGTGTTTCCCTATCGTTGGTGGGCATTATGATGGTGATCATCGCGGTGGGTATTATGAATGCGATGTGGATTTCAGTGCGAGAGCGCACCCGAGAGATCGGCATGATGCGGGCTGTGGGTATGACCCGGTTTCGCGTGCTGTCCATGTTTTTAAGCGAGGCCCTGCTCATCGGGTTGCTGGCCACCAGCCTGGGTGCCGTGTTGGGCGCCATTGTAGCAGTTGTGCTTAACGGAGCGGGTATCGAAATAGGCAACGAGGCAGTGAAGGCGGTCTTGATGAGCGATGTGCTGCAACTATCGGTCAGGCCGATGCAGGTCGTCACCGTGATTCTGATTTTTACATTTCTGACAGGCCTCGCTGCCTTGGGGCCGGCATTGCGCGCTTCAAAGCTGCAGCCGATAATGGCAATCGGACATGCGGACTAATAAAAAGGATACAAAGATGTGGAAAATAGGTTTAGTTGTTTTTTTATGCAGTACACTGATTGCCACTGTGTCTCGCGGAGCAGACCCGGCCCCACTCAGTCCCGAGGATGTTAACAAAATCGTCATCGAACTAGACGAGCGGCAGCGCAATTCCGGTGACTACAAAGCACTGATCTATCTCGAACAAAAGGAAAAAGACAAAAACGACATTATTTATCAACTGGTGAGCTACCGCCGGGATGCAGACGATAAGTTGATGATGCTGTTTCTAAAGCCCAAGGCAGAGGCGGGTAAGGGATATCTTCGGATCGACAAAAATATGTTCCTCTATGACCCGACCACTGGCAAATGGGAACGCCGGACCGAACGGGAGCGCATCGGGGGAACAGATTCTCGGCGCGCAGACTACGACGAATCACGGCTGGCTGAAGAATTTGACGCTGCGTTCGTAGCCCACGAAAAACTCGGTAAGTTCGATGTGGTTCATTTGAAACTGACAGCTAAAAAAGAGGCTGACGTGGCGTTTCCGGTCATGCACATCTGGGTGGATAGGGCCACTGGCAATTTGCTCAAACAGCAGGAACACGCCCTGTCGAACAAGTTAATGCGCACTTCTTATTACCCCAAGTGGGAAAAGCTGTTCAGCATTTCCAAAGGCGCTGATATCTACTTTCCCAAAGAAATTCGCATCTACGATGAGGTGGAGAAAGGCAACCGCAGTACGATAGTGATTCAGAAAGTGGATCTCAGACCCCTCGAGGCCAACATATTCACCAAGGCCTGGTTGGAGAGCAAAAGCCGGTGACTGGGATATTTAACCAATGTATTCTTATTTGGGTGGCGTTCTTTAGCTGTGCGTTGGCCAGCAACTATGCTGCTGGCCAGTCTGATGCGCTCGATCGGGAAGAGGAGATGTTTGGAGAGGCATCGGACGATGCCCCTGTTGATCAGTCCCCAGCGGAACCAGCAGCAATGCCAGAAGCAGCACCTGACGAGTCGAGCCGCGAAAATGAAATATTTGGCAGCCCTGAGGACAGCGCTGCATCACCGACCCAGGCGCCGGGTCAAAGCAGTGTCTACGACGCTGGTGCTGAGTCTCCTGACGCAACGCTGGGCGTACTTTCCCAACGCCTATTCGAGACCGACGATATCTTGGCCATCGGCGGTCAGGTCTATATGCGCCTCAACTATCGGCGATACGAAGATGTGGACAACGCAGCGATCGACCCTAACCAACTCAGCAGTCCGAACCTGGTGCATCTCTACTTGGACGGACGTCCCAACGATCGGGTACGCGCCTTTGTCCGGGGCCGCTTGATATACGATTTTACAGTCGGGGAGGATAGCGTCGATATCTTTGGCATGCCCCGTGATGCCACCGATGCGGTGTTGGATCAACTATGGATTCGCTTTGATATCCTACGACACTTGTTTGTCACGTTTGGAAGCCAACTCGTCCGGTGGGGATCGTCACGCTTTTGGAATCCCACGGATTTTTTAAACCGGGAGCGAAAGAACCCCCTGGAGGTGATAGACGAACGCCTAGGGGTAAGTCTGCTCAAGCTACACTTGCCGCTTGAAAAACTAAATACAAACCTCTACGCCATTGCCAGCTTGGACGGCGTATCCAATCCAGAGGACGTGGGGGGCGCGTTCCGGGCCGAAGTCGTGCTCGGCAACAGTGAGATTGCTCTTTCCACGGCTGTGAGAAAGGACCATCCACTGCGATTGGGTATGGATCTGTCCACAGGGCTAGGGGATTTTGATTTTCATCTGGAGGGGGCCCTGATCCACGGGGAGGAAAAATCATTCTGGCGCGGTACATTTGATATGGAAACCGGACAGGTCCCCGAAGCGTACAGCCGGGAAGATGAGTGGATTGGCCAACTCAGCGCAGGTTCGGAATTTAGCGTCTTGTACTCAGACCAGGATAGCGTGTTCTTTGGCATGGAGTACTTTTTCAACGACGCAGCACAAGGTGATCCGACGTTGTATCCTTGGCTGGCCGTCCAGGGCGACTTTGAACCACTGTACATGGGGCGCCACTATATTGCAGCCTATGTCGGCCTATTTGCCCCTGGGAGTTGGAACGACACTAGTTTCAACCTGAGTTGGATCGAAAATATAAGTGACAGCACCCATATCAGTCGCCTGGACTATCAAGTTAAAGTGCTGACCTACCTTAAGCTAGGCGCGTTTGTAAGTGTTTATCTCGGGGATCAGGGAGAATTTCACCAAACCGTCGAGATTCCACCCATTCCCAACACGCCGCCGTTCGAGGAGGGGTTGACCATTCCAGCATCAAAATGGGATATCGGTCTATGGTTAATGCTCGACATCTGAGCCAATCTTGCTGAGTGATCTGCTATTAATCTTCGCCATTGGCGTGGGCGTGGCCCTTGTTCTACATAGAGTGCGCGTGCCTTCGATCGCCGGGTTCATCGTTGCCGGCATTCTGATCGGTCCCAGGTCCCTCAGCCTGATAACCGACCTGCACGATATAGAAATAATGGCTGAAGTTGGCGTGATACTCCTGCTATTTGGCGTGGGCCTGGAGCTTTCGCTCGAAAAGGTGCGGCGACTCTGGAAGCCGATCGTTCTCGGTGGGGCGCTTCAGGTGGGTATCACCATCGGGGTGGCCGCGTGGATATCGACCGGGTTCGCGTTAAACCTAAAGCAGGGCATCTTCTTGGGGTTTATGGTCGCTGTATCGAGCACGGTCATCGTGCTGCGGGGCCTCGAGTATAGGGGTGAGATCAACGCCCCCCATGGGCGATTCGCCTTGGGTATTTTGATATTTCAGGACCTCTGTGTGGTGCCCATGATGCTGGCAATTCCGATCCTGGCTGAGAGCCAAGGTGATATCGCTGATTCGCTCATTGCACTTGCCAAGGCCGCGGCTGTTGTTGTGGGCGTGCTCATTGCATCCCGGATCGCAGTGCCACGGCTGCTGCATCACGTGGCATTGACGCGCCAACGGGATCTGTTCGTGCTCGTGGTGTTGCTGATCTGCATCGGCACTGCCTGGGTCGTGTCCCTGGTGGGGGTCTCCTTGGCCCTGGGCGCCTTTCTGGCCGGACTTGTCGTGGCAGGTAGCGACTACCGGCACCAGGCCGTGGCTGAGTTGATTCCGTTCCGAGAGGTGCTGGCGAGCTTGTTCTTTATTACTATCGGCATGCTGTTCGATCCAGCTGTCCTAATCCCAGATCCCCGACCTGTCTTCACCCTGCTTGGGGTGATTTTGATCGGTAAATTTGCAGTGGTGATGGCTGTGGGCTTGATACTCGGACTGCCGCTTAAAGTTTCTCTAATAACCGGCATGAGCCTTGCGCAAGCCGGGGAATTCCTGTTCGTATTGCTCCGAGCTGCCCAAGGCAAAAACTTGGTAGGCGATCCCCTTGCCTCCCAGCTTGTGGCCGCGGCGATCCTATCGATGCTCATAACCCCACTCCTGATGTACTTGAGCCCTCACGTGGCCGCGGGCGTCAGTCGCGTCAATATACTCCAACGCCTGCTCGGCGTGCGAACGGCAAGAGCGTTAAATGATAGTGCCCAAATGACCGATCACGTGATCATCGCGGGTCATGGCATTGCCGGAGAGGCGCTCGTGGACGCGCTGCGCGCGCAAGGGATACCCTATTCGATTGTCGACTTGAACGCCGAGACCATTCGACTGCTCTCCATGCAAGGGGAACCTGCGTACTTTGGCGATGTTACCAGTGCTGAAGTGCTAGAGCGCCTTGGCATCCATCGCGCCAGGGAGTTAGTTGTCACTATCAGCGATTCGGAAGCGGCAGTGCGCGCCACGAGCACGGCGCGGAAACTAGCACCGGATCTGCCGTTATTGGCACGCGTCAGGTATGTGGGCGAGGTCGAACCCATGTTGGAAGTGGGCGCAACGACAGTAGTGGCTTCAGAATACGAATCAGCAGTGGAAATCGTCTCCTTGGTGCTGGCACGTCACGGCATAGAGAATCGGGAAATCAATACCCACATCGAGCGCATGCACGCCAATTGTCGCGCCAAAGAGAGTTAAGCGCCCGCTGCGAAATGGCCTTTTTTACGAAAACCCATCCCCCCATCCCCCTCCCCGGCCCTCCCCCGATGGAAAGTTGGACGTTGGGGGAGGGGGGCATGCGTGATCAATTAAGCATGGCCTGGCTACACTATTCACCCTCCCCCAACGTCAAAGCGACCACCGGGGGAGGGCCGGCAATGGCATTCGGTTAAGGGCAAATGTCGCGATTTTTGCTATTTTTATGCCGGGTAAAGGATCTCCCCCTTGAAAAAGGGGGTTAGGGGGATTTTGACACGTCCAATCGAATTTTACCTTTGAAAACAATTGCTTGG
>JASJCT010000127.1 GCA_030065855.1 Myxococcota bacterium
ACCATCCTTGGCCAGCGTCAACGTTATCGCTGCCGTCAGCGTTGTCTTTCCATGGTCGATGTGCCCTATCGTTCCTATGTTCACGTGGGGCTTGTTCCTTACAAATTTCTCCTTCGCCATGACAAAGCTCCTTTATTGTTCTTACCACTCCCGTTTTTTTTGAGCCCACGACCGGACTTGAACCGGTGACCTCCTCCTTACCAAGGAGGTGCTCTACCTCCTGAGCTACGTGGGCCCAGTGTGGGATTCAGTTTTAAAACTTCCTATCACCTCAGATCGGCTGAGCGGGAGACGGGAATCGAACCCGCGACCCTCAGCTTGGAAGGCTGATGCTCTACCAATTGAGCTACTCCCGCAAATTCGATAGCTCCCTTTTACAGCAGCGTCAATGAAATAGAATCCGCGCTCCTATTTGTGTGTGGCGGGAGGAGGATTCGAACCTCCGTAGGGCGTAGCCCGGCAGATTTACAGTCTGCTCCCTTTGGCCACTCGGGTATCCCGCCTCGTTGTTGCACCTTCACCCGGTCAATAGAGCTGGCGATGGGACTTGAACCCGCAACCGCCTGATTACAAATCAGGTGCTCTACCGATTGAGCTACGCCAGCAAAGCGTCCATACGGGAAACGGCACCACCGCTTCTCCACATATCAAACTGTCAAACACCAACGTCAGTTCCCACAAGTCCGAACATGCCAGACCCATGGGCCGCACAGCGAGGGCAATGTATAGAAGCGCCCTTTAATAAAGTCAAGCAGTATTTGTACCAAAAAAAAAGTCGCTTACTACTGGATTTTTTTAAAGAATAATTGGATACGCATGTCGCCTCAATTGGACACACGCCTACCTGTTTTTTAACACCAGCCGATGCCGCCGTTTTTTACCTACCCGAAGCAGTACTTGTCCTTCTATAAAATCGTCTAACGATATAAATTCATTATGATCTTTTAATTTTCTCTCCCCAACCCAGGCAGCCCCTGACTTGAACAGTTTCGCTGCCTGTCCCTTTGAATCGCAAAGGCCGGTCTCGACGAATAACTCATTCGCGCGCAGCCCCTTTTCGATGCTTTCTTTGACTACGGGGGTCGACGGGATGTTTTCCGCATTGCCCTGACCGGCGAACGCAGCCCGTGCCCCATCCCTTGCTTTTTCAGCAGCTGCCTGGCCATGGCATATTTTTGTGGCCTCAAACGCCAGGGCTTCTTTTGCCTCCCGCAGCGCTGCACCCTGCAATCCAGAAAGTCGCTGGATCTCAGCTATCGGCAAAAAAGTAAAAAGCCTTAGAAACCGCTCCACATCCCGGTCGTCTACATTCACCCAGTACTGATAATAATCATATGGCGGGCACATGTCTGGATCGAGCCACACCGCACCTTTTGCGGTTTTTCCCATCTTGGCCCCAGATGCTGTCTCGAGCAGGGGAAAGGTCAGGCCAAAGGCCTCCTCACCGGTGACCCGCCGAATCAGGTCTGTTCCGGCCACGATATTGCCCCATTGATCATCGCCCCCCATTTGCAATTGACACCCATAGCGCTGAAACAACACCAGAAAGTCATAGGCCTGGAGCAGTTGATAGTTGAACTCGAGAAAGCTGAGCCCCTTTTTCATGCGCATTTTGTACGCTTCGTACGACAGCATCTTATTGACCGAGAAGTGCCGGCCGATGTCGCGTAAAAATTCGATATAATTTAATTTTTCTATCCAATCCGCGTTGTCGACGGAAATTGCAGATCCATCGTCGAAGTTGAGAAATCGCCCGATTTGGGTCCGGAGCGCTTTGTAATTTTCCCGCAGGCGCTCACGGGTGAGCAATTGTCGCTGTTCTGTTTTTCCCGATGGATCGCCGACGAGCCCGGTGCCGCCCCCGACCACGGCAATTGGGCGATGGCCGGCCCGTTCCAAATGCATCAGGGCCATTAAGGGGATCATGCCACCAGCGTGAAGGCTGGGAGCCGTGGGATCAAACCCGATGTATGCGGTAACGGGGTTGCTATCAAACAGATCCCGCAATTTGCCTTCGTCTGTGCACTGCTTAAAAAACCCGCGTTCTTTGAAAATATCCACTGGGTTTTTCAAATCCAAGCTGGTCATGGGCCCACTCCTATAAACAGAACCTGTACATAGTCAAAAACGATGGGCAGTGTACTCAACCAAAGGGGAAAACTCAAAAATATCTCATTTATCCGCACGTAGGACCGGGGTTTAGCCCCTGCCGACAGGTCATGTCGTCCATGCAACGGCGTGGGATAAACCCACGCCCTGCTTTTTTATAGCCCTATGACCACTCAAAGAGTTTGCGGTATGGGGAAAAGAGAAATATTCTCAGTGCTATGAGAGCGCGTTCAACCAATCCCAATGGCCGGCCACATGGCCGCCTGCTTTTCGTCTATGGGTGTATTGCCGTTGCTGGCTTTGGCATCGGCCGCATGGCCACGGCAAACCCACAAGAAGACATGGTCGAAAAAGTCCTGGACGCAATGGAGCGCATTGCCCGGGAATCCAACGAAGCCAAAGAAGCAGGGGATGCCGGGCCAGATACAGCTCCTGATTCGCCCGACCCCGACAAAACAGCAGCATCGACCGGGTTCACCGCATCTCCTGAACCTGATGATACGACACCGGACGGCGGGCTCCCTTCTTACCGGCAGCTGCCAACACCTGACGCGGCAGGTGGGGCAGATAAAGCGGTCGTCATTATTAAGGTAGAAGATATCATTGATATGGGTCTTTCCGCCTTTATCGAACGGGCGATCAAAAACAACCCAGACGCCCAAGCCCTGATTTTAGACATCAATACCCCGGGCGGGCGCGTGGATGCGGCCACAGAAATACGGGACGCCATCATGACGGCTCCCAAGACCATGCGCACAGTGGCGTTTATCCATCCCAGGGCCATATCAGCGGGCGCGTTTATCTCATTTGCCTGCGATCTCATCTTTATCGCAGACGGCGGCACCATGGGGGCTGCCACGCCCATCTCCATTGGCGGCGGCGGGGAAGCCCAGCCGGTTGACGAAAAAATGGTATCCTACTTTCGCACGGAAATGGCCGCTACAGCCAGGGCCAAGGGTCGCCGCGGTGATATTGCCGAGGCCATGGTGGATGCGGAAATCGAGATCGATGGCATCACGCCAGCGGGCAAGCTCCTCACCCTGGATACGGCCGGCGCCCTGCGGTGGGGCATTGCCGACGCCAAGGCCAATTCACTGGACGAAGTGCTCGCATTACTCGCCCTTGGCGCAGCAGAAAAAAGAACCATTGAGTTGAATTGGGCCGAAGAACTGGCGCGCATCCTAACCCACCCCATCCTTTCGGGGATCCTCATGTCAGTGGGCGTGCTGGGTATTCTGATGGAGCTATATCAACCCGGCTTCGGTCTGCCGGGTATTGTGGGCATCACGTGTCTGGTCATCTTTTTCGCAGGTCATCTGGTGGTCAACCTCGCTGGATGGGAAGAGGTGATGCTATTCATTCTCGGGGTCGCCCTGCTCGGCGTTGAGATATTTATCACGCCGGGCTTTGGTATCTTGGGAGCCCTGGGTGTGTTCGCCGTGGTCGTCAGCTTGGTGTTGGCGCTGACCTCGATGCCCATTGATATTTCCTTTAGCACAGGCACGCTCTCGACCGCTTTTGCCCGCGTATTCGTATCGCTCCTCGCCGCAGTGGCACTCTTTTTTGTCGCCTTTGCCCTGTTACCGAGAACCCGCATCGGCGGAAAACTGGTATTGGCATCGACCATTGCAACCACATCTAGCGGCGGCAGAGAAGGTGCGGTCATCGCATCGGTGCTTGACGCTGGTCAACCCGGGGTGGCTGAAAGCTTTCTCAGGCCAGCTGGTATCGGGCGATTCGGAGACAAGCGGATCGATGTTGTTTCGGAAGGTGATTTCATCGAACAGGGCAGCAAAATTGTCATCGTGCGCACCCAGGGAAACCGGGTCGTGGTGAAAAAGGAGGGGTAATGGTAACGCTCGTCGTACTGCTCCTCGTTGCTGGCCTGATCTTCCTCGCGGCCGAGCTCTTCATCCTGCCCGGATTCGGCATTGCCGGCATTCTGGGATTGTTGTTCCTCATTGGCGGTTCGGTCGCCGCTTGGACCTGGCTCGGGTCGGGCTGGGGCGGGCTGGCCGTGCTGATCACCCTCATCTCGGCAATCACCCTTGTTATATGGGCATTTCGATCCCGCGGCATCAAGCAACGGCTCATCCTCAGTACCCAACTTAAGGCTGGTGGGGGGACAGCTTCTGCCGATCTTACCGATTTTGTGGGGAAAACAGGCAAGACAAAAAGCGATCTCAGGCCGGCCGGGATCGCAGTGGTCGACGAGAGGCGTGTGGATGTGGTATCCGAGGGGGGATTTATTGCCAAAGCGACAAAAATAACAGTCGTCGCCGTGGACGGTCCCCGTATCATCGTGGCGCCGTTTGAGCGACCAGAAAAGGAGACGATATAATGGCAAGCCTATTTCCAATAGTGATGCTGCAACTGCAGTCAGGACCGTTTCAACCGACCGACGGCATGTCTGCAATGACATGGGTCGTGGGTGTCATTGTTTTTCTCTTTGGCCTGCTCCTTTTCTTTTGGTTGATTCCCATTCGGTTGTGGATCGCGGCATTGGCCTCTGGGGCCCATGTGGGCTTATTTACCCTCATTGCCATGCGGCTGCGACGGGTGCCGCCCAAGGCGATTGTAGAGCCCCGCATCAGCGCGGTGAAAGCCGGGCTCACGATTCCCCTTAACTTGCTGGAGAGCCATTACCTGGCCGGCGGCAATGTCCATGCGGTTGTCAATGCGCTGATCAGCGCGGATAAGGCCAATATCGAGCTCTCTTTTGATCGGGCAGCGGCCATCGATCTCGCCGGGCGCAATGTGTTTGAGGCTGTTCAAATGTCGGTCAATCCCAAGGTGATCACCACGCCCAAGGTCACGGCAATGGCAAAAGACGGCATTCAGCTCTCTGCCATCACGCGCATTACAGTGCGCGCCAATATCGATCGCCTGGTGGGCGGTGCTGGGGAAGAAACGGTCATCGCCCGGGTGGGCGAGGGCATTGTCTCAACCATCGGCTCCTCCCTCGACCACAAAGCAGTGCTCGAAAACCCGGATGCAATATCGAAAAACGTGCTCGCCAAGGGACTCGATGCAGGCACGGCCTTTGAGATCCTCTCGATTGACATTGCCGATGTAGACGTGGGCGCAAACATCGGCGCCAAGCTGAATGCCGAACGCGCAGAGGCTGACAAACAGGTGGCCCAGGCAGCTGCTGAGGGGCGCCGGGCCATGGCCCTCGCATCAGAGCAGGAGATGAAGGCCCGGGTCGCTGAAATGCAGGCCAAACTCGTGGAAGCTGAGGCCCAGGTGCCCATGGCCATGGCCGAGGCCCTGCGCAGTGGCAATTTAGGGGTCATGGACTACTTGAACCTGAAAAACATCGTTGCTGATACAGATATGCGCCGTTCGATCTCTGATCTGGGCCCGGATGAGACGCCTGAGAAAAAGTAGTGGATTGCAGTGAACCGACTTAAACCAGACACTACGGCCCCGCGATCCTTTGTCCAACTGCTAGTAATGGCAGAAATACTGGCCCGCCGCAACAACATCGGTCCACTGGCACGGCTCTGGGTACCGCTGGGTCGTTCGCGGCGTTCAACGTCAAAGGGGCAGCAACCCTCGTCTACCGATACCCAGGAGAAGTGAGCTTTGGACGATTCAGTTCTCGATTACCTGGGGTATATCATCGCCTTTATTCTGTTCCTGTTGCCCCGTATTATGAGGGCGCTCGGCGGTCGTAAAAAAACCCCTGCAAAGCCGTCAAAACCAGTACAAAAACCTGCACCACAAAAGAAGCCGCAAAAAAAGCCCATCGAGGTCATCATAGAAGATTTATTGGGCGACATGGGCGGCAAAAAGGAAAAGGGGCCACAGACCACTCTCTCGGAGCTCGACACCCTCCTTACCAAGGCACAACCCATGCTCGTCCGTGCCCAGGAGCTCAAATCCCTGGCTGAGACCCGGACGTCCACAGCAGCCAGGATGCCATTTGTCGTCGAGGCTATCTGTGCGGCACCGCTAGCGCGAATCGTGCGCTATCTGTCGGAGCAACGTGCACGCGGAGAAATTCCCGACTGGAACGATATCGCCAACATCCAGTCCGAACTAGCGGGCATGACCGGGCGCTTGGCACTCCTCGAAACAACCGTTGAAGCGCGCATTCGACCGGATACTGCTGAGTCCTTGAGGTTGCTCGACATTGCTGCCCAAGAATGCCTCGTCCCCTTTCTCAACCACGCCAACCGGTTTGGATTGCCCCATGCGAACGCGCTCGCGGTGATCCTTGTCAGATCCCCTGACAATGACCAGGCGATTGCGCTGGAGGGCACCTCCATTGCCCCGGTTGTTCTCCCAAAAGACGGAACAGCTGCACCCTGGACTTGGATTCAAATCGCTTCGGATGTCTATCTCGATGTATTTCACAGCACCCGTGGACTGGACCGCAAGGTGGCCCAGGATCTGGGGGTCTTGCCCACGCCCCTCAGTTTCGGCCATTACCCAGATGAGCAATCTTTCCTATGGGCCTTGATCGGCGGCTTTGTGCCAGGGCTGTTTGCAGACACGTGCGCTGCACTTCTCCTCGGCCCTGGCTTTGCTGCTGGATTGTCAAAATGGCTCCAAAATGAAGTGTCCCAGGAGCGGGCAACGGTCGCGATCATAGATGGAACGCGTACAGTGGCGCCGCCGCTGCACGTGCGAATGTTCGTGGCCTGCCAGTGCCTCAATCGACTGGGATTTACGAATGCGGCGGGTTCTCGATGGCAGGACTGGACAAAACGGCTCAATACGCCTGAAACGCTGACAATCGAGATGCCGGACGGCGAGGTCGGGAACGTGCCCATCCAGCCAGTGCTTAAAATGATAGCACGGGTAATCGACTATTTCTTGACCGAACCGTTGCCACAGCTCGGCAATACAGCCCTATCGGCCATCCCAATGCTGACGTGTAACGAGATACGGGCAGATAGGATGGCATTGGTCGCCGACAAGTTCCTGGTTGCCGATCCCGTTGACGAGCCCGGGTACGTCGTCATCGGTGCTGCTCAGCTCGCCAGCGAGAAATCAACGACCTTAGAGCAGCGCATTGTCGCCGCAGCCATGCGTTCCCTGGCCGGGGAAGGTGAATATGTGCGCCCCGCACAACATACCCCTGCCCCTCAAGATATAAAATCTCTGCGGGCGCAGTTCGGTTCAAAAACCGCCTGGGCGCAGGCAATCGTTGCTGGGGCAGCAGTTGCACCCAGGTCCCTACCTAGTAAGCAGATACGCCGCAGGGTCGGCAAAAAGTATATGCAACATGCGGCTCGCCCCTGAAAATCATTCCAGGCCTAAGTGGCGGCCCTCTATTGAAGCCATTTTGGGGGCTGGCGCACTCATTTGTTGCATCCTAGCGATGCACATCGCCCAATCGCGGCCCATGCCACTGCCGAGGGCCCTGCCCCGACCCAGACCTTCTGTCGGCGCCGAGGCTGCCCCAGCCGCGCGATCGAGCGCCGACATGACAGCGATCCCTGGACTACATGTTCAAGAAGTGTCCGAGATTCCCCCATTGCCAGAAACCTCAGTTGCCCTGCCCTTTCCCGGTAGTTTCAGACCAAATGAAATACTCTACTGGTTTCCAGACACATGGGAAGCTGACCGGTTTGTGCGCTCGATACAAGCTGAGGCAGCAAACAAGATCATCCACCTCGTAGGTCATGCAACTGAACTCGAGCACCGGTCCGGCCACGATACCCTAGGATTGGGCCGCGCGCGCACGGTTTTTTTCTATCTGAAAAACAAGGGCATCGACCCCAACCGCATGATCATCTCCCAAGGTGGGCCAGTGGACGAATCCAAGGACTTGCAAAGCGATGGAAAACCCCGCCGCCGCTACGTCGAAGTCCTCCTGCTCGACGAGCCTCTTAGATAGCCCCAAGGGCGGTTCGCGAACAACGGGCGGTTCGCGAACAACGGGCGGTTCGCGAACAACGGGCGGTTCGCGAACCGCCCCTACGACAATTGTGGATCATTTCAAAGGCTGCAAATCAAACCCATGGTGAAATCCACGAGGTTTCTCGGTTCAAGCTCCGCTTGTCCTACTGCGAAGCAACCACACCCAGTATCTGCATCTGAATCCGCCCCATCATCTGCATCGCTATCTGAATCACTGTCCGTATCACTGTCCGAGTCGCTGTCTGAATCACTGTCTGTATCACTGTCTGTATCACTGTCCGTATCACTGTCCGAGTCGCTGTCAGTATCAGTATCTGAGTCAGTATCGGTATCAGTATCCGAGTCAGTGTCCACATCAGTATCCACGTCGACACTCGGGACTTCCTTGAAAACAATCATGGGATCTCCAATGTTCACAATCCCGTAATACCATTGGAGAACATAGTCATAACCGGCGTTAAATGCAGTGTGGTTCTCCCAATTGTCGATAACTTCGCGATACCAATCGGTCATGGCATGGGCCATGGTATTATTCTGCGCCAATGACTCGTAAAAAGTGCGATAATCTGCCATGCCGCCGGTCTTTGATGAACCAATCGCCGTCAGAGATGTGGGGGCATTGTTGAAGACATAGGCACCGACGACAAACCCATTGTCATTGCCTGCCACCCAGTTGGCAACGCTGCAGGATATGGCATTAACTCCCCTGGGTTTTGGTTCGGCATTGAATGTATCAGAAGTGCTGACCCCGCCCCCTGAAAAGCTGTGACCATTGACATGACCGTGGGTCCACAAGTGTATAAATCCAATATCCTGTTGCAGGCGATTGTTTAACCAATCGTCCCTGCTTGTATTAGGGTAAGTAATATGCTCGACTTCGTCACCATAGACCAGGTCTAAGTCATTAGATGCATTGGCAAAATCGCTCTCTAAGTAGTTTACGCCGGCTTGAGGTAGGGTGATATTTTCAGACCAATAATTGTGATTCTTATCCATGTAAGTGGCAAACAATTCAATCTCATCCCCATAATTCCCCATCGACTTAGGATCGATTCTTCCAACAAAAATCTCTGGGCTCTTGTCTCCGCTTCCCTCTTTATGGTCGTCAAATCTATCGTTGTTATCATTGTCGAGCCATTCTCCATCCAAATCCATGTAATACAACTCGCACGGAAAAGACGAATACCCGAACCCACCATTCCACCAAAAGTGATCATTTTCTACTTCATAAATGGCCGGTACAACGCGCCCCATGAAAACGACCCCGTCCAAACCGTCATCATCGTAATATTCCGTGATAAGGGCGCGAATATCCCCAGGTGTCCCGCCTGCTACGGTTTCCAAAGCAACATTGCATCCAAATGCATTGAGAATGTCGTCAATGTAACGATCAATTTTTTCTTTTGCGGTAGCATTTTCATAAAGATCGGTACTGCTGATAACGAGGATATTGCTATAAATTCTGCTTTGTGCGGTCGAGCGTTGGGCATATTGAAATGCGCGTTTAAACGGCTGGTAGGGATTATTACGGATCCAAATTTCTTGGCGCGCTTGGAGTTTTTGGTTTTCTTCTCTTGAAAACCCTTTCAGCATCTGCTCGGCAAACGCTTCACGCACTGAATCCATGCGTTGGTCCCTGCGTTCCTGAGCGCAAACCGACGTCCCCATCGAAAGTAGGGCTAAACTCCAGGAAAGAAACAAAACCAAATACCCGTTCATCATCTGCTCCTCCTTTCACAGCGCATCAGCATACGCGTCATGGTAAAGATTCACCCTCTCACTATCGGCGATAAGCATTTCTATGTTCCCAAAAGCATCTGTCGCAGGGTTAGGAGTCAAATCCTATAAAAGCCTAGCATTTGTTGCGGCAAGAATCGTCCGGAATCATAATTCCGGACTTCTTGTGTTGGAAAAAAGACGATGAATAAAAAACTGGTCACGCCCTTCCTTTATTACGTGGGAAAATTTGGTAAAATTAGAGTTCGGTATAGCAGCTGGATTGCACGGAGGTGCCCCCATGAAACCCTCTATTTTGGTCGTCTTGTTCCTCACTCTCATTGTTGTGCACCCGTTTATTCATGGATGCACCGATAACAGAAATGACGCGACCCATGGAGATTCGGACAGCGATGCTGATAGTGATGCTGACGCAGATACCGACAGCGATTCAGACAGTGATACGGACAGCGATGCGGACAGCGACTCCGATACAGATAGCGATTCAGACAGTGATACGGACAGCGATTCCGATACGGACTCAGACATTCCGGTTTCCTCAGTGCTCTTGCCCTTTGACGCCAATGAATCGGATCTATCCGGTCCTGACGGATGGGGAACGACGTATGGCAAGCGGCCGGAGATCATTGTTTCGGTGAGCGGGGATGCGTTCGATGTGCTGGCACAGGACTACGACGATAGCACATCCCACACATGTGTTCTCATGCACATCAAACCAAAGGGGAACGACGACTACCGGGTGAGCCAGGCCCTTACGGATCTGCCCATGCTCGACCGTGTTATGGGCCTTGCAAGCGACGACCAGGGCAATCGATACTACGCGGTCGGTATTGACGAAAGCGATGACATTTCAACGGATTACCCACCTGTGGGCGAATACCGAAGTGATATCGTGAGGGTTGTAAAAGTAGATCCAAAAGGAGATGTGGTTTTCAATATCGACCTAGATATTGCCAGGGGACAGGCAGGAGACGACCCAGAGAGGATTATCAATCCCATGGTTGCGGCCACAGCGCGCTTAGCCTACGGAAATGGCAGCCTCGCGCTCGTGCACGGGCTCAATACGGATCCAGATAGCGGCGACGTCCGCCATCAAAAGGCGCTCACGACCCACCTGAGCGCTGAAGACGGCAGCATTGAGAGGACTGCGTCCATATGGTGCAGCCATTCGTTTGACCAGCGCGTGTTCCACGACGGCACAGGATTCATAGAATACCACTTGGGAGATGCCTATCCGCGCTATGTGGTACTGGCGCGGGTGGCACCGGACAGCGGCAGCTACCCGGCGTTTTACATCAAGGGCAACCTAGGCGCCAACAACACCCACACCCGACTCGGCAATGTGGCCCTTATCGAGGACGACGCAACCTATGGATATCTGGCCCTGTTTGCCACAGAGAGCACCTCGGGCACGGACCCCGTGATGGGAAATTTTTCGTCCATTGCTGGCCCGCGGAATCTCGGTCTGGTCCGCATCGCAGCGAATTTTGAAGAACTGGACGGCCAAAGCCTAGAGCACTTGGATCCGAGCCTGCCCGACACCTTGGAGGTAAATTCGAGTGGCACGGATCGCACCAATCAGCTGCAATGGCTCACCAACTACGACCTGGATGCATCATCTGGCACCTCTGCAGAGCGGCCCAAACTCCTGCCCATTGGTGACGACAAATACATTGCACTTTGGGAGCAGTGGAGCGTCACTGCAGGGAACAACTATTACGCCTTTGACGGTGTGTATGGCTTGGCCATCACCGCGGACGGAGACATCTTGAAGGGGCCGGATTTGATCACGGATGCGCATCATTTACACAGGGGAGATGATGCGTTCACCCTGAACGGCAATGCCGCCTGGATAACCGGCGACAGGGCGCAAAAAGCCCTTTACCTACATCTGGTGGATGACGCCTTAGCGTACAAAAAAATCACAATAGAATAGGGATGACTGAAGAGAGGGGTGATAAGGTTAGAATCTAACGACGGCAGAAGTTAGTAAATATGGAGCATTCCTCGGCAGTGTCCCCATCGACACCTCGTGTAGCTCGATCGCATGTTCATCTGATTCATCGCTCGTCATTCTCAGCTCGATACCAGAACCAAAAGCGTAGCCACCTTCCAACAACAACGCTAATGAAATAATTGGAAATCTCTCAATGCTTTTGGATATCTTATATCCCGGCGTGTGAATTGCAGCGCCCAGACCAGCGCCGCCAACTGTACTTAGTGCCCCTTTTTTGAAATAATTTTTGCCCAGACCTTTATCTCGCAGTTTCGCCCTCGTGTAATTTGCCCCCCCAAAAAATCGGGCGTGTGGCGAGAACCACTTGGTCCATCGGTAGCGCAGTTTGATACCAACTATCCCCAGATGAGCTTTCCAAAATGTATTAAAATCACCGCCGAAAACATCTCGGGAGTTTGCCTTTTCATACGACCAACTCAAACCAGCAGATAAGATCCATCGATGGCCAAAGCATAGCAAATCAAAAGCCGCAGTTGCTCCAAGATTGGCAAATTTGTCTCCTGTGGTGAACAAGTCGTAGCCCCTGTCCTGCCTAAAGAATGTCATCACATCAAAGGAAACCTCTACCAGGCCATCTGGAGTGTGGAAAAATTCTTTACCGGTTGCACTGGTTGCACCTATTGCATTGATATTTTGATCCGCCGGATTTGCCTCGTGTTCCTTAAGCTCTAGATGAGCATCGCCGGTTACGTTGGTTTCTAATGTGTCATGTTGATTACCGGGCTGCTCTTTCGAATCAGGATTCTCTTGGGCACTAACCTGCTTCGTGCCGGCAATGAAATAGAAAGTTGTTATCGCGACGAGGGTCAGCTCATAGCGTAACGGTCGTTTTGGGGCTTTAGCTTTGTAGATCCTGCGCATTATATAATGTCCTCTAATAAAAACCCACTTATCGTGCGGCTGTTATTTCTGTTGGGGTTGGTTACATCGATTAAGGTGACGTATCCTGCTGCGCCAATGTGGCGAATTAATAACGTACCTGACTCAAACACCGGAACAACACCCAGTACATCACTGTCGAGCAGCATGTCATCAGTATTTCCCTGTGTAATATCCACGAACGCAATTCTTCTCTGCCCCACAGGGGCCAGCCAAAACCGGCCACGTGCTTCGTCCAAAAACGAATCCGTTAAGGGGCTTTTAGAAACAAATGGAGAAATACTTTCTGTATCCAAGTCAATGATGCTCAACCCGACACCATAGTGCATCAAAAGAAGTCTGTTGCCTTCAATTATCGGAAGTAGCTCCTTTGCCGGTTGAAACGAGTAACCAATAGAGCGAATATTCCGCTCCAACAATTCTTCGACATTGTAAAAGTCTATGATAAAAAATTCTCTAGCGCCGGTTTTCCATACAAGCGCATGTCGCGTTTCACTGCCCAGTTCAGACCTTGTAAATAGATGCACGCGATCAATCGGGCCAGGAAAGTGGATCGATATCGTTTTACCAGTTGGTACATCAACAATGTAGGATTCGGCACTCGCTTCCGCAACAACGAATAGCTTGCTATTCCCCTCTTCATAAAACGAGGACATGTCTGTTGGTCTATCACCCACGCCAATAATATCGATGGCTGTTGCGAAATCGTTGCGGTCCTCATCGGCAACTCTGGGTGTCAGTTTAAGAGCAAATACATCGTTGGACTCAGGAGAGCGCACATAAATTCGGGAGGAAAACTCATCAAAAATAATTTGCTCAGCAACAATGGGTACAGCATTGTTTTGCCCGAGGTACACGGAGGTCGCCCTGCGATGTAGGTTTTCCATATCAAACAGAAAGAGCATATTTGTCGAAACGACACAGGCAATTTTCCGCGGCTCTCCACCGATCTTAAAATTTTCTGAGAAAAAAACTGACTGTGGTGTACTAGTCAGTGTGCGATACACGAGACTGTTTATCGCTTCTGGAGCTGCGTCCAATTGAACTATTGCCACTTCATTGATGTTCTCGATCAACGCATCGACAAGTCGTTTGCGCAGCAGAAACAGGTATTTCCCTTCGGGATCGCTGACGATGGTATCAAATGGATTATTGCCCAGTTCGATAACTTTCAAGGCTCCCGTTGAGTCAAGTAAGGATAAGGTGGCGACCTTTTGCAGCTGATTCGCATTGCCTGTATGTCCCCTTGTCAGAATGATCACTTGATCGTGATCGCCAGCTCGGCGTTCCATATAAATTGGTGCTTTTGGAAGATTGACTCTAATCGTATCTCCATTGCTAGTCATAGTAGAATCGAGTAATATCGCCTGATCTGTACTTGTATTTACGAATACTGTTTTCGATTTCAGGGCTACAGGGGGATCGAGAAAATACTGCTTTGTTTCAAAAAAGGGGTCAGCCTCCCCACAGGCTAATATCAGTATCAATCCAAACCCTAGAATCAAAATACACGTAATGCGTTTCATTGGCCTAGTCCTCAATTTCACTGTTCAACTCAAAACCGGTAACCGTTTGAGTATCAAACGTATCGACATGTATAAACGTCAAGCGTCCTTCAGGATGATCCTGGTTAACGAATATTTTTTTTGCCCCTGGTACATAACCAGCCGAAACAGGTGGGCTCTCTAATTTTATGATCGGATCGATCACAAAATTCTCTAAGTCAATTCGATGCACTTCCTTGACTGCAGGATGGTTTTTTTTCCAGAAGAGCAAGAATAAAGTATCACTGTTGGGAACGGCAACCTGTCCGTGAGGTTCCACTTCGGTCAATTGTAGCTTCAGATCACCAGTTGCCGGATGTAAAAGAGAATAGCCGTAAGAACGATCTATCCGTTCTTCTACAGATATGCCCTGAGCATTGGGGTCTCCTGCTTTCTTGGTATGAATAATTAGTGCGGTGTTTCCGTCTTGTGCTTGTTCAATAGATTTGACGCTCTTACGCAGCGGTAACACAGTGAATCCAGGTCCAATAGTGTCGGTATCGGTATCACTGTCGGTATCAGAATCAGTATCCTGGTCAAATTTGAGCTCGAATTCATCGACGGTGTTTGGCTTAGTATCTATGTGGTTCCTTACGACTTCAATCTCGAGTTGATAATTGTTTTTGTAGAACGGCCACGTACTGTTGGGCGGTCCGAAAACGTGAATTGTGTATTCCCCTGTGCTGAGCGCAAACAGATTTAGCGATTCGTCATCGGTCCAAGAGGTTGAGCTAACTACTTTCTGCCCAGTGGGGTCGTAAATAATGAGATCAATGTTACCAAGGAAATGTAGGAAGTGTACCGTTACGATCAGTTCATCTCCTTCTACTAAGCTTGTCTTAAAATAATCATCATTATTGCGGCAAATTGTTGCCTCTGTCAATATGGGCCATTCAAGTGAAGTCGCATTTTCTATACTGTCGTTTTCTTCATATTCATCATCCTTGCACGTTGCGTCAAAAAGGATATCCATCCCTTCTGGAATAACATTCCAGTTAACTACGCCTATCTGTTCACTCCATACTTCTTTTCTAAATAACAGTGTTCTTCTTATACTTTCGATAGAAATGGCTTCGTCGGAGAACATATCATCCAGAGATACCATCGTCGCCAATGTGGGATCGAATAATCCTTCGGGAAGAGGAATCTTCAACAGTTTTTGCGTATTATACTCCAATAGCAATGCATACTCTCCCTCGAAAACGAAATCGACATCCTTTATACTAATCGGGGTTAACAAGATACCGTCCCAATAGATTTCTCCCGTATGATAATGGGTCTTAAAAAATCCACTAATCTCCAGCGAAAATTCGATGTTCTGTTGCAAATCGACCATATCGATTGAATCGAACCACCATTTTTTTATAATTGCGTAAGCCCCATCTGGAGTGATCATGAATTGTTCAACATCTTCGGAGTAGTTACCTGATACAAAGTTTATATTTTCCGCGATCCCAGGTCCGTTTATTGCGACCGATTCAAAGTCCAGAACGGAAACTCCATCGTCAGTAACGACATAAGCTTTGCTACCATCTTCATTGTAGAAAACATCTCGGGGTTTGAAACCCACAGACATCGAAGTCGTGGTTTGATTGCCATCAGCAAAAGACAGGACAGACACGGTTTGGAAATCGCCAAAGGTGCCACTGAAATCTTGACGTTCTGCGTTGAAATATACAACCATGTGCTGCCCATCTGGTGAAATGGACAGGGTATTTGCCCCGTGCACCACCTCTAGATTATTGGCAATAGCGATTCCATTTTGATTGATCCTGATAATTGTGGCATCATCTGAACCAATGTTCAGCACGATCGCATCATCGGTACCCTCGATAATCTCGATAAAAGTAGGTTTGCTTCCGGTCTCTACAACTTGAATGGTCACCTGCTGGGCATTGATCACGGTGACCGAGCCCGCATTGGGATTTAAGCTATAGACAAAGTTCTCGCTGGCTTTTGGCAAATCATGATAGACAATTGTCTCATCATCAGGGATAGGATCATCCGGGATTATGTTGTTGTCTGTCTGGTCGCCTGAAGATGGATCGTAATCTTCGTTGACGATGATCTGTCTATTTTCTGTTCTTGAGCAACTGGAAAACAAAACTATTGACACGATAAAAATATTGCCAAAGGAATAGCGATTCCGCTTCAGGGCATCATCTCGATGATATTGGCCCCTGACAAATGACGTCAAGTTGAGTGCTCTCTCGAAAATTTTCATACCCGCTCCCTTTCGAAACCAGACAATAAACCTTTAAAGTACCTCAATCCCATTCTCGATATTCAGACAGACGACCCCTATGTTTATTTTCTCGGATTCAAGGTTAGTAAAAAAACTCAAAATGTCAATTTTGGAAGTGCTAATATCGTTATTATTGGGACCCTAGTGTATCGGGATCGAATCAGACCTCAGTTCAAAATTATTACGCTGAACCAGATCAATTTTACTGGCCCAATTGTTTCAAGATTCACTTAAATGAATACCATCAGGGAACTTGTGGCATCAAAATCCTCAAGATGACGCGGCTATGTGCCAACTACGTCATCGGTTTATCCTGAAATCCAAATTGTCCCTGACATCAAACGCATCCGCGAGGACAAACATCTGAGCGAGATTGCGACCCCTTTTGCGTGAGGGGAGACTTGGTCATACTCGACGTATCGATATGCTTCGGTCATACTTAACTCAATGATTAACACGCTGATACCTACTTTCACCACTGCAAGCCTCATACTCGCGATTGCCTGTTCCAACGATAGCGAGCTATTCCCCGACGGCGACCCCGACGGAGGCAATGACTCTGACCCGGATTCAGACTCCACTGTCGACTCGGATTCAGATTCCGACTCCGAAACACCTGCCCCGGAATTCCTTGTCCTCTACGATCAGGCTCATCTTCCCGTATTCGAGCTGACGATTTCCGCCGAGTGTATTTCGGCCCTCGATTCGGAGCCGTTCCAGTATTGTTCGTGTGGATTCGAATACCGCCCCACCCAAGACCCCGGGGACAACGTGGCCCTGGACAATGTAGGCATTCGCCTCAAGGGAAGAGCGTCGTTCCAACCGTTGAACCAGAAACCGGGGTTCAAGGTGAAATTCGATGCGTACATAGACGGACAGCGATTCATGGATCTGAGACGGCTAACCCTGAACAACATGACGCAGGACCCCAGCATGGTTCGAGAACGCCTGGGGTATGCAGTGTTTCGGGAGATGGGCCTAGAGGCACCGTTGTGTAATCACGCTCTCGTATATGTAAACGGTGAGTATTACGGCGTTTATGCCAATCTTCAGACCCTTGACGACGAATTTGTCGAGTGGCTCTTCGACCCGGCCCCGGGCAACCTGTATGATACGAGCAGCGAAGAGTATTTCGTGGATCTAGAGCTCGATTGGCTGCCATGGTTCGAGCTCGAAACCAATCAAGACGCGGGAGATACGTCTGATCTGGTAAACCTGATGAACGGGATAAACGGCCCGATAGCATCGTTCTTCCAAGATGCTGGTTTTGTGTTGGATTGGGAGCAATGGCTCAGAGAAGGCGCGGTTCAGGCGATAATCGCCGATTGGGACGGCTACTTCGGAGCAAAGAACAACTACAAGATCTATCATGAGCTTGAACGCGATTTATTTTTATTGTTTCCCTGGGGCATAGATCAGACCTTCGGTATTGCGGACGGCGCCTACGTGCACCAGGACTACGAGATCGACGGCAGCACCTCTAACCGGGAAAACGGTATCGTCTTTGAAAGGTGCAAGGAGGTTCCCGAATGCTACGATTTGTATCTGGAGAAAGTCAGTGAGGCGCTGACCGTCTGGGAGTCCATGGATTTGGACGGTGATCTGGATTTCATCATCGACCAGATTGAGGATCATGTTGACCAGGACGCTCACAAACCGTATTCCAATTCGCAGCGCATGGCTTCGATAGAGGACGTCCGAGATTTCATCGAGAACCGAGCAGATTCGGTTTCTGCCCAACTTCCATAACGATACTCCCTAAGTGTCAAGTGTCAGTGACCGGCCCCCTTTACACGTAATTGACAGTAATAGGTGCCTTAATACGAGCCATCCGTTGTGCAGACCTCCGTCGAGTAAAAATATCTCAGAGGTCTGAGCAAGGGCAAGCAAGGCACTACGCTATTCCACCAGCTGGCTTATCACTTCATACCCAACTGATTTCGGCTTTCCACCGTTACAACTAGGTGCCGGGCATGCAGAGAGGGCAACGATCAACCCCATTTCTGCTCTGAGAATTATCTTATCCCCCCTGGTTGAGACTGGCTCTTTGACGAAGATGGAGCCATCGATTTGGATCTCCACGTTCATGAATACATTAAATGGTGTCGGGATTTCAGCGGGTTCTTGATGGTGAGTCTTTAGCGCCATTCGTAAATTGTCGAGGCAATTGGGGTAAGGGCCAGTAATACCGTATTGAATTCGATACATTTCCTCACTGCAGGGTGTATAGAGAAAATCATGCCGTCCAACGCTATCCTGTACAATAGTCAGCATGGGTCTGCTCTTATTGGAATAGAGGACATCACCAGTGGTAAAAAGGAGTTTGCTATTATAATCGAATGACCGACCATTGGAGAGCCACTCGGTCGCGTCTCCAAGTCGAAACGCTGTCAAATCTACCACTTGCCCACCTTCTATGTCGATGATGCAAACCAGCTGACCAGCGTGAAGCTGAAATGCGTCAAAACTTTTGGCAGGGATTATGTTCATTGGTTAACCAAAGGTGCTGCTGTTCCATCCCCAGTTTTCCCGGTCCACGCTGGTGAAGTTCAAATATACGCGATCGGTGGGAATATCGACCTGTTGGTTCAAGAGCTGGCAGACCTGTTGCGAGATATCCCGGTTCACCGATCTGCTCAGCCCGCCGATACTGCGCAGATCGACAAACGCGCTGGGCTCGGTTGTTCCTCCCATGCAGGTCGGTCCTTGATTTAACGTTACCATGACGTAGGATTCGGGTTTGCCGATAGCCTTGGCTACTATGCCGGACAGGCTTTTGAGCAGCTCATCTCGTTTGGTCTCAGTCACGTCGACCGATGTGTAGAGTCTGAGTAATGGCATTGGTTACCTCCTTTGACAGAATTATAGCAATCAAATGGCCCGTGCAAGCTCGAGCTGTTCTAAATAAAATGCGCATCTAGGATGGCTTAAAATAACCTTACCCTTGGCGGGCGATTCGAACGGTGTTTACACTGCAAAAGAGGTTTCAGATGATCGAAAAACTGAACAACGTTTCGAGCGTCGCGGTGAAAAAGGCTACTTCGAGGGATTGGGACGAGTGGGTTTTATTCCTCGACAACGTGGGCGCGGAGACGCTCGACCACAAAGAGATTATGAGCATCGTCAAAGGTGCAGGAGACGTGACCAACGAATGGTGGCAGCAGATGGTTACGGTGGGGTACGAATTCGCCAGGGGCAGAAGAACCACGGGTCAAACCGCGGACGCTGGATTTCAACTGGGGATCCAACGGGTCATCCCCATTGCCCAAGACAAGCTGTGGGATCTCCTGTTCAGTGAAGCGGGCGTGAAAGCCTGGCTCGGCAACACCGGACCATTCACGCCCGAACCCGACCTCACGCTCGAAGATGATGGACAGATGATTGGAGAGATCCGCACAGTAAGATCCAGAGAACGGGTTCGCATGGTCCTCCATTCCAGTCACTTAGATCATCCCATCGTCGTTCAACTCACGTTGAGCTGTCCGCGAAACGCCGAGAACAAGACCACGCTGCGCCTGCACATCGAAAAGCTCTTCAACGAACAAGAACGGGAACAAATGCGCGACCACTGGCGCAGCGTGCTGGAC
>JASJCT010000024.1 GCA_030065855.1 Myxococcota bacterium
TTCGTCGCTGTTTTCTTCGGCGATTCTCCAAAAGAGAATGCAGGATCGATACGGCAAATTCTGCGAATATTGCAGACCAACGCTCGAACGGCATCCGCTCTTTTAGGTTAGGAAATCGTCTTCGCAGCTCAACCAGAGCGGTTTCGAACAGATGACAAAGGGCTGCCTTCATTAGTTTTCCGAGACTGGAAGTAAAGCGGTCATAAAATGATGAAGGAACGATGCTCTCCCCAATCTCTGCTTGATAACATCGCCGAAGCGCTGCAAATGTCCGTGCGTTACCTAATCCAAAACCAAACACCAATGTCCAAAAGAAGGCAACTGGATCAATTTTTCGCGAGCGCCTGATAAACCCAACCTCCCTGGACTTAGCTTCAATCCACCTTTCAGAAAACAAACTAGACAGAATATTGCGAATATTAGATTCTTGCGTCCGGGCCATTTTCTTCTCCTTTCGATGTGGTAGTTGGATCGAGAAGTTTATGGCCTTTTTTCTGTCAATTGTACAATCCCTAACTCTCCATAATTGCTTACCTATCACCTTAACCGAACACGGATGCGCGCAGGCGGGAATGACGTGGGTTTCATTAGTTCCTCTATCGTTGTTTTGGACATCGATAAAGCGGACCTCACTGTCAAGCGAAAAGGTTTCTTTTCTGCAGTTTTGAGATGCCGCATATGTTGCTCATCTACTCGATGCCTATCTCCAAATCGCTAATGCCAAGCTCGTCATGCCAATGACGGATTGTTTCCTCAGACATCGATACGTGCTCTTGGTCGGGTGTCATTACCCGGGCACATGATGGTAGACGAAACGGGGGTGCTATCAGCACTGCGGCCTTGCGAGCGATTTTCACTTTGAGCCATGTCCAAAAACGCACTCTCCCGGATGGATAACCTTCCATCAACGTCATCTGAGCTTCGCGGTTCATCACCTATGGTAGACCAGCCGCAGACACCGGAGACGGGGAAAAGCGACCCCTTAGAGAGGGTCGCCCCCGGCGGAGGTCCCACGACCGAAGACGCAATATATCTCGGCTGGTCGGCGAGTCTTGGGACCCATTCATTCATCAACCGGCAACTGTTCTATGCGTGTACAACAACATTATGCCGCCTTGGATAATCTCGGTTCAAACGGCGTGTTGTTTTTAAGCATCGCCCACATCACCGACGCCAACTTTCGCGCAATGGCAACAATTGCTTTCTTACGTCCAAGCCGTACCACCAACCCTCGCCCCCATTCACTCAAAGCGGTCGCCTTTCGAGCTCTGAGCAAGGCATTCGCAGCCACACACAGCGCCCATCTCGCCTGGCGATTCCCGTGTTTGGTTATTCGCCCTCGACGGAAGGTCTTGCCAGACTGGTATAGCGCTGGCACTAACCCTAGATATGCGCCGGCTTGCCTCCCAGTTTTGAAGCGGTTGGGATCACGTATTGCCATCAGGAAACACGAGGCTACGACGACACCCACACCCGGTGTTGACATTAGCAGTTTTACACTGGGATCATTGACCATCGTCTCTTTCAGGCGAGCATCGCAGTCATCGATTTGCTCACACAGCATGTGTATGGTCGTAATCACTGGCTCAATTGCGTTGCACATGGCCTCAGGTAAGTCGAACCAGGCGCGGGACACCTGATCAACGAAGGCATCAGTGGCGCATCGGTTCAGTTCGAATCCTTCTGAATCCAGGATACTTCGAACCATATTCACGAGCCGAGTACGAGATTTAACCAACCCGTCACGGGTGACGACTATCATACGCTCCAAGCGTTGTTTCTCAGTGGGCCTATCCACACGAGCCAAAAGATTTGCCGCGCATAAGTCGGCCAGAACTTTCGCATCCAGTTTGTCGTGTTTGATGCCGGCCGCACCAATGGCCTTGGTTTGACCGGGATCGACGACGATGACCGCATGCCCCATTTCCTCTAGTCTGTCGGCTAGCCAGAATGACTTGGTGCTTGCTTCGAGGGCTATCCGCATGGGCGGTAGCTGTCGAAAACATCTTGTAATATCAGCTAAGCGATTGCGTACTTGACCTTGCTTTTTCACTTTGCGATTTTTGTCCACGATGCAAAAATGACTCGACTTTTTACCCAAATCCAATCCACAATACTGCATGGCCGGTTACCTTTCTGTGCCTTTGAGCACGTTTTAAAGCAACCATGCGGCTATCATCTTTTGCTAGCCCTCGAAAGGACCGGCCGCTTTATTCCATCAGTACTGAACGTTGACAGGATAAAAAAACGTTTTCTACCTCGCATCTTTTTAGCAAAAACAAATCATAAAAAAAGAATTGAGCGTAAACTAACAAGATGCCATGTCAGTTATACGCGAGCGATCCCCTGGTTCTGCTGGGGAACAATTACAGAATAAGGAGAAAGCCATGGGCCGGCAGCTTCTTAATGTGTATCTAGCGTTATCAGTTGTATTGTGTTTTGTTGTGGCGTGTGAAAACACCCCCACGCCGAGTATCTCGGTGGGCGATACCGATACCGATTCGAATGAAGGAGGAGATGCTGATACTGACTCAGATTCCGAAGAAGATTCGGATTCAGACTCGGACGGGGACGATGATTCTGATTCAGCGTCAGAAACTGAATCAGATACAGAGTGTGGCGAAGCTGATGTTTCCTTTGAAACGCAAACACCCACGGTGGTTTTGTTGATTGATCAATCGACGAGTATGGATTTTGATTTTGATAACGGATCCAGGTGGGAAGTGCTCGGTGAAACGCTATTCGACGTAAATACCGGTATAGTAAAGGGATATGAGGAAACGGTCAGGTTTGGTCTTTCTCTTTATACGAGTGATGACGGGAATGAAGGCCCGGTATGCCCCATGATCGATGGTGTCGCGCCAGCGCTTTCCAATTTCAATGCGATCCGTCAGAAGTACGACGCCGAGGAGCCCGACGGTGATACACCCACTGGAGAGAGTATAAGCGCTGTTGTCGATACGCTGGTTGCCGATACGCATCCCGATGCCAAGATAATCGTACTGGCTACAGACGGCGAACCCGATACTTGCGAAGACGATAGCCAAACCGAGTTTGCCCAACAGGTTTCCGTAGAAGCGGCCGAGTATGCTTTTTCACAAGATATCTTGCTCTTTATCATCAGCGTCAGCGATGACATCAGTACAGAACATATGCAGGAAATGGCCAATGCCGGAGCAGGCGTGCAACCAGGAGAACCCGACGCCCCGTATTACCAGGCACTGGACCAGGCGGCCCTGGGGGACGCTTTTGAGGAAATTATTAATGGCATTCGGCCCTGCACATTGGCCGTTGAAGGAGAAATCGTAGCGCACTTGGCCAACGAGTGCACCGTGGAAATAGATGGACAATCTGTGATATTCGATGATCCAAACGGGTGACAATTGAATGCCCCGACTGAAATTGAATTGGTAGGGGATTCCTGCGATGCAATTCAACAGGGGTTAGTGAGCGTCAGTGTCTCTTGTCCCTGTGATGCCATTATCATCATCTAGTGACATCGATTTGAGGGCTTACCCTCCGCACATGTGGCCGCCGCCTGTGCATCCACAGGATCGGGATCTGGAAACAGCCGGCCCTGTCTCTGACGGGTCAAACGGGGTCATGTCTGGTGTCTGGTTGTGCCAGGTCTGGCCGTCCTCGGTCCAGAAGAGGTGCCGCTTGCCAAAGGACCACATGATACCGTCATTTGAATGTAGGTACCCAAAGGTCCACCCCGGAGCATGGGCCACGTCAATCAGTTCCAGTTCATCGCGGTCGTTTAAGGCGTATATTGCCGATGGTGATGCTGCATAGCATCGATTCTTGAACAGGGTGAGCCCGGTTAGGGTGCCCTTGGATGGGTCCTGATGGGCCGTGTGCCAACCACTATCGTCCAGGCGCAGGACTACCCCATCATTGCCAGCAGCAATCGCGGACTCCCCCTGCGGGCTCACAACAACCGCGCTTAAATCCACTGTTGTCGGACTTTCGACGCGCTCAAAGCCTTGCCCGTCAAAGGCCCAAATATGGCCTTTGTCACCCACTGCGATGATGTGGGATCCAGATGTGCCAGATATCGCGTTTACTGCAAGATCTCGGTCGGTTGTCTCGTCGGCCTGTAGGTCGACCCAGCGATCCGCATTATCGTCGCGATACACACATCCACCTCTACCTGCTGCGTAAACGCGGTCGCCGATAACGGTTAAGTCGCGCAGATCCTTGAACTGACCCACCGCAGTCTGGGCTTCAATTTGTTCTTCTTTGACCCCTCTTGCGTTGGCTCGCAACACCTGTCCGCTCGCGCTGAGGGCGAACATCTGTTTTTCAGTGCAGGCAATGCGAATGGCTGTCCAACCCAATGTGTAGTGGTGCCACCTTCGGGTCCGGCCGTTCCACATCATCAACGCGCTCGATGCTGAGCCAAAGTTAGCCAATTCTTCGAATTGGGAAATCACCCGGCAGGTCGTGCGATTTTGCACAAAACCAGGTCCAAATGCATACCTTAAATCAATTTCATCCATGCTCGTGCTCCTGTTGTCGCGTCCCAGTTTCTTTTAACGATAAAATTCCGGGCTGCACATCCACGGGGTTAAAAAAGCGTCCATAACACGCCTTTACGCCCGCGGCGTTCCCGCTGGCGGACGAGGTACCTTAAGTTGTATCGCTTCTTGAGCCCAGGGCAGATCCAACCGGGCCGGGCGTCCACCCAGACCGCGGTTTTTTCCACAACACTCTCTGCCACTGCGTCCTCGATATAGAACATCGGTGCCAGGCTTTCCAGGTCCATGCTGGGGTTCCCGCCTCTTTCAGCTGTCAGTTCTGCGAGTCTTGTACCCGGGAAGACCCTAAGGCCGATAGTGGCAATGACGGCGCGCGGGGTCAGCGTATCCAGCCTGGCCACGGATTCGTCCATGGTTTCAAGTGTTTCCCCAGGACCGCCGAGAATCAAGTTGTGGCACTGGGGAATGTCCACTGTCGCGAGCCTCTGGGCATAGGCCATGGCCTCGGACGCGGTAAATCCCTTTTGCAGGGCCTCGAGCACGGGATCGCTCAGGGAATCAGTTCCAAATTCAACTGCTTCGCACCCGGCCCGTTTTAGCAAGTTTGGGAACTCGGTCAGATCTCCTGTTGGTGCAAAATAAGCTGAAAATGAAATGTTGAGGCCTTGCCGAATGATCTCTTCACAGATCCCTGCGGCATGGGATTCGGGCCTGTTAAACACCGCATCGACAAAGAAGAAATGCCGGATGCCCATCTTTACCAGGGACGCGATCTCTTCCACCACAACCTCAGGGGGCCGGCTTCGCAACCCGTGTCCCTCTAATTTGGGGTAGGTGCAATAGATGCAGCTGAATCCACAGCCCCGTTTGGTTTGGATGTTGGCAACCCCGCCATGGGTGTAGTACCAATTGGCATCGAAAAGATCCCGGTCCGCAAGAATAATCCCACCTGTTGTTGTTCTTGGAGCAGTAATGATGCCCTGGGGAAGGTTACCAGCAGCAATGGTTTGGAGCAGCTCTGCAATGACCGCCTCACCTTCACCCACCACCCCTGCATTGGGGACGAGCAGTTTCATAAAGGCCTCTGGCATCAGGGAAAATCCAGATCCACCGAGGATGATGGGGGCATCTGAGCTGCAGCGGCAACTTTCCACTAGGGCAGTGTGATCCTCATAATGCAACTCTGGACTTGGGAACGCGCCAGAATCGATATTTCGAATTGAAAAGAAGCATACATCAGGGGTGAAGGCTGCTATGGTTTGCTTGAGCGCCTGAGCAGGATTGGCGTGGCGCAGTGCATCAAACCAACCGACCTCGCAGCCCGCACGCCTGGCCACAGTACCCACGATTGCAGGCCCAAGGGGATAGACCGAGTCCGGCAACCTGGCCCTGGAGCCACTGATGATCAATACCCGCATGGCTCAGCACTCCCCTGACATTGCAGCTGATAGGCGCTGGCGGTCGATTTTGCCAGCTGGCGTGCGCGGCATATGCACGATCATGTGAACAATAGCCGGTACTTTGTGGTCTGCCAATCGCTCCTTGAGAAACGCCCGTATGGACGCCTCGCTTAGATCCGGGGCGTGGGGTTCGACAAACGCAACCAGTCGCAAGGCCCCGCGAATTTTCTGGGCCAACACAGCTGCGCCGGCAACCCCTGGGTGGGATTCCAGGGCTTCGGTGATTTCACCGAGCGAGGTTCGGCGGCCGCCGATCTTGACGATGTCGTCTGCGCGACCCAAGAGGACAAAGCCCGGACCCTCTGCTCGCGCGAGATCGCCCATTCGATAAAAGTCGTCTGGCGTTCCCATTGACACGGATGGGGATCTGACTTCGAGAGATTGATCGTCAGCAATCCGCGCCTGCACATGGGGCTGCACCAGCCATGGACCGTCATCGTTCTTATAGGCAACGCCGCCAGCTTCGGTCGAGCCGTAGAGATCTGTGATCTCGCAACCCGTCAGGGTTTGGAGGCGAGATCGCAGGGCAGGGTGCAGGGGGGCACCTGAGGTGACGAACCGGCAGTTCTTAAGCCTAGCTGGTGTCTTTCCACCTTCCAGATACTTGGCCATTACTTGGTAAACAGCTGGCACTGCGACCACCAAATCAGTGTTTTTTTCCAAGGCCAGTCGTAGCAGGCCAAGAGGAGAGATACCCGCGCTGATATCGCAGATGCCACCTGATCGGGCTGGGACAAGCAGCGATACGATGAGCCCAAAAATATGGCACCAAGGCGCCATGGTCGCCACATATGTCGGGCTTGCAAAAAGCGTTGATAAAAACTGCACCTCCACGTCGAGCTGTTGAAAATTCTTGGGCACCAGGGTAGGAGCGCCTGTGCTGCCCGAAGTGAATAAGAACAAGACAGGGGATGCTTGATTTCTTGCAGGCAGGGGCGCTGCAGGTACAGCCATCCCAGCTTCCGGGTTCAGTTCAGGAATGCCGAGGTCATCTGTGCCATAGGATCGGCTCTGAATGATAGCCCGGGCGCGGGTCATTTGAACCGCTCGGCCGCATTCCTTTCGAACGAGCGGATCGATCAGCACGGGTGTGGCATTGGCAAACCAACAGCCAGCCACCGCAGCCACAAATAGGGGGCCGCTATCCAGGCAGACAATGACCGTGTCCTCTGGTGCGACCCCTACGGCCTTGAGTCGGTTGCCCAAGGCCGCTGCCTGGCCCAGTAATTCCCCGCGCGTGTGATCCCGGTCTTTTGTCCGCACGAGCACTGTGTTCGGCGCCCGATCCAAATCGAGGAGATAAAAGGGGGAGCGCACGCTATATCCCCATGCCGCCGTTTACCGATATCACTTGGCCGGTGATGTAGGATGCATCTTTTGATAGGAGAAACGACACGACCCCACTCACCTCATTGGCGCGTCCTAGCCTACCCAAGGGAATGAGTGGTGTCAGCTTTTTTTCATCTGTGCCAGTAGCCATGCCCACATCGAGTGGACCAGGTGAGACCGCGTTTACCAAGATATTCCACCGTGCCATCTCCAGGGCCAACGCGCGGGTCGCGCCAAAGAGACCGGCCTTGCTCGCGGCATATGCGGTTTGCCCGATATTACCCCGCTCTCCGGCGAGTGATCCGATGGTAATGATGCGGCCCTGTCTCTGTGCCACCATGCCCTTGAGGCAGGCCCGTGTGATGCGGAAAAAACCGTTGAGGTTCACGTCGATCACCGCTTCCCAGTGGTGTTCGGGTAGCTGCATCATATAGCCGTCATGGGAGATGGCCGCGTTGTTGACCAGTGCGTCTAGGGGGCCTTCTTTGGCAAGCAGTGGCACCAGTATTTGATCGATAGCTTCAGGGCTGCGCACATCAAACCGTATTACCCGGCCCTTGCCGCCGTTGTGTTCGATCTCTGCAAGCAGTGCCTCGGCGCCTGTTTGGTTTGCTGCGCAATGGATCCACACCTCGAAGCCATCGCTCGCCAACCTGCGGGCAATTGCCTGTCCAAGACCACCGCTGGCACCTGTAACGAGCGCTTTCAAGCCCTTTCCTCTCTTGGGGTCTATGTATGCCAGATATCCGAGGTGGGGTGAAAGCCATAATTGAAGATATTGCCTCCAAAATCCCCGAGTGCTAGTAACGGTGAAGAAACCTCTGGATAATACATTGTGATTTGTATGTCCTTAACCGGAGTTAACAATGCATGACCTCAAACTGGAGCTGAAACAGCTGATCATCAAGGCGGCCAACCTGGAAGATGTGGGACCAGAGGACATCGAGGATGATATGCCCCTCTTCGTAGAAGGTCTCGGACTCGACTCTATCGATGCCCTGGAGCTTTCCGTTGTCTTGGAAACGAACTACGGCATCAATATTTCAGATTCAGAAACCGCCAAGAAGGCCTTTGCCTCCATCAACGCCCTTGCCGAGTTCATCTCAGCAAGGAGGAGAGAGCGGTAGTGAGTCGTTAATGGTTCTTTTTGCGCAAACCCATCCCCCCTGCCCCCTTCCCTGCGAGGGAAGGGGGAGGAAAAACCACTCTGAATCGGTTAGGTTATTTGATTCTGATCCCCCTCTCCGATGCGGAGAGGGGGCCAGGGGGAGAGGTTTTTGGGATCGGCATTAGAGCTGATGGGTAAGTTGTTAGATGGGGCGATTCTTTTCTTATATCCGGTCATCGTCTTTTTTGGCCTGTCCTATTTAGGGGTGCGGTGGACCGCGCTCTGTTTGCTCGCGCTTACAGCCCGTCGATTCATCGCCATGCTCCTATCAAACCGGGAAACCTCCCGGATCCTCCTCATTCAAGCAGGTGCCATGGCACTCATTATCGGGACCGGCGCTGCGTTTGCTTCTCCTTTGGCCCTTCGCATCACCCCCTTTGCCGTCTCTCTGACGTTCATCGCTCTATTTGCCGCGTCCCTCAGAAAGACCCCTCTTATCGAGCGCTTTGCCCGGCTTAAGAAACCTGAGCTCCCAACGGCAGAGGTCGCCTATTGCAGAACCCTTACTAAGGTATGGGTCGGCGTGCTTTCTGCGAACTCGGCCTTGCTCCTGTTTGCTGCTCTGTGCGAAGATGACGCTATGTGGGCGGTATTGGTCGGCCCGGTCAGTTATGGGTTGTTAGGGTTTGTTTTTGCAGTGGAATATATCTATCGAAAGCGGCGGTTTCAGGACTTTGGCAGCGATCCCCTCGATCGCTGCCTCAAGTTGATACTCGGTCGCAGCTCAATGCGATGAAGATTTGCGCGCTTGTCCCAGTCTACAACAACGCAGGCACCATTACCGATGTCATTTCGAGGTGTCGCGCGGCCATCGAGCCCGACATCCTGGTGGTTTCGGATGGATCAACTGACCAGAGCGATGACAGAGCCCGGGCCACTGGCGTGGAGGTCATTGCACTTCGGGAAAACCGCGGCAAGGGCGCGGCTATCCGGGTTGGACTCGAGGCAGCCCGCGAGCGGGGATACTCCCATGCCATTGTGCTCGACGCAGATGGCCAGCATCTGCCTGAAGAGATCCCCAAATTTTACGAATTGTCCCTGAGCTTTCCAGATCGCATTGGGGTGGGTGTGCGCAGAATGACGAACAAAGACGTCCCCAAGGCGAGCCGGCGGGGCCGTTCTATTTCCAACTTCTGGACCAGCCTTGCGAGCTGGCAGCGGTGCAAAGACGCCCAATGCGGATTTCGCGTCTACCCCATCGAGGAGACCCTCGCACTTGGCTGCAAAGAGCCGGGGTTTCAGTTTGAAATGGAAATCCTGGTCAAAGCTGCCTGGTCTGGCATGCGCATCGCACATACTGATATCGACGTGATATACCCCCCAAAAGAAGTGCGGGTATCCCATTTTGACCCAAGGCGCGATAACCTGAAATTCACCTGGCTAAGCATGAAGCTCTTTTTTGGTATGCTCTTTCGGTTGCCCCAGATGATCTATCGAAAAATTAGGGGATTTTAATCTAAGGGAGCATGCGGTTTGCGTCGTAGGATAATGTAGGTGCCTGCTTTGATTTCCCGTCATGCCCGCGCATGAGGGTGTCGCGAAATTCATTTTCAGAATTAAACAGTTGTCATCCCCACGAAAGTGGGGATCTAGAGGCAGCGTTGGAAATCATCTTGAACAGAAGGATCCCAACCTGAGAGGCTGTTATGGAATTAGCGGATTATATTGACTTTACACATGTAGTCTATATATAATTCATATATGGCAAAGAGCACATTTGCAGATCAGACAAATCAAGGTCGACTTTTTGATATGTTACCTGACTGCCACCCGAGCAGGGAGCAGCCTCAAGAGCAACGTCAATTTGTTTGGCCGGACAGAAACAAGCTGTTTTTTGGCGCGTGCACGTTGCAAAGCTATCTCAAGGATTGCGGTCAGAAAAAAGTTTTGCAGCTGTCCGACTCCCTTGATGATTTGGATTGGAAAGTATTTGAAAGTAAGTATTCAGGACCGGGGCGTCCTCCGTACGCTCCACGCCTGATGGCCGGCCTGATCATGTACGGTTTACTTAAGGGCGTTAACGCGCTGCGAGCGCTCGAGGTGATGAGTCGGGTCGATTTGGGGTGCATGTGGATCTGCGCCGGTATTCAGCCCGATCACAGCAATATCGGACGATTCATCATTCGGCATCAAGAGGAATTTGAAGGGCCCTTCTTTGAGCAGGTGGCCCGACTGGCACTGGAAGCAACGAGGTCTGGCGTAGCAGATGTCGCGGGTGACGGCACAGTGATCCAGGCAGCGGCATCAAGGTACCGAACGGTAAAACGACCGGTGGTCAAATATTAACCGCCAGAAGTCGAGCCAGAGACGGCTCGTATGTCCAATACGAACGCCACGGTTGCACGGACTGCGAGCTTCGTCCTCGGTGCTTCAGCAAAAAATCCACGCGCCGAGTAGTCCGACGTTTGGCCATTGATGAATCCAAAGAGGCGCTACGGAAAGTCATGGAGACTCCGGAAGCACAGGAAGCCTATGCTCAACGGAAAGCAATGGTTGAGCCTGTCTTCGCCTTCATGTCAGGTGTTATGAACTTTCGACGATTTCGTCGTCGAGGTCTATCCAAAGCGCGCATGGAGTTCAGCCTGCACGCAGCCGCATACAATCTGGGTAGGGTTCTGGCTGCCCTAGCGGCCAAGGGAGACGGTTTTGTAGAATCGGCTATGTTGTATTTAGGGGCATTGTGGGCCGTGTTGCTGTCCCTGACACGATTCTGGCCTATCCCGCGAAGGATTGACTCTAAAAAGCCCTGGAGCATTACTGGGTTCTGGACCCCTGCCTTCGCAGGGGTGACGGGCTTAACCCTTTCGCGACACCCTCCTGCGCGGGCATGACGATGCCGACAACAAACATGTATGCAAACCTCATACGACAAATTTCGCATGCGCCCATTCTGGGTCGCGAGGTAACGCTATTTGGGGGCGATTTTGTCGATGGCGTTTCGTACGAGATCGACGAGCTTTGGTACGTTGTCACTCGACTCAGCATCGTCGAGTGCTGCGCGGATTTCCTCCATTGCGGCGGTGATATTGCCCTCATCATTGGCCGGCGATACTGGTTCAGCGTCTATTTCTTGAGGGGGTGTAATATCGTCGACAGGCGCGTTCACTGCCTCACCAGCATCGGAAAACTGGTTGAGCAGTTCGTTTTGTTGGTTCGGAGACATGACCAAATGGGGGCTCTCCCCCTCCATGCGCAGGGATTGCAGTAGCAGTCCGTTGTGGATAGCAGCGGCGAGATCAGCGGCATTGACCGGCTTATGCAGGTATTGATAGACCCAGCCGTCGTAGATTGCCCGCATGGCAGATTCAACACTGGCCTGTCCGGTTAATACGATGCGGATGGTGTCTGGGTAATCCTCTTTCACCTTAGCCAGAAGCTCTGATCCTTTCATCCCAGGCATGTTTTCATCGGAGACCAAGACGTCGACGTTTGTCTCCGCGAGGATATCGAGCGCATCCTGGCCGGATTCAGCGGTCAGAAAGGTATAGGGTTCCTTTCGCAGGGCCCGCTTTAGCCCGTCCAGCACCCCCACTTCGTCGTCGACAAAAAGAACTGTATGCTGCTCCATTTTCCCCCCTTGTTTTTAAGGCGACTCGGGTCGCGCTAACAGGCACACTGTTCCTCGTTCAATAGTAATCGGCGGAATGTTGGTAATCTTAAGGGGGCGTCGGAGAGAGGGCTAGGGGGAGAGGTTTTCGGAATGGGAAGACGGGTTATTCTTTTTTTTCTTCCTTGAAAATCAGGACTTCCTGTTCTGGTTCGCCGTCTTTTAGGTATCGAAAACCGTACTCCATCATGCCGTCGCCTGTTTCCCTGGCCCAGACGAGCTCGGCGGTGTACTTGTTTGGAATAATATCCTCTTTAAAGGTCAGGCTAATGGTCAGCGGCTGGGATGTTTCCAGTCGAAACCCCGAATATGACACATCGATGGTCTGGGCAGTCATCACTTCGTTTTCGATGCGGAATTCCACTTCAGTGGTAAGATCAGCTCTGAGCTCTTTTCTCTGTTCACTGATTTCTGACATCACACACCTCATGATAGTGCCCCTTCTGGGCCGCAATGGGTAATATTCTACGCTGAAAAGGGAGGAAGTTCAAAGCGCGGCGGTTTCGACTGGCTGGGGGGGCCATTGCTCGTCGATGGGATCTGTGACCATGCCGAGTTTGGGGATCCCGGCCCTTTTTATGATGGCCATGACTTGTACGACAAACCCGTATGGAATGTTTCGGTCTGCCTTGAGATAGAGCTCGCCTTCCCGCTGGAGTCTCACGTTGTTCACCAGGGCTTCTTCCAATCTGGCGTGAGGGATTTCGGTCTCGCCCAGATATACCCGCCGCTCTGCATCGATGACCATCAATAGTTTGGATTCATCAACTTCCATGGGCTGTGCTTTGGCCTTTGGCAAGTCGATCTCAACGCCCTTGCTCAACATTGGCGCGGTCACCATAAAGATGATGAGCAGCACCAGCATGACATCAACAAAAGGGGTGATATTGATTTCACTCATCGCGGTGTTATGGCCGCCGCTTATGCTCATTCCCATCGTCGACTCCTATTTTAGAAAATGGCGTTTTACAATGTTGAGAAAGTCAGAGCTGAAGTTGTCCATCTCAGACGACAATACCCGGATCCGACGGAGAAAATAGTTGTAGGCGATGACCGCTGGAATCGCTGCCATCAGGCCAATGGCCGTGGCAATGAGCGCTTCTGAGATGCCTTGGGAGACCACCTCCATGCCGGCTGAGCCGCTGGCGCTGATCTGCATGAATGAAATCATGATACCGATAACTGTGCCGAACAGCCCGACAAAGGGGGCTGTGGAACCAGTGGTGGCCAAGAACGGCACCAGGCTTTCGAGATGGGTGATTTCCGCGGTGGAAGCCCGCCTGAGTGCGCGTTCCACATTGCCGATGTCGCCTACGTGGGTCTCGTCAATGCGCGCGTCCTCGCCTTTAGACCCCTTTAGTTTGGAAAGCTCGATATACCCCGCCTTGAAAAGTTGGGAGATGGGGCTTCGCCTGAGGTCCTCTGCAGCGTTATAGATTTCGTCGAGGCGCTTGGAATGCCAGAATACTTCCATAAACCGGTGGGTCTGGCCCTGGGCCCGGCGCAGTGAAATATATTTGTAAACAATGATGAACACGCAGGCAAAAATAAACAGAAATAGTAAAAAAATAACGCCCTTAACAATCGGGGAGGCCTCCAGTATCAGCGCCGTTAATTCCGCAATAGTGCCGGCCTTGGCCCCAGTTGCTGGGGGGGGGGATGCCCCCTCGGCAGCCTGGGCCAAAAAGGCGGTGAGTGTGTTTTTCATTGTTTTTTCCTCGCGTCTAATCGCCGATACAAAAACGCATGCGGCAGTTCTTCAAGTGTTCCGTATTCAAGCTGTATCCTACAATCAAGTCAAGTTATCCCAGTGCTTGGTCCAGTCTACAATGTCGGATAAGGTGCCTCCCCCTTTCGTAAAGGGGGGCGGGGGGATTTCGTCATTCCCGATCGCGTCACAAGGTGACAAAATCCCCCAAACCCCCTTTTTCAAGGGGGATTTTAATAACTTGGCCTGGTCGGATGCTTTTGACATAGTACGCATTATTTAGTCGGGCGCTTCATATGGGCATCATAGGTGGCCATGAAATCGTCCACTGCACGGGTTGGGTTGATTTTTAGGTAGCGCGCGTATTCGGTGACAAAGCCCCGTATGTATACGGGTTCTGGTAATTCATCGAATTGCTCCTCCTCTATGGCCCGGAGATAGGAGATGGAAATTTTCGCCCGGTTTGAAATATCCTCGAGCTCTATCCCGCGTTCCCGGCGAATTTCACCCAAGAAGGCGCCGTTTACCATCTGATCGTCCCTGAGTTCAACCTTTGGCAGGGAATCGTGCGGGCTTTTTACGCGGCCTTTGATGCCGGTCCTGCCATCGGGGAACCGCTTCTTGGGGCTTGGAAATCCGTTTGGGAATGCAGTGCGATCGTACTCCCGCCGTCTGGATTTGTCGATGAGGATTTCTTGGGCTGATTGGGCGCGCCGCTGGTAGTCTGCCCGCTCTTCTTCAGAGCATGCACCCCGAACCGCCAGGCCATCTATGCCAAAATACTCACGGATCTGCTTGAGTCCCCGTCGGACCTCCTCTTCGGACGCGCTGGGATAGATTTCGAGCAGCTCGTATAAGTTCAAGTCCTCTACCGACGGTGGTATGATAGCGGGTGCGTGGAGATCTGATAGGTCCTGGCTGAGAAGCCGACGAACGATGCGTTCAAGACCCCTACAGGCCCGGCTTTGGGGAAAATCAATGAGCAGTGGAATACCGCGCCGAAGGGATAGCCATACATTGTCGTCCCATTCAATGGGCCCCAACACTCGGGCGACAATGCCGATCCAACGCGCGGTTGCCGCGACCATGGCTTCCCCCAGGCCTTCGTCGGCTTTTACCTTGATTTGATTTACGATCAGTTGCGGATGGAACGTCGATGCCAGGCGGGCAGCTTCCTCGGCCAGGGGGGAATCGATATCTTCAACGCTGGCTACGATCTCTCTCGCGGTCGGTGGTCTTCCAGCGCGTTCACCAAGGCTGTATAGGAGCTCCCGCGTGGGCCCATCTGCGAGCGAGTGCCGCAGCAATTTTTTCAGATAGGCTGCCTTGATGAGGCGATAGGTCGCTTCGATCGCATCTGGCGTTGCCACAGCAATGGCAATCGGCACATCAGCGCTGCCAAACAGATGGAGATTGAATGCGTGCATCCCAGAGGGCAAATCAATAATGACGTAATCGGTTTCCATATCTCGAAATTGATCGAGCAATCGGTCGCAGTCATCATCGGACATGTTGAGTCCGCAGAGCAGGTCCCCGGCGCCGGCCAGCAGTGAGAGCCCTGAGACACGCGTGGGGCAGAGGGCATATTCGATGAACTCAATGCGGTGGTTCAACACATCTGCAATGGTCAGCTCTGGCTGTTGCAAACCGAGCCATGTATGCAGGCCAGCATCAGTTAGATTGCCGTCGACGAGACAGACCTGCTTGCCGATTTGGGCCAGAAAAACGGCGATATTCGTCGCGATCATGCTCGTGCCGACACCGCCTTTGCCAGATCCGATGGCGATGATGCGTCCCGCATTAGGGGGCGCAATATGTTCTGCTTCAGATGGCATCTGTCAGTTACCCAGTTCTTCGGCGGCAATGCGCTTGACCATCAGCGGATCCACCTCATCTCGATGGGCTTTTACAATGGTTCCGATAACTTTGCCGATCATCTTGGGGCCGGCTGCACCGGTTTCCGCAATCACCTGCCGGACGCGTTCTCGAACCTCTTGTTCATCCATTTGCTGGGGCAGGAAGGGCGTTAGATATGCGATCTCAAATTCTAACTTTGCGACATTCTCTTGACCCTGATCCCCAGCTTCTCGAAACGCAACAAGGGCCTTTTGCTGCTGCTTTACGTAGCGGGCAATAACATCTCGCCAGAAGGCATCGTCTGTCTCTCCGCTGAAGCCCGGTGCTGTCTTTTTTGCTTGAGCAGCGGTCTTCACCATGCGTAACACATCGAGTTCCGAAGTGTTTTTTGTCCGCATTGCTTGCTTAAGTCGGGTTGTCAATTCTTCTTCTATGTTCATAATGAACTCCATGACAGCAAGGTAACTGATAAACCAAACGAGATTTCTTTTATAAATGATCATTGCTATACAAGACAAATCGCTCCTGGATGTAGCAAACCTCGTCCTTCCCGCACGGGCGGGATTCCAAGTCCAATGTTATAAAAGATGAATCCCCTTTCAGACAACCACGGCGTTACTGAGGCTGGGAGCGAGCTGCTCGCAATCTTTGCGGGTCTCAAGCGTCGGGGGCAGATATTGACCCTGATCAGTGGCCTTGGATGGGTCTTGGCCGGCGTTGCGCTGCTCCTCTTTGGGTTCATTGTCGCGCTGGGCTGGTTTGGGGGTACTGGATTGCGCGCCCTCAGCTGGGTCGTCATCATCCTCGGCACTGTTGCCCTTAGCACGCTGGGGTTGCTGTTGCCGCTGCTCAATTTATCCCAAAGTGAAGCCGTAGCTAGAAAAATTGGTCAATTATTTCCGGATCTGGCGTCAGATGTCCTCACTGCCAATCAACTCGCCCTTGCCCCGCATCAAGCTGGATTTTCACAGGATCTCGTCTTGCGCCATTTGCGGATGGTCCATCAGGCGATCACCGAGATACCCATCGGGGGGGTGATTTTCCCCATGCGATCCCTCACCTGGCCGGGCCTTGCCCTGGTCGCTGCCACGGCTGTCGGCATTGTCACCCAGACTTTTTTCGCAGGGGCTACAACTGCTGGCTTGGCATCCCTGTGGCGCGAACCGATCCCACCTGATCCAAAAATCGATCGCGTATCTGCAATGGCACCGGTGGTCGGTGATCTCACCCTGACGTTGCGCTATCCCGAATACTTTGATCGGGAAGAGCGACGACTCAACGCAATTTCCGGTGGCCTGGTGGCCCCCCTAGGCACCACGGTTGTCATTGAAGGGACATCGCTCGTTCCCAGGTCGGATCGCGGTGTGATTAGATTGCCAGACGGCAGTCAGAGGCCTTTATCAGTAGGTGTTGACGGCACTGTGCACGGCCGTTTTGTGGTGGGTGGGCCTGGTAATTTTTCCCTCGCACTCGGAACCCGATCTCTTCTCATGGAAGGACCAACGCGAAATATTGAGGTGGAGGCAGACAGACCTCCGGTCATTCGCGTCCTTCGCCCCACCAAGCGAGTAGAAGTTGCAGAAGACGGCGAGGTAGTGATCGAATTGGAAGCTGAGGATGACCACGGACTCCGGTATCTCGACCTGGTCCTGCGCACCGAATCCGGACTCGAGCTGCGCAAGACAATCATTCACCTGGCCGACCAGGTCAGGCGCCTAAAAACCCAATACCGCTGGACACCGGAAAGTGTCAAAATCGAAGATAAGGCAGATATACAGCTTGAGGTGGAGGCGTTTGACAATGATTCTATCCTCGGCCCCAAGTCCGGACAATCCGAAGCGATTGATATTTGTGTTCTGACTCCCTTGAGTCGGCACAAAAATGCGATCAACGACCAAAACGGCGCCCTAGATATGTTGGTCGCATTGTTGGCGCGTCGCCTGGAGACCCCCCTTACAAACGCGCGGCGCGGTAAAGCCGCTGAGGAGCGGTTCACCATGCTCCAGCGGGAGACAGAAGATGCCCTTGGCAAAATGGCCCATCTCATCCAGGTACTGAATCGAGATAGCCTATCTCCGAAACAGGTCACAGATACTTTTGTCAGCGTGCGGCAGGACCTATCCAACCAACTCTTTCACGAGGCCCGACTTTACGGTGGTGGGGGCAGCGGTGATTTTCGCAAGCGCAAGGGGGTCGATCGGGTGACCATCCGTCTGCTCGAGTCTGCAATTGTTCGCGTCGACGATCTCATCATCGAGCAACAGCTCTCCAGGGTTGTCCACGCGGGTGGGACCCTTGAACATCAGCGAGACGAGATAGAGACCCTGCTAAAAAAATACAACCGAACGCGGGCCGAGCCATTGCGCCGGGCCCTGATTGAATCTATTGCCAGGATGGAGGAAGCACTCCAGCGCTTGGAACGGGATGTGGAAGCTTTCCGAGGCAAGGTTGGAGATACATTTTTAAATCCATCATCGCTTTTAAATTTCGACCCTATGGGATCCCTGAGCAAGCTCAAATCCCTTCTGGCAGACGGCGATCTTTTGGCCGCGACCCGCTTGATCCAGACCCTTGAATCAGATCTCGGCCGTCTCTTGGCTGGCCTCGAAGGTGCCCTCCTTTCCTTCCGGACAGAGAGATTTGGTGAAGGAGAGCGCTATATCGGCGAATTGCTCGACAAGCTGCTATCAATCGAAGCAGGACAGCTCCAGCTTCGGCGAGAGACAACAGCCATGCAGCGCCGTTACCAAGAGCGGCTTGTAGCAGCCATGCGCGGTCGCATCGACCCACTGGTCAAACGCCATCTTCAAAAGACGCGCAAAATGCATCGCTCCGTCAAAAAAATAAAGACGCAAAAAAGCGAAGCAGGCCGACTTCGACTCGCTCAATTGCGTATTACGGTGCGCGAGATGCGGCTCGCCCTCAGTCAGGGAGATCTGGACGAAGCCCTTCAAATTGCAGGTGAAATTCGGGAGCTCACGACTGACTGGCAGGTTGAAACAGGCAGCAAACGCCCGTCAGAGATAAGGGACGTAAGGCGAACTGCCAAGCAAATCGTCGAAGAAATAACCCAGGCCTTCCCACGACCCAGTCAGCTGCTGTCTGATCGGGATCTGCGCCTCGCTCGATCCTATGCCTCGCGACAGCGACATTTACTCGGCAAGACGCGAAAACTGCGGACATGGACGGGGATTCAAAAAAGCGCGACCCGGTTTTTATCGAACCGTGCATCTGGTGCGCTACGGGCTGTGATCGATCACATGGCTGCGGCCATCACCTCTTTAGACAAAAAGCAGGTGCGCCAAGCCCTGTTGGATCAATCTGAAGCCCTCGAGGAGCTGGCCCGACTTCGCGAAGATCTCAAACGGGGCAATGAGGTCGCACCTTTGGAGAGTAGACCCATCGTCTTGAGGGGTAAGGTCGAGCTGCCAGATCCAGACGATTACGAGGTGCCACCCGAGTTCAGAGAAGATATTCTAGAGGCCATGCACGGTGATCTGCCGTACCGCTACGAGGCGGCTATCAGGAGCTATTATGAGAACCTGGTTCGATAAGACAGCAGCCCTGTTTGTCGCCATCGCGGTGATGGGGTTCCCTGTGGCAGCGCGCGCAATCGATACGCTGACCGTGCTCGATAATCACATCAACTCCTGGCATCTCAAAAAGGCCAGACGTATCGCAGACAACTTGAAAAAAGATGAACGTGCGACACCCCAGGCCCATTACCTCATGGGAAAACTGCTTTTTCACGAGGGAAATATCTCCGGCGGGCTAGAAGCGCTCAGACGCGCCATCGAAGGTGCCCGGGGCGAGCTCAGCTGGAAAGCGCTTCGCGACGTGGTTGCCCGAGCCGATGCCGTGTACATCAGCTTGAAGAGACAACCTGGACCGAGTGGTCGCTTTGTCTATCGCTTTGCCGACACCCGGGATGCCCTGCTGATTCCATATGCAGATGACGCCCTTACCCGCCAGCTCAACGTCCTCGAAAGCATATTCGGGGATCGCCCCGAGTATCCCATCGAGATCGACATCCTGCCGGATGTGGCGTCTCTGGCCGCGGTGACCGGACTGGCCCATGAACGCATTGAACGCACTGGCACCGTGGGTGTCACCAAGTATGCGCGCATCATGATTATTTCACCTGGAAGCCTAAACACTGGTTATCCGTGGCTCGATGCGTTGGCGCATGAACTCACCCATTTTATCATTACGCGGGTTTCCAAAAATCGCGCTCCCATCTGGCTCCACGAAGGGATTGCTAAACTCTTCGAGCGGCGCTGGCGCGAAGATACGGTGGGCACCCTCACGCCTGAGGAAGCATACCTCCTCGATCGTGCGGTAAAGGAAAGGCGCCTCATACCGCTTCGTCGGTTCCATCCGTCCATCGCGTACCTGCCAGACCAGGAGGATGCGGCCCTTGCATATGCCCAAGTGCTCAGCCTTACGCACTACCTGAGCGAAAAACTGGGCAGTGACTGGACCCGTCGCCTTTTGACGAGCCTGAGCCGTGGAGATTCGTTTGAGAGGGCTTTCTACCTTGTCTCGAACTCAAAATTTAAGCGAATGTATCGCTGGTGGCATCAGGCCATCAGTGGCAAGCGGCAGACGCCTGTGCCGGCCGTAAGCCTCATGAAGCGTCGTTTCCGTAGAGGTGCGACAACAGGGGAGAGCGGCTTGGAATCCCTGCTTAGCACTGATGTTCGCCGACACTTGAGGGTTGGGGATCTGCTCCGTTTAAAGGGATACACTGTCGCTGCTGTGGCTGAATATCGAGAGGCCCAGTCCATTGCCGAGTCCCCATCTCCGGAAATCAGCGATCGGCTCGGTGCTTGCCTACTCGAACTCGACGATCCCGATGCGGTGATTGCCATGTTGCCCCAAATGGCGGGGCTCTATCCGGCCCATGCCACCATATATGTGCAATTGGGTAAGGCGCATTTGCGAAAGGGGAACAGCGCGGCAGCAATTGCCGCGTTTGAACGCGCCAATGCGATAAATCCATTTGATCCGGCCGTTCACTGTGCTTTAAAAGAGCTGTATGCAGGTGTCGGCAGGGCCGATGATGCGGCCCGGGAAACAGCCCACTGCACAGCGCTTGCTGCAGGCCCTGTATAACTTTCCAATAAAAGTCCCTAAGCAAAGACCCAGATAGACGCTGAGAAATCCCCTCAAGGAGTAGATGAATCATCACCTGACCTTGTAGGGCGGGGGGGTATCCCGCGCCGCGTCTGCTGCGCTTTTACATTTAGCGGCTGGGCGTAAAGCCCAGCCCTACTAGGGGTTCCTTTTCAATCAAGAATCTTAAGGGGATTTATCAGAGATAGACGGGAAGGAACAATGCGCGATATACTCGTATATTCGATTTAGACTTGGGATAAATATGTATCGGACGTTGATGCTTTTTATTTCAATGCTATTGTTTAGTGTGACATTATTAGATATACTTGGGGACCGGAAATCGGGGGAAACCGTGTCCAGAACACTTTTGCTCGTTGACGACGAGGTCGATATCCTCGAGCCGATGCTCATTCTGCTCGAAGAGGACTATACCGTGCTGACCGCGAGAAGTGGGCCAGAGGCCCTTGAGATTCTCGAGCATGCTTCGGTGGACATGATTATCTCGGATCAGCGGATGCCCAAGATGACCGGGGTGGAGTTGCTCACCCGGGTGTGGGAACGATATCCTGAAATTGTTCGGATCATTCTGACTGGCTACACCGATACCGATGCCATGATTCAAGCGGTGAACGAAGGCCGCGTCTACCGCTACATCGTCAAACCCTGGAACCTGGACGACATGCAGGTGGTGATCAAGCAGGGACTGGAGTGGAACGATTTACGCCAAGAAAAAGGACAACTCAACGCGGATCTGGCCCAGGCAAACAAGGCGCTTGCCGAGCGCACAGAGCAGTTGGAACGCGCCCAAGAGACCATTGTGCAACAGGAGAAACTCGCAGCGATTGGGCGTTTCGCAGCTGAGATGGTCCACGAAATGAACAACCATCTCCACATCATCCTCGGACTCAACGCCAGCCTGTCCCTATCAATGGAAGAAGAACTACCAGAGCTAAAAGACCTGGAGACACAGGCCAAAACCCTGGCTGAAATTGCTAGAGACATTCGAGATTTTGCCAAAGGCGCCGTGCTTCCGCTCGCCATGACGCGCGCCGATCCGCTCAAGACAGCAAAAGATGTTGTGCGCGCGTGCAAGCACCATCCGGCTTTCAGGGCGCTCGACGTACAGCTCATCACCGGCCCAGTATCTGAATGGGTAATGGATGCTCGGCAGATCAAGCACCTATTGATCAACTTGCTCAAGAATGCTGCCAAGGCGAGCGATCGGAACAGCACCATCGAAGTGTACGTCGCCACAAACGATGATGCGCTGGTATTCCGAATAACCGATCACGGTGTCGGTATCCCAGACGATCTGCGAGAGCGGATTTGGGAGCCGTTCTTTACAACTTGGGACCGACAGCCCGGTACCGGCCTCGGGTTAAGCATCTGCCGTAGGTCTGTTGAGATGCATGGGGGTGATATCGAATGCCATCCCACCAAAGGCGGTGGGACGACCTTTATTGTGCGCATCCCACGCGCCACAGACGAAGCCAAAACCGGATAAACATCATTGCCATTGCCGCATTCATTCAAAGGCTATTGACATCGCTCAATGGTCCGGTGTCCAGATAATGGGCTTGCTTCTGTCTAGTGGCAAGATGCGCCTGGGAAGCCCAAGGCCTATGGTTGCGGCTTTGGATCCATCTTTTTGCATGGCCACGTTGTCGATGTAGTTTTGTACGACGGTCTCAAGTATATCGAGGGGCACACTGCCACCGAGGAGTACGGCGCTGTGGAAGGCCTTGAGGTCAAAGTTGTCACCCAAGGCCTCTTTTGCTTTTTCGCGCAGTGCCAGGATCCTGAGCATACCGATTTTATAGGCAACCGCTTGGCCTGGTAAGGCTGCGTAGCGGCCGATTTGATTGACGGCGAACGCGTGGTCAAAGCCGCCAAAATCCTTCATGTATTGGACAGCCTCCATCAGGGGCCATCCCTTGGCGTGAATGCCCGTATCCACGACCAGCCGGACTGCGCGAAGCATTTCATCGTGAAGGCGTCCCAGATCCGCATAGATATCGCTGTCGAACCAGCCGAGTTCCTTTGCGAGGCGTTCGGCGTACAGGGCCCATCCTTCGACATAGGCTGTGAATCCATTGACCCTGAAAGAGGGCAGGGCTGCTTCCTGTGCAATGGATATCTGGAAATGATGCCCGGGTATTGCCTCGTGGTGGGTGAGGGTCATCATGCCATACCAGGGTATGGGCGTGTCTGACTTGACGTGAAACTCACCAGGGCGCGATCCATCCGGGGCGCCAGGCACGTACCATCCGCCAGACGAACCACCGACGACAACGAGTTCTGAAACGGGTATTTCATTAAACGCTTGATCCACCCTCAGCAGTGCTTCATCCACGAGCGCTTCGTATGTAGGGATGACTTGATCCGCGTCGATGATCCCACCATCGGCCATTGCTCTATTGTAGTGGTCAAACAGGGTTTCGTTCACCGGGTATTGGAGCTCGGCAAACAGTGTATCCATGTCCGCGCGAATGCGATCCATATCGCTTTTTCCCAGCGCGTGTATTTCATCTGCGGTCATTTCGGTCGTCGTGTGATGTCGTAGCAGATGGGCGTAGAATGCCGCGCCATTGGGCATGCGACCTACGCCGCCTCCATCGGGTGCAATTTCTGCAAGCTCTGCGAGCAGGTCTATGAGCGACATGTACGCGGGAATGACATTGGCCTCTATCGCGGATTCGGCCTGTTTTAAGTAGTGTTGTTTATCCGCTTCGCAAATGCACGTGGTCGTCGACAACTTGGCTTTGAGCGCGCCGTACATTGAGAGATGTCTGGCCACGCCGGGCTTTATGCCTGCCAGATCTTCCATTGCGCCTTCGAGCATAAAAAAAGGTGGCAGGGTGCCCTGTTCGGCCCGCAGGCGAAGGTTTTCGCGCAAGCACGCCAGCTTGTCGTCCACCTTGGTCAAGCGCGCGATAAAGTCTTCGATATGCTGTCGGGTTTGTACTGGATGGATGGTGTAAAATAGCCCGAATAGGTTGAGATGAGCACCCGACATTTGGGTCAGAGGGTAGAAGTGGCGTATAAAGGGCTCTTCCCGGATCCAGTCGTCGAGAAACCATTCGAATGTCTCGAGTGAAATGCGCTGATCAGATGTAAGCATCTCCGGATTAATAGACTTAAAGATCGCCTGTATGCCTTTCACCAGCTCGATTGTCTGTCTTTGGTAGGCCTCTGAAATATCGTCCAGCGCGTCATCCCTCATTCCAAGTGTTTCGGAAAGAGCCAGTTCTGTCACGAGCTCTGGCGAGCGTTGGATGATGGCCTGTTCTGCACTTTCGAGCAGTGCATCAAAGGGGAGGCCAGCAAGGCTATCGATAGTGGCTTGGATATCTGTGAGGCGGGGCTCACAGACCCCCAGATCATCGTACTTTTTGGGTTCATCTTCATCACATCCACAGAGCATGCAGATAGCAATACAAAGCAGAGCCATACATAAGCATTTTTTTTCAGTCATACGTCACTCCATGCGCTGAATTGCGCGCCTGACTGATTTGTTTATAACTTGTTGGGAAATGATCGGCAATGGTCACCACGCCGACGCTGGCGCTGGTTTACGCGTGCTTGTTTTTGAAATCCAGCATGAATTGGGCCAGTTTTTCTGCCCCTTCGATCGGCATGGCATTGTACATGGATGCGCGGCATCCACCGACAGAACGATGGCCCTTGAGATTCGACATACCCGCTGCTAGGGCCTCGCCAATAAATTGCTTTTCCAGATCTTCTGAGGGCAATCTAAAACAGACATTCATGCGCGATCGGGTCTCCTTTTCCACAGGGCTACGATACCAGCCGTTGGATTCGGCAATCGTGTTGTACAAGAGGTCAGAACGCTGGATCGCCCGGCGTTCCACCTCTGCCAGGCCGCCAATCGAGGCTACCCAATCCAGGGTCAGCTTGAGCATATAAACCGCGAATACCGGGGGTGTGTTGTACATCGAATCCTTGGGCGCGTGGGTTTTGTAGGACATGTACGAAGGCAGGTCTTCGCGGCAGCGATCGAGTAGATCTTTGCGAATGATAATGAGCGCTGCGCCAGCCGGTCCCAGGTTCTTTTGCGCACCTGCGTAGATCATGCCGACTTTGGAAAAATCAACCGGCCGGGACATGATATGGGAGGACATATCTGCCACTAGGGGTACATTCCCTGTATCTGGAAGCGTCTGGAACTCGATACCACCAATGGTTTCATTTGAGCAAATGTGCACATAGGCGGCATCACTGCCAACTTGAAACTCATCTTGCTTGGGCATGCGGGTGAAGTTGTCTTTTTCACCTGACCAGATCACCCGAATATCGCCCACTTTTTTTGCGTCTGCAATGGCCTTTTTAGACCACGAGCCCGTAAGAACGTATTCGGCCGTCATGCCCTGAGCGATCAAGTTCATGGGCAGCATGGCGAATTGGAGTGTGGCGCCGCCCTGTAGCAGCAAAATGTCAAAGTTGTCAGGCACCGTGAGCAGGGATCGGACGCTCGCAATGGCTTCGTGATGCACTGCATCGTAATGCTTGCCCCGATGGCTCATTTCGATGATGGACATGCCCGCGCCTTGATAATCGACGAATTCTGCCTGCGCCTTTTCGAGGGCCTCAAGGGGCAATGTGCACGGCCCTGCTGAAAAATTGTAAATTCTGTTTGCCATTGGGTTCACCTCATTAATTTTGGAACGTCTCGATGATCTCCACCACAATGTCCCCGATGCGCAGGAGGTTCTCTTTGCTCGATGCGCCGATATGGGGCAAGAGCACGGCATTGGGGGCGTTTACGAGCGGGCTGTTCTCAGGTGGATCCGAGTACCAGACATCATTTCCATAACCACCCAATTTGCCACTCTTAAGGGCTTCTGCCACATCTTCCTCGTTTACGCACTTACCGCGACCCGTATTGACGATGATCGCGCCGTCTTTCATTTTTGCGATCATTTCCTTGTTGATCATTCCTCGGGTTTCATCGGTTAGCGGCGTGTGCAGGGATAGGAAGTCCGACTTGGCAAGGACTTCATCAAGGCCCTTTAATTCCGCCACATCTGAGGTGCTGACATACTTGTCGTACGCAATCACGTTCATTTCAAATCCCTTAGCCCGCTTGGCAACTTCGGTTGCAATGCGGCCAATGCCGATGAGACCCAGGGTTTTTTTGAATAGCTCCATGCGTTTAATTTTCTTTTTGCGCCAATCGCCAGTCACCATGCCCTCATGGCCAAAGGGCACTTTGTTGATGACCGAAAGCATGAGGGTGATGGCGAGTTCAGCCACTGCCACTGACGAGGCCGCGGGTGTATTGCGAACTGCAATGCCTTTGGTTTCAGCATAGGCCGAGTCGATGTTGTCGATCCCTACACCACCGCGAATGATCAGTTTCAGATTTGGCGCACTGTCGATATATTCTTTGGTGCACTTGGTCTTAGATCGAACCAGCACCACATTTGCCTCTGAGAGCCGGGATGTATCATCGAATACTTCACCAAAACGAGCGAGTCGCTCTGGCAGCGAAGGATCAAATGCATCGGAGATGAGAATTTTCATGGGGGCCTCCCTTTGTCAAAAATGTCCAATTCCTGAATCGTTCAGGCGGCTTTACATGCATAATCATACCTCTGATAGATAAATAACGAAGATGCGTCAAGCAAAACCGCTCAAGCGCGTTGACTTATTCGTTTTTCCGAACCTGTGAGGTCTGAAGCGTATGGATCAGGCTCTATTTGGCGTTGCTGCTTAAATCCGGCAACTCCTGTGAGGTGGGGATGCGGAGTCCGTCAATGACGATTTTGAGGATGTGGTCCAACATTTGCTCTTGTATTTCCTTGCTGCTGAGGTCTTGGTGCCATAACGCTTCGAATAATTTAATCTTCGAGAAGTAGACCAAGCACAGCTCAGCGAAAATCAGCACGACTTTAGATGAGTGGACGTCTTTACGGAAGATACCCTTCTGCTTTCCATCGAGAATCGTCTCCTGCAAGCGCGTGAGCTCAGCACCCACCACCTCGAGCACGACTTTGCCCTCATGCCTGCCGTCGTTGAGGGTTTCCCAACCGAGCAATCTTACAAAACTCGGGTTATTTGAGAGAAACCAAAAATACCATCGCACGTGATTTTTGACATCGGTAATGATATCGCCGGTGGGATCAGGAGGGTCCTGCCGAAAAAGCTCTGAAAAGCTGTCCCGGAGTACTTGCAGGTAAAGCTGTTCCTTGCTGCCAAACCAGTCGTATATCATTCGCTTGTTAACACCTGCGCGCGTGGCTATTTTATCTACCCGTGCACCGTCGAACCCTTTTTCGACAAACACCTGTCGCGCAGCGGTCAACAGCCGCTGCATCGAGGCCTCCTTGCTACGCCTTTTTTTTGTTTGCTTTAACATTTCTTGCGTCATACTTATTAATACCCTTTTATATTTATACCTTTCCAGATCCCAGGGTGCAAAGCGCTGTCGCCCATCGAAAAACCCGCAGCGGGTCAAAAAACCATCTCAAGCACACTTTGTCAAATGATAGCATGTTCCAGCGAGGCATTTTCCACGATGATTTTTGAGGAAGGTTTTGGTGTGGTTGATCATCTGCCTTTTCTATCAAATCTAGTGCGGACAGCTGCCCAGCCGGAGCGCATATCCGAGCGGTTTCCAACGAGATAAAGTATCGGCAGGTAGGAAATGACAAAGGCGAGACTGCTAACCAAACTCGCCATAGGTGTGATGCCCATTAGCGATAGCACCCCTAGCCCTGGAATGGCAGCGATGCAGCCAGCGAGTACAATGCGCGCAGTTTCTGACAACGATACCCAAATTTTTAAAAGTATTGCGACTTCAACGACGCGCGCAGTATTAAAAATAGTCAAAGAGATGGACGTTGCCAGGGCAGCGCCAAACACGTGATACATTGGAATGAGTATCAGGTTCAAACCGATGTTGGTGAGGTTAATAAGAATATTATTTGCGAGTTCGAGCTTGGATCGACCCGTCATTAATAGTGCTGCCTGGGCTGTACCACCAGCTGCATTTATGAGGCGTCCTGCTATCAAGATGGGAATGGCCAACCCGTATTCGGTGAACTCAGAACCGTAAATCCCCAAAATGAATTGGGATGCAAATGCTATGGCCCCACCGAACAGTACAAACAAGGAAAAGATCCAGCGGCCCACATTGCGATATTGACGTTGCATGGCCGAGCGATTCCCCTGTGCGTGATACTCGGCCAGGGTTGGTGAAAAACTGTTGTCAAACGCAATGCGCACCTTTTTTACTGTCCCAGCGATAAGTGCGGCCATGCCGTAAAAAGCCACAAACTCGGGCCGATCTGGAAAGAAGGCCGCGATCATGATCACGTCGACGCGGCTGAGAAGAAAGTTCAGTGTCTCTGTCAGCCCCTGGGGCCAGGAGAATTTGATCAGGCTCCAATCCCGTTGCGATGTGACAATCCTGCGGATTGATTGATTTGGGAAAAAGCGACGAAAGAAGCATACCGCAGCGACCAGTGTGATGTAAGCAGAGACGATGAAACCGAACATTAAGGCGCGTTCGCCGAGCCCCAACAGCAGCGGCAAAGCCGACAGCAGTAGGAGAGACACCGGGCCGATTACATTTTGGACCAACACGTAGACCCACATGATCGAGAGTCCCCGAATCGCGAATAGCATCACTCGTACAAGGACTTGGGCCGGCAGGGCCATCACGAGCATCGAGAGCCACCAAAGAACATCGAGGATATCCTTATCCCCGGTGGTTCTCAAGAATAGAAAGCACTGAGGAAATAAGAAAACAACAGCGGTAAACAAGGCGCTGAGGCCAGAGGTCCATCGAAGTGCAGTTCCCAAGGCAGATGCTTCTCGCGCGTTGTTTTCTGGCGCTGGGATCGTTCGAACCATGGGCACATGCCTGAGGACCCCTTTGTCGAAACCCAGCACAGACAATCTAAAAAAGACCGCGATGTAATAGGTAACGAGAACATAGATGCCCAGCATTTCTGGGCCCTGAAGGCGACTTACCAGCAGGTACAGCAATGGAAAGCCAGCTGCATCGAGAATGTTACCCAGTAGGTTTACGCCAGCACCACGGGCGATATGGCTACCAGGCGTTGCTGATGAGCCTATTTTCACAGTCACTTATTTTTCTTGGCTGAGATTGAAGTTTTGCAGGTGCCGCGTTGCATGATAGGAGACCATATCGCGCCTTATAGTGAATTTCCAGCGTCAGTGCCCATTGGGAGCAAGGTGCATTGCTACATGAGGGTCGGCTTATTTCCGAGCAATCGCGGCAATTTCCCGCACAGCTTCTATCGCCGCATCAATGTCCGACTGTTTGTTTATCGGACCTACGCTCATGCGCACGGTTCCCCTTGGAGATGTGCCCATATGGTCGTGTATCAGCGGTGCACAATGCAGGCCAGTGCGCGTGGCAATGTTGTAGTCCACATCGAGTAGGGTGCCGGTGTCTGCCGGGTCTTGGCCGTGGACTGTAAAGTTTAGCACGGGCAGTCGATGCTCGAGCTGGGTCGTGCCGTGAAGGGTCACGCCATCAATATTGGAGAGGGCTGCTTGGAGTGGCGCGAACAATGCCATTTCGTGATTGTAAATATTGGACATCCCCTTTTCTGCGATATATCCGCAAGCCAGGTAGAGGCCGATGATGCCGAGCACGTTGTTGGTGCCCACTTCCAGGCGAAAGGGATAGTCCTCTAAATGATAGGGATAGGCTGATTTTACACCCGTACCGCCAGCACGGGTTTGGCGGATGGTTACCTGCTCACTTACGTAGAAACCGCCGATACCGGTGGGGCCGAGTAGGGACTTGTGTCCGGTAAACGCCAGAGCATCCACCCCCATATGCTGAACATCGATTGGAACAATGCCAGCGGTTTGGGCGGCATCAATAACAAAATATATCCCCCGGTCCTTGCAGCGCTTTCCTATCTCTGCCACCGGTTGAATGGCACCGGTGACGTTGGAGGCATGGTTGACCACGACGAGTTTGGTTTCCTTGCGAAAGTAGCTGGCCAGTTCATCTGGATCTACGTACCCATCTGCGCTGCAAGGCACATAGTCTAAGGAGATGATGCCATCTCGTTTTAGGTGGTTGAGCGGACGGATAACCGAGTTGTGTTCTAAAACAGTGGAAACCACGTGGTCTCCAGGTCCGACCATGCCGTAGATCAGGATGTTGAGCGCATCTGAAGCATTGTAGGCAAAGCCCAAGCGATCGGGATCAGATCCCCCGAAAAACCTTGTAAGCACGTCGCGTGTGCTCTGAATCAGGTCCCCGCCGATGAGGCAAAGATCAAATCCAGAACGGCCTGGATTGACACCGTACTTCTTGTACATGTCAATCATATTATCCATTATTTCCAAAGGCTTGGGGTATACGGTGGCCGCGTTATCCAAATAGATGATATTCTCAATACCGACCGGGATTTCCATACTCACCTCAATGGCTGGCCAGGCAACTGCTTGGCCTATGAGTGCATCTTTGCAAGAACCATCCCACTAATAATTATGCTAAGTATTCATTATGCATGCAATATGAGTTCATTTTATCACAATCCTCACTTCGAGAAGACAAAAAAAATGGATGTTTTACTAATAAGTTCTCGACCAGAATCGGCGATTTCTGGGACCAAAATGTAGCTGCGGGGTTTATCCCCGCTTTTAGAATAGCTTGGAATTACTTCGTTTTTCACCGTGGGGATAAACCCCACGGTTACAAGATTTGGTTGAAAACAGGTATTTCGCGGGGCGGACAGCTCCGGGTAGGGCTATTCGGGCATTATCGGATCAGCAAACAGGCCAATCATACCGCCTTGATTGTCCAAGATGACGGCGATGCGTCCTACTTCAGGGATCGGCATTGGCGGCGCGATGATTTGGCCACCCAGGGTTTCGGCCTGTTTTAATGTGTTTTCCAGGTCTTTGACGAATACGTAACTCAGCCAGCAGGACGGACCCTTGTGTTCGGTAGATTTCTTCATGATACCAGCGACGTGCGAGTCAGCTGCTTTCGCTATCCAGTAGGTGTCACATCCTTCCCCCATGTTCTTGGGCTCATATGCCCAGCCAAACAGCTCTCCATAGTAAGCTTTTGCACGCTCGGTATCGTCCACCATGCACTCGGTCCAACAGAACTCCCCGATGCTGGCCATTTGGTCTTCTTCTGGTGTTTCTTCGGGTTCGTTGTTGGCGGAATAAAAAGATATGCCGGCCTGTTCCTTGTCCACGGAAACACCAAACGCGCCCATATTGGGAATATCGACCGGTCCAACCGGCACCGTACCACCCAGGCGTTTTGCTTTATTTACCGTCTCTGCCACATCGCGCACGTACACATATGCTGTCCAATGTGCGGGCAAGGTATCTGCGTTGGGGCCGTTGGGTGTCATGAACCCCCCAATGGTTTTATCGCCGACTTTGATCATGTCGTAGATGCCTTCAGGCCCCATATCAAAGGCCTCATACTGCCAGTCGAAAAGCGCCGCGTAGAACGCCTTGGCCTTTTCGATGTCGCGGGTGATAAAGTCGTACCAAACGAGTTGCCCTTTTTTGTTTGAGTCTGCCATGGTGGTGCTCCTTGTTGGATACTAATTTTGTGGGTTAGTATTTGTACACTTGTCGTTTTGCGCAACCACACGCCTATCTGGAGCGTCAATTTTCTGACGATTTACCCTTTTAACCTTTGCATTTATCCGTTGATCGGACGATTTTCCAAGCCTGTGGGGCGATCCAGAGCTTGGTTATCGGGGGCACCCGGCATGGGCATCGTTTTTGCTAGATCCTGTTTTTGAGTCAAACTAACTGCAGGTCTATCCCGCAGCAAAGAGGTGATTCAAGGAGGGGCTTTATGCTTGTTTCCACAGAGGCACTCGAGGCCAAGGCAAAGGAAATCCGAAATCTGATTCTGGACATGTGTGTAAAGGCAGGCACGGGCCATGTGACCTCGTCTTTTTCATGCGCCGAGCTGATGGTTGCGCTCTACCACGGCGGTGTGATGCGCTTTGATCCAGCCAGGCCCAATTGGCCTGAAAGGGATCGGTTTATCTTGAGCAAGGGGCAGGCGAGCGTCATCCTGTATCCGCTATTGGCGGATCTCGGGTTCTTTCCCAAGGCGGATTTGGACCTGTTTGCGCAAAAAGACGGCAAGTTCGGCGTTCACTTGCAACACGATGTGCCAGGCGTTGAAATCACCTCGGGATCCCTGGGTCAAGGGTTTAATATTGCTACGGGCATGGCACTTGCCGCGCAAAAAGACCGATCCCTGCAGATGGTATTCACCCTACTGGGTGATGGGGAGTGCTACGAGGGATCAATGTGGGAGGCTGCTATGTTCGCCGCCCACAACAAGCTCAACAACCTGGTGGCGATTGTGGACCGCAACTACCAATGTGTGACCAATTTTACAGAAAACATCGTGGCCCTGGAACCGATGGAGGACAAATGGCAGTCTTTTGGATGGCGTACATTGCGCATCAACGGCCACGATTTCGATGAGATCATGGATGCTTTTAAGGGCATCCGGTCGCGTCAGCACACACAGCCATTGATGATTATCGCCGATACAGTGAAAGGCATGGGGGTTTCCTTTATGGAGTGTGAGCCCATCTGGCACGGTGCTGCCCCGTCAGGCGAAGATGCGAAACAGGCCAAGGCGCTACTTGCGTAGGGGGATATAACAATGACGAACAAAACACAAAGAGATGCGTTTTGGGATGGCATCTATGAGCTCGCGTTGGACGACAAGGACATCTACGTGGTCTCGGCCGACATGGGTGCGCCGGCACTGGACAAATTTCGCAAGGACCTGACCAACCAGTACATTGACGTGGGGATTGCCGAACAGCAGGCGGTCGGGGTGGCCGTGGGTATGGCCCTGGAGGGAAAAAAGGTCTATGCCTACGCCATTGCGCCGTTTATCACCCTGAGATGTTACGAGCATATTCGCGTCAGCATGGCCTCGATGAATGTGCCGGTGACCCTGGTGGGCGTGGGGGCTGGGTTCAGCTATGATGATTCCGGACCGACCCACCACATGGTAGAAGACTTTAATACCCTGCGCGCGTTGCCGCATATGACCGTTCACAGCGTGACAGACGCCCCCATGGCTTCAGCGTTGGCATCAATCACACGGCACATGACGGGCCCGGATTACGTGCGCCTGGACCGCAAACCTCTGCCGGACATCTACAAACCCGACGATGATTTCACTGCTGGACTAAAGGTCCTCGTTCCATCTGAAACCATTGCCATTGTGGCGACGGGGAATATGGTTCATACAGCCCTCGAAGCGAGCGACGTGCTGCGAAATAAAGGCATTCAGGCCGGTGTGATCGATGTGTACCGCCTGCCGATCGAACCAGCAGGCTTACTCGAAGCACTAAGCGGGGTTGCCTGCGTTATTACCCTTGAGGAGCATGCATTGCCCGGTGGATTTGGATCTGCAGTATGCGAGGTGCTCGCGGATGCGGGCCGGCAAGCTCGCATTAAACGGATGGGATGCGATTTCAGCGAGGGGTATTGCTACGCCTACGGCGGCAGGGCTCACTTGCAGAAACTGATGGGTATCGATACTGAGGCCGTGGTCGCTGCTGCCCAGGGACTCTTGTAGGGCGCATTATGGGGGGCAATGCGGGTCTAGATGCAGTTCTGATCGTCCCAGGGGGACGGACCGAAGCCTATCAATCCTTGGCAAAACCCTTGACCGCCGGAGAGCCACCGGTTTGGGCCGGGCTCATTGCCACGTATGTGCGCCGGTTGAATTTTTCCGTTGAGATCATTGACGCCAATGCCCTGTGGCTCAGCCCAGAGCAAGCTGCCACAACAGCAGTGGAGATGAAGCCGCGGCTCGCGGTTGTGGTGGTTTACGGCCACAATCCCTCTGCCTCGACCCAGAACATGCCAGCGGCTGGAGAGATACTTCGGGAACTGAATGCGCAAGCACCCGAGATACCGACGCTCATTCTCGGCGGCCATCCCGCAGCTCTGCCAGAACAAACCCTGCGCGAGGAAACAGTCGACTACGTGTGTACTGGAGAAGGTCCGATCACCATCGTAGACCTGCTCAACGCGGCCAAAAGCAGCGGACAGATCGACCTCAACAAGATACGCGGCATTGTGTTCAAGGGAGAATTGGGTCAGGCCATTGCTTCTTTGCCAGCACCCTTAATCGAAGATGTGAACGCTGAAATGCCGGGGTTGGCTTGGGATCTGTTGCCCATGGATAGGTATCGCGCCCATAATTGGCAGTGCTTTGGCGGTCTCGATCGGACGCCCTATGCCTCGCTTTATACGACCCTGGGGTGTCCGTTTAAGTGCAGCTTCTGCTGCATTCAAGCCCCGTTTAGGTCTGGAGAGCAGGCCCTGTGTTACAAAACCAATAGCTATCGTCTGTGGGATCCCAACCTTGTCCTCGATCAGCTTGAACACCTGCAGCATAAATACAATGTCCGCAATATCAAAATTGCCGACGAGATGTTCGTGCTCAACAAACGCCATGTTGAGGCCATTTGCGATGGGATCATCGAGCGGGGATACGACCTCAACATTTGGGCCTACGCGCGGGTCAAATCCATTTCACCCCCACTTTTGGACAAGTTAAAACGGGCTGGCATCAACTGGCTCTGCCTGGGTATCGAGTCGGGCTCTGAGCGCGTGCTAAAGGATGTGCGAAAAGGGTACAAGGCTGAAAACGTATTTGAGCCGATCGCTGAAATGCGCAGCGCCGGCATCAACATCATTGCCAACTACCTCGTGGGGTTGCCAGAGGACGATGCTGAGAGCATGCAACAAACCCTGGATCTCGCCCTTGAGCTCAATTGCGAGTTCGCCAATATCTATTGCGCCATGGCCTATCCCGGGTCCAAGCTGTACGACATTGCCGTGGAAAACAACTGGCCCCTACCTGAAGCCTGGACCGGCTACTCCCAGTTGGCATACGACACAAGACCCCTGCCGACCCGGTATCTAGAAGCCAGCGAGGTGCTTCGGTTTCGCGATCAGGCCTTTACGACCTATTTTACATCGCCGCGTTACTTGAAATTCATTGCCGAGAAATTCGGCCCTGCCACCAAGGCCAATATTGAAAAAATGACAACCTATCAGCTGCAGCGACAGCTCCTCGGTGAATGACTTCTTAAACGCTCTAAAGGGACGTACATAAGCCATACGCAGCGGTTTGCGGTATGCAGTGTCCCTCGCAGCATGGGACGCCATCCACCTGGCATTGGCCTGTAACGCACATGGGCAGGCAGTCATCTAGTAACAGAACCCAATGACCGTCGTGGCAGACCCAATCCCTTCCTTGGCCAATGTCGCAGTCCACGTGTTTGGTGTCGCCATCAGAACACGCGCCTGGGACCCCGTTGGTTACCTTGGCAACAAATGTACTACCGCTCATGGCGTGAAAGCCCGGCTTTAGCACAATCCTTCCCCCGGAATGAGAGATGACCTCGGCGGTTACGTTTTGATTTGGACTGATAATCGCAGTTCCCGTGTTTGTAATCTCCTCGTGAGCAGCGGCCCAGCCATTGGAGAGGGCACTGCCTGAGCCTTGCAGATAGCTGGATTCTGAAAGATCTGTTACGTCCGGCAGTAACTCGTAACGGTAATATAGAACGGCGTTTATCATTCGCCATTTTTGACCGTCAGAGAACCAATCCCGACAGTCGTCATCAGCATCCCACGAATGATTGATATAGGTCATTAAGTTGCCAATAGGGTCACCAGGATCATTAGGTCCGTAGTCAATACAGGTGTTTGCGGCTGAGCAGCCCACAGCGTCTTTCCACTGACATGGTGTATCGTCGACATAATCACCTGGGGCGTCCTCTTCCTCTTGATCTCCATTGTTTTCAACGCCGTTCTGAAATGTGTGATATAGGCCCAAATAGTGGCCGACCTCGTGGGGAAAGGTCGAAGTGGTTACCACATTATAAAAGTTTATGATGCGTTCCATTATCACACCTTGATGGTGGCTATACTGTCCTTGCCCTGGCAGATCGTCAAGTTCATCCTGATACATCCAGGGGAAGGACCCCGTGCCCCTGAGCCCGTTCCCATTGTCCTTTTCTAATTCCTGTACGATGAATACGTTCAAAACGTTCTCGGGATGCACGGTATACTTTTCTTTTAAGCTGAGCTGTTCTGACGTGCCTTCGATAATCGTATCACCTGATTCGTGCCAAGAGACCCAATTTTTCTTAAATCTGAACCAGGTCGGTGCGTAGTACGCGTTGATATTATCCATACCCACGTTGATTGAATCTGCGGTATTGTTTGAATGATCGTTCATCACGTGAAAAATGATGGGTATTTCAAGGTGCTCTGGTGCCACCATGGTTTTTTTTCCCATATCCTTCAGTATTTGACTTCGCACAATCTTATCATACGCCTTGTCTGACCTAGCCCCGCTGAGCCAGGAGTCCCCGAGGATGCGTGCTTCAAATTGCTGTTCGTAATGTTTTGCTTTTTCCGGATCGATCTCTGCCTCGATGCCGTATACTTTATCAAATGACGGCCTGTGGCTGTTGTCCGGATTCACTGCTTCTGTGGTAGCTTGGAGGGGCATTTGTGCGTTACCGCGGCCCGGCATCATTGCCAGACAGACAATAGATGATACCAATAAAATGCGGTTTCTTTTTTTCAGCATTTTGATCCTCTTTGTTCTTTTGGATATCACCCTACTGGCCGCAGCTGCTGTTTTTGGATTCCAGCGCTTTGATTCTCTTATTTTGAGCGATAAGATGCAGTGTTAGCTCTTCTATTTTCTCAAGCAACCTGGTCTGGGTTTCTCCGATATTTTTACCAGATGCAGAGACTTCCTCTTGATTTGGAATATTGGGGAGATGGTGGTTTTCTTTGATGTACGCCTCTACATTTTCAAGGGACATAAGGTGATAGTCATCGTCAAAAACATAGTCGGCTGTGCCACCTTCGACCACGATTTCTTCTGCGGTCAGCTTTTTCGTTGAAATATCGCCCATGAAGTTGGCGTTATCAGCTAAAACAGTGATCATATTTTGATAGACCGCAACTTGATTGATACCACCAGCTCTGAGGTGCAGTGAAGTCCCGTTCAGTGATGTAGAACCGAGGTTGCTTTGCCTTAGTGCGTACTGTGTATCGATGTCGAGGTCCTCGTGACCAATTGACCACCAGTCCATATCAGAATCGAACACTGTTCTTCCAACAATTGAAGTACCAGTGGCGCCCCTATTGACCCAGATGCCACCGCCGGCAACCTCTAGTTTCGCGCCTGGTGCAGCATCCCCTGTGCCAATGCCAATATTTCCATTCCTATAGACCATCAATTTGGTCTGATTATTGATTCTAAGGCGGAGGTGTTTGTTATAAGCTGAATTTAGAAATGTTGATCCGTCATGGTATTGTATTAGAGCGTATTCGGTTGTGTTGTTATTATCGAGATGTGCAAGGCCTGCGTAATCTGAAAATCCACTGATGTATCCCAATGCTGTCCTTCCCAAGTAGGAAGTCGTGTTGTTGTTATAATTGGCTCTAAGCGATCCGCGCACATCTAGCTTGCTTGCAGGGCTTGTCGTACCAATGCCAAGGTTTCCATTGGCCAGAAGTGTCATTTTATAGGCGTAGCCGCCTGAGCCGTTATAGGTCCTGAAATAAGTTTTGTCATTAGAGCCCATTGTTAGATAATTGTATCCGGTATTGTTATAGTTGAAGTAGGTCGCACCGTGGCTCTGTCCTACCTTTAGGCTGGTAAAATCGCCACTCGTGGCTCGTTGTAAGCTAGGAAGGGCGTGGGCTTCGAACTGTTCCGGAACGTTCGCCTTTTTGCTTGTATCATCTGGGTGCTTTCTCGATGCTCTAATAGTGAATCGCCTCGGGTGACTGTCTTCTTTTAAAGCAACACGTTTCAATGGTGAACGAGATACCTCACTCCCGGAGAACCCCTCGACGATTTTCGCGGCAGTTCCGTTGGGAACACTTACATTCTCGCCCTTAACCCAGATCTCGCATTCGCGTGGGTCGGTTTCCAAAGGCAGGCGTTCCAACGCCGCCTCTACTGTTTGGGCTGCCCCTTCCCAAGAGCGCGCATCGCCGGGTTCGGCAATCTCTGGATCTACGTAGCGAACGCAGGATGGTGTGATATTTTTTAAATCCTCTGCTGTATCAGAGTCATCATCTAATGCGCGGTCAGTGTCGATGTCTCCTTCTGGGTCGTACAAGCTCTGTTCGTCACATCCTGCGCAGAGCAAAACCCATACAAGAAACACACAAAGTAGCGGGGTTAAGTAGAAATTACGGTTCATTTTACATACCTCCTCTCGATAAATCGCTCGTCATCGAGCAGTGTCGCTCCTCCCCAAAAAACACGCGGAGCTGGTAAACAGGACTGAACATGCCAAGGGCATCTCTTGTTGGGAGGTTATAGGAGCTGCACATCCCGCACATCGGTAGGCAATCCCTATTTTTTAGCCTGCTGTTCCCTATTTTTTAATTTGCTGTTCCCTATTTTTCATGATCAAGGGGGAGACCGATACAAACGAAATCAGATCAGAACAGCGTGACTCAGCAGCCAAGCGCAGGTATGCTCAACAATCGTCATCACCACAACGGAGGGTGCATCATGAAACGAGCGTTCGTATTACTTGTCTTGGGGGGGGTCATTGTATGGGGTACACCGTATTGCGGTGGTTCAGTCCCGTCCCCGACCTTGCTGACCGAGCCTTTCCCGCCCAATCCAAGAGGAGCCCAGCTATATGAGAAATACTGTGCCCTGTGTCACGGCAAAAATGGAGAGGGGTATATCGCTGATGAAGCGACCGCTTTGGCCAGTCAGGATTTTCTCACCGCAGTGTCGGACGAATACATCGCGGCCAATACCCTGCGCGGTCGACCAGGCACGCCCATGTCTGCTTGGGGGCGTGCATTCGGGGGTGCTTTGACCGATCAAGACGCTGCCGATTTGGTAGCCCACCTCCGAACGTGGCAGACCGAAGCCCCCATCGACTTGAGCGGGATTGAGGTCAGCGGGCAGGCTATCGATGGTGCAGAACCGTATGCCATCCACTGTGAAACGTGCCATGGCAGCAAAGGCCAGGGGGGATCGGCCATGACCTTGAACAATCCTGTGTTCAAAGAGACCGCCAGTGACGGTATGATTTGGTTTACTATCGAGCGGGGTCGCCGGCAGACAAAAATGAAAGGGTTCGGGGATAAACTCAGCAGCAGTGAAATCGACGACGTCGTCGCATTTGTCAAGGAGATGCCCCCTGCTCCGGCATTTTCCGATCTCAAAGCCAACATACAGGCCGCTGGTCCCTCGACCGCTGCGGAGTCCCTGGTGCTCAATCCAGGCAACCCTCTGGCCCAGTTTAACCTTAAGGACAAGCGGTACGTTGCGGCCGAAGAGGTGCACATCGCCTACCAAAATAAACAATCGTTTGTCATCATCGACGCGCGACCCTACAGCGACTACCTGATCTCCCACATCGAAGGGGCGGTCTCCATGCCGTTTTACGACGTAGAAAAGCGATTAGGCGAATTGTCTAAAGATATTTGGATCATCACCTACTGCGGCTGTCCCCACGCCATTTCAGGCCAAGCCTTGGATGTGCTGCGGGCCAATGGCTACGAAAAATCGGGCGTGCTCGATGAAGGATTCTACGTCTGGTCCGAGCGGGGATATCCAGTGGTGGGTCCCTGAGCTAATTCGAGTTCAAACGGGCAAAATGAAGGGTGGTGCTCCCAGGATCTTCAAACCACGCCCAGACGATGTCCCTGTTTTCGTGTTGACGCATGGGATCGTCCCTGCGACCCCATTGAGCTATCAAAGTAATATCCACCGGCCCTTCGATGACGTTCCCCGAGGCATCTACCCGGGCGAGCTTATACGTCCGGCTAGATGCCGGCTCTACCCAGCCCAGGACGTACTGTTCCCGGTGGTCGCCAGCTGGTTCCCAACGCGCTATGGTGGCGTCTGCCTCATTGATATCGGCCGTATCTGTCAACCAGACCACATCGCTCGCATTCAGGTCTGAATCAACGCTTGAAAAACCGATGTCCTGGTTCATGGTGCTTGGATTATAGGAGTTTTGGCCGGGCGTCATGGGGTTTTGGTGTGCATTGAATACCAGCTTCCAGCCGTTCGGAGCCAGTGCGGCACTGCCGATCTCGCCAGCTACATCGCCGTTGCATCCCGCGTCCACGTCCATCACTTTGCCATCCCTGTGATTGAGATAGATACCCCCTTGAGAGGAGGTGGTGAAATCGCCAGACGTTCCTGGATAGCAGTCAGTCACGCACACCGGTAGAAATTCACTCAGGGCTGCATTGAATCGGAGCAGGTTGCTCATACTGTGAGAGCATCCCCAGGACCACCCGGTGGACTCGGCTCCACTGGAGGCGTCCACCCATTTTAACGTATCCCCTTCGTGGCCCGAGTCGGAGTGTACGTGGTAGTAAGCCCCGTACGTGCTGTTGCCAAACTCCAAGCGGCTCTCTCCGATACCAAAATCAGTGGGATTGTTGTCTGAATTGACGAGCTCGGTTGTCCAGCCCGCAGTTCCGGAAAGGTCGAATTGCTTGACGAAAATTTGATCGTTGCTGTTATCCCATAGAAGCGCGGCAAAGGTATCGTTCGATTCAGCTGCAAGACCCCGACACTCATACCCCGCATCCAGTTCCAACGTGTCCACCAGTGCGTCTTCAGCATCCAGATGACTGACCCGTGGGGTTAACGTACTGCCGCTATCGGTTGTATAGCCCACCAATGTATGGCCGTCATTCAACGGCACCACAAAGACCGGGGCCACGTGAAGCGATGACGTCCCCCAGATTCTCCAGTTGCGCACGCCTTCCTTAACACCCTCTGGAACTGGAATCTTTGCTACATCAAGCCTATCTATAAGGGGTTTGTCCGTCTCGGTGTCAGAGTCAGAATCGGTGTCAGAGTCAGTATCGGTGTCAGTGTCAGAATCGCTATCAGTATCAGAATCCACATCTGTATCCGAGTCAGTATCAGCATCAGAATCTGTATCCGAGTCAGCATCAGCATCACTGTCCGAATCTCCATCAGTATCGCTATCAGTATCCCCATCAGTATCTGAAGATCCATCCGGATGCCTGTCTTCACTGCTGCATCCGGTCAAAAGTACGATGAATAGCACGGGGAATATAATCCCTAAACAGGCTCTGAAGTTATTCATGATGTCCTCCTAAGCCGGCAGCGCCGGAACCAAAATGGAGCGGCTATCTTTTTATCTCAATTTCTTTCCGCAGCATCCGAAACGCTTCCGCTTAAGATACTAAAGAACAAATTTTATCAAATTCTGAATGCGCTGCCACGATTTTTGGAGACCTTGCGTTTCCTCAGCGCTCCTGGGTGTCGCTTGTTTTTGAGCCGTAGTAAGACCCGCGATAGTAGTGGTAATACCCACCGCGTCGCGTGACCACGCCATTAATGATGAGACCCTTTACAATGTCCATTTGATCGAGGGCATTTCGGGCCAGTTTGAGATGTGCGCGGCGGCAGTACCTTGGCCGTACGACAAAAAGCACGGCGTCAGACATGCGTGATATGACGAGCGAGTCAGCCACTAAAAAAGGCGGTGTGTCGAGCAGAACATAGTCGTACTGTTCCCGCCAGCTGTCTACGAGCCCAGCGAGTTTTTGCGAGGCCAGCAGTCTCTGGGATTCCGGGGGCTCGTTGCCAGCGGGAATAAAATCCAGATCGTGCGTTTCATCGCGGTGGATTCGGATATCTGCCTGGCCCACCAAGTGATCTGACAGACCGGGCATTTGCGGCACCCCCCAGATCTTGTGCAGCCTGGGTCTTCTGAAATCAAGGTCCAAAACAAGCACGCGATGACCTGCCTTGGATAGGGCAATTGCTAGATTGGAAATGATCGTAGATTTCCCTTCAGATGCCTCTGAAGATGTTACCTGCAACACGCGAAGGGGATCCTCGCCCACTTGGGCGAACTCCACATTCGTTCGAATGGTTCGAAATGCCTCAGCTGCAGGTCCCTTTGGTTTTTCCCAGATGACTTGGGCTGTCTGGTCGGTCCCACGGGTTGACCAGAGTGGACTGAGATCCGGCACGACACCATAGGTGGAAAGTCCAGAAAGTACTTTGGCCTCTTCTTCGTCGCGAATTTTTGGATCAATAGCACGCCGTACAAAGACAGCGAGTACGCCGAACAAGAGACCGAGAAACGCGGCCAGTAAGACAACGGTTTTGCGGTTGGGGCGACTCGCGCGGTGGGGGGTCGTTGCTGGATCGATGATCCGCTTGTCGGTTGTGGTCGATGCTTTGAGAATGCGCGTCTCTTCGAGTTTTGTCAGCAAGAACTGGTGCATCCCCTGGGTCACCTCGAGATTGCGTCGCAGGGCAGTCAAATTCCGTTCTTTTTCCGGGAATTCCTTCAAGGCGTCTTGAATGCTGCCGAGCTCTGTCAAAAGTGCTTTATGGCGCTCGCCAATGCGATTGCGCGAGGCTTTGATAAGATCGTGTACTTGCGCTCGCACCCGCTGGATCTCTTCGCCGATGCGTACGACCTGGGGATGGGCAGGTGTGACCTCAGCCAGAAGTGTCTCGCGTTTTAGCTCAAGCTCGTTGAGTGCACTGATGGCTTTGCCGAGGAGCGGGTCGTCGAACAAAAAGTCGCCGGTGAGTGCCGGCGATTCCCCACGTCGATTTGACCGGGCCATATTGCCTGCGATACTGCGGAGGAGATCCTCTTGGATTTTAACCTTGCGCATCTCGAACTCGAGCTCAGCTCCGTTTTTGATGAGCTCTTTGGCTTGTTCGGGCAGCATTATCGCGCCGTTTTCCTGGGCAAATGCTTGAATTCTCGCCTCGGCGTTGTTTAACTCAGCTGCCAGTGTTGCGATCTGCTGTTCAATAAAAGAGGTAGATCGATCTGCCCGCAGGGTTCGCCAATCAAGGGCAAAGGACATATACGCGGCCATGATGGCATTGACCATATCACGGGCTACTGTGCGGTCTTCGTTTTCAAAAGAGATGCGTACCAGGTTTGTATCCCGACGGCCGCCCCCCACACTTTGAACGTCGAGGGCATTTAGGATTCCATCCACTGCAATATCCCTTGGCACCAACAGGACGTCCATTGAGCCCGGAGAGAGAGCGCAGTGCTCAGCAAGGGAAAACGTCACCCCCTGCTGTTTGAAGGTACTGCCTGGCGTCACGGTTGCAGCGCCTGCTTCATTGCCCAGGGTGACGGTCAAGGTGCAGTTTTGGTCTACCACAAGGGTAGCGGCAATGGCAGATTCGACCCAATCTTCTATCGCTAGATGCCGGATGACCCGCCTGAGGGCAATGAGCTCGGGGGCCAGCGGCGATGCACCCTTGAGTGAAACATTCAAATTCGCGGTTATCCTGGGCAGAGGCTGGGCGATATTGAGGGACAGATGCTCAATTGCCTGTCCAATGATGCGGCGGCTTCTTAAGATTTCCACTTCTGTGTCTACTGGAGACGGCCGTCCACTCGTTATCTCCAATAGGGCCGCAGCATCGGTCGTTTCCGACGTAGACACTTGAATCACCCCTGACGCCGTATAGTGGGGGACGGCAAGGGTGAGATAGCTCACCGCGAAAAGCACGGAAAGGACAAATGGTATTGCCAGGGTTCGCCACTCATCGAGTAGGATTGTCAAGTATTCAAAAATCGAGATGCCGTCTTCGCCATCTGAATCGGTTGTGGGGATGTTGTGAGGGTAATCCGACATGTTCAATCCGCAAGTCTATCGTAGATGGCGGTTGCCGCATCAGCAGCCTGCAAAAAGGGCAATATCTGCTGCATGTACCGACTCGCCGTGGTGAGGGATGTGGGCTGAACAAAGATCCGGTCCCCGGGTTCGAGGAAGATCCGGTCGCCGTTTGCAAGGACCATCTCGTAATCTAAGGTGTATACAACCGGCTCCTGCCAACTGCCTCGAATGAGCTTGATGCTGCCTTTGTCCGCATCAACGTGCAGAATGCCGCCTGCTTCTGCCAGTGCCTGGGCCAGACTGAGCCGGGCATTTGGAATTTGGACAGACCTGGGATCCCGTACTTCCCCGAGTACGTAGACGCGCTGATCCTGGGCCGAAGGGACATAGACCAAGTCCTGGTGGCGCATGAAGATATTGCGGCTCGTGTCACCGCGAAGGAGTAAATCCGCGAGGTTGATGGGCAAGAGTCGGCGGTCTCTCACGACGTACGCGCGCTCCAAGCTACCTTCGGGATTCACACCTCCGGCAAGGCCGATGGCCTCCAGCAGGGATGTGTCCCCATCCACTGGAAATGCGCCAGGGGATTTGACTTCTCCCAAAATATAGAATTTCTGTGATTCGTACTGTAGTACATCCACAACGAATTGGGGATCATTAATGTAAGTCTTGAGATGGTCGCGCAAAATATCGTGGAACGCCTCAACCGTAAAGCCCACTGCTTGCACTTTTCCCACAATCGGCAAATAAATGTTGCCGTCCTTTTTTACGACAGTGCCCACGATGCCCCGGTTAAAGTCCCGGGTCGAAGAGACCTCTTCATGGCCCAAAACACTGATGTTTAGGACATCGTTCGGGCCAATGCGGTAGGTGTCCTTTTGTGGGTGCAGTGTGGTTTCGATTTTTTCAACCATCAGCGATTGAGACGCCAGGGGAACATTTTCCGGTGTTTTTGTCGGCGATAAGAGATCTTCCACATCCCCTTCCTTGATGTTTCGCGTCGCATTTCCACAAGCCAGCACCAGGGCTGCTTGGATCATCAACATGCACCTCAAATTCCGAGGCCCCACTGGAACATCTTTCATCATCGTGCGCTTACTATACCCTAAGGCCACATCCCTGCAATGGCTTAACGCGGCCCATCCCATCTGTGTGCGTCCTTTATTGTGAACCAATGTCGGCGGTTATGGCATCTGTGCCAGGATCTCCTTGGCCCAGGAGGGGAGGGGAGCGATCAAAATTGATTTTCGGCCCCTGGCCACTTGCGCGACGGGCAAGTAGGGATTTTCAGTGGACGAGTTGTCCAACAACTTGGCCTCGTCCACCAGATTCAACACAGTGGCGATGTGATTCACAGTGCGCGGCAGCCGGGTGTAAATTTTTTCCCGAGGCACCGAGAGCCCTCCCTTGCTGACCCGTTGCCATACCCGGGCTTCGTTGAGCTGGGGGGTCGACAGGTGGATGTAGACCAGGATGACGTGGTACCCTCGCGCCTTGGCCCGGGCAGTAAAATCCACTTTTGATGGATGGCTGAATACGGTTGCAAAGCAGAACGAGACGCCTTGTTCCAATAGCTCGTTGCGAAACCGTTCGGCGATGGTAGCGGCCTGGTATCCTACGTTAGGGCCTTGGTGGGGATCGATTCTCTTAGCGATCAGATCGGCATTGATGAAGAGAATGCCCGTTGGTTTTAAAAACAGCTCGTAGAACGTGGATTTGCCCGAGCCATTGCCACCTGCGAGCAGCCACAGCTGTTTTTTCGGGCTCATTGGATGACGGTGAATATACCGTCGATAAATTGACCGGTCAGGCGTTCACCAGTGGCGGTGTCGACCCGGTCGAGCAGACCGGGATTGGTGCGACTGGCCTCAAAGTAGACCGCCGCGTCGGTGACCCGCTTGCTCAAGGCGCCGCTATTGCGCGCGCGTTCCAGCTTGTCAAATACTTCGAGAGGGTCGATTGGTGGGGAAGAGACCGGTGTGACCGTGACCTTTTTCAGGCCCTGTACGATGGCCAATACATCGGTGATATCGATCACCTGCTCCACGGCCTGGCCTAGCTCGGCCCAGTATTCGATCTGTTTGGGAACCGATCGTTTCTGTAGTTTGCCTTCTTGCTCAGCAGCCATTACTAGGTCTGCATCAAGTCTAACTGGACTGGCCATGGTACCTCCTGGGTGCCACTGTAGCACTTTGCTATAAATGTAGCAAAGTGCAGCGAATAAGCAAGCCCAAAGTTATGCTATCTTGCATTCGTACTGTTTAAACGCCTCATCATCAGTCATCAGGTACAGGTGATCAGTGATTGCCTGAGCGATGAGCATTCGGTCAAATGGATCTCGGTGATGCAGTGGCAGGGTGCCGAGGGTGATAGCGTGGGGACAACTAAAGTCGATCAGTTCGAAGCCGCTTTTTTTAGCCCCATCCAATGGATCAAAATTTACGGTCAATTTGCCCACGGACGCTTTGATCATCAACTCGGCCATCGAAATGACACTGACATAAACGGTATTTGTCGGCATTTCGAGGGCCTCGCGGCGTTCAGCACTCAGTCTGGAAACATTCCCCAAGGCCCAGAGAAAAATGTGCGTATCGATCAAGATTTTCATCGTTGCGCTTCATCAGGGCCGTAGAACATCTCATTAATTTCGGCATCCTCGCCAATCAGGTCATCTGGGATGTCTATTTTTCCTTCGAGAAGCCCTAGGGTACGCTTGCCTTCGGGAAGGTGTTTGACCAGTTCGACCAGCGGTAGATTATTTTTAGCAATGACAACGCGCTCGCCATGGTGAACCAAATTGACCAATTTGGACAAATTGGTTTTTGCCTCTGATATATTAACGATAACCATTGTCTATACCTATACCTCTTTATGGTCTAAATAGACCAAGTAGACCTAGTATGGTCAATCATACCTACGATAGCTGAGTGAGTCAATTTCTTTCTATACCCACCTTCTCAGCACCTACGATAGCTGAGTGAGTCAATTTCTTTCTATACCCACCTTCTCAGCCACTGTCACATAGCGGCCTCACTGATATAGAAGTGGCACTCCTCTGATCCGTACTTTGTTGTCAATATTAAGAGAGACGCATTCTTCTGCCATCGAACAATCCTTCTAAATTACGAGAGTAAAATGGTTGGTCGTTGTCAGAAGAATACTTTACTTTATTTTTTTGTAATGATAACACCTGGTGCTATCGGAGCGATCAGTTTACCCGCCATATGACACACGTATTGAGGCCCCAATCCGGGCCTCTGAGATAAATTTTTCTTCATTTTGGCCGGTTAAGTTGGAAACATTTTTTCTCCTTGTCCGATAGGAGGGCAACAAGGAGGAAATTGCCATGGGAGATCGACCCAGATGGATTAAAGCCGATGCTGTCTATTGTGAGGTCCAACGGACTGTTGATAGATGCTTCCTGTTCAAGCCGGACGAACAAGTGCGCCAGATTATCGGGGCATCCGCAGGCAGGGCGCTGGAGAAGTATCCTGTAAAGTTGTTTTGTCTCGACTTCAATATTAACCATAAGCATGACCTCATCGCGCCTATCTCTGATGCGCCTGAACATATCCAGGCTGTGGCCAGGTTCCATCAGATGTTCAACTCGTTGGTCGCAAGAGGCATCAATAAATACTATGGCCGGGAAGGCGCCCTCTTTTCATCTCGTAATCGGTCGACCGAAGCCGTAGATAATACGAGTCTGGAGCAGCAGCTGTTTTATGCAATAACGAATCCAGCAAAAGATGGGCTGGTGGACAGGGTCGCCCATTGGAAAGGGTATTCTAGCTACCAGCAGCTCGCCACTGGCGAGGTTGAGCAATTCCGGTATATCGACTGGACGGCCTGGCACAAAGCCGGAGGATTGAAGAGCGGAAAGAAGCCGGAAGCGTACATTAAGGCGGTGCGTGTGAAGCTCAGTCCGCTTCCTGGATGGGAGCAGATGTCTGAACACAAACGCCAGGCGTACTTTCGAAGAGAAGTGCGTAAGCACGAGGCCCAGTATCGAGAGGAGCGGGAGCGGCAAGGTCGGCCCGCCATGGGGCCTCGCAAATTGGCCAAGGTCGATCCCCGGGACACCCCCAAGACACCCCTTGTCCGGACCCGGCAACCCATTTGTCACGCAGCGACCGAAGAGGCAGCAGAAGACTATCGGGAAGCCCTTGGGAATTTTCTAGACCAATACTGGTACGCATCAGGCATGTGGCAGCGGGGCGCTCGCAACATCGAGTTTCCCCGCGGCTCGTTCAAGCCGCCGGACATTTGCGCTGCGGCATAGCATAAGGAACAGCGTATCCAACCACCCAATCCGGTTCCCTTACAGGATCGGTGCGTCCTGAATCTAAGAACAACAAGCGTTAAGCTCTGGATTTCCAGATATTGCTATCGATTTCTCTGAAATTCATTGCGCATGTCTAAGATCGGCATCCCGATTCTGAGTGTCCATCGTATCATCCAGCCAATCCGGTCAATTTTCGAACGAGAGAAATAAATATCTCACAGGTCCGAATTGGGGTCCGAATTGGGGCCGTATTGGGGCCCGCATTGAGGATCATTGGATCATTGACACACTCCGTAGGAACACCAAAAACAGGCTCCACCAGAGCTGACCCAACCTTTCTCGCTCGATTCTTTGTCCGAGTATTCATCTAAGTGACACCATCTCAAATAGGTCGCTGATTCTACGGACTTTGAAGACCCGTCATCACACACTATATCAAAAGAGACAGTTGTTTTTATCATAGCTGCCGAATCAGACCATTCTAAGTGAAAACTGTATCCCTCAGATGTTTTTTTTAAAGCGTCTAGCTCAAAGGACATCTCATTCTCAGTCAAATCGCCAACTGCGTTTGAAATCCGCTTAATATCCATTGTTGGTGGACCTATGAAATAGTTTTGTAAATCAAGAGGTACATTTATCAATCCTTCGGCGACCCTGAATTCAGGTGTGGATACATCAAAATCAAAATCCAGAGTGACCTTCGCAGCGAGGTTGCTTACAATCACAGTCGGACCTTCATCCTCCTCACCTGACGAGCAGATCGCATTCATGGTTGGTGAAATGCCAGGTTCGGGAGATTCAACCTGGCCATTTTCTAATTCAGTCCAACACATCCAGTTGCTGCAAAGCTCATCTTTATCCGGAGGATTGTGGCAGGTAACACAAGCCATCAAAACTCCAATAGAACAGCAACCAAGCCAGATAAAATCTGACCTTTTTCTACTCTTTATGGTCAGGCAATTTTTTAACAAACAATACATGAGGTCCTCCTCAACAAACCTATTTTTTGGTGCTTAATAATTTATCATATGCATTGCTTTTTTAAAAGATTCGTCTGCATCTTCCTGAATTGTCGAAAGCTTGCAGGTATTTCTACGGGCAAATAGGAGCACAGTTCCCATCACCACAACATTGAAATCCAGGTTCACAGCATCCTATTACCTCGCCAAAGGGAAGAGATGGACAGCAAGTGGTACCATTGCGGCAGCCTCGAGACGTTGTTTCGGTCGCGCAACAGTGATATCTTTCGGGATTTATACAAATGTAATCATTCGGATCAGAGAGTGATTCACAAGGTTCGAGAAGTGCTGGGCATTGTGGAGGATCTGGAGTATCCATTATTTGGGCCTTGAATGTACTACCATTTTGAGCATGAAAGCCTGGAGAAAGGCGTATCCGGCCATTGCTGTGATTATATGCTTGAAATTTCACATTAGCTTTTTGACTTATAATCGCTGTAGAGGAATTATGGATATCTTGCCTTGTGGCAACGATCGCGTTGCTCATGTAAATGCCTTCAGTTGTATTGTAATCACCATTTGCTATTTCGGGCAGGGTTGATACATCGAGATCTGCTGGCAGAAGTTCATGCCGATACCGCAAAACAGCATTTCTCGCACGCTGCAATTGTCCATTTGACCACCAGTCTCTACAATCATCATCGCCACCGAGGTAAGTCATTAGATTTTCTACAGGATCCATCCCGGTGAGATTTGGACATGTATCCCTAGGAGAGCATCCTTCGCCATCTTCAGCCGGTGTATCGTCAACCCAGTCTCCCTCAATTTCGTCACATCCTCCTTGAAAAGTATGATATAGGCCTAACCAATGACCAATTTCGTGAGGAAATGTAGATGTTTTTAGAACAACATCTCCACCATTCCATCGTTCCAGAAAAAGACCCTGTCTTCGATCGTATTGAGAATGCTCTCTTTCACTATAATAGTCCTTAAATTTCCAAGGAAAAGTTCCGGCTCCCACTGTACTACCTTCAACTTGCCATACTACATATACATTGAGGATCCTGCTTGGATTAACAGCGTGTTGTAATGCGTTTACGTCATCATACCAGTGATCCGGATTCACTGGATCATCTCCACCTTCTCCTCTCTCGTGAAATTCAATATCATATTCTAAAAATTTAAACCAAGTATTAACGAAATAATTATAATTTAAATTATTAATGCCATCGCGCACCCAATCTCTTAAATATTCCCATTGTATATCGGCATCCATGAAGTGAACATAAACTGGTATTTCGAGGCGATCAGGGCCGATCATTTGAACAGAATCGTCCCAGTCTGCTGCTCTCTGTGTATGAGAAGTCCCTAGCATATCCGATATTTTATCTCGAAACTCTTTTTCTATAATGCGCTGTTCTTCGATCGGAGGAGACTTGGTTCCGCATTCAGCAGAGGCCTCGTTGAAATGTTGCGCCTGCGCCCGTAATGTTGGGAGAATGCAGGAAAGCATAAATAGCATTGATAGAATTATATGTCGCGAATACCAACAGCGAAAGGACGGTTTTTGATTTATTTTTTTCATCCTTGCAACTCCTTATCTTTGAAAGGTTGTTGCCTTTCAATGTTCTTGTCGCCGTTGCGAGGCTTAGTTGTTTCCCCGTGCAATCCGCTGTTCCAGCTCAGAAATTCGCTTGCTTTGGGCTATCATTTGCTTGTTTTGAGCTATCAAATGCAGGGTCAGCTCTTCGATTTTTTGCAACAGGCGAGCATTTGCATCTCCTAGAGAAACACCCTCCTGTGCGGTCTCTTCAGCAGATGGGATACCAGGTAAATGACTGTTTTCCTCGATATATTCTTCTACTTCATCTAGGGACCAGAGATCATAATTGTCCCCGAAAACATAGTCAGCTGAAAACTGTTCTACGATAACTTCTTCGGCTTGAATTGTGCCGTGCACAGATAATTCATGGTCTGGAGATGTTGTTCGAATCCCTACTCGGCCTGTATTAGTAATCGTCATTATGTCTGCGGTGTCGTAGTGCCCAAAATGAAGATCCTCTCCAGCGGCGTTCCACTGTATTTTGAACCACTGGGAAGTCTCCGCATCATCGTCATAAAAGGTAATCGCAGATCTTCTCTCACCATCCACTCCAATACGAATCGCATCTTCGTTAGCGCTAGACGCGGTTTTTGCGACTTCTAACTTAGCAGCAGGCGTCGTTGTACCTATGCCGAAATTGCCGTTTGGTTTTAGGCGCATTTTGTCTTGGTTTCCTATTCTGAATAACATCTCTCTACCAGATGCGGCATTTAGATACGTGTGCCCAAGCCTATGCTGTAGCAGGGCATAACTGGTTGTGTTGTTTTGGTCGTAATGCGCAAATGCCGCATAGTCAGCATGGCCGCAGTATCCAATCGCCGCTCTGCCGAGATTATTTACAAGGTCTGACTCAGTAGTATTTATTTTACCCCAAACCATCAAATCCATAAGTTTGTTAGAATATCCCACATGAACATCACGGTAGCCCCCACGACCATCAACGATAAACGAATTAGCGCAGATATTCATAAAAGAATCAGGGCACTCTAGTTCACCTCGCAGAGCATTTTGGGGGTAAAGGATGTCTTTATCCGCAGTGAAGGCAGTTAAATTGCCTGTGTCGCTCTGTGTGATATAAGCAATAGTGTGATGTTCTAGACCCTGAATCATCGATTCTTCTCTATCTATAGGAACGGCACCAGAGTCAAACACAGGTGCTCTTCGCTTAGCAATTGGGACCTGTGTCTCATTGCTTGAGAATCCGTCGTACACTTTCACCCGGATATTTGGAGAGATGCTTGTAGCTAACGCCTCAGAATCGACCGCCTCCCCCTTGACCAAAACCTCGCAGAGGTTTGTTTTGTCGACCCCCGTGTTGATGACATCGATTGCCGACTCAAGGGATTGGTGAGCCGTCGTCCAAGACTTTCCGTCTCCCTCGGGTTCTGCGTCCTGGTCCACGTACCTAACACACTTGGTTTTTTCTGCCTCCTCTGCTTTGGTTGCTGTCTCTTGCGAATCATCCCAATTGGTTCCATCCCAATCGTTCTCCTCGCACGCACACCCGGCCATTAAAAATAACCACGCTGCCATTGCCCATCTCGTCATTTTAAAACCTCCCTGGACTTGTGCTGCGGAATTGCAGCTTTTATTAGTTTTGAATATTGCAAAATCAAAACTTTCCTTCGCCCGATGGCTGCTATTTTTAGTATGTGTAATTGCTTGTAACCCATTGGGTTAACTATAGCACGAGGGGGGAAGAAAAATCAAAAAAAACAAGTCACTATAGTGAAATAAAAGACGCTAAAGTGACCATGAATGTGAAGCGCCAAGATGATTTAAGTGGTTTAAAAAATCTGATGTGGCGGCTGGACTAAATAGAGTAAAATTAGGTTAAAGACGGAATGAACTGTTTGGAATATAACCTAAAAATGCTCCTACAGTTTAAAAAAACTGCGTAATATGATGGCTACAGAGATGATAAAAGGCTCTCCTGCGGTTTAAAAATGGTCTAGATAATTGGTGATCTCTATATCGAAAAATATATACCGATAAATATCTCCACCATGGGCTCGTCGATCATAGAGCGTTTAAGCTCGAGCATGGGAATGCTACCGCACCACCAATGGGTGGCCGCCCTCATACCCGCGTGGATGCCAAATCGCTTATCTAGCGCTGTTCTCCACAAGGCAGTGCCCAAGGTGTTCCAGGTGATTTCAGGTGTGCCTATCCGATGTCCTGGGCCTCGATAAACGCGGAGCAATGCAATCTCTACCTCTATCTGGTGTTTAGTGGTCACTGAAAAATTGCTCCGCACGCCAGCGCCAAAAACCAACTGGGTCGTATAGCTCTTTGCGCTTGAAGAGGGCGGCTCAAAGAACTGTCGCCCGAACAGGTGTCCTGCCAAGTGCAACCGACCGAGTGGCTTGAGATGGCCCCACATCCCCACTTCCACGCCGTGATCGTGCAATCCACCGATGGACCAAGGCTCGCCATCCACCCATTCGTACTCGATTCTATGAACGAGATAGGCAGCTTCAAATGCCAGGTAGTCGCCGAGATGAAATCGGGTCCCCACTTCATGACCAAAGGCGAGCAAGGAGATATTCTTCCAGCCCATTGTCGACAGCATATGCTGACCAAATACCCCGATAGTATCGCCCAGCCGGTAGTTCCAAATGAGGGTGCCTCCGAAAATACGGGTATTGCCATTTGATAGGGCCTCGACCCTAGGCACATAGATACCGACCGCGTCCATGCGAACGTCCACAGTGCGCTTCTCTGGAAGGTGACGCCCACTCCTGGTTGCCGGGGTTAGGCTATTGGTTGACGCGATCCCGGGGGTTAGTCCACATAGTACTGTCACCAGCATAAAGATGTTGACATTTGCATGCATGGCTATCTTGGTTCTGATTTCATATTGTGGGCAATCGGTCAAGCCGTTGATCATGGCCAATAAATGATTTGGCATTCAGCATTGTAAAATTCATCGCAGACAAAAAATCATTGACGTATAATAGAGGTTCGATTAGGCATGAAAACTGGGAAATGACCAGAAAAAAGGAGAATTTCAGAATGGGAAGTATTATTAGGCTGTTAGTGTTGACACTCTTTGCCCTGGTATCGATCTGCGGTGTGAACTGCTCTGGTGATGACGATACCGGGAGCAGCGACACCGACACTGACACAGACAGCGATTCGGATTCAGACAGCGATTCGGATTCAGACAGTGATTCGGATTCAGACAGTGATTCGGATTCAGACAGCGATTCGGATTCAGACAGTGATAGCGATACGGACACAGACAGCGATTCGGATTCAGATACAGATACGGATACCGATACAGACACAGACACGGATACCGATACAGACACAGATACAGACACGGACACGGATACAGACACGGACACGGATACAGACACGGATACGGAAACATTTCCGGAAAACTGCACAGACGGGGAAACCTTTGATGAAGCCAATATTGATTTAAACGACACTGAAAAGGAGTTTCCCTTTGAAGACGACACCGATATGGAGACAATAAACTGCCCCGACCTGTCAGAGAGCTCTTCCCCGTGTGAGCTGTATGAATTGGGCGCTAGCTACTACACTGGATGCTGTATTGCCAGTGATAGGCTGCTGAGAGGTGTGATCAACGGAAACAGTCTCAGGGAAGACGTGTGCGGCGGGGCGAGTAAAAGATGCGATGGAAGGGGCAGCATCTTGATAAATGGCGTGGAGTATCAAGCCCACCAGTGCTACTTCTAACTACTTGAATTGATCAATAAATCTCAGGTTTCATCACCACGTTTCGTATTTTACAATGGCGTCTAGTGGCAACCGGCTTTTGACACCTGGCAAGGGGTCGGTCGGATATCCCAACGTCATTAGCTCCACTACTCGAATTTTGTTCGGTATCCTGAGCAGGGATTTGACCACTGCTTCGTCAAAAGCGCCTATCCAGCAAGTACCCAACCCCAGTGCGACCGCGGTCAGTGAAATGTGATCAAGAGCAATGCTCACATCGATTGGATAGCTCAGTTGGCCGCAGGCCATGACGTGGTTGTCAGTGTCAGCACAGGCGACAATCACCACCGGGGCTTTGGCCACGAATTTCTGATTGAAGGCTGCAGCTGCGATACTGCTGCGCATGTCCCTGTCTTTAACGATGACAAACCGCCATTCCTGTCGGTTGGATGCAGAGGGTGCAATGCGCGCGGCCTCAAATATCTGGTCAATTTTTTCTTGCTCCACGGGTTTTTCGAGATAACGTCGCACGCTTTTTCTCGTCTTAATCGCTTCGAATACATCCATTGTTTACCTGCTGCTTTGTCCAGTCTGCAATGTCGGGTAAAAGGCCTCCCCCTTTGGCAAAGGGCAATGGCATTCGGTTAAGGGCAAATGTCGCGATTTTTGCTATTTTTATGCCGGGTAAAGGATCTCCCCCTTGAAAAAGGGGGTTA
>JASJCT010000128.1 GCA_030065855.1 Myxococcota bacterium
GGTGGAGGTCTTATTTTGCAAACTCAAGCGTTACCGAAGAATTGCCACTCGCTACGAAAAACACGCTGTAAACTACCTCGGGTTTGTCCACTTCGCTTGTATCAGATTATGGCTCGCATGAATTTGAAGACAGGCCCTAATCTACTCTGACATTAACTTGGTTTCATGCACCCTTACCGAAGGTACACATAATATCCACTGAGATCTTCAGAAATCCCAAAACAGTCCCGTTAGTATCGCATCGGGATTTCGTTAAATAAACTGTGTCCCCAATTCTCCTGTCCCCAATTCTCCCCAACGCGCTGGGTTTATAAAGGAATGGCATTAGATAAGCCCCGTAGGGGCGTCCCATTGAATAGAGAGGGCAGTGTGGGGCAAACGGCAAACCATAAGCCGATGGAGCGCCCATACAGGGCTTTGTTTTTTGGTTTGTTTCATTCCCCAGGGCGTCGCGGCCTGCGGCCGGCTTTGCCCTGGGCTGGGTATGGAGCACCCCTTTGGGGTAACAATTCGTTCATTATCCTATACCCTCGGTGTGCAGCGTGTTAATGGGTCAGCTTTTCGAAGGGGCGTTTATGCTGCTTAACTTACACTTGTCGGAGCACTGGATTATGCTCCGAGCGCGTTCCAGACCCCCTTCGTCACTTCGTCAACTTCGTCCATGCTTGGTGGGAAGACGTGAAGAGCTCGAGAACAGCGGTTCGATAGAATAAATCGTTCTCAACGATGGAACCCAGGACGTAAAACTACTCGAAGGGTAGAAGGTTTCCTGCATACTCCGCTCGACGGAGAATGTAGAGATCGGTCACTCCTGGATCGCCATCTTGGCTCCCAGCGCTGATTCGTAACTCCTCGTCAATGTAGAGATTCCAAAGCTCACCAGTGATTCCAATGGGGCCAGGTACAGGGATCGAAGCAATGCTTCGTGAGTCGACGCGATCTGCGAGCTCGTCTAGTGGTATATCCCTAGGAAGCCGACCGAGCCGGAGCCTGTTGTCCACGAACTCAAGGTCGACAACGTTCAACCGGGGCTGTCCAACGTTTGTATCATCTGCGGCATCGATGATCTGGTAGTCGCCACGAAGATACGAATTGACAGGAATCGTCACTCGATCGCCAAACAGACGAATGCTGTTTTCCGAGACATTGTAGTAGTAGCCATCTTCAATGACCTGGTAGATATTGTTCCGGTCAAGGTCGAAAAAGTCGCTTGGTCCACCGATATCCTTATCATCGAACCATATATTTTTCCATATTCCTCGAGTGATGTCGATTTCATCTGCTGGACGATTCTCGTTGAAGTAGAGCCCAAGCTCATCAATGAGTGGTTCGAGCTCTGCTCGGACATCATCGATATTGTCGAGACGATCCGTGTTATCCTCCGCGATCGTCACGATTTGCCTTCTCAACTCGTCGACCCTATCTTCCATCAAAGCGTTGTCTATCTGTCCATACTCACTCGTTTCCTGATCGCTACAACCACTGAGGATCACCAAAACCGGAACAACGAGAATCAAAACATATCCCTTGTGCAAAAAATTCATATCAAACCTCTCTCTTCCTGTCCCTCGACGGTTGATCGTGGTCGATGACGGGCTTTAAGTCTCATACGTCCCGCCATCATATATGAAGAAAGGGTAAGTCCCGGCTCTCTTGTGTCAAGGTTTAAACGATATATAGAGGATAAGGGGACGTACCATTCCTATTGAGCTGAATCCATTCCCAAACCCGACCACAGTCGTAGGTACTCGGATTCTGTCGCAGTTTCATCAGAAGCGGTAAAAGATTCAGGGGAGTTGGTCATCTCTGTCTCCGTGTGCGATAATTAATGATTTTTGACTGCGCGGTTCTGTCTTTTAATAGGCTCTATAACACAAACTTATATGTTTGGTTTTAAAAATAGCGATTGCTCTAAACTCGCGTTTATGAAGAGCCTTGAGACTGATGAAATTTTGTTCGATATCGGCCGCAGAATTGCCGAGCTAAGAACAGAAAGAGAGCTGACTCAAGAGCAACTCGCTGAGCTGGCTGGAATCACAGCACAATATCTTCAGCGCGTAGAAGGTGGTCGAGAGAATCTGACTATTCGTTCGTTAGTCCGTTTCGCGAACTTGCTTGAAGTCCAACTTCAAGACCTACTCACCCCACCAAAGGAACGCGAAATACGTATCAGCCGACCAAGAAGGACGTCGGACTGATTGACGAAAAGCCCCAATCCGTCAATCAGGTCGCGTCCGATGCCCGTTCTCATGTTCAGATGTGGTGTAAAGTTGTTGGGATTTACTAACGGATCGGCTTTGCGTCTCTGACAGGATAGTAGGGCTTGGATGGACGATCCTTTAAGGTTCGAATGTGGTGTGCAGTGAGCAGTATGTCCAACGGGCTCAAGGTGGCTGCTAACGGCAGCATCAGGTCGCCACCGGTTTTGACGTGCTCGAACAACTCTCTGTCGGTCTTTGATTGGATGTCCGGGCTTCTGAGATCCGGTGGCTTGAACTCGTGGCTCTCTCCCACGATGATCCGGCCGTCACCGTTTTTTCCGTGACAGTGGTGGCAGTAGCGACGATAGGCCGTTAACGCTCGGCTCGGGAGGTCATTGGCTTTTATCTCTTTTAGGTGCTGTTGACCCACTTGGAAGCTGAATCGATCCTCTGTGGGGACGGTGCCGGGTACGAGCTCGGGCATGGGATCTTCGTAAGGGCGCACTGCGTCTGTGGCCCACATGTCCCAGCCGTTGACAAGGGCTCGCAATCCCCGCTCTACTGGCCCTAACCAGTCCCCCTCTTCGCAGGCGACGATCATAAAACTCAATGCAAGGGCAAGGAAAACTCTCACGGCTTATTCCTCTTTTTTGGGCGCGTCGTCCACTGGGCTGTAATAGCCGTTGGCGTACGTCGAGCTGGCCGGTACAAACGGCACATTGCCCATGTCCCAGGACGGCGGCGGCGGGGTGCGGTTGGTCTTTAGGGTGAACGCGAAAAAAATTACCACCGCCGCTGATACAAGCGCCAGCAAGATCCATGCGTTGCGATAGGCGCGCTTTAGTGCTGTGGTGCTAGAGCCCATGTTTCCCCGAAAAAATAGTGTATCCCACGGCCCAGGCCAGAAACCCAATCCCCACGAGCCAGATGAACACAGGTACAGGCCTGTTTTGTTCGGACACAATACCTGCGAAGTGATGGGTTTCGTTTTCTAATGCTTCTTCTGTTTGCTTGCGCATGGAAAAGCTCATCACCGCGCTCGACCTGGCCAGTATGATCGCAAGCGTAATGATAAAACCGCCGCCAAATACCCACCAGGTGTTTTCGAGATGTATCCAATCATAAGGTGGCATTGCCCGCTCCTTTATTAATTAATAAAACCCTTCACGGTTAGTATAAGGGCGGCGCCCATGGCTGCCACGCCCATGGCGACCACGGCCCACATGCCCGCGTAATGCGCCCAAAACCGTTGGCTCGGCCGACGGGTCAACGCCTCGTGGTCGAGCCCACGGAGAGGAATGAACCGCGCCCGTTGCTGATCTTCGAACTGGTTGGTGCGCACGGCCCACACCACCGTGGCAACAGCCATGATGAGACCAGTTGCCAGAAAGATCAGCCACAACGGAACAAACACAGGCCTATTCTCCTTTGACCGGGACCGGGGGCTCGAACGCAGCGTCGATGCCCCTCGGTTCAGTATTCGCGTCCACGAGCCCGATAAACTGCTCGGCCACGTAGTTGGATACATCCCAGATCTTTTCGCTCTCCAGCTCCCGCTTGAAGTAGGGCATGGCCGTGCCAGTAATGCCGTTCATGATTTGGTAGTATAGCATGCCGCCAGTGGCGCCCCCTTCAAGGCCGTGGCGCCTGAGGGTGGTAAAGTTAAACGGCGGGGGATAAATAAACGCCACCGCAGGTCCTTGGCCATCTCCCACCGGGCCGTGGCACCCCAGGCAGTGGCGTTGGTAGACGGTCGCCCCGCGAAGCCGGCTCACTTCAGTGATGGGATAGGGATTGGGGACGTTTAGCCAGCCCTCTGGCACGTGCCGGTGAAGCCATTCGATATTTTTATCCACCCCAGATTCATAGGCTGCGATGGCCGGGTCGCGCCATTTGTACTGCCGGGCCATGCGGAAATCAGCCATCTTTCCCCCAAGGCTCTGTACGTATGCGGTGATCTCCTGGCGTTCCTGGTCAGTAAAATACGGAAACGGGGGCATAAATGATTCGGGTCGGGTCCACCGGGGATTGTAGAAGTGGGCCGCATGCCAATCATTGGTGTGTTCCCCGCCTTGCTGGGATAGATCCGGGCCGTTGCGAATCGACCCGAGCTGGGGGGCGGTCTCCCCGGCATAGTCGCCGGCTTCAGCCAGGCGCTCTGCGCCGAGCCCCCAATCCACGGTGCGAATGTACTGGGAATGGCAGTACTGGCACCCATGGGTGATGTAGATCTCTCGACCCCGCTCTTCTTGTTCTGTCCGCGGCCGATAATTGGCTGACTGGACGTGGGATTCGGGATTGGTATAGGTGGGAGCGACCACCACGAGGACAAAGATGAGCGCCACGAGCAGAGAGGTGCCGATGCCCACGACCTTTGCGTTCATGTGGATCATGCGGTCACCTCGCGCTCAGCCCGGCCTTCGGCCCCTTTTTCTTGAGGATTGCTCGCGAGAACCGTGCGCAGCACGTTGTACACAAAGAGCAGGGCGCCTACGATAATGAGCACGCCCGACATGCCCCTGACGATGAAGTAGGTATCCAAGGCGCTGAGCACCCGATACACGGTCTCCCCGTTTCGCCAGGCCTCTCCTTGAATCAGCCCGGCCGCGGTCAGGGACGCAAAAATCCCCATGCCGCCCACCAGGGTCAGCCAGAAGTGGACGTCGGCCAGGCGCTCGGAATAGAGTTTTCGCCCAGTGACCACCGGGAGGATAAAATAGGCACCCCCAATGGCGATGGACCCGGCAAACCCGAGCAGGGCCATGTGGGCATGTGCCACGACCCACTGGGTGAAGTGGGTAATCTTTTGTACGCTGGGCAGGGAGTGAAACGGTCCCTGCAGGCAGGTGAGAAAGTACCACACCGTGCCTGCAAATGCGAATTTAGCCCCTGGGTTTTCAAATATCCGTGTGAGATTTCCCCGCACGGTGAGCCAAATATTGGTGAGAAATGCAAACACTGGAATGATGAGCGCGATCGAATTGACGATGGATATCACCTTGAGCCATTCAGGCGCAGGCGCCTGGATCAGATGATGGGTGCCTACGTGGGTGTACATGACGATGAGCGCCCAAAACCCGATGAGCGACAGGGTATGGCTGTAAAGGGGCTTTCCCATGGCTCGGGGTAGGATGTAGTAGGCCAGTGCCACGGCCTGGGGTGTAATCACCAGACCGACCACGTTATGCCCGTAGAACCAAAGTAAGATTTGGTCGTTCATGCCGAGCCACGATCCCGTGCTGGGTTCCCAGACCACGTTGCCCGTGGCGTACACGAAGAATGTCCACAGCAGGCCGCCTCCGGTGTACCAGACGCTTACGTACAATAGCTTTTCTGTGCGCCGGGCCACGGTGCCGAACACGAGCACGGCGAGCACAGCCACTGCAGCGAGCACGGCCACGTCCAATATCCACGGCAACTCAGCGTATTCCCGACCCTGGGTAAAGCCATGGGGCAGGGCATAGACAATGCCGATGACAATCGCGTTCCAAAACCACACGGCAAAATTGGCCAGTCGTTCGGAAAAGAGCGGCGTTCTGCACACTGCCGGCACCACGTAGAGGAACCCGCCAAAATAACCAGAGAGCAAAAATCCAAAGACAACCAGGTTGATATGGGTCGGCCGCATGCGGCCAAAGGTGAGCCTCGCGTCTGCCGGCAAGAGATCAGGGGCGATCAACTCGGTTGCCGCGATGAGCGCTACGGCGATACCCACAAAGAGCCACAGAGCCGATGAAATAAAAAATCTTTTGCTCGCGCTTCCCGGGTCGTTGGGCAGGAGTATGTTGACGATTCCCAGCATCTTACCTCGCTCTTGGCCTCATTGATGGCACGCCGTGCATTCCAAGGACGCGTTTTTCTCCTGGTGGCAATCGATGCAAAAGCCCATATAAAACGTGACCTGGTGCAGCCTGTCAGCCCGCTCCAGCTCGCCGTGGCACTCTGTGCACGCCACGTTCTTCTTTAGGTGCCTGAAATGGGGAAAGTACACGTGGTCTGGATTGTAGTAGACCCGCTGCCACGGTATGAGCTCATCTTCTTCGCGGTACTGCTTAAGTTTCAAAATCTCTTCGTGTTCGGGAATGATATATTCGTGACACCCCAGGCATTTGTCAACCGAGGGCAGTCCTGCGTTGAGAGAGCGCTCTCCATAGGGATGGCAGTAATAGCAGTCGATTTCCTTGTCTGTAACGTGCAGTCGATGGGAAAACGCAATGGGCTGTTCCAGGCGGGGGCCGAACATGGCTTGATTGAACCGCACCCCATGGCCGTAGGTCCGGCCGTGATGGATCGGATAGCGGTAGATGCCGTAGAGCATGGCCAGCACCGTGCCCGCGAACAGGATCACCATGAGGGGACCCCACGCACCGCCCCGGAGTCGACGCGCCTTTATTGTCCCGGCACTGATCCTCATGGGCCTGCCTCCTCGGTGAATTCGCGAATAAAGACGTCGTCATTCACGGGCATCACAGGCACGGCGACGAGCCATTTTTTGTAGAGCAACAGGCCCGCACCCAGCAGTCCGAGCAATATCAACGCGGTCGCGGCCAGGGGCCCGACAACAGCGCTATTGCCGCTCAATGGACCGTCTCGCAAGAGGGGTGGGGCTATCTCGATGAAACGGGCTAAGAGCACGCCAACAATGGCGATAAGCGAAATTGCAGACAGGATGAGCGGATGTATTTTTACCTTGCGGATGAGCAGGGCGAGAAACGGTATCAGAAAAAACGCGGCCAAGGAGACAAAGGAGAGATACCGCCACGGCAGGGTTTGATCCACGGTCCGCTCGATCAGGTAGAAGGTCTCTTCTGGCAGATTGGCATACCAAATAGTCAAATACTGATTCCAAAAAAAGTCCACATTGATCAGACAAAACGCGAGCAGCAGGGTTGCCATATCTCCCTGACGCGCTGGCGTGAAAAAGCGGCTCAGGCCGGTCTTGCGCACATATGCTGCGCTACCGATCGCCAGCAGGGCCAGGCCGAAGAACACATTGCCGATAAAGTACCACGCGCCAAACAGGGTCGAGAACCAATCCGGCTCGAGCGCCATGATGAGGTCGATACCGAGCATGGAAAAACAAGCCCCATAAACAATAACCACGATAGGGGAGAGCACGGCCAGGTTTTTAGTACACCGCGCTTTTTCTGCTTCGGCATTGGCGTTGGTAATGCCTCGGGAGAAAAACCCAGCAATCCGGCCAGTGATTCGGTCCCGGACCTCTTTTAGGCAGTAATCCCGCCGCACGGACAGGCGCACCTGGGCGAGACCCACGGCATAGACCGCGATGAGCAACCCGAGCACCCGGGCGTCCCAAAATCCCCGGGTGAGCCAGATGGCCTTGCCCCCAACGTGCGGGTGCTCGTGAACCCAGGGGAGATACGCGTTCCCTCCGGCCATGAGCGCGACCAGGGCAATGAGGCCCACAGGCATGAGCACCACACTGCCCTCTGCCAAACGCAGGTATACCCGGCCCCATTTTGCGCCGGTCATTTGAAAGATGGCCGAAAGCAAGGGCCCCACTGCTGCCAGGCCGATAACCAAAACCGTGGCGGTGAGCAGACCTGCCCAGCCAGCACCGGGATCTCCTACGCCGACAAACCCAAGGCCGAGCCCAATCGCGCCCGCGATTGCGAGCCCCACGGCCAACCGGGTGGTCGTCTTTGCCTGTTCGGGCGCGTGCCCGTCCAAGACAGCTGAAACCAGGGACCCTCGGGTCATCTCGCCGCTCCTTTTTCGTCGTCTAAGCGGCGAACGCCCACCGCGCCCATGTCGGTCAAAAATGCGGTCACGTCGTCGACTTCGTTCGATCGGCACCCCACGCAGAGGCCGAATCGGTCCAAGGAAAACTCGCTCTGATAGGCCTTGCCCGGAAACTTTGTAAACGGCAGGCGACCGAAAAGTAGCAGCGCGGCAAACGTGGCCAGGGCGCCCAAGAGGATCATGCCCTCAAAGGCCACCACCACGAACGGCACGTGGCTGGTCACTGGTTTGCCCCCCACCACGATGTTCCAAATCATCGCGGTCAATATGCCGAGGGCCAGCCCGCCGACCAGCCCGGAAAGCCCGCCCAAAAAGGTGACAAACCGCACTGGGCTCTTTTTGGGGGAGATCAGGTGGGCGATGGATTCCACCGGCACCGGGCTGAACACATCCACCACATCGAGGCGGCGCGCCTTGGCCTTTTTAACCGCTTCGACGAGAAGGTCCACGTGGGCGAACGTGCCCACCACACCGCTGGATATGTCGGCACCTGACCTCATCAGTGGCCCTCTTTTGTCGCCATTTTTGTCGGATGAGGCATGGACTCCTTGACCTCGGCCACTGAGATGGCGGGCAGTACTTTAATGAAGGACAAATACAATAAAAAGAAAAGGCCAAAAGATCCGGCCAAGATGGCGTATTCCACCCAGGTCATGCTGTAGTTGCCCCAGGTATGGGGCATGAACTCGTGGCTTAAGGACGTCACAATGATGTTGAAGCGCTCGAACCACATGCCCACGTTGACCAGCAGGGCCACGCAAAACAGGCCGGCGAGACTCGTGCGCACCTTTTTGAACAGGTAAAACAGCGGCACCACCACGTTGCACACCACCATGATCCAGAATTGCACGGCATAGTCGCCAGTGGGCCGATCGATAAAGATGGCCTGCTCAAACGGGTTGCCCGCGTACCAAGCGATAAAAAACTCGACCCCATAGGCATACCCCACGATCATGGACACGGCGATGAGCAGCTTTGCCATGCCCTCCAGGTGGTACATGCGGATGAGGTGCTCGACTTTGAACACGCGCCTGACCGGGATCAGGATGCAGATAACCATGGCCAGGCCCGAGAGAATGGCACCTGCTACAAAATAGGGGGCAAAGATAGTGGTGTGCCACCCGGGTACCGAGCTCATGGCAAAATCCCAGGAGACCACCGAGTGCACCGAGACCACCAGGGGCGTGGCAAGTGCAGCGAACAGCACGTAGGCCGCGCCATAGTGCTTCCACTGGCGAACCGATCCCAGCCATCCGAGGGACAGGATTTTTAATAGCCATTTCTTATACCCAGGCTTGGCCCGATCCCTGGCAGCGGCAATATCCGGCACCAGACCCACGTAGAAGAACACCGCGCTCACCGTGAGGTAAGTGGTCAGGGCGATCACGTCCCAAACGAGGGGGGATCGAAAATTTGGCCACAGCTCCCGGCCGTTTGGATAGGGCAGGGTGTAGTAGACGGTCCAAAACCGACCCATGTGAATCAGGGGAAAGATCCCGGCCGTGGCCACGGCAAAGATAGTGGATGCCTCAGCCGCGCGAAAAATAGCGGTTCGCCACGGCACTCGCAAGAGGAACAGCACCGCTGAAATGAGCGTGCCCGCGTGGCCAATACCCACCCAGAACACGAATGTGGTGATAAACGATCCCCAGGCCACGGGATTGTTGACGCCAGAGACGCCCATGCCCGTGTAGACGAGATGGACCCAGGCCACCCCTCCCAGGGCAGTGAGACCCAAACAAAAAAGAATGAGTGCGAAATAGGCCTTGCCAGGCATGCCCAAGGTGCCGAGCACATCCCGGTCCACCTTGGCATAGGAAAACTTACCGAGATCTGCCGTGTGGGTTTGGCTCATCCGTTTTTGACCCCAGTTGCATCTGTATCGACCTTGCGCAGATAAACCACACCGGGTCGCGTGTTGACCATGTAGTCGAGCAGGCGATATCCGCGGGGATCCCGCGCGAGCACAGACATACGCCACTCCTGCTGCTTAAAATCCCCAAAGGTCAACGCCTTTGTCGGACAGGTCTGCACGCACGCCGGCACAATATCGCCATCTTTTAATGGCGTGCCCATTGCCTTGCGCTGATTTTGCACCTCTCGAATCCGCTGGATGCAGAACGTGCATTTTTCCATTACCCCTCGGGATCGCACGGTAACATCCGGGTTCAGCTGCTGGTTGGCTGGTTTTTCCCGGGGATAGTCAAAGTAGTTGAACCGGCGAACCTTGTAGGGGCAGTTGTTCGAGCAATAGCGCGTGCCAATGCACCGGTTGTAGATTTGGGCGTTGAGTCCGTCGGTGGTATGGGATGCGGCAAATACTGGACAGACCGTCTCACACGGCGCATTGTCGCACTGCTGGCACATCACCGGCAGAAATCGCACCTGTTCCCCCTGGCCCTGGCCAAAGACGTGCTTTTCGATGCGAATCCAGGAAAGCTCCCTGCCATAGGCCACTTCTTCCTTGCCCACGACCGGGATGTTGTTCTCTGCATAGCAGGCCACGGCACAGGCATTGCACCCGGTGCACCGATCCAGGTCCACTACCAGGCCCCAGCGGTGGTCTGCGTGTTCCATGAGGGAGTACATGTTATCTGCCGGCCGCGTGCCGCCCTTTTCCTCGTGGGGCATGGGCAGGGCATGTGTATTATTGGGGTCGCCGGCCTTGTCCGCCGACACTTCTCCGTGGCGCGTGAGGATGGGAAACCGGCCCTTTTTGTAGTTGTCGAGCCCCATGGAAAGGGCGAGCAGGCGACCTTCAGACCGGGGACTGCCCATAACGCTGGTGAGCGCACCCGATGCCTGCCGGCGGATCGAAACCCGCGTTCCGATCCGCGCGAGCTCGCCGGATATCGGGTCAAAAACCCTGGACAAAAGTGCGAGGGCGTTTCCGGTTGCTTCGGCGTATCGCGCCCGGGCTTGTCCACCGCCAAGCCTGAGGGCCACTGTACCTGCTATCAAACCAGATGTGACGATGACCGGGCCTGCCAAGCTGCCGTGCGCACTTTCGAGAGTAATGACATCCCCATCTCCCAGGCCATGCTTCTCTGCCACGTCAGGTGACACTTCGATTGGGATCTCCCAGGCTGTTTGGGTCAGGGCGTCTGGCACTTCCTGCAGCCAATCCAATATGGCGCCCCGGCCGTCGTACAGGGCTGGGGAAAGGGGAGCGATAAGGTCATAGGGGCGATCTTTGTCGACTTTAGGGGTTGAACGCGCGGGAAGCGCGGCCCCAGGGGCGAGTGCGACCGGGTCGCTTGGCTGGGATGTTTTTTCAAACAGGCCCCCGTCCACGAGCATCTGCTCCCATCGGTCTTTACTGAGCTGGGCAATGGGGCGACTGGCTGGACTGGGGCTGGATATGTCCACACCGGCGTCTGGGCGGTCTACTTCGGGTCCAGGATCGAGCGCTTGGTCCCGAACTGATATCTCTTTTGACCATCTCGAGACCAGGTAATCTTTGTATGTGCCCTTTGCAACGGGCCGCCCGGCGCGCGCTGCCACATCGAGGAGCACATCCCCAAGGTGACGACTGTTCATCAGGGGCGCCCGCACGGGTTGCATCAGGCCGACGATATTGCGGGTCAGGGCGTAATCCCCCCAGGACTCCAGGGGATGATGCACGGGTAATACAACGTCGGCCGCATCTGTGATCTCATCCCCAGTGTGGGACAAGGCGACCACAAATTTTGTCTTTTTGAGTGCCTGAGCCGTGCCCAAGGGATCCGGCAGTGTGCGGATTGGATTTGCACCGGCCACCAACAACACCTCGGGCGACCCGCTGGCGCTTTTTTCCAGCTCCTGGGCTATCTGCTGTTCAGGATGCACATGCCCAAGGGCGTAATCCAGGCCATAGTTCAGGGCGGTCCCGATATTTCCGAGCAGGTAGTTCGCGAGCAAAACAATGGCGTGGGTATGGGTGGCGTTCGCCCCCAGTGCCTCGGCCCCACCAAACAGCACCAGGCCCTTTTTGGCGCGCACCAGCCGATCGATAGCGGGTTTCAACACCTGATCGGCAAGGGGGCTGTCTTTGGGCAGGGGCCGGATTTTGTCCATCAGGGAACCTGCAATGCCTGCCTCAGGACCGGCCAAGGCGCGTCCTTTACTGGCAAAGACACTTGCGAGTACGCGGGCTGCCACGTCCCCAATATCCGCGCTGCTTACCTGATGAAACCTATCAGCAGACGTGGCTGTCAGATTGCGCCGCGGCCCCAGGTAATCCATCTGCAGCCGGCGATTTGCCGATACGGAATGGCCCTCGGCCCATTGGTAGGAGAGCTCGACCGGGGATATCCAAGTATCCAAGAAATCAGCACCCAAAGAGAGGACGTAATCCACCTCGCTCAAATCGACTCGAGGCACTTCAAGGCGATTAAAAAGCGCTTTTGACGCCTGAGCCAGCGATGTCTGGGCCATGGGTTCGTGAATCAGGTGGGCGTTGCCCGACCCATGACCTAAAAAATCTCTTATCAATACGTCTAGGGTGCCGCGTTCGAGTCCGGTCAAGCATCCCACGGACCGGGCGGTCTTTAGTCGGGACGCAACAAGGGTCAGGGCTGTATCCCACGAGGCGTTGACCAGCGCGTCTTTTTCCCTGACAAGGGGGGTCTTGATGCGGTGTCTGCCGTAGAGCTCCTGGATATGGGCTTGACCTCGGGCGCACAGGGCGCCGTGATTGATGGGGTGCACCGGGTTGCCCTCGAGCTTGATCGGGCGCCCTTCCCGCGTTTTGACCCAAATACCGCATCCGGCCGGACACGCCCGGCACACGGTCGCGTAAAACGCGGATCTACCGGGAACCATCTCTACCGGTGGCGTCAAATAGGCGGTGAGTTGCTCCTCGGGCGCCATCGCGTTGCACGAGACAGCGGCAGCGCCCCCGATGATACCCACTGACTTTAGAAACTCTCGCCGATCCAGAATCACGCGCCTATCACCTCTTTTAATTTATTACTCACTAAATTATTGGCCTAGAGAGTATGACGATATGCGGGTTAGTCAAGGGGCATCTCGCCATAAATGTAAACCCGCGCCTATTGCTGAAATCGATATCCAACCCCCCTGATGGTCAGAAAGTGTTTTGGATTATCCGGATCTACTTCAAATTTCTGGCGTAATCGGTTGATGAAATTATCCACGGTCCTGTCTGTACCGTAGTAATCAAACCCCCACACCGCGTTGATAATCTGCTGACGCGTGACCGCTTGACCTTCTTTTGAGACAAAAAAATGAATCAGATCAAGCTCTCGCTTTGTAGCTGGTATCGGGTCCCCCCTCACGCTAACGGTACGCGCGGTAAAATCCACTGAAACATCCCCGAAGCACGTCGACGCGACCTGGTTGTCGTACCGGCGCTTTCGCCGCAGCACCGAGTTGATACGGGCGAGCAATTCGCTGAGCCCAAAGGGCTTAGGCACGTAGTCGTCTGCGCCGAGCTCCAGGCCCCGAACAACATCGATCTCCCCGCCCTTGGCTGAGAGCACAATCACAGGTGTTTCCTGGTCCAGGCGCCGCAATTCCCGGAGCACCTCGAATCCATTCATTTTGGGCAGCATAACGTCTAGCAGAATGAGATCCGGCTGTTTGGAGCGGGCCAGATCAAGGCCTTCGATGCCGTCTGAGGCCAGATGCACCTCATACCCCTCGAACCGCAGATTATGACGCAATCCCTTTGCGATATCGCGGTCGTCCTCAATGACCAAGATTTTCTCCTGCATTGTCCCTCCAGCGGGAAGCGCAATCGGATTTTATAATCTTCGTTGTAGCAAGGGTAAATTGATATCGCTACTTTGCTGCGTTGTGGATACTTGCTGCATGGGGTGTATTGCACCTATGTCAGAGAGGGAGTGTGCGCGACCGGGTGATTCGCGAACCTGGGGGATTCAGGGCGCGACTTATACTTGGCAGTGTTATAGGACATATTTGGCGATGAAGATGTCATATCCGCCAGCTGAAGTGAGCTGAGTTTCGTTTTTTTCACCCTTACCAAAGACCGCCACGTCGCTAAAATATCCAGTAACCACTACTTCGCCGGATCGGCTCAAGCCGATCGCAAGGCCCATGTCCTTTTTCTGGTAAATTACGGATTCAGCTGCGGTCTGCGACCAGGCAACCTCGCCGCTTGGGGTGAATTTGACCGTGTAGTATGCTGAATCACGAGGGGGAGACAGGCTGTCGGCGATAGTTTTGACGTGGTTGGTCTCGTACCATCCAGTAGCAACTACCGAGCCGTCCTCGGCTTCGGCCAGTGCGCGGAGATAGCATTGAAATGACTTCTCTTCTATTGCCCCACAGGCAGTGCGTGCCCACAGCAGCGCGCCCTTGTTGTTGAACTTAGCGATATACCCGTGGCTGGACTTTTGAGGAGCAGTTAAAGAGATTTCGTTGGGGGTGTCCTTGCCGAACACTGTCTCACCGGAAAAGGCGCCGCTAATTATAACCCCATTGTCGACCGATGCGGATAGGTCATAGACAGGCGTATTGTACCCACAGATCTTTTCAATATGACCGAGCAGGAGCGCGCGAACCAAATGGCCATCTAGGGCGAACTCGGCCAAGATCACGCCGCAGGAGTTACCGGGATCCAGTGTCGTTTCGTTTGGCTCGCCCTGGCCAAAGGTGGTAGCTCCGAAAATGAGTCCGGCAACCAGGATGGATCCGGTTTTGGTCAGGCTCAACGGGCGGGTTACACTTACCTCTAGCTGCTTGATCCAACGCAAGGTGCCGTCAGGCCCATAAAGGCCTAGGTTTTGGGTCGGACCGCTTCTTTGCGCTCTGTTGTCCGGGTTTGGTTCTACTAATCCGAGCACTACTGTGGAGCCATCTGCCAATAGCTCTATCGCTTTTCCATAATCCGATGAGTCTCCGCCTGCACCTGCTGCGTGGAGCAAGGTGCCATCTGATCGAAACCGCGCCATAAAGAGATCCCCACATGTCGGGTGTTCCTCCGCTTCAGTCGCGCATGGATATTCGGTCAACAGCGTTTGTCCGGACTCCCCTATCCCAAACGCAGCTACATTTCTAAAGCTGCCGGTGATCACCGAGGTGCCATCAGCCATCACCTCAGCTGCAAAGGCAACGTCGTCGCCAGGGGTTCCACCTGCTTCGGTTTCAAGTTGGCCCGCTCGTTTGACCCAGTCGAGTATGCCGTCAGCTCTGTATTTTGCAACAAAGATGTCATTTCCCTGGGAATCGACGATGGTTTCATTGGGTTCGCCTTCACCAAAGATCGCTTCTACTCCTACGCTGCCGGTAACCACTGCGACCCCTCCGGGCAACACCGCAAGGCCGTGTCCAACATCGTACCCCCCCCAGCCACCCGCTCGTTTTGCCCAAAGTAGCGTTCCCTGGGGGAGGGGGTATTCAGAATCTGATGCAGAATCCGAATCCAATTCATCGTCTGAACTATTACTGCCTCCAGCGTCGCTTCCCGATATGTTCTGAGATGAGAAACAGCCACTGAGTTGAACCACGACTATCACCATTGATAGGCCTGAGAATGCATTCTTTATTAATAGATATTGTGGCATTTACTGAGTATATCACAATTAATCAGGTTAAAAAATTTTTTAGAGCGTGCTAATTTCATAATAAAATAGTGCGGGCACAAGGGAAGCGCTAGCGGATTTTTCTACTTTCGTTGTAGCAAGGGTAAACTGATATCGCCAATTTGCGGTGTCGTGGACGCTACCTAACAATTGCGATGGCTGATCAGTTGAGCTTGAATAGGGTTTTCATTATCGAAAACCTGCTTCTAGGATAGCCAGATAGAAAGAATTTTCGGCTTGCCAGATGCTTCAGGAAAATCTACCCTTCGTTTCGATAATCTGGAAACGTTTGCCGCATATCGACCGACAGAGAGGTAAAGAGCGTGGTGATTTGGTTTGCAAATGAATCAGAGAGGAGAAAGAAAATGATGTCGGCAAAGTTAGGTAAATTGCTAATCTTGGGCTTTTTTTACACAAATGCTTTAATGATAGGGTGTCTAAGGGAGAATCCTAACTACAATGATGAGACCGATACGGGCTCTGAAATTGACACTAACGCCGAGTCAGACACCGCTACGAGTACAAGTTCAGACAACGACACGGACACGGATACCGACATAGATACTGATGCCGATACTGACGCCGACACGGATACCGACACTGATGCTGACACTGATACTGACACGGACACTGATACTGACACGGACACTGATACTGACACGGACACAGACACAGACACAGACACTGATACCGATACAGATACAGACACAGACACTGATACTGATACCGACACAGACACAGACACTGATACCGATACAGATACCGATACAGACACTGATACTGATACCGACACAGACACAGACACTGATACCGATACAGATACCGATACAGACACTGATACCGGCTCGGAAACTGAATCAGACTTAGCTAACGGATCCCCATGTACCTACAACAGTGATTGTATTTCGAATCACTGCGAAAATGGCGTTTGTTGCGACGCAGGTATTTGTTGCAATCAAAATAAAAAGTCTCACTGTGAGCCGTTTAACTGCAACATCAGTAACGATATTTATCAGTGTTACTCGGATTGTGGCTCATTTCCAGAAGACAATGCCAAATGCGCAGCAGGCCATCACTGCGACGCGTCAAACTGTGTTGAAGACGAAGCCGACGGCTCTTTCTGCAATGAAATGGATGATTGCATCTCTAGATACTGCAATAACAATGTGTGCTGTACCAGTCCGGGTCAAGACGACAGGTGCTGCCAGAACGAATCGGGATGCAATATCCCCAATCAGATCTGTTCGGCCGAGTTTACCTGTAGGCCGTGTGACGCAGACGCCCAATGTTCGACACAATACCCATCTACGCCAAGGTGCGATGAACCAAATGGTGTTTGCGTAGAATGCCTCGAAAATGCTCATTGCCGGGATGCGACCGCCCCATTTCAATCTCCACTCGGAATCTGCACACCTCAAAATATCTGCACATGTTACGTTGAAACGGAAACATGGGGCTGTAGCCAACAAAGTGAATGTCCATCCGGGTTTGTGTGCGCAGAAGATACTATACATGTAATGCAAACAAATATCGATCACTACGTCTGCTTACGCCCCTGCGACAATGACCAGTATCTGGTTGACGGCATTGCATGTGAATCGCGGAAAATTCCAAGTCAAAACAGCACACTGGTTTGGGCACCAATGACCACATGTTACGCGTTCGAGCAGTTTGGAAGATCTTGCTCAGCTGAGAATGATATATGCAATGTAGTGACACCGGCATCGGAAATGATACCTGCAGACGGTATTTGCTCTTACGATAAGTGCGTTTATAGATGTGTTCAAGATGGAGATCACTGGTGCCCATCAGATGCATCGTGCAAATTATTCAATACAATCTATTTTTGCGCGCACTAGAGAGATACGCTTCGTGTCTTGGAGTTCGGCTGTCAGGCCATCCATTTAAGACTTGCGTCTGAATACGGCAGACGTTGCTTATGTAGTTTAAGTCGCGATTGGCAGGTCGAATCAGGTGGTTTCCGGTAGGATTCCCTTCTCTCTGAGCTCCTTGATTTTCCAGCGTTTGGTATAGGAGACCTGCTTTTTTACCATTTCAAGAATCTCGAAAATAATATCAAGAATAATGGGGTGTAAAGAGCTGTCTTCTTCTTTTCGCTCTATCGCGCCCAAGACTATCTCTGTGGCTCCGACGACCAAAGCGCGATTGCGCGGTGAGGCCAGGTCGCGCATCGAAGTGTCGGCAATGTTGTACACGATGTCTACGATGGCTTTCTCCAGCGTCGACGTGAGGGCCTTGCCGGCCATGGGGATCTGCTCCAACCTGCTGACGTTTTTGTTTCGGCTGAACGCATCTGAGATCAGGTGTTGGAGGTAGTCTCTGATATCTCCCTTTTGCTGCTCAAAGCTCAGCTCAACTCCCTGCCTCAACTGCTCCGAGGCCCATTCGACAATCAGCCCTTGCTTGGGGCGTAGAACCTCTTTTACGACTTTGTCCAGGGTTGGACCGGCTTCCTTTACTTCGGCCTGGGCCTGGTCGATGATGTTTTCCACCACGCGGTCCGAGATTTCTTCCAAGATAATTTCGGAGTACTTTTTTGCTTTTCGATAGAGATATGTCTTTTCAAGCGGAAACACGCGCAGCTGGTGCAGTCGGTACGTGATTGTTATGATTCTGAGAAGCCTCGCCACGCGAAACGCGTTGAGAGGTATGCACCCGAGCAAATCGTACCAATGGATAAACGGATAGAAAAACCACCTGTGGTACGTGTGCCTAACTGAAGCTACAATCCAACTGATGGTAAACTCTGTAAGGAATATCGCGACGAACACCAGGTCGATCGTCAGAAAATGGTCGTGAACATTCGAATTATAGAACCTGAAAAAAACAGGCGTTTGACTTGCGAAAAATCGATTTACTTCCTCAAGGCTGAACATCCAATCAAAGGATATCAGGAGGAGATTGACAATCAAAAGAGCTACCATCGCCAGATCGATGACTAGCATAGCCTTGTTTTCGGATTTTCTGGGCATCATGAGACCTCTCCTAGCGTCATAGGTTTCGTACTAATTGACAATTTCTCCATATCCACGCCGCTCCTGCCAGCTGGGCAACGCTTACGATACACCAGAATCAGCAAACGAACAGCGCCATGACAAAGTAAACCCCTATGATGCAACAGGAACGAAATTCGTGGTAATAGATCCATAACATGGCCTGAGGAGGTATGGCTCCCATGATGGATCTGGAAACTGCGAAAAATACCCTCGGTGAGGAGTTCTCTTTTTTCTGCGACCTCTTTATGGAGCAGCTCGAGGCGCTCGCGCTGCCGACCCATGCGCGGATTCTCGACGTGGGTACCGGCATGGGCCGCGCCGCAATCACCCTGGCGCTGAGCGGCTACCAGGTATTGACTGGAGAGCCGGCCCAGGATCACTCTGAGTATGCCAAGCAGCCCTGGTTCACGGACGCGCAAAAAGTGGGCGCTGATCACTCGATTACCTATGAGCCGTTCGACGCGACCGCACTGCCCTTTGGCGACGGCGCTTTTGACGCCGTCTTCATGATGGGGGCCCTGCACCACGTGGACGATCCGGCCGCTGCAGTACGCGAGTGTCTCCGCGTGATCGCACCGGCCGGGGTCCTGTGCATCCTGGAGCCAACTCCCAAGCTCGTGTCCATGGCACGGGAGAGCCACCCGGATCATCCCGATCCCACAGATCCAACCCGTTTGGTTCAGGGAATGGATGTGCAGAAGAAGCCGGGCCAGATGTTCGACACCTACCTCATCCGGCCGTCGTCTGATAGTTGACAATTAGATAGACAGCCGCCATCACCGAGGCATCCGCTATCATGTGCGTGAGCCACGGTAGGGCGAGCCCGCCCGTCGATCTCGCAACGTTTCTCCATATCCATGCTGCTCCAGCCAGCAGGGCAAAACTCACGATGTTCCAGAACCAAGAAACGAACAGCGCCATGACAAGAACGTGGTAGCCGCTGAAGAGCAGGTCTCCAAGCGACGGTCGTTTTGCAGTATCCATTAAAGAGCCCCGCCAGAATACCTCCTCCAGAGTAGCGTTTACCATGCAGTAGTAGGTAATGAATCCCCACATCCTGCCTGGGTCCAGACCAAACGCGCGAAGGCGATCCGCGAGAACCACGTGATCCAGCTTAGCCACGGGCCAAACGTAATAAAGGATGACGCCTACAGACAGGTACACTGGCATCAGCAAAACAAAGCGACGGCCTTTGAACCCGCTGAGCAATGACTTGACCGCTGCCCAATCGCGGTATGCTGCCAAGGCGAGACAAATACCAACATGATAGACGAGCATGGCAATCCATGCGCTTTTGAGCATATAAAGGCCAATCGCCACCGAAAAATAGGGAATGAGAGCCGCTATAATTTTGCGCTTAGATCCTGCGTTCCTTCTGGCTTGCTCCATCATTTCACCGTTCATGGAGATCTATGGGTTTCGATCCAATCTGCATCAAGCATGACTTCGGGTCAAAAGGTGTCAACCCCCTGCCTATTCCTTTAAACCGTAAATTGCTAAATTAAATTTAAATTGGGGACACAGTCTATTTAATGAAATTCCGATTCGATACCACCTAGGAGCAACTCCTGCTTGTAACGAGCCGTTCAAACAGCCGTTTCACGCGATCGACGTCTAGCTCGAAGGTATAAGCCACTGGCCTGCCAGTGGTATGAACGTGCGCCGGGCATGGCACGCACGCCGAAAGGAGAAGGTTCACCGAGGTCGGACGGAAGAACGACGCCGACAAGGCAAGGGCATAACCGGAGACGGGATGTCTGAAGGAAGCATGAGGCAGAACTCGTGTACGTAG
>JASJCT010000129.1 GCA_030065855.1 Myxococcota bacterium
TTATACATGAGCCTGCGAGAGCAACGGAGCACAGCGCAGTAAGGGAATAACAGTCTTGTAAAGATAAAAACAGCCAGAGGGTCCGGCATCGGGAAAACCAATAGGTCCTCACTTCCCGAACTGCATAATATCCACTGATATCTTCAGAAATCCCACAACAGTCCCGTTAGATATAGAAGTAGGTAGACATCGATCGCGTGACACGGGTGTTAGAACGGCTCGTTCGTTCGTTACAAGCAGAGGTTGCTCCTAGGTGTTTCGCATCGGGACTTCGTCAAATAGACTGCATTAAATAAACTGTGTCCCCAATTATTTCCCCAATTATTCCCTGCCTTAAGTACCAATGCGAGGTCGACCAGACATGTACTTCTATCGCGTACTTTTGAACCATCAGATCAGTGCCTGTAACCTTCCTCCTACTCCTTAAAGTCCGAGGCCGGTTGTGGCGAGGACGAGCTTTCCTAGCTTGACGCCCCTGGTGCTGATGAGGTGGTTGCCCATTTTGACCACGTCATTCCCCCTTCCTTTCAAGACCAGCACCTCGAGGCAGTTGTGGTGATCCATGTGGACGTGCAAAGTGGAGACGACCAGGTCGTGCGCTTCGTGCTGGGCGTGGATCAGCTTTTGGCCGAGCTCCCGGGATTCGTGGTCGTATACCAGGATGGCCACGGCCACGCGGGGTGCATCATCTGAACTGGATGCCCATTGTTGCTTTACGAGCTCTTCGCGGATTAGATCCCGCACTGCCTCAGAGCGATTTTCATACCCCCGCTTTGCAATCAAGCCGTCGAATTTTTCAAGAAGATCGTCCTCGAGCGAAATACCCACCCGGCTCAGCATCAGTCCACCTCCTTATGGGTTTCGAGCCTATTCCCAATGCTCTTTACCAAAACCTCTGGCACTGTTCCCAACCCGGGATCCTGCTGCGCGGCAAATGCATACAGGCCGATGAGCGGCACAGCCCTGCCGATGGGCACGACACAGGTGTACCGCCCAAGCGCCTTTAAAAAGGGTTGATTGAGCGTAAACCCACCGGAAAGATACAATCTTTCGGGTTTTCCCGTGAAATTAAATGCGTTTCTGGCCAAGCCGTGAATGAACCGCGCAACTGCCACACCGGCCGGATCGCCGTTGGAAACCGCGTCCATGATGCGTTCGACCGCATAGGTACCACAGGTAACGGGCGTCCAGTCGTCCCCGACGTCCAGGGTGTTGAGGTCAAGATCGTAAAATCGCCCGATCATCTCCAGCGTGGCGCCGGTTGCTGCGGCACACCCCACGGACCAGTCGAGCTTTACCGGTCGCCGGCCCTGGAAACGCACGAGCTTTGCATCGCGAGATCCCAAATCCAGCACAGTGAAATCATCCTCGTCCAAAAGGACGAGGGCGCCCTTGGTCAGGGCGATGAGGTCGTTTTCAAAATGAGACGACCGCTTGCGCGCGGTATGGCCAGTGCCCCAATCAAAGCGCATGCCATCGCCGGCCACCTGACGCGTCGGAAAAACGCGAATGTCATCGTCCCCCAGGGCAAACACCTTGCACCAAGAGCTCCCGGCGTCGCCGAAAATCACGGCCCCTCCTGAGATGAGGTGAGCCGAATAAAGGCTTCGATTTTTGCGCGGATGGCCGCGTTTATGCCCTCGTGGATATCCACGTGCATGCCCCGATGGATCTGTGCCAAGTAGTGGGCGAGCGATCCCTTGGGGCAAAATCCCTGGCTAAAAAATACGATTGGGAGATCCACTGGCACGTCAGTTTCCAATGTGAGATCTGCCGCAGCCCCCTCGGCCACGCATCGGGTCCACCCGAATATGTGGGTGGTTTCTGGAAAGAGATCGAGGATGCCGATGGGATGGGGCGGCGTGCCCCAAAATCCATGGGTTGGCGCACACCTGGCCAGCTTTGACGCCTCGCTTTCAACCTCATCCAAGGGGTGAACAATGGACCGCATGATCCGCACTACCCGCGCCTTAAGGGATCCGCGGGCCTCGCAGACATGGGGAGCGCGCGGTTCGGTTCCCTGTTCGTGGTTTTCCGTGACCTCGACCGTCACCCCGGTCTCCTGGCGTACGAGCCACGCCGCATACCGACCGGCATCGCATTTTTCCCGGCCAGTCGCGGCAATGACGTGCCGAAGCCGCGGTCCCAGGGCAATCGCGTTGTCCACGCAGTTGCGGATAATATGGCAGTAAGCGCTCGGCAGGTGCCTCGATGCGGGCGCGCCATAGGCCACATCCAAGTCGACGAGCCCCAGGCCGAGCTCAGAGGCCGCTGATATCAGCTTTTCCCGCGGTGGGACACCCCAGAACCCGATCACCTGATCCCACTTCGCTTTTATCTGGTCAATCGTGTCCGCAACGATCAACATGGGTATCCATTACATCTCAGGACGATGCCTTAACTGCCTTGGAGAGTTTCATGGCACAGTATTTGGGACCGCACATGGAGCAGTACTCGGCCTTTTTATCCTCTGGTCGCACATGGGATTCATCGTGCATCATTCGCGCCCGCTGAGGGTCTAGGGAAAGGTCAAAGACGGTGTCCCAATCAAACGCTGCCCGGGCGCGGGAAAGGGCGTCATCCCGATCCCGGGCACCAGGTCGACCCTTGGCGATATCAGCCGCGTGGGCAGCAATTTTGTATGCCACAACCCCTTGCCGCACGTCTTCCAGGGTGGGCAGGCCCAAGTGCTCGCGCGGGGTCACGTAACACAGCATGGACGCCCCGTGAAACGCACCCATGGTCGCCCCGATGGCCGAGGTGATATGATCGTATCCTGGGGCGATATCCGTTACCACAGGTCCAAGGATGTAAAACGGCGCTTCATGACACCATTCCCGCTCCTTTTTCATGTTCATCTCGATTTGGTCAAAGGGCACATGGCCAGGGCCTTCGACCATTACCTGCACCTCGGCCTCGCGACATTGCTTTACCAGATCTCCAAGCACCTTTAGCTCTGCAAACTGGGCCGTATCGCTGGCATCGGCCAAGCACCCGGGCCTCAAACCGTCCCCCAGGCTTAACGTCACATCGTACCGACGACAAATATCGAGCAACCGATCAAAGTGGGCATACAGGGGATTCTCCTGATCCCAATGCTGCATCCAGGTGGCCATGAGGGATCCACCGCGACTGACAATACCGGCGAGCCGGGACACTGCCAGGGGCACGTGATCCCTTAGCAATCCACAGTGGACCGTCATGAAATCCACGCCCTGCTGGGCCTGCGCTTCGATGACCTCGAGAAGTCCGTCTGCGGTCAGCTCGTGAATTTCTTCGACCCGTTCAGCTGCCTCGTAAATGGGAACCGTTCCCAATGGCGCCGGGCAGCTGTTGAGCAGGGTTTCCCGTATCTCGCGCACGCGCGGACCCACTGTCAAATCCATCACCGCGTCAGCGCCGAGTGCCAAGCAGAGCCGTAGCTTTTTTAGTTCTTCCTCAGCATCTGAGCGCATGGGAGATCCCCCGATGTTCGCATTGATCTTGCAGGTGGCCCGGTCGCCGATGCCCTGGGGATCCAGATTTTTGTGGTTGATATTGGCGGGAATGACGAGTCTTCCCGCTGCTACTTCTTCGCACACCTGCTCCGGGCTGAGGGCTTCGCGCTCAGCCACGTGGGCCATCTCAGAGGTCACCTCGCCCCTCTGCGCGTAATGCGCCTGTGTGACGACCTCTCCCGTTCGTTCCTTGAGCCATTTCTCGCCCATGGCTGGTACCTCCTATGCAAAACCCCCGTCCGGTTTATATGACGCGGCTGGCCCGGGCGCAATGCCCGACAGGTGTATAACACAGTTTATTTTTTCAATATGGGATTCAAACGTTGAACCTAAAATGACAGATATCCCCATCTTGGACGATGTAGTCTCGCCCTTCGATGCGGCGCACGCCAGCGTCACGGCAGGCGGATTCGCTTTTCAGGCGACTGAAGTCCTCAAACCGCGTGACTTCGGCGCGGATGAAGCCCCGAGCGATATCGCTGTGCACCGCCCCTGCCGCATCCAGGGCAGTGCTGCCCTTACGAATGGGCCACGCCCGACATTCGTCTGAGCCGCGGGTGAAAAAAGAAATCAAATCGAGCAGGGAAAACGCCGAGCGAATGAACCGGTTGGAAGCAGGCGCAGTAACCCCCAAATCCGCCAGAAACTCCCCTTGATCGCTGGGGCTCAAGGTCGCTATCTCGGCTTCGATAGGACCGGATAGGGCCATGACTTCCCATCCCTGATGCCGGGCAGCGCTACCGAGCTGTTCTGGTACCGGCGCCCCAGCCTGGTCTTCTGAGACATTGAGCACGACGAGCACTGGCTTGAGACTTAAGAAGGCAAAGCCACTCAAGGCGCTCTTTTCCTCTTTTGAAAGCGCGATGCGGCTCAGGGGCTTCTCGTCGGTCACCGCGTCCAAGCATCGATGGAGTAGCTTGAGCTGGCGCGGGTCTGAGTGGTCCTTGGCCAGGCGCTCGATGCGCTTTTCAATGACCTGCATATCAGCGAGCAGCAGCTCTGATTCAAAGGCGCTGAGCTCTGCGATGGGGTTTGGGTCACCCCCGCCATACGCAAAGCCGCGGGCAACCATGGCCAGAGCATCCATTTCGCGAATGCGGCCCAGGGTCTGTGGATCCAAGCTGCTATCCCCGCGACCACCAGGAACATCGGCAAAGGTTATCTCTGCGTAGGTCGTCTTTTGGGGGGTATCTATCTCCGAGAGTCGATCGACCCGATCGTCGGGCACTTTAATGGCGCCAAGATTTACCTTCTGTCCGCCAAAGCCGGCGGTCTGTCCAGTGAGCGCATTGAACAGGGTCGTCTTACCCGAACCTGCGAAACCAACAATGCCAATTTTCATTTTCGCTTTTTTTCTCCTTAAATTGCGACCGTATCGCGCGGTATTTCCAATATCAGAAGGTAAACCCACTTGCATCGAAAAAGGGTCGCGCCTATAATCGCGCCGCCTGAGCGGGGCCTGTAGCTCAATCAGGTTAGAGCTCCCGGCTCATAACCGGGCGGTTCCCGGTTCGATTCCGGGCGGGCCCACCACGAAGGTCACGGAAATGTCCTGACCTCAGGTGAGGATAGACAATTGAAAACTGAACTTGCGGCCCTTGAAGAATTACAGTCCCTGGATTTGGAGATCCTAGAGCACCGAAAAGAGCTGAGCGCGATCCCAAAAAACCTCGAAGCCATGCGAAGCGATGTGACCCACGTGGGCGAACTTTTACAACGCGAAAAGGATCGCCTCACAGAAGCCGAGCAATGGCGTGTGGACAGAGAAAAAGAGATCGTCCTGCAAAACGAGATTTTGACAAAGAGCAAAGCAAAGCTCCAGGCGGCGCGAAACGAGAGAGAGCAGAAGGCAGCCCAGCGAGAAATTGATGCTGTGCGCAAAACCATTCAGGAACGGGAAGAAGAAGCCCTCAAGGTGATGGAGGCCAGCGATCAGTATCGCCAGGCCATTGAAGCGCACACAAAGGAGTTCGCAGAACTCGAAGCCCAACTCCGCGAGAGCGAAGCAGAAGCCCGAGCCCGGATGGCTGAGCTCGAAGTTGCCATCGGCAAGACTGCGACCCATCGCCAGGAATTGGTCGACCGGGTGTCGCAAAAAACGCTGCGGCTCTACGAGCGGATTCACAAGCGGCTCGGTCGGGCGATCGTCCATGCCGAGGCGGGCACCTGTACTGGGTGTAATATGGAAATCCTGCCCCAAAGGTATAATGAAATCCAGCGGGGCGATAAGATTTTCCAATGTGCCAACTGTTTCAGGATTATCATTTTTAAGCCTCCGACCGATACCGAGGATCAGGGCGACGAATAGGGTCAGTCTCAAAAGTACTTCTTAACCTCATCGCGTAACTCCGCGGTGGTATCCGGTTATCCCGGCTTGCTATCCCCGCTTGTTTTGACCTTAGGATGTTTGGTAATATGAATAAGTCGGAGTGGCCCAGGCGATCGCCGGCGGGTATGTCCCGCGGGAGGAAAGTCCGAGCTCCACAGGGCAGGGTGCCGGGTAACCCCCGGTGGGAGCGATCCCAAGGAAAGTGCCACAGAAAATATACCGCCCTGGTTCGCCGGGGTAAGGGTGAAAAGGTGCGGTAAGAGCGCACCGGGACTTCGGTAACGAAGGCCGCATGGTAAACCCCACCTGGAGCAAGGCTAAACAGGGAGCTACTGTCCATTTTCAGATGGGCGGTATAGGCGGCCCGCCTAATGAGGCTCCCGGGTGAGCCGCAAGAGGCGTTCGGTAACGACCGTCCTAGATGAATGATCGCCGCCTGGCTGTGGGCAACCAGCGCTGGGAACAGAACTCGGCTTACGGACCGCTTTGGCAGACAGGGCGCGCGGTTTGTCCAGCGCCCTGTTTTTATTAAGCATTCCAGCAAATTAGTCGTTTGGCAAATAGAAAAAAATCCAACAAAGCAACAGATTTGCATCTTAAGCCAGGGGCCAACATTGACTTTGATAATAAATGTGTATATAATAAAAATATAACAAGAGTGAAAATTAACAATTCTAATGTAATTCGCATGGCGACTTATTTAGAGGTGTTTACGCCAGTGCAGCTTGAGCTGTGGCGGTTTATGGTGGATCGCGTCACTCGACTTAAGTTTAAGGGGAGCTTTTGTCGACCTCATACTTCAGAAGAATTCTTGCGAGAAATTGGTTGTGGCATGCCACCCGTATTGCTGGCAAATGCAATCGGCGGAAAATACCTCGAAAACACACACAAATCATTAAGAAGCAGGAATATAAAACAGAAACAGCCACCATTATTGCTCGCGCTGTGATGCGCTGGCAAACGACGTTTTTATGCAAAACGCCTGAGGGTCGCTTTTTTGTGTTTTATCAGGATGAGCGGGACTACTGGCTGAGCCGGGTTCTCCCCATTACAGTTGAACAGGCCCAGCATTTCTATCACCACCTCGATTTTTTTGAGGTACCGTTCAAAGTGGCATTCCCACCAGAAGATCCATAGCATTCCCAACTTGATTTTTATTTTTAGGAAGTTTAAAGAGCGCGATCATCTAATGCAGCAATAGGGCATGCAACAGGTAGGTGCGCGCAACAGGGGGATTGTCGTCAGGTATAATCGTAATAATCTACTATTAATGAACTAGCAGCATTAAACAGGGGTTCAACAGGGAGTATTCATATGTTCGAATGGACTAGATTAATATTGCTTTTATCGATTGTTTTGGCAGTTGGGTGTGTTGAGCCAACACAAGGAGATACCCCGCCTATGCCCGATTCAGATAGCAGCACAGATACAGATACGGATACGGACACAGATACGGATATGGACACGGACACGGACACGGACACGGATACAGATACGGACACGGATATGGATACGGATACGGATACGGATACGGATATGGATACGGACACGGATACGGACTCTGACTCAGAATCAGATTCAAACTCGGATTCAGACACCAGCACAGACACAGGGACAGACACCGACACGGATACGAATACGGACACAGGCTCAGACACGGATACAGACACGGACACAGGCACGGGTACTGAGTGCAACCCATCTGATCCGTGCTGCGATGATAATGGATTTTACGAACCCGAGGGTGCGGTCTGCGGCACTGACCCATGTCCTTCAGATGAGTGCACTGGCAGCGGTGCCACCCTTGCATTTAACGATTATCCAGCCACATGCGATCTTACCTGCGACGGTGTGGGTACATGCGACGAATCCTGCACTTGCCAAGCATCTACCACAGATTGCCAAGTAGACGCGCAAAACGAATGCTGTGAAGCCACCTGCAATGTAGCGTCCGGGTGTGGATCCACTGAAATCGCAGGCTTCTGTACAGATGTCTGTGCTGAAGGGACCGCACCCATTGTTATCGGCAAGGTTTGCAATGGATGTGGCGGCAATGGGGCAGACGGCACATGCTCCAGCGGCATCTCCCTCGAGTGTTCTGATATCAACTCCTCTGGCGCTTGTACGTCACCGGACTGCGGGGGGACGATCTACTATTGCCACGGCAGTGGCGGTGCTTGGGAATGGCGACTGACCGGCTCGATTGACGACTGTGGGGACGGCTGCTGCAACGGCAGTGAGGATCTCAACGGTTGTCCGCAAGACTGTTTTTGTGGGAACAATATCTGCGAACCAAGCGAGAACAACTGCGATTGTGCAGCAGACTGTCCGGACCCCGTGCTCGAAGCAAATTGGGATACTGACGACGAGGGGTGGATCGTCGACCCGGCAACAGATAACGGTTGGGAGCGTGACACGGAATTTCTCACTATGACCAACTGCGAGGATGTGTGGAACACAAACATACATTTTCGATTTTTTAGACACTCCTACGTATCCAATAACTATTTGCATACGCTTTATTCGCCCATATTTGACTTAACCGGTTGCGACACGGCACATCTCACTTTCGACATGGCCTTTCACGAACATTCGGATGATTTTTCCAATCCGCCTAATATCCTCGAGGTGAAGTGTTATGACGGTTCTGCCTGGCAGACCATTGTAACGTTCGATGAGACAGACCCGGCCTATCACATTCTGTGCTACGAGATTCCCCAGGATTTGGCCTTGCCAGCCGCATGCATGAATCACAGCGCCGCGAGACTCGCCTTTATTGCCTCTGGTGAGGATGTGGACGACATCTTTGGATGGCATATCGACAACCTTCAAGTCGCCCAGCCCTAGGCGTTTCACTCCAAAGGGGTTGCTATACCAGCAATCATCCAATTATAAGACAATTATCATTGTTCGATATTTTTAGTTGCCTTATCCTATTGTATACTAGAGAGGTGCTCTTGATACATTAAGGAGTAGAGACATGTTTAATTCCATTAAATCAATTAAATCGATGTTGTTTTTACTGGTTGTCTTAACGGTTGGGTGTGTGGAGCCAAACCAAGGAGATCCCCCCCCATTGCCCGATTCAGATAGCAGTGCAGATACAGATACTGATACTGATACTGATACTGATACTGATACTGATACTGACACTGATTCTGATACTGATTCAGACTCAGACTCAGACTCAGACTCAGACTTAGATACTGATACTGATACGGACACTGATTCTGATACGGACACGGACACGGACACCAACACAGACACGGATACGGATACCGGCACAGACACGGATACTGGCACGGGTGCGGATACTGACACAGGTACGGGCACCGAGTGCAACCCATCTGATCCGTGCTGCGATGAAGATGGATTTTACGAGCCTGAGGGAGCGGTCTGTGGCACTGACCCATGTCCTTCAGATGAGTGCACCGGGAGTGGCGCTACCCTGGCCTTTAACGATTACCCAGTAAACTGTGACTTGACGTGTGACGGGGCTGGCACATGCGCCGAATCCTGCACTTGCCAAGCATCCATCACGAACTGTCAGGTAGGCGCAGAGAACGAGTGTTGCGAAGCCACCTGCAATATGTCCTCTGGATGTGGCACTGTTGCTCAGGTCGATCAGTGTTCAGATACCTGTGCAGAGGGAACCGCGCCCCTTCTGGTTGATAGGGGGTGCGATGGATGTGGGGATAATGGGGCAGAAGGTACATGCGTCGATGGAACGTCCCACGAGTGCACGAGCGATACCTCCTTGGGAGCGTGTACGTCATTGGATTGCGGGGGGACGACCTACTATTGCCACGGTAGTGGCGGTACCTGGGAATGGCGACTGACCGATTCGATTGATGACTGCGGGGATGGCTGCTGCAATGGGAGCGAAGATCTCAACGGTTGTCCAGGGGATTGTTTTTGCGGCAATGGCGTCTGCGACCAAAGCGAGAACAACTGCAATTGTGCGGCAGACTGCCCGGATCCCCCGCTCGCTGCAACGTGGGATACCGACGAAGTGGGCTGGACCCACGACCCGGTGGAGGATAACGCATGGGTCTACGACGTGGAGACCCTTTCCATGTCTGGTTGTGATCCGATATGGAAAACAAACCGGCATCTTATCTTCGATCGCACGTATTACGTGCCAAACGACTATACGCACTCCCTGTATTCGCCCACCATCGACTTAACCGGCTGCACTGAGGCAACGCTTAAGTTTGATATGGCATTTCACGACTACACACTAGACCTTTCCGATCCGCCCAACGCGGTTGCAGTGAAGTGCTATGATGGCGCTGACTGGCAGACCATTGTTACCTTTTTGGAAACAGACTACTCCCAGAGCTGTACCGAGTCGCTCCAGGATCTGGCCCTGCCTGCGGCATGCACGAATCACAGCGCCGCAAGGATCGGTTTTACCGCAACGGGCCATGATGTGACTGATATATTTGGGTGGCACTTCGACAACCTCACGGTTGCGCAACCCTAGGGCCTGTCTAGACTTTCATTCATTCCATTAATTTTGGAAATATTAATTAGAAGCTGAATTAAGTCTATGTATTGCATTTTGTCATCTCATTGCAGGCTGGGATTTTCAAAACGCAATAATCGGGCTATTTATTCGATATTTTAAGAGAAAAGGCGGATTCAATGATACGATGGCTGGTTGATAAAATGCTTGAGCCAATCGTTAAGACATGTATCAATGGAATCTAACAATATGGATTGTACATTAGGAGTTTTCCATGTTTAGTGCAGTAAAAGTTAAATGTTTAGTGTTGTTTTTTCTATTGGTCGGCTGTGTCCAACCCGAGATGGGCACTGAGCCGCCAGAACCCGATACAAACAGTGCGGGGGATACAGATACGGATACAGATACAGACACGGATGTCGATACGGATGCGGATTCTGATGCTGACTCTGACTCAGATGCGGATTCTGACTCGGATTCTGATACGGATACGGATACCGATACCGATACCGATACTGATACCGATGAATGCGATCCCACGGATGCGTGTTGCGATGCCAATGGGGTCTTTGAACCCGAGGGCACGGTCTGCGGTGTCGACCCCTGTCCTGCAAACGAATGCATCGAGGATGGGGAATCCCTGACATATAACGAATACCCAGCTTCCTGCGACTTGACCTGTGACGGTGCGGGCAATTGCGCTGAGGCATGCACCTGCGAGGTAGAAGAGAGCACGGCCTGCCAAGGGGGTACTGAAGACGAGTGTTGTTCGCCCACGTGCAGTATGTTCACCGGCTGCGGTAGCCAGAACGGGACCTGTGACGACGTGTGTGAAGAAGGGGTGACCGTGCTCGCCACGGAGAATGAATGCACGGGGTGCGGCGAGAACAATGCCAACGGCGCCTGCTCTGGCGGCACTTCAGTCGTCTGCGAAGACAAAACATCCCTCTTTGCCTGCAGCTCGACGGAATGCAACGGCACAACCTTCTACTGTCACGGCAAGGACGGCAATTGGCAGTGGTACCTGACCGATTCAATCGACAATTGCGGAGACGGCTGCTGCAACGGCAGTGAAGACGACGTGAACTGTCCGGATGACTGCGGGTGCGGCGATGGGACGTGTGAAGATGGGGAGACCAATTGCAACTGCCCGGAAGACTGCCCAGATCCCCTGCTCGACGTGACCTGGGACAGCAGTGATGAGGGATGGACCGTTGAGCCGACAGCAGACAACGGTTGGACGCGGGACGTGTCCTCCTTCTCCATGAGCGGTTGTAATGCTGCGTGGAAAACAAACACGCACTTCTTGTTCAAAGATAACTATTCCATGCCTAATAACTTCTCCCACACTTTGTATTCACCCACATTCGACTTGACCGGCTGCGACGCGGCCCATCTCATCTTTGACATGGCCTTTTACGAATATTCGCACGACAATTCCAATCCCCCCAATATTCTCGAAGTGAAGTGTTACGACGGATCTGCATGGCAAACACTTGTAACGTTCGACGAAACAGATCCCGCGTATGACATCGGGTGCTTTGAACTCCCACAGGACTTAGTCCTGCCGGCCGGATGTATGGACCACCCTGAAGCGAGGATCGCCTTTACCGCTTCTGGTGAAGATCCCGGCGAAATATTCGGATGGCACATCGATAATCTTCAAGTTGCCCAGCCCTAGGCACCACCTCGACTTTTCATTTATCCCATTATTTTCTGAAATGTCATTTCAGGACTGATTTTCTGATGATGCGGTATAGGGAGAAAAATGTGGGTGCTTAACCAATTTTGGGGCCGTCTCCCCAAGCCCCCCTCCTGGCCTCCCCCCGGTGGGCAAATGGTCATTGGGGGGAGGGATTGGAAAAGCTCTGCACTCCCTCCCCCGACATCCAAAAGTCCACCGGGGGAGGGCTGGGGAGGGGGCCCCAAATTGGTTAAGCACCCATAAAATGCTTGAGACTATCGTAAAGGCATGTTTGAATGGAATCTAACAATCTGGGTTATAAATTAGGAGCGTCCCATGTTCGGTTCAGTAAAAGTCAAATGGTTGGTATTACTTGTTTTATGGGTCGGCTGTGTCCAACCACAGATGGGCACTGAGCCGCCAGAACCCGATACAAACAGTGCAGGGGATACGGATACAGACACGGATGTCGATACGGATGCGGATTCAGATGCTGACTCGGATTCGGATTCGGATTCTGACGCTGACTCAGATTCAGATTCGGATTCGGATTCTGACGCTGACTCGGATTCAGATACCGATGAATGTAATCCCTCGGATGCGTGTTGTGATGCCAATGGGTCCTTTGAACCCGAGGGCACGATCTGCGGCGTGGACCCCTGCCCTGCAAACGAATGCATCGAGGGTGGGGAATCCCTGACATATAACGAATACCCAGATGCCTGCGACTTGACCTGTGACGGTGCGGGAAATTGTGCTGCAGAGTGCACCTGTGAGGTAGAAGAGACCACGGCCTGCCAAGGGGGTACTGAAGACGAATGCTGTTCGCCCACGTGCAATATGTTCACCGGCTGCGGCAGCCAGGCCGGGACCTGTGCCGATGTGTGTGAAGAAGGGGTGACCGTGCTCGTCACGGATAATGAATGCACGGGGTGCGGCGGGAACAATGCCAACGGAACGTGCAGCGGAGGCGTCTCGATGACCTGCGAAGATAAAGCATCCCTCTTTGCATGCGATTCGACCGAATGCAACGGTACAACCCTTTACTGCCACGGCAAAGACGGGACCTGGCAGTGGTACCTGACCGATTCAATCGACGATTGCGGAGACGGCTGCTGCAATGGCAGTGAAACCGACGTGTCCTGCCCAGATGACTGCGGGTGCGGCGATGGCACGTGCGAGGACGGCGAGACCAACTGCAACTGCCCAGAAGACTGCCCGGATCCCCTGCTCGACGTGACCTGGGATAGCAGTGACGAGGGATGGACCCTCGATCCCGCAACAGACACCGGGTGGGTGCGCGGAACAGCCCCCTCTTCCATGAGCGGCTGTGATGCAGAGTGGAAAACAAACACCCACTTCTTTTTTGAAGACGACAGTTCCGTGCCGGATAACTATTCCCAATCTCTCAATTCACCCACATTCGACTTGACCGGCTGCGATGCGGCCCATCTCATTTTTGATCTGGCCTTTCGCGAATATTCGACTGACTACGCTAATACCCTCGCAGTGAAGTGTTACGACGGGTCGACGTGGCAGACCATTGCCACGTTCGATGAAACAGACTATGAGGCCGGGTGCTTTGAACTCCCCCAGGACTTGGCCCTACCAGCCGCATGTATGAACCATGCCGCAGCCGGGATCGCTTTTACCGCCTCCGGTGAAAATTCCCTCGGTATATGGGAATGGCACATCGATAATCTTAAAGTCCAGAATCAGTGATTCGATAGGCTGGGGTGCGTCCTGGTAGTTGGATTTCGCACGTACCGGGCAAGCGCAGTGGCCAAGACAAAAAACAGTCCAGCAACACTGACCATGCATGCCCCTGTTGGAATGGACGCCTTAAACGACACGAAATAACCGAGAAACGCCGAACCCGCACCCATTAGGGATGCGCTGAGCAAGATCAGGCGAATATCGCGAAACACCTTTAGGGCAGCAGCTGCAGGCAACACTGAAAATCCAAACACGGGCAAAGCGCCGATGGTTCTGGTGCCTGTGGAAATCGCAAGTCCCATGGTGAGAAACAACACGGCGTCCACGGTGCGCACGGGTACACCGTGGGCCTTTGCCGCGTGCGGGTCAGATGAAACGAGCAAGAAGGGCCTGAGCATGGCCATGTGAACCGCGATCACAGCACATGTGACCCAGAGGGCTGTGGTCATCTGAGCGCTTTCCACGACCACTGCATTGCCAAACAGAACATCTTGGATGTCGTGGGAATCCTGGGGAATCTGATCGCCAATGGCAATCACCAGGGCCGAGGCTAGGATATAGGCCGCACCGATGATCGCCTCTCGGCTGAGATGTCTGGGTTCGGGCATCCAACCCAAGAACAGGGCAGCGCTGAGCCCGAATGTGCCTGCCATAAGATCGGGCCCAATCCATTGGCCACTGCCCATTCCAGGCAGCCATGCAAAAAGTGAAAAAGCAACGACCGCGCCCAAGCCAGATATTTGGGACAGTGCTGCTGGCAAAAAGACCACCCGCCGCATGATTGTGTAGACCCCGACAATCGAGAGTGCTGCCGCCACCGCCACAGACGCTACCACTGCCTCGAACCAGAGAAAGGCCGTATCAAAGAACCCCATCACTCCACCTGTTCTTTTTTGAGTGCGCGAACCAGGACATCAGTATCGACCCGTGTGACTTCCATGGGATGGCCATAGAGGTCGGTCAGGCGCGCGCTCGTCAGCAAGGCCTCAGCAGATCCCGTGACAAACAGACCCCGATCCTTGTCGATAAGGCTCATCTTGGATGCCCGGCCTGCAACAAGGGACATCTGGTGCACGACCATTAGAATGGGTGTGCCGTTGCGTTGGTTCAGATGGGTGATGAAGTCGAGCAATGCCCGTTCAGAGGGAAGATCCATCCCGGCCGTGGGTTCGTCCAGGATAAGCACATCAGGGGATCGGACCAGTCCCCGCGCAATGAGGACCCGCTGCTGCTGGCCACTTGAAAGATCCCGCATCGGCATTGGTGCCTGAGCGATCATCTCTACTTGTTCCAGTGCTGCCAGGGCCTGATCTCTGGTGGCAGGTGCCAGGCGCCAGCCTTTATTTGTTTTTGGCTTTTGCCCCAGGCCGCCCAATCGGACCACTTCAATGGCCGTCAGCGGATAGATCAGGTCGAGTTCGGTGCGCTGGGGTACGTAGCCGAGCCTGAGATCTGGCCGGCGCCAGACGTTTCCGCCAAGGGGTCTGCATATCCCCAGGATGGTCTTGAGCAGGGTTGTCTTTCCAGCGCCGTTTGGACCCACAATCGCGAGAAAATCATCTGACCTGATATCTAAGTTGATATCATTTAATAATGGGCGCCCCTTGTAGCCAATTGCGACCTGATCGAGCACAATAAGAGGCTCGCTGTCCTTCGAGGCGGGCTTCATGCCTCGTGCAACTCAGGGACGCAGTATTGCCGTTCGCCGATGGTCTCGATCTCGCCGTGGTCACAAGGACATGCCTCTTGGGCCGGGCAAACGCACGCCCCGTGCTCATGGTCTTGCTCCTGGGTGTCGCTGTCTGCTTCGTGCTCTCCGCAGACCTCGGTGATTTGGATGGGATCCACGCACGTTTCTCCGTCGAACAGATATCCACTATCGCAATGACAGTGACCGTCGTGTTCACTGCCGTTGGGACCGCAATCCACCGGCGATGTACCAGCTGACCCTTCTTCAGCACAGGCAAAGGCGATTGCCATCACAGCAGTGAGACCAAGAGATAATACGATGCGAAATATTTTTTTTCTCATTTTGTTCATTTTATTCCTCCTGATTTGGTAAAGGCGCTGACCAACCGTTCGATGACGTCGAAGTAGCTGCAGGTGCCGTCTGCACCCACCATGGTCGGCAGCACCTTTAGTTCAGCCCCTGACTTTTCAGCAAAAACGCTTGAAAGCCGGGTTGGGTAATACGACTCCTGAATGAGGTATTTTACCCGTTGGGTCTGTATCTGTTGAATCAGCTCAGCCACGTGGGCGGGTTTAGGGGGAATGCCGGGCTTGGGTTCCAGCGCCCCCATGGCCGTGAATCCAGCCCAATCCAGAAAGTAGGTCCAGCTCTCGTGGTAGACCACGACTTTGGTACCGCGATGAGGGGCGAGTCGCTTTTCCCAATCGGCGATGCGGCCCTTTAGGCGATGGACAAAGGCGTCGAGGCGATCTCGGATGTCTCTGGCATGGTCTGGATCGAGTGCCATGAGTTTTTTTCCAATGCCCTGGGCCAGGCGCAGCCCATTGCGCGGATCAATCCAGTAATGTGGATTGCCCCCAGGGTGGACATCCCCCCTTGCCCGATCCACAGGGCCCATATCCAGGGGCACAATCAGTGTGGAGCAGTCCAGATATCCGGTCCCGCCCCGTTGGACCCTGCTGTTGCGCGCGCCGGTCAGGAGGGGTGGGAGCCACCCGCTTTCTAGATCCATTCCCGTTACCAGCAGCAGGTCCGCCCGATTGATCGCGATCATTAGGCTCGGCTTGGCGTCCACAAAGTGGGGATCCTGGGTGGGCTTTACCAGTGCCTGCACCGTAACATGGGGTCCCCCCACCTCTTTGGCAATGGCTCCGAAATCGGGAATCGTGGTCACGACCCGGATTTCAGCCTCGGCAATGGTTCCTAAAAAGGTCGGGACAATAGACAAAATAAAGAAAATAAAAAATCTCATTGCGTGCTCCATTAATATCTGTGTGCGCCATGGGCGCCGGCTGATACTTCGAGTTGGATCAGTGCGATATGGGTATCATTGCTAAACCCCTTAACGTGCTCAAACGTATATTGGAACCGTACCCGGGAGAAATGGGTGGGCATGAAGCTCACAGCACTTGATGCCCGGATGCTATTTCGGCCGTAGTTGTCCCGTTGAATCGCCGGATTGTCAGTGTCGCCGGCAATCCGTCGCCAATACTCTCCGCGCAGCGCGATCTCCCACTCCTTGGTCAGACCAAAAATGAGGTCGCTGTATCCGCCCGCGTCTTTCCATAAATCCAGGGACACTTCCACCTGGCGATACCACCCCTCAGCAGTCCAGGCGATATAGGTGTAGCCCGTATCACCCCAACCAATGGGCCGCCATTTGTAGAAGATATCAGCGCCGTACGCATAGGTTCGGTTTCCCACTTCTGGCCCGCTGGGCGAGGTGCCAAAGACCGCGTTTAGGCCAAATTGAAGTGCCAGATCATCGCAAGGATCAAAGAACTGGACGAGGCGCAGCGGGTAGATAAAGTCATCGAATCCAGGATCGCCTTGACTGGCAGGCTTTGTGCGAAAGGACCCGGCTTCTCCCAACTGTAGGGTCCCGATTGCCTCGACGTACCATGGCAAGGGCAGCAGCACTGAGATCTCAGCACCTGGCAAGGCCATACCCTCGGCACCAAACAAGTACTCATTGGGCAGCGGGTGTAGGACAAAGTGCCACATGTGGAGGTGGGTCGGGTTATGACGCCCTATGTTTGATTTGAACTTGCCAGCCCGAACCTGGAGATTAAGGGGCAAGGCGGTTGTGGTGAGAAAGATCTCCTCCAGGTGCAGGTGGTACAAGCCAAATGCCGCATTTATGCGAAAAAACGGATCAATCGCGGCTGAAGCGGCCAGCTCGGCGCCTTGTATTGCCGGACCGTTGGTATTGGGTGCATGTCCCCCCTGATGCATGCGGTCCTCTTGGGAAAAAAACGCACCTGCCACATCGAGAATGATGGAAATTGCGGGATTGGCTTCGTTGCCGATCACCTCCCTGGCTCCCTGGGGCAGGAGGTTGATCGGGTCTTCTTGTTCCTGATCGGCACGGCGTGCCGCCTCGATCTCTGCCAGATCTGACGGACTGACCCCACTGCTGGCCACAGACAAAAGCGCAAGATGCGCTGCAAGACTACAGATTCCCATTTGCTCGCCTCAGTTATTTTTCAAACAATTGCCCGGTATTTCTAGTACTCCGTCAAGTCTTCAATGTCGGTTAAAAGACCTCCCCCTTTGGCAAAGGGGGTTGGGGGGATTTCGTCTTTTCCCCTGGCATTGCGAGGAGACAAAATCCCCCTTCCCCCCTTTTTCAAGGGGGAATCTGCTAACTTAACCCGACACGTAACGTTTGACATGGTACTAGGTTGTTCCATCTGCGGGGATAAACCCCGCAGCTACATTTTGATCAAAAAGCGCCTATTTCGGGACGGGAACTAACCTAGGGATGGGGGAGAGTTACAAGGAGACAGCCGGTAGATATCTGATCCGCAAAGCAAGGCAGCAGCGCCATCTGAAACCATTGCCCTGGTTTCGAGAGGCCTGTCAATGGCGTGCAACACCAGATCGTCATGTACAAAGGTTTCAACCGAGGTCAAGCGGGCGAGCACCTGGCTGCCTTTATGGTTGGGATTGTCGGTATCCTCTGGATCGTGGGTGGGTTGCCCGGTTTCAGTATCTGCTTCGACGATTTTGCCGTGCTTGCAGATCGCATGGGGCGTCAGAAACAGGTGTAAGACAGTGTCCACCTGGCAAGTAAAGCAAAGCGCCAGCAGTAGCAGAGATACGATCTTTTTTTTCTGTCTCATGAATGCATATCGCTTTATTTTTTGCTCATTCAGTCTAACGGACAGGAAAAAACACTGCAACGCCTATTTACGGCGAGGGGTTCCCTCATTAAAAAGGCTCGTTGACATAAACGTATTCTAAATTATACCCTTGTACACATCTTGGTTAGACTTAATATTGTATTATTAACCGAGGAAATAAAAAGGAATGTATAAACTCGTCATTAGCGATGATGAGGGAAAAACCACAGTGGTTCCTCTGATCCGCGATGAAGTTACTATTGGCCGAAAAGAAGGGAATACAATCCGTCTGACAGACCGGAATGTCTCCCGGTTTCACGCTCGGGTTATCCGTGAAGACGATGTATTCCGAATAGAAGACATGGATTCCCTATGTGGGACAAAGGTCAATACCAAACTTCTCAAATCCGAATCTGAAATCATTGCGCCTGGAGATAAGATTTCCATCGGCGACTATTCTCTGTCCATCCGAACAGACGTATCCGCAGATGTGCCCTTGGGTCGCCAAATGGAACCTGGAGATGAATCTGGCATCGGAAAGGTGACCCCCCATGCGCGGCTCGTGGTACTCACCCATCCAACCCCTGGACGCGATATCGATTTAACCGCTGACCTGTACGTTATCGGTCGCTCTCAAGAGGCAAATTGTCGCATAAAAGATGAATCCATCTCGCGGGCCCATGCGCGGATTGACCTGGTTGCCGGAGAGTGGACGATTTCGGACTTGGATAGCGTGAACGGCATCCTGATCAACGGCCAAAAAAAGGACGACTACGTCCTCAGGGCCGGCGATGTTGTCGAGCTGGGCAACGTTCGGCTCCGCTATGTCGCGCCAGGTGAGCCCTATGAGTTTGACTACACAGCCCATCCACATTCTCTGCAGCCGCGCGTCCCTCCTGCGCCTGCGAAATCGAATCGATTCCTTTATCTCCTCGGTGCCCTAGGGGTTATTTCGGTGGTTGCGATCGCCTTGGCAATTCTTTTGATGGGCAATGGGGACGAAAATAAACGTGAGCCTTTGGCCGCTGCAAATAAGTCAATAGAGGATCTTGAGGGATTCGATGCCCTGATGGAGCGCGGCAAGGATGCCATGCAATCCGAAGATTGGGCTGAGGCAGCGCGACTGTTCGCCCTGGCCTTGCAGAGAAAACCCAGCAACCGATCTGCCCGGGAGCTCAAAGACGTTTCCGTCAAAGAATCAGATGCACAGAAAGCGTTCACATCGGGGCTTGAAGCATCTGAACAAGGCCAATGGAAAAAAGCCGTTGCCTTCTACAAAGAAATTCCCCGGTCCAGCCACTATTACCACGTCGAGGAGCTCAGGAAAGCATCTGAAAACCTGTGCGATCAGCTGGCGAAAAGAGCAATGGCTGCGATGGGCAAAGAAAACTTCGTCGAGGCATCTGGCCTAGCAGAGGAAATTGAAAATATTCCGATCGTACCTGAAAAGTGCAAGCAGACATTGCAAAGCCTACAGGTGGCATTGATAGATAAGGTCCCGGACCAAGAAGAAGCATACGAAGTGACTGACAATCGCGAAGAAAAAAAACCTTCCCAACCTCGTCGTCAAAAGCAAAAAGAAGTCGAGCCGGTCAAGCAGCCGGTCAAACATGTCTCCCAGCCGGCAAGTGGCCGTGTGGTCAACCCCTATGCCAATGAACCGACCCGCACATCACCTGTTCAGACAGCCATTGGCCAGGCCCACACGGCCATTCGCGACGGCGACCATCAAGGCGCGATCGCGATTTTAGAAAAAGCAGGGAATGGTCGAAGGGTACTCAAACTTTTAAGCCGCCTCTACATGAAGGTGGGCAATCGCAGCGGATACGAGCGGGTCGCCCGTCTGTTCATTCAATTATATCCCAATGATCCACAGGCCGAACACTTTGCCAGGGCACTCCAGAAATAACTATACTTAGTGCCATGTCAAACGAAATTTGTCGGGTGAAGATAGAAAATTCCCCCTTGAAAAAGGGGGGCAGGGGGATTTTGTCACCTCGCAGTGCCGCGGGAAAAGACGAAATCCCCCCAGCCCCCTTTGCCACAATGGCATTCGGTTAAGGATTTTTGGGTGTTTTTATAGCGTAGGATCGCCAGAAAAGAATCCCCCTTGAAAAAGGGGGCAGGGGGATTTTCAATTGTCCAAGCAATTGTTTTCAAAGGTAAAATTCGATTGGACGTGTC
>JASJCT010000023.1 GCA_030065855.1 Myxococcota bacterium
GAATTTTACCTTTGAAAACAATTGCTTGGACAATTGAAAATCCCCCTGCCCCCTTTTTCAAGGGGGATTCTTTTCTGGCGATCCTACGCTATAAAAACACCCAAAAATCCTTAACCGAATGCCATTGCCCCTTTGCCAAGGGGGAGGCCTTTTAACCGACATTGAAGGTTTAACGGAGTACTAGTTAGTGTCCGTCCCGAAGCAGCTATTTCAGGGACCAAAATGTAGCTGCGGGGTTTATCTCCGCTTGCAGAATAGCTTGGAATTACTTGGTTTTTTGCCGTGGGGGTAAACCCCACGGCTACAAGATAAGGTGGAAAACTGGCATTTCGGGACGGGTGCTGGTTTACGGATAGCAAAAAAAACGCTATTCTCTTCGCGTCTGTACTATCAAAGGAGGAGATGAATGAAGACTGTATATCGATTTGGCATGTTGATAATTGTGGCGCTGGCAATGGTCGTTGTGACTGGATGCAAAGACGACGGTGGTGGCGACTCGATTTCTGGATTGTGTAAGGATGGCTGTGAGCAACTTGAGGATTGTCTCGAGGATATATTCGAAGAGTTATATGATGACGACATGGATGAATGCGTCGAAACGTGCGAGGAAAATCTTGAAGACGATATTGATGACTACGAAGAGTGCGAGAAAGAGATCAAGGCGGAAGCTAAATGCATGAATGGCCTATCCTGTAATGATTTAGAGGATGAGGACTATGATGACTGTGAAGATGAAATAGATGACTTAAAAGACTGTAAGGAAGAAGTAGACGAAGAAGAAGAGGAAGAGGAGGACGACGACGAGTAATCGTCTCTCGGCTTACACCCCCTTAGCCCACGACCCCAATCCCAGCCCGCTATCAAGTTACCCGACCAACCTACCTTTTTCCGTTATTCAATCAATTTCGTGTTTGATTGAAATACGGGGATGATTTGTTGTCCCGTATCCCAAGTTGGCCCATAATGGCTCAGTAATGTCTCGATCTGTGTCAGACACCCACAGCGTTCCAGTCATGCAACAACCTGATCTTCCGATCTTTGATCGTCGATATCAGTACATTCGATCTCTTGGACAAGGGGCGCAGGGCATTGTCCACCTGGCCAGGGATCGGATCTTCGGCAACCGTCTGGTGGCCATCAAGTCGCTCCGGCCACAGGCCAGAGTAGAATGGCAAGCTGCGTTTCGCCACGAGTTCGAGGTGCTAGCAGGCCTTTCCCATCCGAGACTGTCCCAGGTGCACGATTTTGGAACGACTGAAAACGGGCGCGTCTATTTCACCCGGGATTACGTGGTGGGCGATGACCTAAAGACCGCGACCGCGGAGATGTATGCGGACGAGCTCGTCGCTGTGCTGGTGGAGGTATGCCGCGCGCTCAAGCCATTGCACAGCCGCGGCCTTCTGCACGGAGACTTGAAACCCGGCAACATCATCTGTTCACCCGATGGCGTGGCCCATCTCATCGACTTTTCCTTTGTCCAACCCAGCGGGGAGGACGCCGTGCAACGGGGCACGGTGCAATACATGGCACCCGAGGTCATCAAGGGGCGATTCGTTGATATGCGCGCGGATCTCTATTCGCTCGGCATCGCCATATACGATATCCTATCTGGCACCCCGCCGTTTGAAGGCACCTCTGCCGACGTCATCAGGGGCCACTTGGGGGATCATCGCCCCACACCGGTGCCGCGCTGCATCACCACCCGCCCGACCCTTTCTTCGGACATCCTCGACGGCATCATCGGGATTACACGCCGCCTGATCGCACGAAACCCAGATGATCGCTTTCCAGACGTATCAGAAGTAGAAGCGGCATTCACTGCCCTTGTGCCCGATCAGGTCCTTGTAGATCCCCTGCCAGACTACCCGGTCATTCCGGCATCCATCGGCCTTGATCAGGAGCTCAAGCGACTCCAGGAGTGGTTGATCAGCCGGTATCAAATCCCATCAGATGCCCACACCCTCAAGGTCGTCCAGGGGGCGCTCGGCACTGGCAAGACCGCTGTGCTGCGCAACATTAAATGGTGGGCTGAGCTGAACGATATTGCGGTTATCGAAACGCGCTTTGGGGGCGAGCTGTTAGAGCCCATTGCCCGCATCATCGATCAATCCCTGTGCTTCCTGACATCAGATCCCGCAACCCTGACCATTGGCGAGCATCTCAGGGGACAACTGACCCGGCCCGGTGTATCTGGCGCAGATGTCAATGGATTGATGCAGGAATCGGCCCTGTTTTTAAAGAAAGCCGCCCAAAAGAGGCATTTGCTCATAGAAATCAGCGATTTGGAGCAGGGATCTCCGGAAGCCATCCGGGTCTTAAGCGGTCTCGTCGCAGCGATGGAGCCGTCTGATCCAGTGGTCATACTCGTGGCTTCTGAACCGTCGTTCCCTTGGCGAGAGCGCTTGGGCCAGGGCGAGCGCGTGGCCCTACCAGGGCTCAGCACTGATCAAATCGCTCCGCTCGTGGCCTCTTTTTTTGGCAAAGCTGATATGGGCGTTGCCAATCGCATTCGGACCCACACTGGCGGCAATCCCTTATTTGTCATGGCCCTGCTTCGGGACTTGGCAGCAACTGGAAAAGGCGTGGACCAGCTGGAACAACTGGGGCCGCCACGCCAACTAGAGGTGTACTGGCGCGACAAGCTGGACACACTGGGCCAGGAGAAGCGACACGTGGTCGAGGCCGCTGCAGTGATCGATCGCACGGCAAGTGCTGCTGAGATCGCCCGGGTCGCTGACATGGAGCCGGACGCACTACAGGCAGTGACGGTTACCCTAGAAGCCGACGGCTGGCTGAGGCGGGGCATTGATGGGTATCACGTTGCAACGGCATTCCTCGCCAACGAGATTCGCGGCGCCATCGACGATACGACCCGCATTGACTACCATCGCCGGGTTGTCGACATCGAACCCAATGAAGCAAAAAAACTACTGCACGCTGCCCGGGCAAAACAAGTGACGCCAATTGTGGCGCAGGGCCGCGAAGTATCCCGATCCCTGGAGATCGCAGGGGCACTCCACGCCGCCCGGGAGCTGACCACCGAAATGCTGGCCCTGCTTGAGGACCATGCCCAGGCAGATCTGATGCGTCTGGATCTGGGAAGGATTTGCTTGGCCCAGGGCGACTACGAGACGGCTGAGCACTATCTGATGCCGCTAGCGCGCCATCCAAGACAGGACGTGCAACGGCGGTCTGCCCTGTTGCTCGGATCCCTCCTGGCACTGGTGGGCGACCTGGACCGCGCGGCGACCTATTTAAATCTGGCGCTCGATATGGCCAGCACCCCGTCGGAAGAAGCGCGCGCTTATGGAGAACTCGCAAACGTGGCGTTCATGCGGGGGGATCTCAAGGCCTGTGCTGCATCTGCCCAAAGCGGACTCGATCGCGCACCAAAACAGCATCCCATCCGCGCCGATCTGCTTCGCGTCCTGGCCAAAGAAGAAGCCCAGGCAGGACGCCACGCAGAGGCCTTGGGATCCGCGCGGGATGCGGTTTCAGAGGCACGCCTCTCAGGCGACCGGCACGCCATTGCCAGAGCCATCGATATGCTGGCGTGGGTGCGCCAACAATCAGGGGATTTGGTCAGTGCGGTCAATGAGTTGGAACGCGCGGCCACCCTCTACCGGGAAATCGGGGACCTGCCCCGCCTGATGCGGGATCAGTTGGTGCTCGGGGATCTCAAGTGGTGGCTGGAAAGCTGGCCCGAAGCCCTCAATCATTACGAGGAGGCCGACCGCATTGCTGGCGCTGTAGCAAACCCCATCAAGCGTCTCTTGGTTATCATCGGGCTGGGGCAAGCCCTGGTTAAGGTCGGTAGACTCGAGCGGGCAAAATTGGTCATTGGAGAGGCCGAGCAAGAGGCGGTTCGGTTGGGACAAGAAGAGTTGCGGCTCAAGGCTGTTTTTTACAAGGGAGATCTCCTGGCGGCCCAGGGCAAAGTGGGGAAAGCTATTTCCCAGTACAATGAAGCCCGCACCGGCTTTGAACGCCTGTGTCGCCAAGACCCTGGCAAAGAAGACGCGACCCTTCGATCTGATACTGAAAAGGGTGGATGGGTTCGAAAGCAGGCCATCCTGGCAGATATAGAACTGGAAATGGCTGGCTGGTTGCTCTGGCGAAATAGGCCGGGGGACGTGGGCGAAGCTGACAAACTGGTGCAACGTGCCAAGACCCGCACGCGAGAAGAAGAGGGGCGGTTGTTCGAAGAAAACCTCGCGCTCAGAGAGGGGATGGTCGCTATTGCAGCCGGTCGTTCAGAGGTGGGCATCTCCCTGTTGGACGGGTTGATCGAAGCGTTGGAAAAAACAAAAACGCGGGATATCGCCTGGCAGGCCCACCTTGTAGCGGCAAAGGGATACATGGCGCGCGATGCGGATTTCTTGGCACGCCGGCGACTCAGGCAGGCCGAAGATAATCTCAATGCGCTTGCAGCCGGGTTCTCCGCGGAACAACGACTGTCTTTTTGGCAAGACGTGCGGCGGGCCGAGGTCAGGAGGTTGTTAACGGCCACGAGGCCGTCTTCTGGCTTCTCATCTTCTGGGCTCGTAAAAAAGGAAATTGGTGAGATTGACCAAGAGGCCCAGGCGCTTTACCGGATTTTGGATATTAACAAGCAACTCTCTACCGAGCGCGATCTCACCCGACTGCTCGAAGGTATTCTCGATGCTGCCATTGAATTGACAGGTGCGGAGCAGGGGCTTCTTTTGATGGCCACTGATCAAGCTGACGGCCGGCTCGAGGTGTGTGCAGCCAGGGAATTGGATAGTGGGGACAAAAACAATCCCCACGAGCGATTCAGCCAATCAATTGCCGAATCCGTCTACCTAGACGGCGATCCCGTTGTGACTGTAGACGCGATGGGGGATGACCGTTTCAACGAATTCCTATCCGTGCACGAGCTAAGGCTGAAGTCAGTGGCGTGCCTACCAGTGCAGTACCGGGGTCAGACCCTCGGGGTTCTGTATTTGGAAAATCGCCTGAGACGCGGGCGATTTGGCGGCAGGGACCTGCGGGTGCTCGCCGCATTTTCAGACCAGGTCGCTATTGCCATCGCCCACGCACGTCTTTTAGAAGAGGCAAAAGCCCGGGCATCAGAGGTTGCTGCGGCAAGGCGGGATCTAGCGTCCGCTTACGACAGGCAGGCCGCCGACCTGAATGCTCGACAGGCAGATCTAAAGCGCGTGCATGGCCAATTGGATAGACTGCGCAGCCGGATTGAAGGCACGGGTGACTACCACGGGGCCATCGGCACTGGTCCTGCAATGGCGCGTATTTTTTCACTGATCGAACGGGTAAAGGATCTCCAGGTACCAGTGGTTTTTATCGGAGCAAGCGGCACTGGCAAGGATCTCTTGGCCCGAATTCTCCACGACCAAAGCAACCGAGGCAGCGGACCCTTTCTGGTTATGAGTTGCGGCAGCCTACCAGAGACGCTCATCGAGTCCACCTTGTTTGGACACCTGAAAGGGGCGTTTTCCGGTGCGACAACCGATCGCCAGGGCCTACTTCACGCAGCAGACGGGGGCACGCTATACCTGGATGAGATAGGCGATATGACCCCGCGCATGCAAATCGATCTGCTCCGCGTATTGCAGGAAGGCTGTTTTACGCCGCTCGGATCCTCAACAGCGATTCGCGTTAATTTTCGACTCATCGCATCCAGCAAGGTCCCCCTTCAAGAACTCGTCGATAATGGACGCCTGCGCCAAGACCTCCTTTACCGGCTGCAAGTGGTCACGTTGGAAATCGCTCCCTTAAGAAAGCGCAGAGAAGATATCCTGCCGCTCGTCCGTCGATTTATCGACCGAGAGGCTGGGCAAGCAAATCGCCCTGAGCGCCCCCTCACCAGAGACGCAGCCGATGCCCTGATCGCGCATGAATGGCCGGGAAATGTTCGAGAACTAGAGCAAGTGGTCCGGCGAACCATCCTCATCGGGGACAGTGCTGGGCCGATCCAGGCCGAAGAGCTCGGATTAAAAACACTGTCCAAGGATGGTGTGATGCCAAAGCGCACCCCCGAAAAACAGAGAGGCTTCACTTCTAAAGAGGCCGCACACATCATTGATGCCTTGGAGCAATGTCAATGGAATCGAACCCGGGCTGCAGAGGCCCTCGGCATTCCCCGGCGGACTTTTTATAGAAAAATCAAGAGATTGGGCATTGCCCTGAAGTAATCCGTGTGCAGCAATGGCCCCCTTATCACTGTTGAATCTAAAAAAACAGACTTGACGGTGGCGGCCATCCCGACCATTAATCATGTCGCGATAAAAAATGGGCAGATGACGAATCGATATCATGAAAACAAGACGAAGCGGGTAATAGGCAGCGCATCAAAAATTTCAATCGGACACCCAGACTATCCGAGCGAATTGCAACAACTGACCGACTCCCCCAAATGTCTCTATGTCTTAGGGCGCATCCCAGTGGGACCGATGGTAGCCATTGTTGGCTCACGGGCTGCTGACCCGGCTGCCAAACGATTTGTCCTAGGCCTGGCAGCTGATTTGACTGCGCACGGCCTGGTGGTCATTTCCGGCGGGGCCGAGGGCATTGACACAGCGGCACATCAGGGGGCACTAGAGGCAGGCGGTGTTACAGTCGCTATCATCGGCTCGGGGTTTGACTTCATGTATCCCAAGGCAAATGCGTCCCTGTTTGAAAAAATCGCAACGCGCGGTGCCCTCGTCACGGAATTCGCGCCTGAGCAGCCACCGACAAAGTGGACATTCCCCAGGCGTAACCGGCTCGTCGCGGCCATGGCAGGTGCTGTGGTGGTATCGCAAGCCGGCGAGACGTCAGGCGCTTTGATCACGGCACGTATTGCTAAGAATCTGGGAATTCCCTTGGGCGCGGTGCCTGGACCGGCCGGCGATGCCCGGTACCGGGGCAGCCACCAGCTGCTCAGATCAGGGGCGTCACTGGTGGAATCTGCCGAAGACGTCCTCAGCATTGTCGCCCATGCGGGACCCCGCAATCAAATGCCCCTGCCCGGGCTTGCATCGCACCCTCAGAAGACGGCATCCCAGCATGTCCCAACCCCTGAGGAAGTCAAAATACTTGATATTTTAGGGTCTGGTCCCATACATATCGATGAGATTATTACAGCCACGGGCTTGAGCCCGGGCAAGGTGACTGCTGCTGTCTTGTCTCTGGAAATCGTCGGATTCGTTGAGGATCAAGGTGGTAAACGCTACGTCAAGTTGGACTAAAGTAGGGGGGAGAAAGAACCGATTATGGCCAAATCGTTAGTGATCGTTGAATCTCCGACCAAAGCTCGCACTATACGCAAGTATCTCGGGTCATCATACACCGTCAAGGCATCTCTTGGTCATGTCAAGGACCTGCCCAAGGCAAAAATGGGCGTTGCCATCGACAATCAGTTTGCGCCAGAGTATCGGATCATCCCTGGAAAGAAAAAAATACTGGGCGAACTTTTAAAATATGCCGAACAAGCAGATACCATCTACCTCGCCTTGGACCCTGATCGGGAGGGAGAGGCCATTGCCTGGCACATTGCCGAGGAAATCGGCCTCGATCCGGACAAGGTAAGGCGGGTTCTGTTCAACGAAATCACCAAAAAGGGCATTGCCAAAGGTCTGGATTTGCCTCAACCCCTCAATGTCAGGCGTTACGAGTCTCAACAGGCCAGGCGCATCCTCGATCGACTCGTGGGGTATGAGATATCACCCATCTTGTGGAAAAAGGTCAGACGCGGGCTCTCTGCTGGTCGGGTCCAATCCGTATCCCTGCGCCTCATTGTGGACAGGGAGCGAGAAATCGAAGCATTTGAACCAGAGGAATTCTGGAAAATCGATGTCCAGCTGGAGGGGAAAACCCCACCGAAGTTCAAAGCCCGCTATTACGGCTCAAATGGGAAAAAGGAAAAAATCCCATCCGGCGAGGTTGCCGAGCGCGTGCAACAGGAGTTGACCCAAGCTGACGTTGTCGTGGCCAAGGTCGAACGCAAGGAGCGAAAGCGGGCGCCCCTGCCCCCGTTTATCACCAGCCGCCTGCAACAAGAAGCAGTGCGGCGGTTCCGCTTCGCTGCTAAACGCACAATGATGATCGCACAGCAGCTCTACGAGGGCATCGATGTGGGAGAGGAGGGCACTATCGGTCTCATCACTTACATGCGAACCGATTCGGTCCGCCTCTCAGGAGACGCAGTCGAGGATCTCCGGGGCTACATTGCCGAGCGATTTGGAAAAGACCACTTGCCGCGCCGTGCAAATACGTTCAAAAGCCGCAAGGGCGCGCAGGATGCACACGAGGCCATACGCCCCACTTCGGTCCACCTCACACCGAGTCGCATTGGGAAATACCTGACCGTTGATCAGCGCAAGCTCTACAAGCTGATTTGGGAGCGGTTTGTTGCCTGCCAAATGCGCCCGGCAATCTACGATCAGACAAATGTATTCATCACAGCGGGCCAGCATGAGCTCAGAACTTCTGGATCGGTCCTCAAATTCCGCGGATGGCTGGAAGTATCCGAAGATAGCGGGATGACGCCACCGGTCAACGGCAACGGAAATGGGGATGGAGACGAGGAATCTGCTGAACTACCAGTGCTGAACCAAGGAGATGTCCTCACCCTTGCGGAAGAGGGTGTGTCAGCTGAACAAAAGTTCACCCAACCACCGCCCCGATTCACCGAGGGTACCCTCATCCGCGAGCTCGAGGATCGGGGCATTGGCCGGCCGAGCACCTATGCCACCATCCTTTCGACCATACAAGACCGGCGATATGTCGTAAAAGATGAGGGGCGGTTCAAGCCCTCTGAGTTGGGTAGATTGGTCACGGACCGTCTGGTGTGGCACTTTCCCCGCATTCTCGACGTGGATTTCACCGCATCCATGGAGGAATCCCTCGACCAGATTGAGGAGGGAAAAGAGGATTGGATAGCCCTCCTGAAAAGATTCTACGGGCCCTTTCACGAAGATGTGGAAAAAGCCCTCAAAGAGATGAAAGACATCCGGGATTTGGCTGAGGAAACCGGTGAGAAATGCGAGGAGTGCGGAAAGCCCATGCTCGTCAAATGGGGTCGCAACGGGCGCTTTATCGCCTGCTCTGGCTATCCAAAATGCCGCAACACCAAGGAGTTGGACGGCGGTGAATCCAAGGCCAACGGCGAACCCATCGATGTGGCCTGCGAGGCCTGCGGAAAACCCATGGTTCGCAAACACGGGCGATTCGGTGATTTTCTTGCGTGCTCGGGCTATCCTACCTGTGGCGCAACCCGATCCATACCCACCGGCATCCAATGCCCCAGAGCGGATTGCAATGGGGAACTCACCCAGCGCAGGACCAAGCGAGGCCGCATTTTCTACGGCTGCAGTGAGTTCAAAAAATCCGGATGCGATTTTGTGGTCTGGGGCACGCCCGTCAAGGAGACCTGCCCCTCGTGTCAGGCTGGGTTCCTCGTGACTTCCACGAGGCGCAAAGGGGGGCGCACCTTAAAGTGTGTGGCAGAGGAATGCGACTACAAGCGCACTGAGGACGCTTAGCAACGCCCTAGAACTAGTCTATGTCAAACGAATTTTGTCGGCTGAAGATAGTAAATTCCCCCTTGAAAAAGGGGGGTAGGGGGATTTTGTCACACCGAGACGGTAGAGGAAACGATGAAATCCCCCCGGCCCCCTTTGCCAAAGGGGGAGCCCCGTTACCTCTTTGATGTCGGAAATACCACCCGTATCGATCATCGGCGCCGGGCTGGCCGGATGCGAGGCAGCCTGGCAACTAGCCACCCGGGGCGTTCCAGTGCGGCTTATCGATATGAAACCTCGTACCCGGACGCCTGCGCACACAATGGACGGCATGGCCGAGCTCGTGTGCTCCAATTCCCTTCGGGGCGCCGGGCTTACATCTGCTGTTGGCCTCCTTAAAGAAGAACTCAGGCTCGCACGGTCCCTGCTCATCCAAACCGCCGATGAAGCTGCTGTCCCAGCCGGTTGGGCCCTGGCAGTGGATCGCCGCCTTTTTTCAACAGCCGTCGAGACCAAGATCCGATCCCATCCACTCATTGCTGTGGAAATGGATCGCTGTATCTCTTCCATTCCCAGGGGCCGGGTGATTGTGGCTACTGGGCCGTTGACCGAGGGAGGACTCGCAGATGCCTTGGTCGGCGTCGGCGCGATGCTCAGCTACTATGACGCCATTGCCCCACTCGTGGACGCGTCTAGTATCGACATGGACCCAGTATTCCGCGCGGATCGCTATGAACCCGATACCCAAGATAGTGCATATCTGAACTGCCCCATGACCGACCAGCAGTACTTCGATTTTGTCGCAGCGCTAACGTCTGCTGAAAAAACCGTACTGCGCGATTTTGAAAAAGGAACACCCTTTTTCGAGGGGTGCCTCCCAGTGGAGGAGATCGCCCGCCGCGGTTCCCTAACCCTGGCCCATGGACCGCTCAAACCCACCGGGCTCATCGACCCGAGGACTGATAAGCGACCCTTTGCAGTGGTTCAGCTCAGACCCGAAGACCGGCATCGGACCGCGTACAACCTGGTTGGCTTTCAAACCCGCCTTACTCGGCCAGCGCAACAGCGCATTTTTAGAACCATTCCAGGCCTTGGGGCTGCGCGATTCTTGAGGTATGGCCAGGCCCACCGCAACAGCTTTGTCAATGCCCCAAAGGTCCTCGACAAACGGCTTCGATTGAGATCCCATCCCCAGGTGACCCTCGCTGGTCAGCTGGCAGGTGTCGAAGGGTATGTGGAATCCATCGCGTGCGGATGGCTCGCCGGCTTTTTTGTCGCCTCGGAATGCCTGAACAAAGGATCCGCAACTCCCCCCCCACCCACTACGGCCTTGGGCGGACTGCTCCGATTCTTGAGCATTGAGAAAGAAAAATTTGAGCCTTCTAACGTTTTGTGGCTGATGATAGAAAAACCCGCTCGACGTCGCGGACAAAGCAAGCGCGTACACCGGGAAGCATCGGCCAAAACCGCCCTTGAAATGCTCAACCAGTGGCTTTCAGAATCGTGTGCATAACCCGATCGTTGGATTGACACGCTTGGGACCGCGGTTAGTATGCGTTTCATGAAACCTTACGAACCACTGGTGTTGGCTTCGGCATCTCCCAGGCGCAGGCAGCTACTCTCGGCCCTTGGATTGATATTCGACGTAATTCCAGCAGCAATTGATGAGACAAGGATGCCGGACGAGTTCCCTGCGATGTTTACCGAACGCATGGCAAAGGAAAAAGGGCGCGCAGTCACTGCAATGCTCGACCGAGCAAGGCGTCGGCCGTGGATCGTCGCCGCAGATACAGTGGTTGTATGCGAAGACCAGATCATGGGAAAACCAAAAGACAAAACCGAGGCCGCTCAAATGCTCAAGCGCCTTGCTGGTCAAACCCATGTGGTCATTACTGGATGGACCGTGGGCCGCTCTGCTGGGCCGTGGATTGTCGAATCAACCAAGACAGATGTGACATTTTTTGACCTCCAGGACGATCAGATCAGCGCTTACGCCGCCACCGGCGAGGGGATGGACAAAGCCGGTGCATATGCCATACAAGGGATGGGTGCGTTTTTAGTGGATCGCATCCATGGCAGCTATACCAATGTGGTGGGTCTACCCGTATCCCATGTGGTTCGGGCCCTGATAACCGTCGGCGCATTGCCGACATTTCCAATACCATGACGACGAATATCGCAAAAAACCTCGAAGACGTGAAAAAGAGGATCGAACAGGCCGCCCATAAGGCCAAACGCGATCCAGCAGACGTGACCCTCGTGGCCGTCTCCAAAAGACAATCCGTAGCTGCGATTCGCCAGGCCTATGCTGCCGGTCAGCGCCATTTTGGAGAAAACTATGCCCAGGAGTTGAGAGACAAGGCCGTTGAGCTCAGAGACCTGACCGATATTCGCTGGCATTTCATCGGCCATTTGCAGCGCAACAAAAGCAAGTATATTGCCCAAAGTGCCACCATGTTGGAGACAGTCGATACAGTCCGCCTCATCGAGGAACTCGACCGTCAAGTCGGACGCTCCGGCCGCACGCTTGAATGCCTGGTCCAGGTCAATGTGGGACGCGAGGAACAGAAATCCGGGTGCGATGTCAAAGCAGTCCCAGCGTTGCTCGACGCCGTGGAAACCGCAGACAGCCTCAGCCTCAAGGGGTTGATGACCATTCCCCCCTGGGATTTGGAACCGGAAAAGACGCGCGCCTACTTCACTGCGCTGAGCCGCCTACAAGGCGGGCACGGGGGAGCATCTCGCCTGCCCCACCTGTCTATGGGCATGAGCGCCGACTTCGAGGTAGCCATAGCAGAGGGTGCCACACTCGTAAGGGTGGGTACGGCCATCTTTGGCAAACGGCAATATTGAATAAAGGGTTGATGATAGGGGATGGGGATCAGCAGCTTCTGTTAGAACAACTGGCCCAATAATTGAACGAGGGTTGCGGAAGGGGAGTTTCCAACATGGGTAAATCCACATCCGCTTTCGCCGTTTTGGCCACCGTCGCCATCTGAATCACTGTCCGTATCTGAATCGCTGTCTGAATCACTGTCCGAATCCGAATCGCTGTCAGAGTCCGAATCACCGTCTGAATCCGAATCGCCGTCTGAATCCGAATCACCGTCTGAATCCGAATCGCCGTCTGAGTCCGAATCACTGTCCGTATCCGAGTCAGTATCGGCATCCGTATCCGTATCGGTGTCTGTATCGGTATCCGCATCCGTGTCCGTGTCGGTATCCGTATCGGTGTCTGTATCGGTATCCGTATCCGTGTCTGTGTCGGTATCCGTATCGGTGTCTGTATCGGTATCCGTATCAATATCTGGTGATCCAGATACTCGAACCGAGGGATCCCCAAACACGGTCCAGGCGTTGAATTCCGTAACGCCGGAGCTGCCGTATTCATCCATCATGACATTGGATCCACCAAAGCAAATACCGCCAAAGGTGAAGTTCGTCTCGGCAACAAACAGATCAGCCACACCATCTTGACCGCACATGGGTGGTCTCCAACTCTGGTTGATAGTGGCGCCATAAAAACCGACCGCGCCAGCGGGTGAACCGTTACTCTCCGACCTCAGCATGGCCTCGGCCAAGCATTCGTTGGTGCTGAAATTTCCCACCACACACGCCACACTAATCGCGAATGGCCAGGCATCTGTATTGGTCAAACTATTCGCATCGCTGGTATTGAATCCACTGCTGACCCAGGTACTGGTGGACCCATGCCCAGTGTAGTTGATCACGCCCCTACCGTCGTTGATCCAGTTGCGCACATCCGAAGCTGATGCATTCGGATCATAGGCTTTGTCCACAGATGTGAACCCGTATGCTTCCAAGTCTGCCCAGAGGTTGTCTAGGTGTTCGTAGTCCATCTCATTATCATCGCCAGGTCCCTCGTTAGAAGCAATGTTGATGGCCTTTTTAAACCAATCCTGTGTCGGGGCCGGCGCTGTTTCATGTAAAATCGTGCGCTCAACCTGGATATCCACCTGGTCGGCAGACTGGGCAGAAAATCGGCCGACGAGAATCTCAGGGCGATCATCGCCTCCCTCGATTTTGGAATAGCAGGGATCGCATTTGCCAGAACCGGATGTCTGGCTATCAACCTGAGCGAGATCGCCTACCAGAAGAACAAACGACAAGTTCCCGCTATTGTATTTATCGTCAATGTAACTGCCGATCGCGCTAGAGGAATTGCCAATCGTGGAAACGCCCACTGCTTCTGCTGTAATGCCCATGTTCGCCTTGTGGGTTACAAGCGGTGCCACATTGGAGAGCCAGTCGTCGTGGCAGATAATCAGCATATCCCCTTCTTCATCGAACCGGGGAAATTGGCCGGCCCTTTCCAGCATTGAAAAGTTAATGAAGTGGTGTCGATAGAGCCGCTGAAACGTATCGCTTGGATGCCATTTAGGATTGGTCCGGACGTTGACCTTTCCCTGCCCAGCTGGCTTATAGGCCACCACAATGCGATTGTAGACGCGCAGCGTGTGCGTGACAGGATTATAGCGGAAGGCATTGACGTGGGTTGTAAGACCGCGGACATCGCGCATGATATACGGTGCATCCAACTTTACGAGCTTGCTCGGATAGAACTGATCTGTCTTGTACATCTCCCCAAAGCAATAGGGCACGGTCTTGGGGTCGATCTGCCTGGAAATCGTGCCTTTTGATGGGACAATATCCACATTCGGAACATCGGTGTAGTCCGCTTCCACAACAGAGGCCGTGACTTTGGCCCGATCCCAGATTGCTAAACTTCGGGTTACATCCGGGAGGTCCGGTGCACAGCGATTATCTGGCGAATACTCCCCTTCTGTTTTGATGCGATAATAGGTCTTCTCCCCTACCTGAACCGGCCGCAGCGAGTAATCTTCGATCTTATACTCAACGAGGATACTGGACTCATCCGAACGCAGCACGGTTACATCTGCGGCATATGCGGTCGCTGTCACACCCAACACCAATGCAATGCAACACACACTCAAAAGGCGCATCCAGTCGGCCACCCGCCCATTACCGTGTCTAATCATTGAAAACTGTTTCATTTTTGTAAATCTCCTTCCTTCTTTAAAAAAACGAATTCACTCACTCGCTTGTTCGCCATTAATTTTCAGTTCTCATTATGTTTCTCTGATCCCAACCCTTTAGCGCACAGTTGAGAGTCTAGACCGATATTGTATCAGAAAAATTGGGAATTTTTACCCAAAAAGATTCGTATTTTCGTTTTTTTCTAATTTCTAACCAACTATTATTAAATTACCTGGGTCGCGGCGTGGTCTTGGCCAAAATCCTAGGCAACCGACCAGAAGATTCGCTCTACGAGTAATTCCAGCGCATGAACAGTCATAGAGAGCCGGAAAGAGGGGACGCTGTTTCGTAACGTGACATCCTAAGATGCTTTGTAACCAAAACGATATTGATAGCTCTCAACCTTTGAAGCAAGCTAATGGACAGGCTGCACCAGGTGGCCACTAATTGAAGACCGCCCCATCGTCGGATTCTGGAGTGATCCTCAAGGGGGAGGCCCATTGACGTCGGTAGACCGACGATTAATGGTACGCCTTTCAGGGCTGCGGATCTTTTTTTCTACAAGTTAGCACTTATGCGATCTGACGGTAGGTTACCAGATATCCCTCATATACTCTGGTTGTTTTCCAGACACAAATGATTGATCCGGTCCCGGATACGTCTCAGTCGTTTTGCCACTGCACGCCAGGTGATACCGTACTCTTGAGCCAGTTCTGCTTGATCGATCCCAATGATAAAATGCTTAATTACAAATATAACCTCTCTCTCGTTGAGCAGATCCATGATTTTTTTAAGTGTCTGCCGTGCTGCAAGCACCCGAACGGTGTCTTCAATTTCGTCGGCTATCCAATCCACATCCTCGGTCAACACCACGGGTTTTCCCTTTTCAGCCCGCAGCTTATTTATGCAGATATTGGTGGCAATGCGCAATAACCAGCCCCTGTATCCATTTTTTTGCACGAACATAGGAAGAGACCGATTTACCCTGATAAATGTCTCCTGAAGAGCATCCTCTGCTTCAATATCATCGCATAAGATTTTTGTGCAGTGTGCGAGTAGCATTCGCGAATATCGGCCGTAAAGCTGCTCAAAAGATTGCCTCGATTTTTGTGATCCACTGTATGAATATTCACTTGCCATTTAAAGTCCATTGACCTGCAAATAACATTTTATTTAATTACAACATGTTAATAAAGGCTTGATCAAGATTTTTTTACCCCCTAAATATCGAACGAAACGATGGATTTCAGTGACAAGATAGACAAATCCTCCAACCATCTAGTACCATTTGGTCACTTTGGCATCGTAACGAGGATAAAGCCCGCTAAAGAGCGCCCCGCGAGTGCGCCCGCAGCAACCGACCGAGGCGTGGCCAAAGCCACGTCGGCCGATGGAGCGAGGACGTAAACCGCGTGGTGGTTGTTGGATTTATCCGCAGCAGCTGGCAAAGTGACCAAGTGGTACTAGAACAAAGGTAGACTCTTGAGCTAGGCGTTCACAGAAGTTCAAGTGTAGGATGATTTCAAACGTTGTAGGAATTTAAAACAACTGAAGGTGCGATCCCCCTCGCTGCGAAGAAAGGTGTTGTTAAATTCGTTATCATGGAGCGGACTTTAGAGGTTGTCGCAAAATATGACAAAAGCAACTACTGCAAAGAGACCTTGTTTAGCAAAGCCGCCTATCGGGATTTGGCATTGCTGTGTTCCGAACAGAGAGAAACTCCGAAAAAAAGAAAAAAGAGAGGAAATGTAGATTTTGTGTGCGGCAAAATGAGAGCTGTCCACATTTGCTCTGCTGGCCATCCAGTGACCTCCAAAAGTCGGGCCAAAGATGGTTCGTATATTCAAAATGAGCCTCATGGTTGCAAGAGACCATTGGATAAATAGACTCTAGAGCTGTTCCACATACTTTAGCATGCGTACTCTCATCTCCTCAAAAGGGGCTTCGTCATTAGATTGCGAAAAGTACATCGATGTCCTCAGCTCCCCATTGGGAAGAAGGCTCTTTTGTCCATGAAGGTTCCCATCCCATGGGCCTCTTTCTGAGCCCTCCGCTTGAAATGTCTTAAACGCCTCTTCATTAACATGACGCACAACGACTTTACATAATTTGGTGCCACAGTGTGTGGTTACATAATCTGTTCCATGAAAAAGCTCGTCAGAGAGCATTCCTTTGACGTTTGTTTCAACGCGCTTTGACCATGTGGTATCTTCTTCTTGCTCACTAAGAATTTCTTCGAGAATTTCTGGGGCCTTTTGCCAGTAATAAGGTTGAATTTTTTTCATCCTCTCCTTGGCTTTTAAATGCTCTTCACTCACTTGACCTACAGGAGGAAGGGAGCCTTCGTAAGAGTCATGAGAGCTTTTCAGCTCTTTGATAAGAGAATTCAATTTCGATATTTTCAGGGATTGTTTCTCGATGTTGCTACGAATTTCTTTCTTGCCTTGCTTGGCGATAGAATGACGTTCACCGTCCTGTCTGCTTTCGATAGGTTCACGATTCCTATCGCTAAATTTTGATATAATCAAAAAAATTAAGCCTATAATGAACAAAGAAGCGGAACTAATTTTTATCATTCTTCTGGTTTTCATTTGATACCCTTATCTCATTTCCGCTGAAAAAAGGCTATGCGTACGATCTGGAAACAATTGGCTCAATTAAGCTTTATAGAATCAATCCAAACCTGTTAGATTAAAATAGCGATGATATGGTGATTGTCCTATTTGCGGTTCTGATAAATAATATGAAAATCTTATAACATCTCCTTCAGTGAGGCGACTGTAGTCATAGTCGTCATAGCCGTTAAGCTGATTTGCCCAGTATCTACGATAGTCTCCACTTGTGTAATTTCCACTGTTTTGCGGGGTTCCCCAACCCGTACTGGGATTCCACGCTACTTGAGAGAAGCTGTTACTGTAAAAAGAACTTATCTGCGGTGTATACCTAGCAATTCTGAAATAAACACCGTCGACACCTGTTTCTGGAAGATTGGCATTCTGGTACGTAAAACCTACGTGCTTTAGCTCAGGTGGTCAGCAGCGATATTCAGTTACATTGGTAACATTAGCCAAGTAGGTCCATCCGCCCCCATCAGCATCGTAGACACCGCAGCGAGAGAACTCCACAAAATTTTGATCAATGTTGTATTCTTCTGCCGAGGCCGTTGTGATGGTGGCCAAGACCACCGAGGCTGATACCAATCCAAGGAATTTTCTCATTTTACTCTCCTTTTTTTAAAACATGTACTTCCAGACCGTACGAATTGCCATAGCCAGCCAAAAAAGTTTTGCTCTTTTTTAGTTGAACTGTTTTTGTCCTTTATAAATAAAGAACATTGAAAATGGCGCCCATATGAACCAAAAACATTGTCAGCATGTCAGTTTTTTGATATCTCGTCACTGGCGTTGGGGTTCAGATAACCAAATCCAGTAAAAAAGAGTATTGTGAATGGGATTTTATTCCTTACATCCCATGCTATCTTTATTTGCCGCACAAAACGCCTCAATGATATCTGCGGCTGATCGCGCTTCGATGCGGTACTGGTTGTTGAGGATCCAGGTGGGTGTCCCTTGGACGCCGAGCTGCTCTGAACGGTCAAATGACGCGGACAGTAGATCTCGTCCTTCCTTGCCCTTGGCGCATGCCTGGATAACGGCCGCATCCATGCCCTGCGGCACACACTGCTGCCACATATTCCCGGCCTCGCGTCCTGGCTCGGCGCTCATTTTATTTCGGCATGCGATATAGGTCATAAAGGCGTACTTTTCACCATAGTGCTGCTGCGCACAAATCTGTCTTAGGTTTTCCTCGATTTCCCTGTCGCCGTGGAGAGAATAGAAGTCCCCATCCTCTTCTTCTCCGACAAATTCTATTTTAAAATCAATCTGTTGGCGATTGCGACCAAAATGATCGAGGGCTTGTTCCATAAAGCCCAGGGCAATTGTACAATAGGGACAGTAGCTCATGACAAAAAGGGTGAGGGAGCGTTTCTGCTGTTTGCGGCAAATGAGTTTCGCCGCACAGTGGGGGTCTTGACAGTCTATTTTGCCGTTTTTCGTGTTATCGATACCGTCGTCGCAGATCTCAGCAACCGGATCCCACTGCCGGCCTATTGGAAGCGCATATCGCTCGTTGGCCATACTCAACATAGATCGCCTGAGCCGCTCAAATGCATCGGCGTTCTTTTCAATGGATGCGTCAAAAAACGCAATGGGCAAAAATCGAATGCCACTATCCAAAAACAGGGTCCTGCCCCTTTTTTCTGAAATATCGACGTGATCAAACACCGCCCCTGAAAAATGCCGATTGAGCAGGCCCTCGAGCACCTGTGGATCGCACTCAGGTCGTCGACATCTCGCATCGTTGACAATCGTTACGGGAATCTCCGGCAGCGTCGGCAGTGTCGTGCATGCCGTAGGCATTGTTCCCTGCATCCCATCGCATATCGCTCGGGTGATGGACGACGCACTCAGGGCTCTTTCGTGGGGCGCGCCGCCGATATACACTGTCGGGCTTTCCCTAACATCCGCGGCCTCGGCTCTCGATATCGAGGCGCGAAGCAGGGAGTTGCCAATGGGGCCATTGCGGCACGCGGCGATCTCGGCCACGTCTAACCCGGATTGCCCAGCGCAGCGCCGCCAGTTATTGGGAAATCGGTCCGAATCATCGTACTGACACTTCATGAAATCGAGGAGCTGTATGGGCGATGTGCTCGACCGTTGGGCACATAATTGCAGCACATTGCCCAATACCTCGTCTGGGCCGTGCATCGAAGAGATGCCATCCTTATTCACTTTACCGATGTGACTTAGGATAAGTCGGATATGGGGACTGAGTACAGCGACCACAGGGTGCAGGGTACCGATAAACTTGGAAAAAAAAGGACACTTGGACATGGCAAACAGCTCGATCTCAACCCTCTCACCACTGCCGGTCTCAGCACTTGTGGATCGCCCGGTGCTGCTTGTTTCGATGCCCACTGTGTCCAACTTTGACAAAGCGTCTGCTGAAACGCCCTGTGGGCCATCTGCTTCTTCTGGAATGAGCTCAGGTGTCACACCGGACCGCTTTACACAGGTTGCCATGGACAGCCCTGCAGCACAGAGGATAAAAATGGCCATGGCGCGGTATCTTCTATTAACGATGAATGAATACATTGATATAGGTCTCGCTTAATCGACAGGGATAAGGCTATCGGCATTATAAATACAGGTCAAGAACCAGCCTTGCGCGACAGGGTTACAATCATTCACTTGGTAGGGGGCCATTACCCCTAAGGCCGTGTGAATAAAGGTTTCTTGACCAGCGGTCTAAGGCACCCTTAGACTCTTGACAATGATCGAGTCCAAACAACTATTGAGGCGCTGGGCCTTTACCTTTGGTATCCTGGTCGTATTCCTCTTTTTTGTATGGAAACTGCAGTCCCTGGCCACGTTATGCCTGCTATCTTTTTTGGTCGCCTACGTCTTGAACCCAGTGGTTACGAGGTTGGACCGATTTCGATTCATCAATCGCACCGGGGCCACGACGATTACACTGTTTGGCCTCCTGGTGGCGTTCCTCGCCGTGCTGTTGATCATCGTGCCAGAAGTCATGGGCGAGTTTAGACAGTTTGTTGAGCGGATGCCCGGACAGCTCAGTCGCATCCAAGCAGCGATGGTGCCGTGGATTGAAAAGAGATTCAATGTGGTCATCCCCATGTCCTTTAGCGAGGCGATCACTCAATTTGGTCAGGAGATAAAAGATCTGGCCCCCGAGGTCATCGGCCCGGCCACCCAGTTTGTGGCCAATGCCTTTGACCGCACATTCTCAGCTGTATTTGCCGTCGTAGGGGCGCTGATGTTTCCCCTCTTTGTCTTCTTCCTGCTCAAGGACTTTCCCAGGGTCGTGGGGGCCATTGACGGATTGGTGCCGCGCAACAGTCTCGAGAGGTATCATCAAGTCGGGCGAGAAATTGACGAGAGCCTGTCCGCGTTTCTCCACGGCCAGTTCATGGTCATGCTGGTGCTCGGATCCCTCTATTCGATCGGCTATTCCATTGTCGGCATCCCCGTTGCGATCGGCGTGGGCTTGCTGACGGGCCTGCTGTGCTTTATCCCGTATGTGGGCGCGGCAACGGGATTTGTGCTCGCCCTGATCCTCTCGCTGCTGGAATTTCAGGGGCTTGGCAGGGTGTTCGGGGTCGCCGTGGTATTTGGCACTGTGCAACTGCTCGACGCAACCGTCATCACGCCCAGGATTCTCGGGGGCAAGCTCGGCCTGCGGCCCCTGTGGATTATTTTTGCGTTGATGGTCGGCGCAGAGCTCTTTGGATTTATCGGCGTGTTGCTCGCCGTGCCCACCACGGCCGTGTTAAAGGTACTCGTCGGGCATTCTGTGGATCGATATAAGCAGAGTCATTTATACAACAACAGTGCCACTGCCAAACCCGAATTCGAAGACAGGCCCTAAACCGGGTCTTTCCAGTCCACGGCCTCATCGATGATAAAATTGGGAATATCGTCCTCGATTTTGTAAAGCAAGTTGCACCCCTTGCAGGCAAAGCCTTCGGGATTTGACTCTTGAACCAGCGGTCCCTTGCATTTGGGACAGGCGAGGATCTCTATCAATTCTGGACTAACGGGCATTGCCATCTCCGATTTTGCGTTGATCAAACAGCTACTATAGACTAATTACATTACATACATACGCGTGCGCAATGCGTTTTTTTGGGCGCCATCGCGCAATATGCTAAACCAACTATAACGTCGCCGGCAGCTTACTGAAACAGGGAGTACAACATGGCCAAGAAGCAGAACACAAACAAAAAGAAAAAAACTGTAACCCGTGCCAAGAAAAAGTATGTCTATACCTTTGGCAACGGGCGCGCGCAGGGCAGCGCGGAGATGAAGGAACTCTTGGGCGGCAAGGGGGCCAACCTGGCGGAAATGGTTCGCATGGGCATTCCCGTACCTCCTGGGTTTACGATCACGACGGAAGTGTGCAATGCGTTTTTCGACGGCGGCGGCAAGCTGCCACCTGGCTTGAAAGAAGAGGTCCTCAAAGCTGTAAAGGAAATAAACAAAATCACGGGCAAGTCGTTCGGCAACCCCAAAAAACCCCTGCTGGTATCAGTGCGATCCGGCGCACCCGCCTCCATGCCGGGCATGATGGACACCATCTTAAATCTCGGCATCAACGACGCGGTGGCCGAAGGCATGGTAGCCTTAACCGGGGATGCGCGATTTGTCTACGATGCGTATCGGCGCTTTGTGATGATGTATGCCGACGTCGTTCTCGGCGTACATCGACACAAATTCGAAAAACTCGTGGATGCGGCAAAGGCCGACCTCAAGGTGACACACGACAATGAGTTGCCCGCCGCTGCCCTCAAAAAGATCGTCCAGCAGTCTAAGTCGATCGTCAAAAAATCCGGACACGTATTTCCAGAGAAGCCCATGGATCAACTCTGGGGTGCTGTGGGCGCGGTTTTCGACTCTTGGAATAACCCCAGGGCAACGACGTATCGTCAATTAAATAATATCCCACCCCATTGGGGCACGGCTGTAAACGTGCAGACAATGGTCTTCGGCAACATGGGGGATGACTGCGGTACAGGGGTTGCGTTTACCCGAAATCCAGCCACTGGTGAGAAGGTGTTCTTTGGCGAGTGGCTGCCCAATGCCCAGGGAGAAGACGTGGTGGCCGGCATCCGAACGCCCCACGGTCTGTCAGCTAAAGACGGGGGGGAGATGTCCCTCGAGAATTGTTTCCCAAAGGCCTACAAACAGCTCGACAGGATCCAGCGAAAACTCGAGCGACATTACCGAGATATGCAGGATTTGGAGTTCACCATCGAAAACGGCACCCTCTGGCTGCTCCAGACGCGCGTAGGTAAACGCACCGGGTTTGCCGCGGTTCAGATGGCCGTGGATATGGTCGACGAAAGATTGATTTCATCCAAGGACGCACTCCTCAGAATCGCGCCGGATCAGCTCAACCATCTGCTGCGTCCCGTGTTCGATGAAAAGGGGCGCAACCAAGCCCAATGCCTGGCCAAGGGCCTGCCCGCAGGACCTGGCGCTGCAACTGGAAAAATTGCCTTCACGCCGGATAAAGCAGTGGAGATGGCAAAGAGCGATCCGGTGATCCTGGTGCGGCACGAGACCTCACCAGAGGACATCGCCGGCATGAACGCGGCCGAAGGTATTTTGACAGCACGCGGCGGCATGACCAGCCACGCCGCCCTTGTCGCCCGCCAGATGGGCAAAGTCTGTGTGGCCGGCTGTGGGGATGCGGACATCGATTACGGCGCAGGTACCTTGAACTTTGGAGGCGACGTCTTCAAGGAGGGGGATTTCATTTCATTGGATGGCACAGCCGGAGAAGTCCTCATGGGCCAAATTGACACGGTCCCGTCCGAAGTAATGGAAGCCCTATTTGGTAAGAAGAAAAAAGCCAGTAAATCCAAGGTATTCAATACCTATGCGCGATTAATGGAGTTCGCCGATAAGTTCCGTTCTCTCGGCGTTCGCACCAACGCGGATCAGCCAGACCAGGCGCATCAAGCCATTGCGTTTGGCGCAGAGGGGATCGGCCTTTGTCGTACCGAACACATGTTCTTTGGCGACGGCAAGATAGGGCCCATGCGACAAATGATATTGGCTGACAATGAGGCGGAACGGCGCAAGGCACTGAAAAAACTCTTACCGCTGCAGCGGCGCGATTTTGCAGGGCTTTTCAAGGCAATGGCCGGGCGACCAGTAACTATCCGGACCCTGGATCCGCCCCTACACGAGTTCTTGCCCCATGCAGGCGATGAAATCGCCGACCTCGCAGGGGAAATGGGCGTCGAACCGAGTGTCATCGAGCGCAAGGTCCAGTCCCTTCACGAATTCAATCCCATGCTGGGCCACCGGGGATGTCGCCTGGGGATTTCCTACCCAGAGATTACCGAGATGCAGGCACAGGCGATCTTTGAAGCAGCGGTCCAGGTAAAGAAAAAGGGCACTGACGTGCGACCGGAAATCATGATTCCCCTGGTGGGCAAGGTCGAGGAGCTCAAATTGCAGGAGCGCATTGTTCGCGAAGCAGCCGAGGCAGTGCTCAAAAAAGCAGGCGTAAAAATTCCCTACCTCGTCGGCACAATGATCGAAATCCCGCGCGCTGCCCTCACTGCAGACCAGGTGGCTGAATCTGCCGAGTTCTTTTCGTTCGGTACCAATGACCTGACCCAGACCACCCTAGGCATGTCCCGGGACGATTCCAAGGACTTCCTCGAAACCTACAGAGAACGCCAGATCTATGACCAGAGCCCATTCGAAGTGCTCGATCAAACCGGTGTGGGCCAACTGGTGGAGATGGGAACAGAAAAAGGGCGGGCTGCGCGCAAGTCCATGAAGATCGGTATCTGCGGAGAGCACGGTGGGGAGCCGGCGTCGATCGATTTTTGCCATAGAATCGGCCTCGACTATGTCTCCTGTTCCCCATTCCGGGTGCCTATCGCGCGACTCGCAGCGGCTCAGGCAGCGCTTCGCGCCCAAGCGTTAAAGAAGTCCGCGGCCAAAAAACCAAAGGCCAGGTCACCCCGGAAACGCTAGCCCCACGCCCTAATGGCGGATACCTGCCCCAAATGCCAAAGTCCTAGAGACAAAGCCAGTGCATCCTGTCCAAAGTGCGGGATCGCATTTCACAAATTCGATGCGGCAGTGTTGGAGGAAGGCGTGACCCCCGAGCTCAAACAACACTGGGCGCAGGTCCGGGAAAACTGGACGGATCAATCCGCCCATGCCGCGTTTGTGGAAGCGGCGCTGGCAAGCGGCGCATGTGGATTTGCAGCGCGATGTTACAGCAGTTATGGCACTGATAAAATAGCCCGGGCCAACCTGGATCGGATTGCCGCGCGCCTCATGATAATGCTCGAAAACAGTGCCGCGCGCACATCGGGGCACCGCAGCCGACGTCTCATTATCGGCATCTTGGTGCTGGTTCTGGTGCTCGTTGGATTGACAGTCTTTTTTCTCCATTTCGCACCCTAAGGTCTCTGGAATTTCGCATGGAAGTTGCGGACAGGGTGCCTTGGGGCTAGACTGCTCAAAAAGGGAACATTTCAGGAGCATCCGCTTCGTACTAACAGACGGCTTGAATATTTTTAGGAGACGGATTGCAGATCGATTTCGAACAAAAGACGGTTCAGCTAAAAGTTGTTTATTACGGTCCTGCGCTCAGCGGAAAAACCACGAATCTGGTTTGTATCCACCGCATTTGTGCACCTTCAAATCGGGGACGCCTGATGACCCTGGAGACGCGGGATGACCGGACGCTTTTTTTCGACCTCTTGCCGCTCCATTTTGAAAGCGATTCTGGACTTAAGATTACCGTCAAAGTATTCACTGTCCCAGGTCAAGTCATCCACAACGCCACCCGTCGCCTGGTGCTTCAAGGCGCTGATGCGGTTGCATTCATTGCTGATTCACGCATCTCTCAAATAGGCCAAAACCAGGCCTCCTTCCTCAATCTCAAGGAAAACCTGAAGCAAAACGGGCTCAATCTCAAGACCATGCCGTTGGTTATTCAGTTCAACAAGCGAGATTTGCCGGGGATTCGATCCGACGCGGAAATAGACGACATGGCGACCAAGGGCAGGGAACCCGTCTTTAAAGCCGTCGCCACTCAGGGAACGGGCGTTTTAGAGACCTTTTTGGGACTCATCGAGATTACGTGGGAACGCCTCAATGCTTGGCACGATCTGACTGGGAAATTCGGTATTGACGGAGACACCCTTTTAAAGAGCTTAAGGCGCCAACTCGAACTGAACGAGTAACGAAAAGGGAGCTCTGTGGACGCCTTTCAACACACCTTGACCGCCTCACTTTCCGATCTGCTAGACGGCAGCACCTTGCCTGATGTGTGTGAGACATACTTCAACTTATTTGACGTGCCGATCCGCGTCTTTGATCAGCACGGCAACCTTTTGGCAGAAGCCGTACACCCACACCCGCCGTGCCTTAACATCAGCCAAATCGAATCAGGGCGTGCCCTCTGTACCAAAACGCGACTCAAAATAAAAAACACAGTGCCGACCGATCACCGCTCCCTCCATACTATCGATTGTTTCTGCGGCTTGAGATATTCAGGGGCTCCGATTGCCTACCAGGGGGACCTACTGGGAAAGATAGTGCTCGGTCCCTACCTGCCCCTTGAGCAAAAGCAAGTGCCAGATGCGGTAACAGGTCTTGGCCCCAATGTCGACATGGATCCGCTACGCGAACGACTCGGCACGCTACGGCCGGTGTCTTCGCGCGCGATTCAGAGGATCGCCAAAGCGATACTGTCGGTTTTCGATGCGATCCTGTTCTCCGCACACAAGGCGTACGTAACGAGTCAAATGCACCTTGCCTCTGTGCGGGAGTCGTACCGCGAGCTCACCGAAAAAAACAGGGCACTCGAGGAAATGCACGAGCAAATGCAGGCCTTTGAGCGGCTTAAATCAAATTTCCTCGCTACCATAAGCCACGAACTCCGCACGCCACTCACCTCTATTATCGGTTACAGCGAGATGCTTGCCGAGGGCATTGCCGGCGAGCTCGCCGAGGAGCAGCAACAGTTCGTACAGACGATAAAGACAAAAGGGGATGAACTGTTACAGCTCATCAGCGCGATCCTCGATTTTTCCAGGGTTGAAACCGGTCACTTGGATATTCACCGGGTTGAGACAGCGCCAAAGCCACTGATCGAAGCGGCTATCACAGCAGCTGGACCACTGGCTGAACGCCGGGGTATCCGCTTATCGAAAGACCTCGAGTCGGACTTACCAGCAGTGGCGATCGATCCTGAAAAGGTGGGAACGGCCTTGAGCCACCTGATCGAAAACGCCATCAAGTTTTCAGCACCAAGCGGCGCGGTCCGCGTCTCAGCGGCGACGTGTGTACCAGACCTGGCAGAAGGAACAGACGATGGGTTTGGGTTTGTCTTACTTGCCGCTCCCAAGGTGCTGGAAATCGCCGTTGAGGACTATGGCATCGGCATTCCAGAGGGCGAACAGGGACAGATATTTGCACCTTTTACACAGCTCGACAATTCCTCCACTCGAGAGCACAGCGGTGCCGGGCTTGGACTGGCCATCGTCAAGCACTACGTGGAAGCCCACGGCGGGCAGGTGATCGTCTCCAGCCGCGTCGGGCAGGGCAGCCGATTTTCCATACGAATTCCCATCATCGATCCGGAATAGGCCACCTGGTCATTGTCCAAGCGATGTCAGCAGCAAAAAGATGAACCCAATTGGGGCTGGTGAGACAGGCGTTTGTCTCACTGTCAGGTGTCTCAAGTTGTCTCATCCCTGCGTTTAGTTTACTTGTCACAGAGATTCAGAGGGTCAGACGGGCATAAAAAAAATGGCATGCATTGTGCCATAGGTGGGTATAGGTCAGCGCTGGGACAGGTAAAACCAACCACCCCCCATAGACGATGGCCTCTGGAGGAAAAAATGGATCTCAAGACATATTTCGAAGAGCAATCTGGACTGGGGATTTTGTCAACAGCAGATGCACAGGGACGTGTGAATGCTGCGGTCTATGCCAGGCCCCATGTGCAAGAAGACGGAACAGTAGCGTTTATCATGGCCAATCGGGTCAGCAAGCAGAATCTCACTGCCAATCCGCATGCGTCCTTTTTGTTTAAGGAAGACGGACCTGGATATCGCGGCACCCGGTTGACCCTGACCAAAATTGGCGAAGAAGAGGAGACCGAGCGTCTGCGCCAATTGCTCCGTAGATCCTACTCAGCTGAGCGAGAGGCCGCCATGAAGCCCCGTTCACTGGTATTTTTCAGGGTAGACGATAAACGCCCGCTGGTGGGCACCTTCGAAGAAAACTAGGAGCTGCCCATAATTGGGAATCAGGTTCCCATTGCCTGACTTTGCTTCTTTTCCACAGAGATATTATTAACAGTAAAAGAGACCGATACTATCGGTTGCGCGTGCGGGATAAACGGGCGACATGCATGGCCCTCTGAGGTCGTTTATCCGCGCGCCCATGGTTCTCGGCTGAGGTATTGCATATGAGACCCTGCATTGGCGTTACACCAGATATTCACGGAGGTAGGCGGTTGAAAACCCGATCGCCGGATGAAAAAATTGTCTATCTCTGGGATCAATATTTAGCAGCCCTGCTGCAGTGCGGTGCCATGCCAGTGGTGCTGCCGGTCACCCTGGAAAAGGCACTGATCCAAAACATGGCAGAGCGCTGTGACGGGTTCTTGCTCGCTGGCGGCAATTTTGACGTGCCTCCGGAACTATACGGGCAACAACCCAAGCCCTGGCTCGGGCCAGTAAAGCGGGACCGCAGCCAATCTGAGCTCCTGTTGCTACGCGAAGCAGCAAAAAGAGACCTGCCCGTGCTAGGTATCTGCGGCGGTATGCAGACCATTAACGTGGCCTTTGGTGGGACTTTGTATCAGGATATCGGAGAGGAAAGACAAGGCTCCCGTCTACACCAGCAAAAGGCACGGGCCGACAAGACATCCCACTGGGTGACGGTTTATCCCAAAACAATGCTTCACACCCTCATGGGTGACAAAACCACTCGGGAACCCCTTCGCATCCGCGTCAACAGCACCCATCACCAGGCGGTGTGCGACGTGGCCGCCACCTTGGTCGTTAACGCCCGCGCTGCTGACGGCATCGTCGAGGGCGTCGAGAGTCCAGATCACCGCTTCCTCATGGGGGTACAGTGGCATCCGGAGTTGTTATTCAACCGCTTTGACAGGCACAAAAGCATTTTCAACGCCTTTGTAAAGGCAGCCAAGCGCAGGCATAAAAACGCTGCGCCCAAACGCCGTTCTCCCCGGCATGGAACCTAACGCGACCAAGACCGGGCGACCGCTCATACTCTCCGCATCCCGGCGAACAGACCTTCCCGGCTACTATCCCGTCTCGTGCGCCCAGCGCATCCGCACGCGCATCGCACGCCTGCGCACCCGTCCACTGGTCGGCGTGGTGTTCTGGACCCGGCACATAGCACCCTTTTTACCGGGCGGCCCCCTCCACCAGCTCGTTGCTCAAGAGCTGAAAAACCCGGTCATCAACCTGACCGTCACCGGGCTGGGCAGCACGCCCATCGAGCCGGGTGCGCCGCCAACTCAAGACATTCTCCGCGACCTGCCCGGCCTCATCGAAGCGTTTCACAAGGAGCCGTGGCGCATTCGCTGGCGGTTTGACCCGCTGCTCAAAACCCACACCTCTCTAAAGGGCTTTCAGCGGATCGCCCGCGTTATGTCCCGTGAAAAAATTCCCACATGCACGTTTTCGTTTCCAGCTTACACCAGTCTAAAAGGAGATCTCACACCACAGTTTGTTCGGGCGGGCATCCCAATGTGGGCCAGAGAGGAGCGCTTCGCATTTCTCAAGCGCATGGCCCAGATCGCCGGAGCGCTTAACCTCACCTTACTGAGCTGTGCACAGCCGGAAAACACCGGGCTGAGCCCGCTCATCCAACCGGCCCAGTGCATTCCGACCGATGTTTTAGAACGGGGTCTGCCGGGCAATGGATGCACGACCTTACCAAAGGATCGATCCCAAAGAACCCATTGCCGATGTGTTGAGAGTGAAGATATCGGCAACTACGAAACAGATAAGTGCAACGGAGGGTGTGTCTACTGCTACTCCAAAGCAGGGGGCCCTGGGGCTTAATGGCCTATCTGGGGTGCCTCACTGAGAACGCGTACCTCGCTGCTAGATCAAATGGATCTATTTTCAAGGCGCTCTGCAATCCAGACTTTGATAATTGACTGGCGGGGGATACCGAGTCGCTTGGCTTCCTTGTCGAGCGAGTTAATCATCCATATTGGAAAATCAACATTCACCCGCTTCTGCTCCTGCGCAGGCCGGCGTGCCTTTAACATATCGAGGTACTTTGTTATATCTTCGTCGGTGTCGAACTTTTTATCGAGCTCTTTAGCCTTCATATAATGAAACCTCCTCTGGCCTTGAGCGACGCACTGAGATGATCCGTATCTTTTCGTCGCGATACGTGATGATCCCTGACCAGTGTTTTTGTGCGATCCTACCTATTACTAAGTACCTCTCCTCATCGCTCGTCTTAGCCGGAATCTCGATCAAATCTGGGTCGTCCCACAATTCCTGAGCCTTAACAAAATCAATGCCATGTTTCTTTCTGTTTGTTCTGCTCTTGTTTGGGTCAAACTCGAACAACATGGTATATTTATTATACTAAAAAGGTATCTTTGGTCAACCTTTTTTAGATGCATCCCGAAAGCTTAGGTCAAAAACCCAGGTCAAATTATGATAATTTCTATTGGTATTTTTGCTTTTGTTCGCATTGCCCTAAACCGAGTTGGCTTTGAGATAGTCGCTGGTTCAAATTTTAAGAAACCCAGCACTCCGCTCAGCGGCGATGCGCATGATATCTCCGAGCACACCCGACGCGGTCACGTCCACGCCAGCGCCTGGGCCGGTAATCACCAGGGGAATTGCATCGTACCGCTCAGAGTTAAACACGATGAGGTTTTCCGTACCGGCCAACCGGCCCGCAGGGGAATCCACGGGGACCGGCATGAGCCCTACCGACACTGCACCCGGGCTGACCTTGGCCAAATAACGCATCACCTGACCTTGGCGCTTGGCCATTGCCACTTGGGTTGCCATGGGGTCGTCCAGTTCCTTGAGCCTATCCATCAGCTCGTCAATAGGAAGACCGAGAAGGGCCTGATCCACCAACCCTTTGAGCGCCACTCGCTCGTCTCCAGATACAAGGCCGGAAAGACGCCCCAAAATAACGGCCTTTCGCGCCACATCCGCACCGGTTAAATCCACAACCGGATCTGGCTCTGTAAAACCCTTCTCGTAGGCAGTTTGGACAGCTTTGGAAAACAGCATGCCCTGCTCCAAGCAGCTCATTACATACCCCAACGTGCCAGAGAGGGACCCCTCGGCAGCAGTGAGCCGATCACCAGTGCCGACCAGGATTTCGAGGGTGTCCACCACTGGCAGACCAGCGCCTACCGTGGCCTCGGCTTTTAGAATACGACCCGTTTTCTGGGCTTGGTTTCGCAGCTCATCAAATATGCTGACCGGGCCGGCGAGCGGCTTTTTATTGGCAGTGACCACGTCGCACCCCAGGCCAAAGGCCGCTAAAAAAACATCGTGGACATCATTTGCGTCGCTCGCATCCACCAGGATAGGGTTGGCAAGTCTGTAGTTGAGCGCCGCGGTCACCATCTCTTTTGCACTGCCCGAGATGCCTGATGCAAGATGCACCAGGGGTGTATTATCTGTTGATTTTTTATCCAGGATTTCACCGAGTGCCTGCGCGTCAAAGCCACTTGGGTTGAGTACATATCCACTGCGGTCTGCCAAGGCGACGAACCGGGCCTTTAAACCGAATCGTTCGTAGATGTGGGATTGGCGATGTTGTACCAAGTTGATGAGCTCGCGCCCGATCTTTCCCACACCGAGCAGGATGATATCGAGGCCATCAGGCTTATCCACGCCAGTGTCCAACCGGTGGAGCCCAAATTCCCGGTGTAATGCGCGCACTGCCTGGTCCACGTGAGATTCGTCCACGGCTGCGGTGATGTTTAATTCAGATGACCCCTGGGCAATGGCCACAATGTTCACGCGTTCCTTTCCCAATGCGCCCGCAGTGCGCCCGGCCACGCCCGGCGTTTTGGCCATGCCCACACCCACAACCGCTATCAGGCCTACCTGGCGACGGGTGGCTATCTCTTCCACGTTTTTTTGTGAAATATCCGTCTGAAGCGCCTCTTTCAGCAAGCATTTTGCAGCGTCCAAGTCTTGCGCTGGCAGTGCGAGGCAAATGGACGCCTCTGAGCTGGATTGGGATATCATGGTGATGCTGATATCTCTCTTAGCCAATGCCTTGAACACCTTGGCTGCAAATCCGGGTACACCCACCATGCCCTTGCCTTCGATCGACAGCAGTGCCTGTCCGCGAATCGCGCTTACTGCTTTGACAGGATGGGACCCTGGGGTAAAGCGTCCGTCCACGACCGTACCCTTGGCTGAGGGTCGAAACGAATTCTGAATGCGAACCGGAATGCCCTTGTCTGCAACGGGAATCATGGTGCGCTGATGCAGGACTTTCGCCCCGTAAAAAGACATTTCCCCGGCTTCCCGATAATTGACCTGGCGAATGACCCGGGCGTCTGGAACAACTGTGGGATCTGCACTGAAGACACCGTCCACGTCGGTCCAGATGGTTACCTCGGCAGCGTCCAGCCCTGCAGCCAATAGGGTGGCTGTGAGATCCGATCCCCCCCGACCCAAGGTCGTTGTTGCGCCATCAGGTGCACGACCGCAAAACCCCGTGACCACGGGTATCGCACCGGTCCCGATGACCTCTGATAGCGCTGTTTGAATGGCGCAATCAGATGCCCCCCCTCTTGGGCTGGCCATGCCGAAATTGCCATCTGTCTCCAAAAATAGATCTGCATCGCAAGGCACAGCCGAGATGCCAGAAACACCAAAGGCCTCAGCCATAAGCCGTACAGCGAGCTTTTCGCCAGTGGCCAACATGCGATCCCGATCCCTGGGCGTAAGGGTGCGGTGCTTTGCCGCGGCTTCCCCTGTTTGACATATCTCCCCCACAAGGGATTTTATTTTTTTTGTCGTTGCTTCCGCTGCAGGGGATGTTGGGCTTAGCTGGTCGAGAATGGACAGGTGCTGTTGCTCGATTTCATCGCAGGTAGCCCTGACTTTTTCCACCTGGCCGTCTGCTGCATCAGTAGTGAGCTGCACGAGCAGGTTCGTGGTGCCTGCTGTGGCAGAGCAGACAACAACCGGCTGTGCGCGGTCGCGACAGGTTGCGATGAGCTGACAGACAGCCAGCATTCTTTTGGCATCAGCTACCGAAGTGCCGCCGAATTTGTGAATCTCAATGGGTTTCATCTGTGGTGTTCCCGGTCAAATTAAATAAATGTCTGTCTGGCACCGGTGGCGCCTCGTTTTCGTTCGATTGTCAGCTATCAGTGTCTTTGCTGAGAAAATCAACAAGAAAATGTATTTTTGTCCGTTAATTCACTTGGGCTTTGTCTCAAAAGAGTACCGAGTTGTCCTCCGCCCCAAAGCGGCAGCTTCATACCAGCCCAGGGCAGCGCGCTGGGTTTGGGATATCCACAAAAATAACCACCGCCCTGAAATTATTAATATTTTCCACAACCCAGGGCGCTGCCCTGGGCTGGTATAGGCAACCCCTTCGGGGTAATCACTTCCCCTGCAGATAGGCGGCCCTACACCCGAAAACTATATGGATTTTTCCTGCTTCTGCGCGCGTGAAAACATAAAATCGACGAATCGCGACTTAAAGACCTGGTTCGCGAGGAGTCGTTTTGCCGGCGACAAGGACAGGATAGCGCCGAGCAGTGCGTTTGCCGTGGCCGCTGTGATACCGTCGTTCTTGTCGAACAACAGCTCATGAACCGTCCCCTGCTCCACGGCCATTGTCAGGATCCGGGTAAAGGTGCTCTCTGGTATGATGCGTCGCTGCGGCCGGGGTGCCATTTTCATTGCATCGTGTTTACAAGCAAGAACACATACCCCACACCCCAAGCACAGGTCTTTATTGACGCGTGCGAGGAACTTGTATTTTTTCTTGCCAACCGTCCGGTGCTGCTCTGTCATGTCAATTGCATCAACTGGACAGGCTTTGTTGCACTTCTTACACCCAGTGCAGGCGGCATTGCCGACAACAGCCTCGAAATTAGAAGAAAACATATTTCCAAACGACTTGAAGTTCTTAAACGCGAGCATTATCTCGCAACAACAGCCGCAGCAATTGCAGACAAACGCAGGGCGCTGCTGCACGTTGTCGCACGTATGCACCATTAGGGATTCCCGAGATTGGGCGATCAGGTCCAGTGCTTGGCTCTTTTCGATTTCTGTTGCGATATTGTGGCGCGTCAGATAGTCGACCACCGGCTCTCCCAGTGTAAGACAGGTGTTCTCCATGGGAAATACGTTGCAATCCCTGTCCAAGTGATGGGCCACGTGCCGACAATGGCAAATGCCCACGGCCCAGCGGCCAGCCTCGCTCACCACGTGGGTCGCGCGCTCCCAGTCCAGGACTTCTGTATAATTCTCTGGAGCAATTGTTTTTTCGTGCACAAGGGTGCGAAACAGCGTGGTCTGGATGCCCTCGCCAAACTGAGAAATAAACGCCGGCTCCTCGACGATATAACGATGAAAAAGCTCTGATAACCGCTTTTGGTCCATGTCGTCTCGGATACGCATCATCGAGAACTCAAATAAACCCACCATGGTGGGACTGAGCAGGTAGCGGACCTTGTCGCGAAATCTCAGGTCCATGACGATGCCCTTATCCGCCATTTTGTTGAGTTTCTTTTCGAGCGCGTTTTTTTCGATGCCCAGCTTTTTTGAGAGCGCCTTCAGACTGGAAAACATCATGGGCATGCGCGAAGCGATCTCTGCTTCTTCGGGCGTGTAGATGTTCGACAATATTTCGTAAATTGTGCGCTGGCCCGGCGCGCCTACCGGATAGCGCTCCAACCGATCCTGAAGCTTCATGTAGGTGTTTTTTGATGAGAGATGACCCATGGGCGCTCCTTTGTTGTTTCGCTGATGCACTTTATAGCCCATATGGTCCTTACTTGCGAGTGACCGCTGGCAAACCCTTTTGCCTAACACCATGCCGCGTGTTAGCCTGAAGCTATGTTGGGTGTTGGTCATTCGCGCCTTGGTGTGAAAGCATTCATCAGGTGGATAATCGCCATCGCAGTGGGTCTGTTGCCCCTTGCCCAATCAATGCATGCTACAGCCGATGCAAAAGAACGAGACCAGGCAACTGCCGAACGCGATTTAGATGCATTCAAAGGCATCGTTGAATTGGCGTTTGGATATACCCATCCCGCAGGTGAGATCTCCAACAGATTCGGGCCTGGAATTTTCATCGGCACAGCGGTGCTGGTGAAGTGGCAATGGATCGCCATTGGCGCCGGCATCAACCTGGCGAAACTAGGGGGGGTAGAGGTCATCGCTGCCCTGCCCGAAGCAGGTGAAGACGAACCAGAAGGGGAAACCCGGGAGCAGGCCTATCCCGACACCATCGGCATCGGCATTGAGCTGCCGGTGGTTGCAAAAATACTGCTATGGGACCATGACCCGTGGCTGCTCTGGCTCGATCTAAGCGCCGGACCCAGATTCGAACGTTTGGATCTCGAGGATGCAACAGAGGGAATAGATCCGGATGAGTTTAACCGGGCCCGGTTCGGCATTGGCTTGGAACAGGGCCTATCTTTTGGCTATCTATTTGCACTGAAAGGAAGCGGCGCACCAGATGATGCTGATAAAATGGGGGTCTATCTGAAGGTGGGCGTTCGGGAATCGTGGACGTGGAATGTCGAGGAAGTGCGCAAGGACCTGGGGCAAGAAGACCTACAGCACTTCGGCACCGGGTGGTGGCCCTTTGTCCTCATCGGATGGAATGGGTACTATTAGCCGACCTGTCCAAATAGGCCCGCCTTAGCCATGCTGACGATCTTTGACCAATATCCCAAGCTGGCCCGGGTTGTGCCTTATATTTCGCTCGGCAGCTTTCCAACGCCGATCAAAAAACTCTCAACCCTGGGCAGTGAGATTGGCTGCGATAACCTTTACATTAAAGACGACGGTGTCAGCGGCACCCGATACGGGGGCAACAAGACGCGGAAGCTGGAGTTTCTCTTGGGCGAAGCAAAGAAAAAGCGCGCCCAGGCAGTGCTCACCTTTGGATATGCCGGCTCCAATCACGCAGTGGCAACCGCTGTATGGGCGAATGCGCTCGACCTGCATCCGATATTGCTCCTAATGCCCCAACCCAATGCGCAGTATCTGAGGCAAAATCTGCTATTGGGCGTTGCCTGCAACGCGGAGCTCCAATTGCACGAACATCTCTTTTTGCCCGCTGTATGGGCTGCCATAAAACAAAGAGCAAAAAGCAGTAGCTGGCCCTACATTGTGCCGCCAGGTGGCTCCTCGCCATTAGGCGCCATCGGTTATGTAAACGCCGGGTTTGAACTTAAAGCTCAAATAGAAGATGGCGTACTGCCAACGCCGGATCGCATCTATGTGCCTTTGGGCACAATGGGCACTGCAGTGGGTCTCATTTTGGGGCTCCGGGCAGCAGGGCTAAGAACCCGCGTTATCTGCGTTCGGGTAGTGGATAGTATCTTTATCAACCCCCTCTCGTTTTTATCCCTGTTCGTCTTGACCCGTAATTACTTGAGACACTTAGATCCGTCTTTCCCCAACGTCTGCGCACGGGCAAGCGACATCGAGATTATCGACGAGCAGTTGGGTGATGGGTACGCCCATGTTACACATGCTGGCAGGCGTGCGATCTCTCAAATGAAGGAAAGCGAAGGCATTGGGCTAGAGAGAACGTACACTGGAAAGACCATGGCCGCTCTTTTAGCAGATGCACAGCAGGGTAACTGCCGAGATGAAGTCGTGATTTTTTGGAATACTTATAATACGGTTAATGCATTTAATACCTCTAATACCCCACCCCTTTCAGATGAAACCGAAAACTTAAACTATAAATCCCTGCCAGAGGCCTTTTGGCAGTATTTTGAATAGGAGAGATGTATGCTGGCGCTGCCGGATCCGGTCAACAATCCAGATCAAGGGAACCCCGCCATAGGGCATGAGCAGGGGTAGCAAGGGAAACATATACCTCGAATGGCAGACGGTCAGTAGGTGGACGCCGACAAGGGGTAGCACTGTTCCGAGCCATATCCATCGGGCCGGGAGATCACGCCAACAGAGTACAAGACCCAACGCGGAAAGCAGCCAAAGGGTGCGTGAAATCCATCTCATGATCTCCCGCATGTCCCGATCTCGATGTCCGGGCCACGGCGGATAGATAGAGCTGCGAAAGAAGCTGAAGAGCCCAATCAACCGATAGGGCATGGATTTCAATACCTGATGAGGGTGCGCTGCAGACCAATTTTTGAACCACACTTTGTTCTGCTGTTCCAATGCCATGAGTTCCTGTGGACCGTAGTGCCGCTTCCAATGGCGGAAGTACTGTTTGTTCACCGCAGGCAGCTTTTCAGCTGGGGTCATCAGGTGCTCCCGATAGCGCTTCATGTCAAATACCCGACTCGCGTAAAGGCCGATCGGCGCGGGCGTGAACGACAAGCCCAATGAAGCATTGCGGGCCGACCACACCAGCACAGGGATCCCTAGGGCTGCGCACAGGGTCATCGCTGTGATCCAGGCCATGACAGATCGCCACCTCCCCACCAGGGCTGCAAAGACGATATATGCCCCGGCAATGATCGCCACGGGCATCATGCTCGATCGATTGAGGACCAAACTCGCGAGCAAAAGACCCATCCCAGCGGCAATGATCGGCGCCTGTCGAGCATCGCGGCGCGCATGCCAATTTAGAAGGAGCCACGCAGATGCGGTCATTTGAAGCATGGCAACTGGTTCGGTCAAAATATTGTTGGCCGAACCGGCCACCGGCGGTGTGAGAAGCGCAATGCTCGTTCCCCATACGGCGATGCGGCGATCCTGAAAGAGCTTCAGCGCCACGAGATATCCCATGCCCAATGCAAGGCCGATGCACACCGCGTTCATCCAGAGCACCGCACTGGGCCTGCGTCCGAGAACCGTGTAGAGGGCCGCGATGGCCACGGGCAGAAACGGTGTGCGCGTCACTTCGGGTCTGAACGGTGGACGTCTATCAAACGAAAATCCATTTCCTGCAGCGAGATTTGCACCAATGCCCTCGTACAGCGTTGGATCGGGCAATGGGCGTTGTGGGTTGGTGACGATCCAGTAGCCGCTCAGGGCAACTCCGAGCGCAAAAAACACCCCAAAAATCACCCTGTCTCGGATTTTAGGCAATGTGGTGTTCATCAAATAAAATACCGTATCAGAGGCCCGGCTTTTTCGTCAAAGCGAGGCTTACGCGCTGTATCGGTCTTTGGTCAACAGCGACCGCATTTGACACCTTGCATTGCCCGCTCTTCCAAGCGTATGATTCGCTCAGATCGGATGGCAACTGAGGTGCAATAGCATGCAGGGAAGTGCGCTTATCGCTTTTATTTTGACGCTTTTTGCAGGCCTGGCCACAGGCCTCGGCAGCCTGGTTGTATTCTTCGCCCGTCGACCCAACCTAAAGCTATTGTCTTTTGGGCTTGGATTTTCAGGCGGAGTCATGGTCTATGTCTCACTCGTAGAGCTGCTGCCGAGCGCTCAGGAACTAATGGGCAGCGCCATGGGAGAGGCTGCAGGAAAGTGGATCGCAACGGGGTGCTTCTTTGGCGGTATATTGATTTCGGCCATTATCGACAAGCTGGTTCCAGAAGCGGAAAACCCCCACGAGGCAGTGCCACTTGAACAAATTCAAGCTGCCCATGACGGGAAAACCACAGGCGGTGGGTCGACCCTTCCGAGCGGGACCAACCCGGCCCTTGCCCGGGTAGGGTTGATGTCTGCCCTTGCTATCGGCATCCACAATTTCCCAGAGGGCATGGCCACGTTTGCGAGCAGCTTGGCAGATACTTCCCTGGGTCTATCCATTGCCATTGCGGTGGCGATCCACAATATCCCAGAGGGCATTGCCGTGGCTGTTCCCATCTATTTCGCCTCAAGGAGTCGAAGAAGAGCGTTTGTCTATTCCTTTGGATCGGGCTTGGCAGAACCCATTGGCGCACTCCTCGCCTTTCTCGTGCTCCTGCCGTTCTTGAACGATTTTGTCGTGGGCGCCATGTTGTCTGCTGTGGGCGGTATCATGGTCTTTATCTCGTTCGACGAACTCTTGCCCACGGCCAGGGAATATGGAAAAGGGCACACTGCCATTGTCGGGTTGGTGCTGGGCATGGCTGTTATGGCCATTAGCCTGTTGATGTTGTAAAAAAACACGCGAGAGGTTTTCAAAATGCTAAAAAAATCCATCAACGCTATTATTTTTGCCGCTCTGGCGCTCGTATTCATCTACTGTGGGGCAGCTGGTGGCAGCACCGAGCCCATCACCGTGGAAAAGACATCTGAAGGAGAGGTGTCATTTTCCAAAACAATTGCTCCGATTCTCAAAGATCACTGCATCCGGTGCCACGGCGATGACCCCAAAGGGGAGTTGTCCATTTTAAGCTATGAGGCCGTAATGAAGGGCGGCAAAAGCGGCAATTTCGTCGTGCCCGGAGATCCGGACAACAGCCGGCTCATCACATCTGTGGAAAAAACCAAGGAACCCTTTATGCCGCCGCGGATCTTCCCGGCACTCACACCAGATCGCATTCAAGCCATCCGCCGATGGATTGCAGAAGGCGCGAAGAATAACTGAAGAACATGAAGTGGCAATGCACTGTTTGTAAATACATTCACACCGGCGAGGAACCGCCCAAAAACTGCCCGGTCTGCGGGGCTGACCAGAAAAAGTTTGTCCCATACACCGGCGAGCAAGGGGCTGCCCCTAAAAAATCGGAAAAACCGGCACGTTCCGATAAGACAAAACCATCCCGAGATACGGGCCAAAAAGGATGGCCCGGCATGGTCCTCAAGCACCACCTGCATCCGATGAGCGTTCACGTGCCCAACGGGGTGATCCCTGTTTGCTTTGTCTTTATTGCCTTGGCCACGGTCCTGGATCTATACAACTTCTATCGAGCGGCTTTCTACAACTATCTCGCCGTGCTTGCGGCCATGCCCGTTGTGCTCCACTCCGGCTACATCGAATGGAAGCTGCGCTACGGCGGTGCATTGACCGCTCGATTTATTGCGAAATTTTTCTGTGGGGGTGTCGTCACCGCCGGCCTCGCTGCTGCTGTTATCTGGCATATCGTAGACCCTGCGGCGGCCAGCGCAGAGTCGCCGCATCGCTGGATCCTCGTCCTGGGCAATGCAGTGATATTGGTCGCGGCGGGTATTGCCGGCCATATCGGCGGCAAATTCGTCTTTAGAGATTGAAAAAAACGCCAAAGATTGGAGGCACACGATGGTCAAAACTGCTTCTACCATGATGCCGCTGGGAACCCTGGCGCCGGATTTTGATCTGCCGCACGTGGTCACGGGGGAGCGGATTTCCGCGTCCACCAGTATCGGCCCCAAAGGGCTGCTGGTGATGTTTATCTGCCGCCACTGCCCCTTTGTCATCCACATACGAGAGGAATTGGCCCGGCTGGGGAGGGATTATGGGACCAGTGACATCGGCATCGTCGCCATCAGCTCGAACGACGCCGAGAACTACCCGGACGATGCACCGGCTAAGCTTGCCGAAATGGCCGAGGAACTCGGGTTTACCTTTCCCCTATGCCACGACGAGACCCAATCCGTGGCTAAGGCCTACGGCGCGGCCTGCACCCCTGATTTTTTCCTCTTTGATGGGAATCGCAAGCTCATCTACCGGGGCCAACTCGACGATAGCCGCCCGGGCAACAGCGCACCCGTAAACGGGCGGGATTTAAGAGACGCACTGGACGCCGCGCTCACAGGCAGGGACGTACTCCTAAATCAGACCCCCAGCATTGGGTGCAACATCAAGTGGAAGCCCGGAAATGAACCCGGATATTGATGGATATAGAATAGGATTTAAGAAGTAGATCACGGGTCCATCAACCCTCGGGTATTCTAATTGCTTAAAATCATTCTAAAGAATCTATCCTTATATTCATTGGGGCCGGCCATTACCGGCATCGTGACCTTTTTACTGCTTCCGGTCATCAGCAACTACTTACCTCCGACAGGCCAAGGCATCCTCGGCATTCTCGAGACAATACAGCGATACTTTCTCATCTTCGCCACCCTCCAAATCCACGCCGGCATTGTCCGCATGTACCTGGACCTCGGCAGCCCTGAGGAAGAAAAGCGATACGCCGGAAGCATTTTTGTGTTTCTGCTGCTATTGAACACATGCGCGACCCTCGGCTTGGGCGCGATGCTCTATTTCTTTTCAGACCTCATTTTTGAAGACGAACAACTGACATTCTATCCCTATATCGCACTGAAGCTGATTTATTGCTTTATTTTAAACGCTCCAGACCTGGTACGGGGGGTTTTTTACGCCAAACAAGAGGCGCTTAAAGTCTTTTTGATTAAAATATTGATACTCGTCGTGGATATGGGCCTGACCCTCTACCTGCTCATCGAACAAGGTCTGGGGGTTCAGGGCATTCTGATCGCAAACATCGCAGGGGTGACCGCTGCATTGCCTGTTTTTCTGTACTACACATTCAAGCATTCAGTGCTGTGTTTTGATTGGAAATACGTCAGCAGAACGCTCGTTTTTTGCTTGCCGTTCATCCCGGGGGCACTGGCCACGGCTACCTATGAACACGCCGATCGTTACTTACTGCAAGCCTACATGACGCTTCACGAAGTGGGTATTTACACCTTTGCCCAGCGCTTCTTGCTTCCGCTTTCAGTGATCGTGTTTGCCATCGACAAGGCGTTCATGCCGGTTTACATCAGCCATAAAAAAGCCAATTTGAGTGGAAAGAAGTTAAACCAGACCGTGAATCAGCTCACGCTCTTTTTGGGGTTGGCAACCATCGGACTCGTGTATTTTGCAACTGAAATCAAAGTGTTTGTTAACGAGAAATACGCGGCCTCGTTCGACATCATCGCCTATATTGCCATTTTCTGGTTTCTTCGCATGATCTACCTCTTTCCAGGTGCGATTCTGATCTATTTTAAAAAATCAAAGTATTTTTTGGCTATTAATATCATCCCGGCAGCAATAAATGTCCTACTCAACATCTGGCTGATCCCGATTTGGGGCATTGACGGCGCTATCGTCTCGACGCTTGCTTGCGGCGTGCTTACCCTTGTTATGACCCACCTCTTTGCCTTCTCCTTGGATAACAGTGCATTTAACTACATGCAGTTATGTATGCTCAGCTTAGGTGTGGCGCTGCTCTGTATCGCGAACAACTATCTTCCTGATAACACAGCACTGTGCATCGTGAGCAAAGTCTTGCTCATCGGCGTTTATCTCGTCACTGGCGCCCGTATTCTCGGCATATCCCTTCGCAGTACGATAAGGGAGTTATGGGAGCGCTAGGTGCGCTAGTTGTGGCGCAGTGGCCAAAGAACAAATTCGGTCAGAAGTCGAAAGCCCTTGACAGTACTCCCAAGGGCGAGGCAAAACCATTGTTATCTTAACTCTTTTTCCGGGAGATGGAAAATGTCATCTGCAAATGGGCATTTCAAAAAAATCGCGGTACGGACGGACCACGGGGGGCAAATACTGGTCATTCGGCTTTCCTCCCCGCCGGGAAACGTACTGGAAGGACAAATGATGGCCGAGATCCGCGACTGCGTCGATGCAGCCGCAACAGAACCAGACCTCAAAGCCATTGTCTTCGAAGGTGAGGGCAAGCATTTTTGCTTTGGTGCCAGCGTCGAGGAGCACAAAAAAGAGCGCGCGCCCGCAATGATCAGTGGATTCAACCAACTGTTCAAATCCCTGCTGGCTACTGAGCGCCCCCTGATCGCCGTTGTGCGCGGCCAATGCCTGGGCGGGGGCATGGAGCTTGCCGCGTTTTGCAGTTTTATTATTGCAGAACCATCGGCCAAGTTCGGGCAGCCCGAGATACACCTCGGGGTGCTGCCGCCGGTTGCGGCTGCCATCTTGCCCGACATCATTGGTCAGTCCCGTGCGGACGACCTGATCCTCACCGGCCGATCCATCGATGCAGAAACCGCCCTTGATTGGGGCCTGGTTCACTCAGTGGCTGAGAATGGCTCAGCAGCCCGCGATGCATTTATCGCAACCCATATCCTGCCCAAGAGCGCTGCGGCCCTCAGACATGCCTATCGCGCATCCCGAGCCAAGTGGTTCGCCGACCTCAATAAAACCCTCGATGACATGGCCCAGCTCTATGTGCAGGAGCTCATGGAAACAGCGGACGCAAACGAGGGCATTACCGCTTTTCTGGAGAAGCGGTCCCCAAATTGGAAAAACTGCTAGGAAAACGCAGGTGTTTTTTGGCGTATCTTTGCGTATCAAGGAGGAATTGATAGATGGCTTTTTCAAAGAGTTACGTACCGTATGGCGGGTACTGGAGTACCCCCTATGCCAAGTGGCAGGGCAGCTTTGCAAACCTGCACGCCCTCGAGCTCGCCGCACAAACCGGGCGCAAGTTTTTCGAGCTTCGCAACGTCGATCCGACCCGAATCGATAACGTATATCTCGGCATGACCGTTCCCCAGACCCAGAGCTTCTACGGTGGGCCGTGGACCGCTGCCATGCTCGGCGGTGAGCGCATCACCGGGCCGGTCGTCAATCAGGCCTGCATCACCGGCATCGTGTGCGCGAAGATGGCCGCCCAAGACGTGGAATGCGGCTTGGTAGACACGAGTTTGGCGGTCTGCGCCGACCGATGCTCCAACGGCCCGCACCTGTATTATCCGTCGCAGGTTGCCCCGGGGGCCACAGGTCAGGCAGAAAATTGGGTACTCGATAACTTTGGCCACGATCCCTGGGCGAAAAATTCAATGATTCAAACCGCAGAAAACGTGGCCCGGGAAAACGGTATCACCCGGGAACAAAACGACGAAGTCGCAGCGCGCCGCTATGAGCAGTATCAGGACGCCCTGGCTGACGATGGTGCCTTTCACGCGCGGTTCATGGTGCCGGTTACTGTGGGCAGGGGAAAAAAGGCAAAGGACATTACTGCGGACGAAGGTGTGTTCCCCACCACCCTAGAGGGCCTAAGCGCTCTGAGGCCGGTGCTTCCCGAAGGCACCCTGACCTTTGGATCCCAAACCCACCCGGCAGATGGCAATACAGGTCTGCTCGTCACTACAAAAGGTAACGCCCAGGCACTCTCGAAGGATGCCAACGTCGAGATTCAGCTCCTGGGATTTGGGACGGCCCGCGAAAAAAAGGGCTATATGGCGGCGGCGACCATTCCGGCGACCCGCGCCGCATTGGCCGATGCCGGCATCCGGGCCGACGATGTCAAGGCCGTCAAAACCCATAACCCCTTTGCTGTTAACGACATTTGCCTGGCCAATGAGCTGGGATTTGATCTCGCCAATATGAACAATTACGGCAGCTCCCTGGTCTGGGGCCATCCTCAAGGACCGACAGCGCTTCGCGTCGTCATCGAGCTCATCGAAGAGCTCGTCCTAAAGGGCGGTGGATACGGCCTGTTTGCCGGATGCGCCGCAGGCGATACTGCCGGCGCCCTAGTGATTAAGGTCCAAGGCTAGGAGACATAAAAAATGGACCTAAGGGGAAAAAGCGCCATCGTAACCGGTGGCGGCCAGGGTATTGGCGCGGCCATCGCCAAGAAGCTGGGTAGCCTGGGCGCTAACGTGGCCATCATCGATTACGATCGCGATACCGAGGCCAAGGCCCTGGTTGCAGATCTCGTGACCATGGGCGTTCAGGGACTCGCCATTAAGGCGGACGTCTCAAGCTTTGCCGATGCCCAGGCTGCAATCCTGACTGTACTGCAGACCTTTGGGGACCTGCACATCCTGGTGTGTAATGCCGGCATCAACCGGGACGGGGTCATCTGGAAGATGACCGAAGATCAGTGGGACAAGGTAATTGACGTCAATCTAAAGGGATGCTTCAACTATGCTCGCGCTGCTGCCCCTGTGTTTAGGAAACAGGCATACGGCAAGATCATTAACATTACGTCGATCAATGGCTTACGTGGAAGATTCGGACAATCAAACTACACCGCGTCCAAAGGCGGCATTATCGCCTTTACCAAAACCCTGGCCAGGGAGCTCGGCAACAAAAACATTAACGTCAACGCGGTCGCACCAGGGCTCATTGAGACCCACATGGTGGCCCAGATGCCCGAAGCAGCAAGACAAACCTCCCTCAGAGAGATAGTCATGGGGCGCCTCGGGCAACCAGAAGACATCGCCAATGCGGTGGCGTTCTTTGCATCTGACCTATCCCGCCACATCACTGGTCAGGTGCTCAACGTGGACGGCGGTCAGCTCATCGCTTAAAGGAGCATTTGGATGACAAAACTCACCGACGTGGTCGCGGTCAGCGCCGTACGCACGCCCATGGGCAGCTTTGGCGGCAGTTTAAGAGACATCCCATCTTATCACCTGGGCGCCGCTGCGATAAAAGCAGCGATCGAAAGGTCGGGGTTTCAAGGGGAAGATCTGGCCGAGGTCATTTATGGGTCTTGTCGTCAGGCAGGCAACGGCCCAAACCCATCCCGATCCGCAGCCATCTTTGCCGGCCTGCCCGTGTCAGTGCCCACAAATACCCTCAACATGGCCTGTCCATCTGGCATGAAGTCCATCATGCTGGCTGCCCAAGGCATTATGACCGGGCAGGGCGAGGTCTACATGACCGGCGGTATGGATTCCATGTCGACCATTCCTTACTTGCTCAAAAACGTTCGGTTCGAGGGGTTCAAGATGGGGGACCGCAAGCTGGAAGATGGCTGGTCCGATTCGATCGATCCGACCTGCGGCTATGGCATGGGCGGCACGGCCGAGAACCTGGTCGAGAAACACGATGTCTCCCGGGCGGATCAGGATGCCTTTGCCTTGGAGAGCCACCAAAAGGCGATTGCAGCCATTGACGAGGGTCGGTTTAAGGATGAAATCATTCCGGTTACCATTCCAGGGACCCGGAATAAAACACCTGAGCGGATTTTCGATACTGACGAAACCCCACGCCGCAGCACCACTTTAGAGAAGCTCGCCAAGCTCAAACCGGCCTTTAAAAAGAACGGCAGTGTCACGCCGGGCAATGCGTGTGGCATGTCCGACGGTTCCTGTGCCCTGGTGATCACGACCCGGGCGCGCGCCAAATCCGCAGGTGTTTCGCCGCTGTTTAGCATTGTCTCAATGGCAAACGCCGCTGTGGATGGCAAGTACATGGGCGAAGGACCAGGGGTCTCCATTCCAATGGCCCTGGATAGGGCTGGCATGACCGTAGGCGACCTTGATCTTTACGAAATCAACGAGGCCTTTGCAGTTCAGGCCCTTGTCAATGTGCGCAAGCTCGCATTGGATCAGACCAAGCTCAACGTCAACGGCGGTGCCATTGCCCTGGGCCATCCCACGGGTATTTCCGGTGCAAGGATTGCCATCACCCTGTATCACGCGCTCAAGCAGCGGGATAAAGAGCTCGGCGCCGCCGCCATCTGCGGAGGCGGAGGCGTAACCACTGCCCTGGTCATCAAGCGGGAGCGTTAAGCGCTGGTTCCAACGCCACCCGCCACTTGCCCTCGATTACTTTTTCTTCCTGTGCTTTGAACGGGTTTTCGTTACTGGTTGAGGTACATTCGTAGCGGTTTTCTCGTCCCTTTTACCAGCACCAGGGCCTAGATCCATGGCTGCTTGCGGGTCTTTCTTTGCCCTTTTGGACAGCATGATCCACGCGACCATGGCCACCACAAACGTGCTGATGCCGATGATCTGGGAAGTGGATAGCAACCCAATGCCGCCCCGCTGCGTGTCCCCCCGTAAGGTCTCCATCAGGGCTCGGGTAATGCCGTAATAAGCAGTAAAGGCCAAAAACGCCTGGCCTCGAAATCTCGTGTGGCGTCTAACGAAAAGGGCGAGGCCAAAGGCAAACCAGCCGTTGAGAATTTCCATGAGCTGGGTGGGGTAGACCAGGGCAGAGGTGTGCGCATGTGCCTCGACCAATTTCATGCTTACGTGGTGATGAAACGCAGGCGCGCCGTGGAAGCTACCCTGCATGCAGCCCATACCTCGCTCAAACTGGGCGGCAATGTCTGGGAATTTGAGTTGCCAGTTGGGAAAGACAACGCCAATGGCCTTTACCCAGCCAGGGGCATGGTCGGGAATTGGCTGTCCATAATCGCACCCATACAAAAAGCACCCAATACGCGTAATACCCAAGCCAGACCCCAGGGTTGGCACGACGATATCTGCCCACGGCAGCAAGCGGATACGGGCTCGCTTGAGGTAGATCCAGGAGCCGAGAAATCCACCGATGAACCCCCCATAGGCGACCAGTCCACCCTTGCGGACATTGACCATGTCGATAAGGCCCGCGTCCTGAAAATCGTTCAAGTTTGTCAAGATATAGAGGATGCGCGAACCAGCAATGGCCGATATGGCAGTCCAAACATAGCAATTTACGAGTGTCTGCTTGGGAAATCCATCCCTACCCCCCAGGTACATCACGATGTACCAACCGACCACCAAAGACAGGCCGAGCATAACCCCGTACGAATAGATGGGCAGATCAATAACGGGTATTTTGAACAATATCGGATACATGAAGGGACACTATCCTGTGACATCCCAAGGGGTCAAGAATCGCCTAAAACAATGACAGTTAGGAATGGCTGTGAACATGCGAGACGGATCCTGGGTCGATAGAGACCCAATTTGCCGGACCAAATTGTGCGCTTATGACCCACCCGGTTTGAATTTGCGGGTCTGGAATATGGGTGGATATGATTTAACTATTTGAAATAAATATAAAAATTTATTTGTCAGAGCAAGCCCTGAACTGGCACGAAAGTTGATCTATTCTTTTTCGTCAACTCATTGGGATGGGGGGAACGCCCATGAAACACGCACACGCGCACACAGCTTTTAAAGATCTACCCCTGGCATATGATGCCGAGAAAAAATACGCCTACCGTTCAGGACAGGGGGCTGGATCATTTTGGGGGGTTGGTAAAAAGGGCCCGTCTCGCATCATCACATTAGATGCATCCACACTTGTATTCGACGGTCAGACCTGGTCCTTTGCTTGCAATGAGACCGTTGTCCCAAATTAGTTTCTATTTTAAATCACCTAGCCCTGGTTAAATCACCTAGCCCTGGTTGACATTTCGACCTGTCCGCAGGCAGCATCCAATATCGGCGTATTGAGACCGATGGCGCCGGAGGGATGGGTGCGAACGTCAAGGGCAAACACAGTGGCGCTAATAATCGCGCTTGCTGTAAATATTGCAGCAGTGCCGGTCGCGTCCCCTTTTGCAAAAGAGGTGGTGCCGCTCCTAAACGACACTGGGGCTGTTTCGGAAAAAGCAATGGAGACCCTGCTCGCCCCTGGTGAGTTTCCAGGTAGGGTCTTCAGCTATGTGAGTCGAGGTGACGCTGCTGCCTACAGCCTTGATGCAAGTCTCGGCGCTGCCGATCCTTTTGTCGAATTGCACCCCGATCGGTTGCCCTGGCCCAGGATTGCCGGCGTCGATATTGTGGTGGAAAACGGTCCCATCAGACTCGCACCAGCGGATGAGGAAGTAACTGATGCACTGCTGGATGCGGGATTTGAGGTGCGGTGGCGCCTTGTATCTCTGGGGCAGCGGTTCGACCCTGCGCCACATTTTTCCATACGCATCATTGCGGCTGAGATCGTCGCCACTAGAGACGACAGGTCGCTTCTCGCATGGCAAGCACCCCCTGGGCCACCTGTCTGTCGTCCTGCACCAGGGCCAGAAGTGCCAAACTGCGATCTTTCAGGTATCAGTCGGGAAATACGCGCGATGGCCCTCAGTCCAGACGGCAGTCACCTCGCCCTGGCCATCGGTGGCATTCGACCTAGGATCGAGGTGTATGATATTCGCGTCGAACCTCGGCTCGCGTGGCAGTCCCTATTCCCTCCAAATAGCGGGGGTGTTGTAGAGGTGGCATTTTCAGCTGATGGGGAATGGATCGTGGCCCTGACTGGCAACGGGCGCATGCATCGGTATGGGGCAACCACTGGCGGCAGGCACTTGGCGATTCCCTCGGCAGGGCAGACTGCTCGAACGATTCCGCCGGGACATATTATGGCCGTTGGTGGGGACAACGGTGAAGTGACCCTGTGGTATTTGGCAGATGGTACGGTTTTCTGGCGACTGCCGCCACGGGATGTCCGTGGCCCTGTGGATCGACTGGCGGCCAGTGGCAATGGCCGGCGATTTGCAACCTTAGAATATGACGACGCCCAAACTGTCGTGCGCATCTGGGAGGTCAAGCAGCGCGCCATGCTTACCCAGTTTGAGGTAGGGCCGTATGAGATAGTGGACATCGCGTTGGATGCCAGCGGTGAACACGTATATCTCACCCACGAAAAGAAAGGGCTCCTCAGCGCGAATGTGGAAAAAAAGGCACTCCTTGCGCCCGTATCGAGCGCTGAAGGGAAGCTGTGCGTCGGCCGACTGCAATGGACATTGGGCCTCGACCTGTTAAGCTGTGCCACCACAATGGGCGTCATTCAAGTGGATCGGAATGGCAACAAAAAGAGGACGCTTAACACTGGTGGGGACGCGCGGCGTTGGACCTTTGCAGCTTCCCGTGACGGGGACCGCTTGGCAGCAGTGGGAGATGGACACCTGCTCATCTGGTGGGGAGAGAAAAAATCCAACCCCAAGAAACAACAAAGGGATAACAGATGAATGAAGAACCGCAGGGGTCGACCTTAGAAGGCGCGGTTGCGCTCGTGACCGGTGGTTCCCGCGGCATCGGCCGCGCCGTGGTGCAAGACATGGCGCGCCGGGGCGTCAAAGTAGTGTTCACCTATCAGCACAATGATCAAGCCGCCCAGGAAGTGGTCGCCGAGGTGGCGTCCGTCGGGGGACGGGCAACGGGCATTGCGTGCGATTCCAAAGATGCCGCAGCGGTTACAGCAGTGGTCGAAGACATCATCAAAGCGCACAATGCACTTGATATTCTCGTGCTCAATGCGGGCATTAAGCGGGATCAGTATCTAATGCTCATGACCGAAGCCGAATTTAAAGGGGTTATCGATACGAACCTCACCGGGGCATTTCATTTCGTCAAGGCTGCGTGCCGACCCATGATGACTGCAAAAAAAGGTGTTATCGTGACGATCGCCTCTGTGGCAGCTACCGTTGGCATTGCCGGGCAGACCAACTACTGCGCATCAAAAGGCGGCCTAGTAGCCTTTACCCGGGCCCTTGCCGCAGAGCTCGCGCCCAAAGGTATTCGCGTGAATACTGTCCTACCCGGGTTTATCGACACGGACATGACAGCGCGACTGCCGCGGCGCGTCAAAATGACGAGCAAGGAGCAAATTTTGCTCAAGCGATTTGGTACCCCAGAAGAGGTCGCTCAAGTCGTGGCGTTTCTCGCGTCAGAAGCAGCCAGCTACATCGTGGGGCAGGCGATCGTCGTTGATGGGGGCCTCACGTCGACCGTGGCATAGGGTTGGACTCTCATAGATCGGGCGGCCTACTGAATAGCAGGACGTTGAGCGAGCACATAATCGGCAATATCTTGGGGGCAACTGACCCTGTCCGTGAGATTGTCTTTCTGCGAAAATCCCCATCCATAGGTTACGGCCAAAAATCGCACCCCAGCGAGCTGTGCAGCTTTTAAGTCTGCAGGCTGATCCCCGATTAATAAAGCGTTATAAGCATCGCCTCCAATCGCTTCGATTCCCCGAAGCAGCGCTTCGTGTTTTGACAATCCCGGGGGATGGTCATTCGCAAACACAGCCCGGCGATCAAAATAATGCATTGCATCTTTGAGTGTGCATGTAATATTGGACAAAGTGTTGGATGTGACAATCCCCAGAGCCACGCCGCGCTCAGATAGGTCATGTAAGAGTAATTTTATCCCGGGAAAAAGCGGAGGTTTATAAGAATCGACAAAATGTCTTTCATAGTCAATCACGGCAAGCTCGGCTAGTGACTCGGGAAAGCCCACTGCAATGAAAAAGTACTTCATCGGGCTGATCCGGATTCCATTGCGCACTTGTTCCTTGAATTCCTTGAGAGTAGGGATGTTCAGCCCCAGGTTGTATTGACGGTTCTTGTCTCGGCAGATCTGAAGATGCGCCGGTAGTGAGTCGATCAGTACGCCATCGACATCGAAAAAGACTGCGTTAATTATCGAGGTCATAGTAGTGTATTTCTTGCACGCGTTCCTTACTTGCCGTTCCACTTCGAAATAGTTCTGGACTAAAGAGCGCTATTACCGCCACTATCAACCCGACAAAGAACACAAAAGCAACAATTCCTTGAATCAGCGGAAAATAGATTGAATGTTTTCCCCGACACAGTTTATCTCGTCTTTTATCCCAATCGGATCTATTTCTAGCCGCCTCGTCTTTTTCTTCGTCGGGAGAAAGTATACCCCTGGGAAATGGGTGACCCAAAACCATTGAAGTTGAGGTGTTCACCGGGGTCCGATGTAAGCCGAACAATACCCTCTCTGATGCAAGCAGCCCCTTCTCTCCGAGCTTCACAAGGAAGGCGTTCCGTTGATCCAACTTGATAAAGAGCAAGCCGATGATAGTCCCAATGACACCAATAGCCGCCGCGAGCCACCAGAGCTCCTCCTTTGCTGCTGTAGCGTACCCGGTGAACAAAATGACTGCTGCAGCTAGAAAATAGTTAAAACTGCTGTATCGCTGATTTGCGTGGTAACTGAACCAGTTCCAGGAGTATTGTCTTATCTGTTCGAAGCACGCGGACTCGTCCTTGCAAGTGGTGTCCCTAGTCCATGATTTAACACCCTCTCGCGCTAGGCGCTCGATAAATTCTAAATCACTGCAAAAAATTGAAGGGATGCCAATGCGCTTGCTAATTTCTAGTTCCAATTGACCTATTTCAGGCAACGAAATCGAACTATCATGGCAAAAAACAACCGCATCACATTCAAAAAGCCATTCACGCACATTGCCACACAGTAAAACTCTTTTGTCGAGGTCTTTCTCTCGATAGAATTGGGCCAATACCACTCTTCCTGGGAACGGTCGGTGCCCAATATTTTCTAGCTTTTCGCTCGCTGATTGTGCCAAGTAGTTCAGGCGTTCCTCGGCGGCGGCGGCTCCACCATTCGTCGAGTGGCGGAAATTCTTCACATCGTACGGCCCGGCAACATATACTTTGCTCCCCATGAAAAAGATAAACCACCTTTTATTGAACGCGTCAATTAATCCCCGGCCATCGGCCATCCTGCACCCTGGTTGATTAAAGCGCCCCGATACGCGGTGGCATAGGGTCGGGTATTTCCGAGAACAAGCTTTCAATACCGGGAAACCGGGCTGAATATGCTGTAGCGTTGGCGATAAACCGGCTAATTGCCTGGGACCCGCCCTTGGCGATCACTTCACCCCCCCAAGAGGCAGCATAAGCGAGTAATCGGCCTACTTGGAACGCGGGGTCGATGCTTACACCTGCGTTTACCGCCACCAAAGCCAACAAGGCACAGCTTGCGGTCTGAAGATCCCCGGCACTTAGGGATGCCGCACCCAAGGCTGCTTCGTCAAAAAGATCGGCGCTGAGATCGGATATCACCTGCCAAGCCACGCACATACTGTATGCATCCCGATCGCGGCCTCGACGCGGCTTGCTCGCTGACGTGATTGTACGCCACATCTCCCTCGCAGCTGCGGCATCTCCATTGACCCATGCAATCTCACCAGCGAGCAGGCAGACCTCTGGTGAACTGGGTGCTTGGGAGATAAGTTCGTCAAAGATATAGGTAGCTTTTGGCAAGTCCCGGGTCCCAAATAACAGTCGCACCCATTGACACCGTGTCGCGATATCGTTGGGATCGGCCTTGAGGCAGCGATCGATGAGCAATTGGGCATTACCTGCATCCCCTTGATCCATAGCGACTTTTACCATCTCGATCAGCGGCACAATGCTGTTTTGCACCCGATACCCCAAGTGGAGTGGTCGCGATTGCTGGTACTTTATTGAGACGTTGAGGTGCTCATTGGCCGTATCACTGTCACCCAAGCGACGCGCCAAACATCCCTGCTGAAAGTGCAGATCAGGGTCGTTTGGAAATGCCTCCATTCCCCGCGCAAGAACAGCTCCTGACTGCTGAAGGCCTCCCCTGGTCATTAGGTTTTCAGCGTGTGCTGCATATATCAGTGGAGCCACCGGGTATTCACCCCTTTGGGTGGGGCTAAGTGCTTCGGCCAAGTTAAAGGCGCGTTCAAACGCCTGCTCAGCCTGACCCAGGTCCCCAGCATCTCTGAGGGTGGCTGCCATTTTATAAATATTGAATAGATCGTCCGGCGCTGCCTTAGCCCGCTTTTTGAGGATATCCAAATTTCGCTTGAGCTTATCTGTTTCAGATAGCACGTCCGGCAGGTAACCACGGTGCAGCAGGTGTACGTCTGCGATGGGGAGATCAGTGACGCCGATTTTGAACAAGGACCCCATAATGGACTCGTGAACCGGCCTTTGAAACCGAATATCAGGTCGATTTTGAAACAGGCGCGGTACTGCCAGAGGGTGTATCTGTCCTTGGGCATCCACATTGTCTTGATAGATCAACCAGGCAAGGGCATGGGGGGTGCCAAGCGCTTGCTTGAGAACCTCACCACTGGCTTGGGTCAGGGTTTCATCCGCATCGATAACCAAGATCCAAGATTCACTTGCCATATCCAAAGAGGCATTGCGAGCGGCTGAAAAATCATCACACCAAGCAAAATGGCCAATGCGCGCTCCCTGCCCCTGGGCGATCTCAATCGTGCTATCGGTTGACCCGGTATCCACAACACAGATCTCATCTACCCACGGGTAGAGAGAGACAAGACAGTCCTTTAGAAATCTCTCTTCATTGCGAACAATAAGGCAGGCACTGAGCCCCATCATCGCCCCCCAGCTGAACCAATAATACAGACGTTCCTACACCTCCCAATAAGCATAGCACTGTGGTGTGCTCAGACATTGCAACGACAGAAATATAGAATTTTTGCGTATTTTTTTTTTGCAAATTGCAAAATGCGATGAACGTTTATCTATCGTGTAAACAACTAAACCAAGGGGGGAACAATGCTAAATTTTTATTTAAAAACACTCGTGTATGCAATCCTGCTGCTCTTAATCTGTTTAGTGCCGCTCAGCTGTGGCAATGACGATGATACTGCTGACACTGATTCCAGCACGGCCAGCGACACGGATACTGATACAGATACGGATACGGATACGGATACCGATACGGATACAGATACCGACACGGACACGGACACGGATACGGATACGGACACAGACACAGACACCTCGCCAATTACCCACAGTGTGGTGGCCACTGTAACTGTTCCACCGGAGTTTGCTGCTGTGCCACAAATGATAGCGCCAGCGTATTTTATGACACCCACAATGGAGGGGAATCCGATCATCCCCAATATCGGTATTACGATGGCGCCGGAGATCGGTCCAGACAAGCCATTTACCATGAACACGGACAACGCCGGTTTAACAGGACAGTACTACATGGCCATTGTACTCTTCGTCGAGGGCGGTGGGATGATTGAGCAAAATCCTGTCCCCGGGGTCGACTACATCGGCATGGCACCACTGCCAGTGACCTTGGGTGCGAGCACTGCTGAGGTCAATGCAGGGACCATCATGCTTTTCCTCATGCCAGAAGAAACAGACGGCGGTCCTGACGCGGGATAATCTGAAAAAATTATCCATGGCCACGTGGTGGTGGACATTGTACGCTCCATGCCATGCGCATCGTGCTCGTGCATCCAACCGGATCGAATTTTGTCCCAGGAAAAAAAGACATCACCCGAGCGGCAAATCGCATGGTGCCCATCGGACTTTTGTCCATAGCCGCCTTTCTCGAGCGTTCTAGCCACCGGGTTTGGGTATGCGATTGCCTCGGCCCCAAGGCCCCGGTTGGCGTGAAAGCAATTGTTGCCCATATTCTGCAATACAAGCCCGATATGGTGGGGTTCTCAACGACCACATCGGCTTTTCTCGACGCTTATGACATCGCGCTAGCCATCAAAGCCGCCGCCCCAAAGATCAAAACTGTGTTTGGCGGTGTTCATGTGTCGGGTATGGGCGCTGCCCTGATGGAGCAGTTCAAGGGCATGGACTTCGCTGTTATCGGTGAAGGCGAGATAACCCTGAACGCGTTGGCCAATGAGGAGGATCCCGCGGGTATCGATGGCTTGGTCTGGCGCCAAGGCACCGAGGTGATCGCCAATGCACCGCGGAAAAACATGCCGAGGCTGGATGACCTACCCCTGCCGGCGTACCACAAGCTCGAAGGATTCCCCAAGGGCTATCGCCTGCCCCCGTTTAGCTACATCCATACCCCTGGCACTGCCATCTCCACGAGCCGCGGATGCGTGTACCAATGCACCTACTGCGATCGCTCGGTATTTAAACAGGGATTCCGCGCCAATTCAGCTGACTACACCTATGCCCACCTCAAAATGCTTCGAGATCGCTTTGGCATTCGACATGTCAACATCTACGACGACCTGTTCACGATTAACAGAAGCCGGATTTTCGATCTGTGCAAGCAGCTGACCGATCGACCGCTCGGCCTGATGTTCAATTGCGCTGTGCGCGTTGGACACACAGATGATGCACTGTTAGAAGCGCTCAAAAGCGCGGGATGTTTAATGGTCTCCTTGGGGGTCGAATCCGGAGACCCCGCGCTCCTCGAGACGCTCAAAGCCGGGGTTGACCTGGAAGCGGTCAAGCATACTGTTTCTAGGATTCAAGCAAAGGGCTTGCGGGCCAAGGGCCTCTTCATGATGGGGGTCATTGGAGAAACCGAGGCGTCCATTAAACAGACCAGTGATTTCATCGTGGCAACCGGGTTTGATGACATGAACATGTCCAAGTTTACCCCATTTCCAGGTGCCCCCTGTTTTGAAGACATCCACAATCACGGTGCGTTTAACCCGGACTGGCGATTGATGAATGCACTTAACTTTGTATTCGTTCCCAAGGAAATCGAATCCAAAGAAAGACTTGACTACCTCTATAATCAGCATGTGAAGCGCTTTTACACAGACACCAAGTGGCGCAAGAAGTTCAAAGCACGCCTATGGGATCACCGGGCCACCCTGTGGCACATGCTCGCCAACCTTCCGACCTTCCTGGCCGCCAAAAAGCACTTCGAACCCTAAGCTAGTTCCCGTCCCGGAAACCTCTCCCCCTACCCCCCTCTCCGATGCGGAAAGGGGGAACCGGAATTAAATAGTCTAACAATTCAGGGTGGTTTTTGCCTCCCCCTTCCCTCACAGGGCAATGGCATTCGGTTAAGGGCAAATGTCGCGATTTTTGCTATTTTTATGCCGGGTAAAGGATCTCCCCCTTGAAAAAGGGGGTTAGGGGGATTTTGACACGTCCAATCGAATTTTACCTTTGAAAACAATTGCTT
>JASJCT010000130.1 GCA_030065855.1 Myxococcota bacterium
TGAAAACAATTGCTTGGACAATTGAAAATCCCCCTGCCCCCTTTTTCAAGGGGGATTCTTTTCTGGCGATCCTACGCTATAAAAACACCCAAAAATCCTTAACCGAATGCCATTGGGCAAAGGGGGCCGGGGGGATTTCGTCTTTTCCCCTGACACTGCGAGGTGACAAAATCCCCCTAACCCCCTTTTTCAAGGGGGAATTTGCTAACTTCACCCGACAAACTTCGTTTGACATTGCCCTACGCGGCAAACATTTCGGCAAGTGTGGATAAGACTTTCTTTTGCGCCTTATTGCTCAGCTTTCCGAGTCGGCCGTGTAGCCGGCGCTTGTCCACTGTGCGAATCTGGTCCAGGACAACCTGGGCCCGTTTATCGTGGAACGTACAGTTTACACGGGTCGGATAGTCGCGGCCTTTTGTCGTCATCGGTGCGACAATCACCGTTCGGATATGGCGATTCATCTCGTCCGGGGAAATGACAACACAGGGCCTGGTCTTGCGGATTTCACTGCCGACGGTCGGGTCGAGGTTGATGAGATATACTTCGAATCGCCCTACCATTCCCATTCCTCATCGTCCCAAGATGAAAGCGCAGCCGTGTCTAACAAAAGGTCGTCTTCGTTCTCGGCCATGGTGCGAAACGCCGCTTCCCAACCGTCACGGGGGCCAATTGCGGGCATGATGATGATTTTATTCCCCTCGACGACCAAGCGAACCTCAGACTCAATGCCTGTCTGTTCGAAAAGCGGCCTTGGAATCCGAATGCCCCTTGAGTTGCCTATCTGAATGATCTGCGCTTTCACTGGCGGCCTCCTTGGAAAGTAATTACATTATAATTACTTCTCAGAGTATGTCAAGACGAGACCGGGGCTATAAGAACGAGGATCTGTCTGTCTATTCGGCGCTGTTAAAGACAATAACCCGGCTTCCCGGATCTCCGGGTATGGGAAACCGCTCTGAGTCCTCTGTGTGGACAAATGGCGTGCTCCATTCAAAGAGCCACCGCGCATCTCGGATGGGTAGGTTGACACACCCGTGGCTCACTGGCGTGCCAAAATCGTCGTGCCAAAAGGCACTGTGAATCGCGATGCTTTCTTGCCGGTGATAATACATCACCCATTGAACGTCTTCGACCCGGACTTCCCCCATCCGCAGCTGCATGGTCTGCGCCCGCCGCTTCCATTGGATGCGATAGCTGCCCGGCACGGTATTACCCTTGCGGCCAGTGGAGCACGGTATGATTTTAAGGAGCTGTTCCCCCTCGTAGGCGTGCATCAGCTGTTCCCCCACGTCCACGGCAATCCACCGCTCTTTTTCCCCGAGGCGAGGCGGCACCGGTGCCTGGCGAACCCTGGCAACCGCATCGTCGTGAATGTACTGCCCGTTGCCCAGGGATACCCAACCATTTTCTGCAATAAGGCGACCGCCATTGGCGCGAGAAATAACCGACCATCGCTCCGGGGCACCCACGGACGGACCCGCATCAGATGGGCCCGAAAAGACGCGGGCGCTTCTGCCCACGACAATGCCCCCTGGCATGTCTGTCTGATCTCCAATATCTACGGCCAAGGTGTCGATGCGCGGTGGAAGTTCAGCCAGCCCTTCGGCCTCGACATACCAACCGCGTCGCGTCTTTAGGTAAGGCTGACCGTGCCTCATCAGTTTATCCGCAATCACCAGGACCGAGCCGTTGCGCAATCGCACCATAGGCCGATGGCGGTCAATATCCTTTGTGCTGCGATACAATCGGGGCCTCTGGCCAGTGACCTTATATGCGCCAAATCCATCGATGAGTCGCACGTTGTCGAGGGGTGCGGGTCGCGCTGCGAGTTCGTCTGTCTTTTTAAGGTGCTTGGCGCAGATGAATCCACTGCCAATGCGTTCCATCCACCCGCGTTTGCAGGTCTCGGTGGCACTTCGCCGCCGTACTCTGATGATGGCGTCCTTATAAATAAGTGCTGAAATAGCACTGTGCTTGAACATGCCGCGTCGAACCGGCGCGTTCCTTCGGGTTCGCATGAGCAGGGGAAATTCCCTGGTTTCGTCTGTTGCCGCTTCTAAGACCTCGGGTTCAGGTATGCTGAGGGCAGGCGCTTTGGCGTGGCTCTGTTCAGCTTCAATCCGAAAGGATGCAATGGCAACACCGACCAGTAGAAACGTACCAAACCAAAACGATAGCGGGCTCTTTTTTTTGTTCAACGTATTGCGCTGCATCTTAAGCAATTGACGCGAAAGACAGTAACATTTTACGTTTTTAATCACCATTTTTTTCTGGTAGGGATGACAAACCCATGCCGTTATCCAACCGAGGTGCATCATGACGCGAATTGCCGTGGCAAACGGCGCCCCCAGAAAAACCGGGTACACCTACGACTTGCTGGCCCTGCTCGCCAAGGGCATCACCAGTGCAGGCGGTGCGTTGGATATGATCCACCTCTGTGACTATGACATTCGCACTTGTGTTGGTTGCTACCACTGCTGGCACCCCGACCACCCTGGCACGTGCGTTCACGCCGATGATATGCCCCTGCTTGCGGATCGGTATGCGCAAGCAGATCTGGTTGTCTTTGCAACCCCTCTTTATTTTTACTCTTTTTCAGCGATCCTCAAGGTATTTATCGAGCGCTTGCTCCCACTTACAGAGCCGAGGCTCGTGCCAGGTCCAACCCTTGGATTGATGCAAAATGCCCTGCGATCTCGGAACGGCCGGACCAAGCGTTCTGCGCTGATGGCCGTGGCTGCGCTTCGAGATCCGAGGGGTATGCACGGCCTGGAGCAGACCTTTGAGCTGATATCAGATGGACTGCACCTCATCCCCTCGGGCAAATTGTTTCGGTCAGAGAGCTTTTTCCTCGATTTTCCGGGCAGCTCTCCCAGGGCGCTGCGCAAGATCCAGGCGGCATTTGAAACAGCCGGGCGAGAGCTGGTCACGTGCGGCCATATCCGCCCGGAGACTCAAACGGCCGCATCCATGCCCCTGACACGGGACGCTGAAACCTATCAGCACTACTCTGAAGTGTACTGGCAGGTAGCCGCAGACCTGGGCATTGGGGGCGGGGATCGGGATGCTCTTCGCGAGCGGGTCAGTGAGGATCTGCGCATCCTCATGCCAGAGTTTGCAGCCCTGCTCGATCCTGCGGCGGCAGCGGATCTGGCAGCAGTGGTGCTCTTTGATTTGACCGGCAATCAAGCCGGTAAGTGGCATTTTGTTATTGCAAATGGAACGTGCCGCGCAATCCAGGATGGACACAACAATCCAACATTAACCATTAAAGCAACATCTGAAATATTATTGGACATTATCCGAGGTCGAAGCGATCCCAGAACAATGATGGCCAAAGGGGATCTGAACATCACAGGAGACACCCGTCTCGCAATGCGGTTCAATCGGCTTTTTGCGACATCGAAACCCCGCTAACTAAAATCCTTGCCCATAAAGACGTTGAAGAGTAGGTACAACACTGCCATCGGGGCGAAAACCCGTAAGATCCAGAGCCAGATTTTAAACGGCACGGTTTCTCTCGACAATCCGAGCTCCTCGATCGTGGATTTGCGACCCAACTTCCAACCCACAAATAGGGTCGTGAGCAAGCCGCCGATTGGTAGCATGTAGTTGGCGGCCAGGTGGTCCAGTGTGGCGAACACGCCCTGCTTGTTGGCAAACACCTCGATAGACGACAGGGAGCCGACAGCGCCAAAGGATAAGGCCGAAAGGGTGGATCCCAAAAAAACCACAGCTGCCGTCACAACGGTCGCCTTGGGGCGGGACCATCCCACCCGGTCGATCATCAGCGATGTGGAAACCTCGCCCAGGGAAATGGTCGACGACAGGGCGGCAAATGCCACCAGAATGAAAAAGGCAGGGCCGAGAACAGCACCGCCGGGCATCTGCGTGTAAAACATCTTGGGTAGGGTGATAAACAGCATGCCCACCGAGGATCCAGACAGGTCGTTTTGAAGTTCCGGAATCGAAAAGATAATGGTGAACATGGTCACGCACGTCATCAGGGCAACCGATGTATCGAGCACCACGACCCACAGGGCGGATTTGAAAATGGACTCGTCCTTGTTGATATATGAGCCGTACACAATCATCGCCCCCAGGCCGAGGGAAAGGGAGAAAAACGCCTGGCCCATGGCCTCTAAAAACCCCTCGGCTGTCATCTGGGAAAAATCCGGGACAAATACAGCTGCGAGCGCCTGATCCCGGCCGTCCATGGTAAGGGCGGTGATGAGGACGTAAATCAAAATCGCCAACAGCACCGGCATCAACACCATCGTGGCCTTTTCAATACCCCGGCTGATACCCCGGCTGACGATCAGTGCCGTTGCAATTGAAAACGCAGCCGTCAGGACGAGCTGAATCGATCCACTGCTCAAGAACTGGGTAAATGCCCCCTCTTTTGCAGTGTAGCCGTGCAGGGACCACCCGATGCATTGGGCAAACGACCACAGCGACCAGCCGGCGATCACCAAGTAGTACGACAGGATAACCGCGCCTGCTGCCACACCGAGCCAGCCAACAGGGGTCCAGCGCTTGCTGCCCAGCATTTCGAACGCAGGAACCGGGCTCTGCTGGGCGCGGCGTCCAATCAGGATTTCACCCATCATGAGGGGCAAACCGAGCAGGGCCACGGCGGCCAGGTAGACTAAAACAAACGCCCCGCCATTGTTCTCCCAGGTGATGTACGGGAACTTCCAAAGATTGCCGAGTCCGACTGCCGAGCCAGCTGCTGCGAGAACAAAGCCGAATCGAGACCCCCAGTGGCCGCGCCCAAGCGCCATTGGTCACCTCCTCCCGGGACCACCCTATCACGAACCACTGCGTCGGAGAATACGGGTCTTCCATTGCCACTGTCTTTTTACAGGGACCGGTTTCCAATCGCAGATGGGATGATTACATACTCATAGGAGGTGGCGATGGGCATCGTCGAAAAGGGGTTGGTTCGAACAGGCCTATTGACCCTGCTCGGGGCAGGGGTGGGGGTAGGCCTGGCCTTTTGGCTGCGTCAACAAGGATCTTCGTGATCTCTCCACTGTTCCCCGGTGTTCACCGGGCTCGTTGGGGGTTATGTAGGCGCGATGCTCGGCGGCACGCGCGACCCCAAGACCAAAGAAAAATAGACGGGCTGAATGAAACCCCTAGGAGCCCCCACCCCAGCCCTCCCCCGGTTGCCGCTTGTACGTTGGGGGAGGGGGACTGAGATAAAAAACAGGCTACGTTATTCACCCATACGCGTTAACCGAAGTGAACGGGCCGAAACGGTGAGATGCCCCCTTCTACGAAGGGGGTTAGGGGGATTTCGTCTCCGGCGAGCAACCCTGCGATTGACGACAATCCCCCCTGCCCCCTTTGCCAAAGGGGGAGAATGACTCGACATCTCTCGGTTAACGCCAATGCGTTATTCACCCTCCCCCAGCGTCCAATTGTCCATCGGGGGAGGGCTGGGGTGGGGGCTCCTAGGTTGGAATTTGCTACCTTTACTCGGCAAGATAGATCTACGGCAAGATCTTGGACTTGGAACTCGATAACCCCGCCGTAGGCTCGGCAAAGGCGGGCTTCACCGCACCTGGAATGGCGACGAGGGCGGCGACGAGGCTTAAAAAGATGCCGATGACCAGGATCAGCCCCAGGCTTTTCACGCCCCAATGATTGCCGAGTAAGAGGCTGCCAAAGCCGATGAGAGTGGTCAGTCCAGTGAGGGCAATGGCCCGGCCAGTGGTCTGGGCGGCCTTGGCAATACTGCCTTCTTGTTTGGTTCTGTGGGCCAGGTGAACGCCGTAGTCCACACCCGTGCCGATAAGAATTGGCAGTGCCATTAGATTGGCGTAGTTGAATTTAAATCCAGTGGTCGCCATGACGAGCGCCGTAGCACCGAGGCCCATCAAAACCGGCAGTAACGCGAGTATCAGTCCTTTTACCGTGCGCAAGTCGAGCAGGACCAGCAACACAACCGCGAGCGCTGCCAGAATAACCGCATCCCGAAATCCCTCGTGGACCATGCGCGTAAAGGTCAGGTGGGTCACTGGATGACCAGTGGTCTCCTCAGATACGGAGATGAGCTCAGCCACGTGACGATCGAGAAATGCCCGATCACCAATGTCTCCGTTCGGAAAGGTGATAACCGAATAGTAAGCGCCGTCACTACTCCTGTAGCGTCTTCGAATCGCCTCTGGCAGATCCTCAATGCCAAACCCCTTGTCATTGATCGCCGCCCCAAGGATGTTTAATCCTTGGCTCAATCCTTCGAAGATGAGGTGTTCCAAGCTTTGGGCTCGGTCATCGTCCCCTGAGCGGCGGATTTCTCTTTCTACAGCCCTTGCGCGCTGCTCCAAATCGGCGAGCAATGGGGCTTCGCCGCGGCCCGATCTCTGGGCATCAAACCCCACATCCCCCAATGTATCGGCGAGCACTTGAAACGCATCTGCCAGCGCTGCAGCAGAGAGGCTGCCCAGGTGGGCGCGTTGGGCCGCCACATTGCTTGCAGCCGCGTCTATTGGCGTTTTCATTTTTGGCCTGATCCGCGACAGGATTGCCAGCCTCTTTTCCTGTCCCTCTGGCACAAACATCGAAAGGGATTCAGCCCGGGACACGGTGGACAATCCCTGAAACCCCTGTCTGAGCTGCTCAGCCGCGGCCGGGGTATCTGCGAGTGCGATCGAGTAGTTCATCGAAAAATCCGTGCGCTTATCGAGCGTGCGAAGTCCCTGCACGGCCTCGGAACTGGATGGCAGTAGATTTTCCACCGCATAGTCGAACTGGATGAACCGGACTGCGAGCCCACCGCCGATCATTGCGGCAACGCCCAACAACGGAACGACTATCCTGGAGCGGGCAATATCTGCCCAGAGCGCACTGCCGACCTGGCCGAGTTTCACAGCCCGTGCACCTGGATGCCACAGGAGAAGTGCTGCAGGTAGCAGCGTGAGGTTCGTAATGAGGATGAGGGTCACGCCGACACCGGAAATGATCCCCATCTCGGCAAACCCCTTGAACTCGCACATGGCAATGGCAAAAAAAGCCACCGCAGTGGTGGTGCCACCCACGACCACGCCAGGCCCGGTTTTGGTCAGTGCGATATCAATTGCAGTCCTGAGGTCGGTGCCGCCTACCAGGGCTTCGTTGCACCGGGCGACGAGGTGGATGGTAAACGCCACGCCAATGCCAAAGAGTACAGCGGCAAAATAAGATGTGATCATGGTCAGATGCCCAAAGACCACAGCGGTAAACCCGGCAGACCAAATAAGACCCACACCAAGGGGTAGGACGAGAAACAGGCTGATGCGGATGGAGCGAAATGCCAGGATAAAGACCAGCAATACCCCTAAACCTGAAAAGACCCCGGCAACAATGCTGTCCCGAGACACAAGCCGCATCTCATCGGTGATGAGGGCGGGCATGCCCGTGACCTTGGCCGTGACGCCGGGATATGCTTTGAGCACTGTTGCTGTCTCTTTTCTCAGCAGATCGGTCAGGGCAGACACCACGGCCATGTCCTGGGCATTGCTCGCCGGCTGCACAAAAAGCACGGCAATGGGTGGGGGCTCGCCGTCCCGATCGGTGAGGTAGCCCTGATTGCGCGCATTGCTACTCAAAGAAGGTGCCCCCTGCCATGCCTTGTCCGCGATGGAAAGGCCGGTCGTCTCTGGATCGGAGAACCACTTGGCAACGTCGTTGAAAATTTCTCCCAGCGCAGCAAGGGTGGCCCGGGTTTCGGTCATGTCACTTTGAACAGGCGCGGGTGCATCAGTCAGCAGCTGGGCCAACCCGGTCACCAGTGCTGGTAGGCCGTCGACCTTTGCCAGAAGGTCAATACCCACGGCGGTTCGATCGATCACGCCTGGGAGTTTCTCAACCATTTCTACGGGCAAAAAGAGCAGGGCATGCTGCTCGAAGAAGCTGATGTCTGCCTTATGAAATACGTCCCGCACCACCTCTGGATGCCTGGCCAGGGCATCTGCTACCTGATCAGCCGCACGAAACAGCGCTTGGCGATGGGATGCTATCCCATCAGATGCGTTCTGGCCCTCAAGCACGACGACCGCGACGAGAGACGTGCCAAAGAGGTCGTTTACAGCTTCTCTCCTCTTGAAGGCGGCATTGTCCTTGCCGGCGAGGAGGTTCCGATCGGTCGACACGTGAAGCCGGGGCAGCGCGATGATAGCCAATGCGGTCAGTATCGCACAGACGCCGACTACTGATTTGGGAAATGACAGGGGCAGCTGTGCCACATATCGCATCAAGCGCACAATCATGGCGGCAGCGTATCAAACGCAGGCCAAGTGGGAAAGATCCGTTTTGAGACGAACTATGGTAGAGTCCGGCAACATGGCACCCACCCTGATACGCGATATTGTCGACGTGCAATCCCATCCAACTGTTGTTCGGTTGGATCACCTCGATTCAGGGAACGCCGAATGGATTACAGAGAGCTACTGCCTCACCGGCGATGTCAGCCGATACATCACATCGCTCGTCCATCTTTTGGGAGCACCAACCGGGAAGGGCATCTTTCTTATCGGGCAGTACGGTTCTGGAAAATCTCACTTTTTAGCCTATGTCGCAGCTGGGCTTCGCAGCCAAACCCTCGCAGCTGAATGCCCACCGGTCGTTCCCATCTCCCTGGTGAACTTCAGCGCGGACATGCGCTTGGAAAAAATCGTCGGCCAAGCCCTTAACTTGGCAGTCACCGAGCAGGACCGGCGGCTGGCCTGGTCGGAAATTGAAACGCAATTTCCCAAGGGCTTGGTGCTGATCCTGGACGAGCTTTCAGAGTTTTTGAGATCCAAGCCGGATCGGCGCAGCTTTAACGAGGATGTGCGCTTCCTTCAATACATGGGGGAGTGGGCGGCTGGCCACAGGTTTTGGGTTTTGGCCGCGCTCCAAGAGCAGATAGAACACACGGGAGAACTGGAGCACGACCTGTATCGAAAAATAAAGGACCGCTACCCACTGCGGTTTGTGCTCAGCCCGGCCCATGTGAAGGACCTCATCGCGGACAGCATTCTTCAAAAAAAGGCGGCATACGATGCTTTCTTAGGTGAGTATATCGCAACGCTTAGGCGGGGCATGCCTGAGAGCCATCGATTGGACGAAGCGGTTCTCAGCAGCATCTACCCCTTACACCCAGCCACCATCGAGTTACTGGAAGACGTGCGCGATCGATTCTCTCAGGCCAGAGGCATTGTTGATTTTGCGGTGACCCAGCTCGGCGGCAGCCAGGAGCGAAATATCCCGCCGTTTATCGACAGACCCCTGGGTGACTTGCTCACACCTGACGTCATTGTCGATCACTACGCCGACCTCTTTTTGGTGCAACCCGAGTTTTTGCCCATCGCTGAAAAGCTGCTGCCGTATTACGAGCGGCAGATGAAGATCCTTTTTAAAAAAGACGCCCGCGTTGCGCTCGCCAATCGATTGCTTAAACTTCTCATTCTCTTTTACCTTTCACCCATAAAAAAGGGATTGCGGCCCGACACAGCCACCCATTTGCTCGCGTTCGCGCCCACGCGCATTGATCCACAGCGCAATCAGAAAATTGTCGCCGAGACCCTGGAACAAATTGCCGAAACCGGCCGATATGTTGTGCGGCGGGCTGACGGGTACCATCTCGACTTAGAAGATGACAGCGGCGCTCGGCTGGAGCGACTGCTCGCAAGCACCCTTAAGGACCTGGAGCAGCAGGGGGAGATGTTGTTCGAACAGATCTTGCCCTCATTAGGGCTCAAGCGCATCAACCCGTTTTCCCTGCCGCGCGATGCGTGGCAGTCTCGGGTCACCCGGTGGTTCTCCCATGACCGAACCTACAGTGTTTACTTGGGCAATGCAGACCTGCCAAAGCGGGACGGGGGCGTACGCTTGTGTATTCGCCTCCCCTGGGGCGACCCCAGGCCAGCTCCCGGCACCTATACGGTCGTTCCTACCCAACTCGCCATAAGCCGTGAGCTGAAAGAAGCCGTGGCCCTGGCCAGCATTGCAAAAAAACCCATGGACCAGGATTTGGCCGCGCGCGTCCGCGGCCGACTTCAAGACCTCCTGGCGCTTATCGAGGCGCAGATAGTAAATGCATTCTTGGGCGCCGATCTCTACAGTGACACCGGTAAATCAGAAGTCGTACCCAAGCCGAGGTCGGTCGATAATACACTGGAGGAGTGGCTCACGGATCTGGCCCAGTGGGTGCTGCGGCGCACCTATCCCTCATTCGAGCGATTCGCCCCCATGGGCGGCCCGATCGCCCACGAAACCTATCGTAGTTTCATGCGCTTCCTCGCACACGGCGATATTGGAGAATACGAGGCCGAGGATTTCGTAAAACTGATCCGGGAAGCATACCTGGTCCCGATGGGGCTTCTCAAGCGCCAAGGCATGGGCTATGTGGTCCCCCAGTCCCTTGAAAAAAACGAACTCGTCCAGCGTTTATCACCCCTGCTCGACCACACACCTTCGCCCAAGGTCGTTTACGAGGATTTGGCAGAGCCGGTTTTTGGACTGGTGCCAGACCAGGTGCATCTGTTGCTCATCTTCTTACTTTCCCTGGGAGAGATAGACATCCTCAAAGGGAATAGATCATACAGGGACCTTTACGAGACCTTACCCACGCCCTTGCAATACGACCGTATCGAACGCACCAGTGCCTTAAGCGCCGAACAGATCCGTTCTCTTGGCACACTAGCCGAAAGGTTCAGCGTCAAATCTCCCAAGCAATGGTCTGTGCTGGCCCAACGACGGGTTGCCAAGCAGGTGGGAATGGCCATTCGCACCCACATGCAGCCCATCGAGCGATTGTTATCAAAACTCATGCGGGCCCAAAAGGCACCCACCCTGGTGTCCCGGCTGGGTAAGATGCTCGACGCTCAGGTAGCCCTAGACAGCCACCCGGATGCGCTCCTCAGCCTGAAACAATTTTTGTATGAAGTGGGCTCTGTTGATCTGTTTCTAAAAGACTTGGGATCCATTGAAGACCTGCCTGAGAGGATAGATCGCCTACTCAGCGAGCTCGACAGATACGAGCATCTTTTCATTGGTATCGCACAGACCCGCATTGAGGATGAAAGCCTTCAGGCCCAGTTTGCAGCACTCAAAACCGCGCCCAGTGCTGATGATCCAGCGGCACTGGAAACCTGGCTCGCAGAAGCTTCCCTGCTTTACGAACGGTACAAGACATCATATACAGCGCGCCACGACAGATTCTGGCGTGCGTTCAATGGCCGTCCAATACTATCGTGGCAGCCGTCGCGTCTGTCGACAAGTCGACATTTGGGGCTCGCCGATGACCTAGCGGCCTTTTCGAGTTTGCAAAAGGAAGTATCCGCCAAACAATGCCGTAAACTGAGCAATTTGGATTTTCAACCCGTATGTACATGTGGCTTTGACGGCACAGACGCGCCGATTACAGAACACCTAGAACGCCTGGCCTCCCTTGAGCGCCGGATCACTCAGGCAACCAACGGGTATTTTGCTCAACAGGGTGTGAAAAAGAGAATCTCTGCTTGGGTGGAGGATGGATTGCAAACAACGCCGACAACCCTGGCCTATCTCGATGGCAAGGCCGACCTACCGCAAATCGATGATCTGGCCCTGCTCGACCAACACCTGGCCGGTTTGGACCTCGTCGAAACCATTGATCTTGAAAGTGTCTTTAGCGCGCTTAAAGGCCGAACCTGGCAGCATCAAGACGCCCTGTTGACAATCGAACAGAGCTTGAGCGCATACAACACCAAGCGCTTGCGATTTGAGATGCAGGAGCGCCAAGAGGTCATGGCCTCCACCCTCAGCTGGTGTCTCGCCCAATCCCTTGCCCATGGCGTGGCATTGCCACCCGGTATTGCAGGTCAGACGTTTGAAAGGGCAGAGGCCAGTCTTCGCCCAGAGGGGATATCCCCCCTTGCCTTAGAGCGGTTGGAACAGCTCGGGCTGAGCGATTCACTGGTCGACAAGATAGTTGCCTGGACCTTTGAAGGCCGAATCCCAGTGTCGCCTGATAGAAAATATACGCCTGCAATTACAGCGGTATTGGAAATCCATCATCCAACTGTGCCTGACTCTGCAAAGCACCTCGCCGCACTCGCCTCCCAGCTTTACAGAGCGCACCATCGTATATTCCCCATTGCTCGGAAGGACTGGCTGGAACGGCTAGACACATTGGCCAACTGGGTTATTCCCGACCATATGCCCACACTTACCCAGGTGCTCAAGGAACGAGAAGCAGCCCAGTGGATCCTCATCGACGCACTCGGCCTCCCATTGCTCGACCCATTAATCAAAGGTATCGAAAGCGCATTTCCGTCCCACAGATTGGCGTCGGTGGGGTTCGCGGTCAGCCCTGCCCATACCGTCACCGATGCGTTTTATCGGGCAATGGCAGATGACGGTATCCAGCATGGATTTGAAAAAATCAACTGTATCGATCGCCTGTTGCACGACCGGTTTGACCCCTTTGAAGATATGGTTCGACTGGCCCAGGCTGAGTTGACCGCTGCCATTGCAAACATCCGGTCCCGTATCGACCCGGCTCGAGACATGGTTGTTTTTTCAGACCACGGTTTTAAATTGGCGACCGATGGGAAAACCTTTACCCACGGCGGCTCAAGCGCGCTGGAGCGCCTGGTGCCGGTGCTACACCTTGTACCTGTTGGGATAGATTAGCATCAATAAGTGATGTTAAGAGGCTTGACAATTACCTCCTAACTCTCTCTTTCAAATGGGGAAATGCCCACTGGTACCCATCGGCATACGTTTGACATAACACTAGAATGTAGCAGAATTTATAAAGAATACGTGTGGGATATTTCTTTAGTCGACAGCGCGGCAAGGGGGGCTCTTAGATGAAAGCACCAAAGATTATTGCTGAGATCGGGTGTAATCACAAGGGTGATATGGATATCGCAAAAGAAATGATCGGCATTGTGGCCACTTTCTGCAAAGCAGACTGCGTCAAGTTCCAAAAACGAACGCCCGAAGAGTTATTGACACAGGCCCAATACCAAGCGCCGCATCCTAATCCAGCAAACGCATATGGCGATAGTTATGGGCAGCATCGCGAGTTTCTGGAATTTACAAAAGAACAGCATCGCGAGTTAAAAGCGGTTTGTGAGACCTTCGGAATTATTTATTCGACTTCAGTATGGGATCTTACCAGCGCCCAGGAGATTTCGTCTATTGAACCAGCGTTTATCAAAATCGGTTCCGCAAGCAACCAACACTACGAAATGCTCGACTATCTATGTGACAACTTCGGTGGTGATATCCACATCTCTCTTGGCATGACAACGCGGGAAGAGGAAGAGAAACTTGTCGCTTTTCTCGAAAAGAGGGGTCGGGCGCGTGATGTCGTCCTTTATGCATGTACATCGGGTTATCCCGTTCCCTTCGACGACATCTATTTGCTAGAAATAACCCGTTTGATCGAGACATTTGGCTCACGTGTTCAGTCGGTCGGCTTTTCCGGGCATCACCTTGGCATTGCCGCTGACATCGCTGCAATAACACTCGGAGCTGAATGGATAGAGAGACATTTTACGTTAGATAGAACATGGAAAGGAACCGATCACGCAGCGTCATTGGAACCCGATGGACTGCGGCGTCTTACCAGAGACATTAGGGCCGTCGCCAAAAGCCTTGCAAACAGGCCTAAGGAATTGCTCGAGATCGAATTGCCCCAACGCGCAAAGCTTAAATGGGGCCAATACAATCGAGATCTGCTCGCATCGAACACTGACAAGCAATAAATTTGGATTCGAGCCGCCGAGCGGTCCTGGCATCAATGGCTCAACCGCCGGAGCCAAAGATCCACCATGAACTGGGGAATGTTTAAGAGGATGCTCAAAGACTATCCCCTCCCAGAGCCCCGGACCAAAATATCTCACTGAGGCTCAGCCCTATGAGTCATATCAGCGGAGGAGCCGTATGGTGGAAATCTCCAGGTAAGGATCTGGCGAGGGTTCCGGGACAGCAACGTCCCGGGCCTACTCTACCGATCATGACGAATTTTGGAATTCGATAGGCCTGGACTGAACCGTGATACTTGTTGAAAACCATAGAGATTTCGTTTAATCTATCCTCTGATTGAGAATTGATAGAAAGGGTGTCTGAATGGAGGCATGCAAGATTGCCCTTGGGGAAAATCATTTACCCCGGTTACATGTCCCAGATTGATGGTGCCAGTTGGTGAACTTAGAGCTATCCCTGAAAAATAGTGATCATTTTGTACTGGAATCCTGATGTTCAATCTTAATTAGGAGCTACTATCGATGAAATCTAATAATCGCGTCACTATCAATAAAGGTCAACAGCGGTTCTGTATCGCTTTTTTTGTCCCATGGATCACCGAAAGTCGGGGTGGGACGGAGAACGTCGGTCAGATGATGGCCAATGCAATGGCCTCCCGGGACCACGATGTACATATCTTTACATTCGACGATGAGCGGAAGCCCTCGGTGTGGCCGCTAGCCGACAGCATTGTCCTTCACCACCTTGAAACCGGTGATTCCTCTGCTGCCGATGGCCGTATGCTCACCTCTGTGGCGCAGGTAATGCCGGATCTTATCGTCGGGCTCCATATGAACCGAACATTCCTGCGTTATGTGAAATGCGCGCGCAAACTCGGTGTACCCATTGTTCTTTCTGAACATATCGACCCGCGTTTTCCCGAACGCCTCGGCACATTTAGCCGCGAAGAGCGACTCATTGCCTTTCATGGCGCAACCAGAATCCACCTGCTTGTCGAGGCATTCCGGGCGACACTGCCCGATCACATGCAGGACAAGGTTAGGGTTATTCCCAATACGGTGCCACCCGCGAGGAACCTCGCCGATCCCAAAGGCAACCCAAAAGAAAAAAAGACGCTTGTGACTGTCGCTCGACTTGTCCCTCGCAAGAATATCCTACGGCTAATAGAAGAGTTTGCCCTCGCTGCTTTTGAAGTCCCGGAGTGGCAGTTGCAGATTATCGGTGATGGCAGCCAGATGAATGAGCTGGCAGAGCTTACGGAAAAGCTCGATATTCAGCGCAGTGTTGAGTTTGTAGGAGAGATATCTGACCCATATGCATACCTTGAGCAAGCACATTGCTTTGTCCTGGCCTCTCTCTTCGAAGGCTTTCCAATGTCGAGCCTCGAAGCAATGGCACATGGGTTACCCATCGTGGGCTATGATGTGTGTAACGGCATCAATGTCCAGGTCGTGCACGGTGAGAACGGGCTTTTAGTGCATAAAAGCTCGCAGCGCGGGGCACTGGCCCAAGCACTTCTCTCAATGTTGTCTAACGATGACCTGCGGGTGGGTATGGGTACGGCCTCTCTCAAGCGCTATGAGATGCTCTATTCGAACAAAACCGTTTTTAATCAGTGGGAGACCCTTTTTATAGAGGCCGCAGATGATCACAGAGATCTCAAGCGGCCTGAACTGCGCACGCTTCTCAGCGCTGAGTTGGATAAGGTGGTATTTGGCGGGCTTTAGAATTGAAATAGGTATCTCGTTGCCTGGGTGCCTTCTATTAGTGGATGTCTGATAAAATGACGAAACAACACAAAGATGCTTTTGAAAAATTTGATGATTTTCTTGCATTGCGACAAGCTGAGGTTGCGGAGGAAGAGACCTTAGACATTCGCGAAAAAATCCTTGCCGAGCGTTTCAAGCCCTGGAATGTCGGTTACGTGCAGGAAAATATCAAGACAGCCTATGCTGCCAATCTCAAGGCGCTGTTGCCTTCTTTGAGAACTGTTGAGGACAAGCACTTTGGCGACGGTGGAAAGTTTATGATTCTCGGAACGGTCTATTCCGAATTTGAAAAGTCGCATCAAGGGGCTGTCCGGGCGCTTAGCCATTACCGGCAGGGTCAGGATCTCATTCTCTTTGAGCAGGGATTCCTGGCATCGACCCACAGTTGGTCCGAAGCATTTCGCCAGAAAAATCCAGCCTATGCCTGCCTTGGCTATGTCTACGATGACATCGCCCACTATTTCATGGCCGATTACCCCAATCGGATCATCCAACGGCTTAACAGTAAAATCGAACTGACCGACTCGGAGCAGGCACGGGCGCGTGGATTGATCAAGCGGATCGTTGATAGCCGGATTTCGAAATACAACTCCCAGCCGATTTACACCCCTGCCATGACCGAAGGGTATGAGCGCCGTATTCTGGTTTGCGATCAATCCTTTGCTGATGCCTCAACAGTTTACGGTAAAATCGACGAAGCTGGATTCGAGCAGATGCTGCTCGCCGCGATCAGGGAAAATCCCGATGCAGAGATCCTCATCAAGACGCATCCAGACACCTTTTGGGAGAAGAACAAGCGAACCGGATATTACAACCATCTCGTCGATACGGGCCGTATCCGCATCTTGCGCGAGCCCATCAATCCCTATTGCCTCTTCGAAAAGGTCGACAAGGTCTATGTGGGTACCAGCGGGTTAGGGCTCGAGGCCCTGTTTGCCGGCAAGGAAGTGGTTTGCTTTGGCGCGCCGTTCTATGCGGGCTGGGGGCTGACCGAAGACCGACAGCCCCTGGCACATCGTCACCGAACACGCAGCCTGGAGGAAATATTTCATTTTTTCTATATTTGGTACACGATTTACCACGTGCCGGGCTGCAAAGTGCCAAGCGACATTGAGGAGGTTCTCGACCATATCGAAAGAAATAGGCAGGTTTGCCTGCCGCCGACACCAGCCGAGTTAGCTGCTCCCCCCAAGGTGTCAGTGATTTTGCCTGTTTATGGGGTTGAGAAGTATATCGAGCAGTGTCTAAACTCGATCCAAGGGCAGACCTTGCGAGAAATTGAAATCATCCCAGTCAATGACAAGAGCCCGGACGGCAGCCAGGCGATCATCGATCGGCTGGCTGCAGACGATCCGCGCATCCGACCGATTGTATTATCGGAAAACATCGGGCAGGGTTTTGCTCGTAACGTGGGGATTGAGGCCGCACGGGGTGAGTATATCTTTTTTGTTGATTCTGACGATCTATTGGCTTCACCTACTGTTTTGGCAGACTGCGTTATGGTTGCTGAACAAGATGATGTTGACATGGTTCGGGTTCAAAAACGGATTTTTGAAGATGGCAAACGAAGCAGAACGTTGAAACTAGACGCAAACGAACGTTTCTTCTCGCAACGCAGAATTTTCGAGAATGCAGCAAAGGATCCATCAATTCTCAAAACATGGCACTTCTGGAATTTCCTGTATCGCAAGAGTCTAATCGATAGGATCAATCTATTCTTTGTGACACCGCAATGGGAAGAACGCGCTTTCATCTGCAGAGCTTTATTGAGTTCAAACCGGATTTCATCTCTGCCGATCCCTGGTGTGGACTATCGTAAACGATCGGGCAGCACCGTTCGACGCAAGCGAGGACTCCAAGACCTCGAAAATATGACATTAAATATCCAGACTGCAGCAGAAGACTTTCAGAATTCACCGAGTCTCGGTTATATAGGAACTCAATTCGCGCATATTCTAGCCAACGGTATTTGGTCGGATGTGGTTGAAGATGTTCTGAAAGCTAGGGATTCTCTTATTTCACTTGAACGGTTGGCAAGAGCTTTCGATCTATTCGATTTAAATTTAGACAGCTTTGCCGAGATACCGACAGCTCTGATTCCTCAGAACTTTAAGTCAGGCAAGACAGCTCTTTTTCTTACATCGCTGCGTCTACGTGATTGGATTTGGGTCGAGCATGCGATCAAGAATGATTCCATTAACCAGGCCGATTTGTTGACCGAGCTCCTGACCGAGCCCGCTGATGCGCGAGCAGCGGCGTTTCAGGCGGCGCTCAATCACTATGCCCGCAACGATCAGGTCAAAGTAGACAAAGAGGGTGGCATCTATAAGGGACCGCGGCCGCGAATTGTTATTCACGTCGGGGCAACAAAGACCGGTAGCACCTATATTCAGCATTTTCTAGATAAAAATCGCCCCTCGCTGCTCAGACGTGGTGTGTGGTACCCAGAAGTAGGCCTGTTTTGGCAGCAAGACCGGCCACACAAGCAGGCCGGTCATTCGCTTTTCACCCCAGAAGCGAATCAAGGCAAAAAAAAGCTGCGCAACTATATTGAAGCCGGGCTGCGTTTGGCTAAGGGTCAGATACACACAATAATCCTCTCGAGTGAAGCCTATTTTCTTAACCGCAATTCGCTGAAGATCGCCGATCATTTCTCTGGTTATCCTATAGAGATGATCGCCTATTTCCGCCGCCAGGACGATTGGGCCAATTCACAGTATGCCGAATTTGTTGCTGGAGGCGCAATGGGACGCGTACACAAACCAATCAGCGATTGGTTAAAAGAGGACCAAACACGCGAGCGGCTCGATTATTTCTCTTATCTCGAGGTGTGGGCAAACAAGATAGGGCGCGAGAATATCCATGCGCGGAAGTACGACCGTGCGGCCTTTGTCGGTGGAGACATTATCGTGGATTTTCTTACCGAGATAGGACTGTCCGATCTCATAGATCTACCTCGTCCAACAGTGAGACAAGCAAATGACTTTCCATTCGGCACAGCTCATGTCAAGGCAATACGCTACTTCAACGCAATGCCTTGGAAAGATAAGCCGACCTACCTGCGCTTTATTAATGATGTAACAGTATCTATCGAAGAAATTCTAAAGCGACGTGGAGAGAGACCGGGCAAAGTGAACCTTCTCTCCGCCCAAGAGAGATTGGACATTATGGAAAGCATGGCAGAGTCAAATCGACTGGTTGCTGAGATATATTTCGGTCTAAGGGATGGTGTTCTTTTCAATGGAAATATAAGGGAAGCAAGCCCTGAGAGCACCAACTTGAGCGCAGAAGAAATCGAGGTGTTATTCGAAGCCTATCACCGCCACAAGCCGAAAGCTGCTGTGAAAAACAACCCAAAAGCGAAGAGAAATATTGTCGGAAAGAAATACGACGAGACATATGCGTTTAAGGCATTCCGAGCGATTGGTGGTCCAATGCTTTCGCAACGAAAGCGACGCAAACTTGGCGAAAAGCCCATTGCATTCTTTCGCGAATCAGATGTTCGCTTAATGGGCCTCATCGACCGCGTCATTCGAAGTGAAATGGAGCGATCAAAGAGAAATGAACCTCAAAATGGTTCTACAGATGATAAGGTTAAGAATACACTAACCTATCGCTTTGTTTCAACTGCAGTTGCCCCGTTCCTATCGGAACCAAAGAAGAGAAAACTAAAAACAAAACCAGCGCTCTTTTTCGAGGATATACGCGCACCTTCCGCAAAATTGATTTCCCGTCTCATCCAAATAGAAACCGGAAAAGGCCTAATCGATAATGAATAAGAAAATTGTTTGTTGAAAATCGAGAAATGATCTTCATGGTCTCCATGTTGTATTTTGAAATAATTACAAATGGAATTCTTTACTGACCTTCTTCAGGAGGAGATGTGAGGGGTATTCATGGCAAAGCCGATAAGACTTAGAGACATTTTCTACGAAGGGAATCCCTATCATGGATTCGATCCTAGCAGCTGGAAGCCAGATTCCCAGGGCTGGAACTCTATTCATATTGGACTTATTCAAGCCGTAAATGCTGTTCGGCCAAAGACTATTGTCGAAGTTGGGGTATGGAAGGGATCCTCCCTCATCCACATGGCCAAAAAAGTAAAAAAGATGGGAATCGATTGTGAAATTATCGCGGTCGACACCTGGCTTGGATCTCCAGAACGGGTATTGCGGTATTGGCGTATTGGGGACATTGTTTTTTAATTTGACATCAGCGGAGTTCTGGTCTAGAAAAGAACGCATGGTTTATTTTTTGCTGGACAGTTTTGAGGTGACCTATGGCACGTTTGGCTCGGGTTAAGGTTGATGGGGGCGGTGGGTATTATCATCTTTGTGCTCGGGTGGCCGGGCCTAAGGATTCGTTGCCCTTGGACAATTCGATGTGTCGACGCCGCATCATCGAGACGATTCAGCTGTTTAGCCGGGTCTATTGCTGCTCAGTGCTCGGATTCTCGGTGATGGGGAATCACTACCATCTGCTCATCCGGATGGATCCCAAACGCCCCATGACGCGGGAGGAGCTCAAAGACCGGGCCTGTATTCTCTATGATGAAACCCTTTTAAACGGCTGGTTCAAGACCACTTGGGAGCGGTTTCACGATCGTATCTTCGATGTGTCTGAACTGATGCGCAGCCTGCAGTCTTCGATAGCCCGATGGTTCAATCATACGTTTGGTCGGAGGGGACGGTTTTGGGCAGACCGGTTCAAGAGCACCTTATTGGAAGCACATCAGGAGGCAATGGAGTGTCTGCTGTACATCGAGCTCAATGCGGTGCGAGCGGGTTTGGTGAAGCGCCCCGAGGCATACGAGGGGAGCTCGCTATATTATCGGGAACTGGGTAAGGATAAGTGGATGATGCCGCTCAGAGAGCTGACCGGTATATCCAAGCGCAGTGCAGCCATCGCCGACCTCAAGGCGCGCGTGTACTATCGAGGTGCTGTACCGACCAAAACAAACCAACGACCCATTCCCGAGAGGATTGTAAAGGAAGAGGAAGCCCGGGGATTCAAGACCCAAGGTATCTTCCGCAAGCGGGTGCGGCATTTTGTAGATGGGGTGGTGATAGGGAACAAAGCGTTCATCGAAAGTCAGATAGAGCGGTTGCGAGAAGAGGGACAATACAAGCGGCGCAAACACCCGATAGCACAGATGGGAGGATTATACATGAGCC
>JASJCT010000131.1 GCA_030065855.1 Myxococcota bacterium
AACTGTGACTTTAGGCAGTTATGCGCGTTCTTTACTCCTGCCACACATTACATTTTCCCTGGCGGCGGATATATATACACTCACTTCACACATTTGCGACATTAATCCATTCCCATGAACCGGTTTGCAACGTTAGAGTTGATATTCGCGGTATCTGGCGATAAGAAGTCCTCTGGAAATGGCAGTGCAAACGCCACATCGTCCCCAATCGAGACATCTACATCTCGACGAGAGTGCTATTTGGCAACGGCTGGAACAGGCCCGAAGGCCTCTTGACGAAAAGCAACTCCTCGAGATTCTCGCCAAAGCCGAAAGTCTTGAGGGGTTGGATCGTCTAGAGACGGCTCGTTTGCTGAATCTCACCGATCCCGAGCAGGTTCAGCAGGTTTTCGCGAGCGCGCGCAAAGTAAAAAATAGAATTTATGGACGCCGCTTGGTGGTTTTTGCGCCTCTGTATATTTCCAATCACTGTAGCAATGAGTGCACCTACTGCGGGTTTCGGCGGGGCAATCAGGAGCTGCATCGTACGACGCTGAATGTAGAGCAAATCAAACAGGAAACCACTGCGCTGATCGCCCAGGGGCACAAACGACTGCTCCTGGTGGCAGGAGAATCCGAGGGTGACCAGGGCCTGGATAATATTATCCAAGCTATCGATAATATCTACGCTGTAAAGACATCAAAAGGGGAAATTCGACGCATCAACGTGAACATCTCGCCGCTTCTTCCGGCTCAATTCGAACGCCTCAAACTACACCACATCGGCACCTACCAGATCTTTCAGGAAACCTACCACCAGGAGACGTATCAGAAGGTCCATCTCGGTGGTCTTAAGGCAGATTTTCAGTGGCGACTAGACACCCCGGAACGGGCCATGGCAGCTGGGATCGAGGATGTGGGTATCGGCGTCTTGCTCGGTTTGTTCGATTGGAAATTCGAAGTACTGGGACTGCTGACCCACATCGCCTATTTGGAGCGCACGTTTGGCATCGGTCCCCACACCATCAGTGTGCCCAGGTTGGAGCGTGCAGCGGGTTCACGGCTTTCCAAGGCGCCCCCCGCTCCAGTAACTGACGACCAGTTTCGCCTATTGGTGGCTGTGCTGAGATTGGCGGTCCCCTACACCGGTATCATTATGTCCACCCGGGAGACAGCAGATATTCGCACCGAAACATTTGCCCTGGGGGTTTCCCAGATTTCTGCCGGATCTCGGACCAACCCCGGTGGCTACACCCATAAAACGAGCAGCGCCCCACAATTTAGTCTGGGTGATCACCGCTCCTTAGAAGAGGTTGTTTTGGACCTGGTCAACCATGGCTATCTCCCCTCCTTTTGCACTGGGTGCTATCGCTTGGGGAGAACCGGCACCGACTTTATGGGCATGGCGAGACCAGGGGCCATTCGCAACCATTGCGATCCCAACGGTATCGCCACGTTTATGGAGTATTTATTGGACTTTGCCGCTCCTGAAACCCAACGGCTGGGACGTGCGTGCATCGAAAATGTCCTCGAGGAGATGGCGCCTGGACCCAGAGCCGCGGCGACCTCCCTCGTGCAACAAGTCATCGCCGGCCGGCGGGATGTATACTGCTGATGGTGGGGGTTTCCAAACACTTCGGGAATATTGACGAAATCCCCCCTCCCCCCTTTTTCAAAGGGGGCGTTTATTACCCATGACGAGGTACTAGATGACCAGACGCAACCGTGTCACTAAAGGCTTTCGACTTCATATCGGCATTTTCGGACGGCGCAATGTGGGCAAGTCCAGTCTGCTCAACCGCATCACCCGTCAATCCGTCTCTATAGTATCGGACGCGGCCGGCACCACCACTGACCCGGTGGAAAAACCAATGGAGATCCTGCCACTGGGTCCGGTCTTGTTTATCGATACCGCGGGCATTGATGACACCGGGGCGCTGGGAGCGCTCAGGGTAGAAAAAACCCGCCGGACGCTTCGACGTACTGATGTGGGCGTCATTGTCACGGACAACGGCACGCTCGGTGCGTTTGAAAAGGAGCTCTTACGGGCGTTTAAACACTTGGACATTCCGCCGGTGATTGTGTTCAACAAGTGGGACCGCTCCCGCCCTGAAGACGAGACCATTGCTGAGCTTAGACGAGAACAGATTCCGTGGGTCGGTAGCGATGCGACCACCGGAGAGGGGATTCTGGCCTTCAAACAAGCATTGCTCGAGGTTGCCCCGGCGGCGTTTTTGGAGTCACCGCAAATTGTTTCGGACCTCATCACACATCAGCAGGTCGTGATCCTGGTTGTTCCTATCGACAAGGAAGCACCCAAGGGGCGACTTATCCTGCCCCAGGTTCAGACCATTCGGGATCTGCTGGACGGTAACGCCGTGACCGTGGTGGTCAAGCAAGACGCCTTGCAAACCGCCCTGGACAATCTCAAACATCCCCCCAAGTTGGTGGTCACCGATTCTCAGGCATTTGCAGAGGTTGCCGACATGACACCGGACAATGTGTTGCTGACCAGTTTTTCGATTCTTTTCGCGCGGTTGCGTGGGGATCTGCCATTGCAGACCCAGGGGGCTCGCGCCATTGATACACTCAGACGCGGCGACCGCGTTCTGGTTGCGGAAGCTTGCAGTCACCATCCCATCGGCGAAGACATCGGGCGGGTCAAAATACCCAACTGGATCAACGAACACGTGGGGGGGGGTGTCCACTTCGAAACTGTTCAAGGCCATGACTTTCCAGACGACTTGAGTGGATACGGGTTAGTCATTCACTGCGGCGCGTGCATGTTCAATCGCAAAGCCGTGCTCAGTCGCATTTTACTCTGCAAGGAACAGGGGGTGCCCATCACCAATTACGGTCTGGTTATCGCTCATAAAATGGGCATTCTAGATCGAGCGATTGCGCCCTTTGTCGCCACGGAAGCCCGATAATGGACCGAGACGAGATTTTGCGATGGCTGAGAACGACCGATCCGGACGCCCTTCGGCGACTGTGGCAACGGGCCCATTCCGTTCGACTCGCTGGGCGAGGCGAACAGGTGCTGAAAAGAGGGCTCATCGAAATCGGTAATGACTGCCGTCGCAGCTGTCTCTATTGTGGTCTGCGCCGTGAAAACCACAATGTTCGGCGCTACCTAATGACCTCGGACGAGATCATGGATTGTGCGATCGCGGCTGCAGAAGACGGCTGCGACACAGTGGTGCTGCAAGCCGGAGAGACCGAATGTCTCACTGGGGAGTGGGTGGCCGAGCTGATTGAGCGGATTAAACAAATCGGCATGTTCGTGACCTTGAGCTTGGGTGAGCGGAGCGTCGAAGATCTTGCGCAATGGAAAGATGCCGGCGCAGACAGATACCTGTTGCGTTTCGAAACCGGCAACGCCGAGTTATTCGAGCGCATCCACCCCTTGCGCAACGGTCCGAGCCGAATGGACTTGATTCGAAAGCTCAAGCAACTCGGCTATGAGGTGGGTAGTGGCTCCCTCATCGGCGTACCCGGCCAGCGCTATGATGACCTAGCAGATGACATTCAACTCTTTAAAACCCTCGATTTGGACATGATCGGCACAGGCCCGTTTGTCCCCCATCCGAACACGCCTCTGGGAGGCTCGGATACTGCAGGGGCAATCGAAGATCAGGTGCCGGCCACAACGCAAATGACCTATACCGTCTGCGCCCTGGCGCGCATTACCTGTCCACATGCCAACATCCCGAGCACCACGGCATTGGCCGCGCTCGATAAGCACCATGGCAGACAGCGTGGATTGGCGTGTGGTGCCAACGTTCTGATGCCCAATTTTACCCCTGATAAGTATCGCGAACACTATGAAATTTACCCCCAGAAAAAAACCATTGGTCGTCAGTAAAAAAGACCGCACAACCTCCGGTCCCGGGCCTCCAATTCGGGTTTACAGTCACCGAATTCCTGTCGTAGTATCGCTTTCGTAGGCAAAAGGAGTTCCCCTTAATATGGCTAAAACCAACACTGTAAACGGGTTTTACAAACACCTTCGAACGCAGGCCGAATCGCGTTTTTCAGCAATCCACGACCACATCAAACTACGTATTCAAGTGGGTTCGGCCACCTGTGAACACGCCGCCGGTTCAAGGGAAGTGTACGATGAGTTCGAAAAACACATCCGACTGTCGGGCAGAGATGACATTTTACTGCATCGCACGGGGTGTACGGGCCGCTGCAGTCAGGAGCCCATTGTCGGAATTCTCGTCCCCGGGCAGATGCCCTTGAAGTTCACCGATGTCGATGCACAAATGGTGCACGATATATTTGTTACTCAGACACAAAATACGCTTTTGGACAAGCCGATCGAATCCGGAACCGAGACATCGCGAGAAGAGGTGCTCGAATTTCTGTTTTGCGATGACCGCCGCTGTCGTTGGGCCGGCAATGGTCGTCCCATGTCCTATTTTAAAAAGCTGATCGAAAAACACGAGGTTGATGCGGACAAAATCCATGTGGTGCCGAGCGGCTGCTTCGGTGCCTGCAGTGCTGACCCGGAAGACAAATTCGCCCACGTTTTGGTGCGCCCTGGGAAGCTGGTCTATCGCATTCAGGTCGAGGAGGACCTCGATGAGATCGTCGAGAAGCACGTGTGCCGGGGCGAGGTTGTGGACCACCTGGTGGAGCCTCACCAGCCGGTCAACCAAAAGTTCTTCGAGTTCTACGGAGACCTCGCCTTCTTCAACCGTCAGACACGTCTGGCCCTGCGCAACAACGGCGTCATCGACCCCACCAGCATCGACGAGTACATTCACTATGACGGCTTCAAAGCCCTGCACACCGTGCTCGCCGGCGGTGATCCGGAAGATGTGGTCTCAACCATCACCCAGGCAAAATTGCGAGGTCGTGGTGGCGGCGGGTATCCCACGGGATTAAAATGGTCCCAGATACGCGCATCCGAGTCCAACGTGCGATACATCATCTGCAACGCTGACGAAGGAGATCCCGGTGCATTCATGGATCGGTCAATGCTTGAAAGCGACCCGTTCAATGTCATCGAAGGGATGATCATCGGCGGATTTGCCACCGGGGCACAACAGGGGTTCTTCTATGTGCGAGCCGAATATCCCTTGGCCATCGCACGATTGGAATCCGCCATCGAAAAATGCCGCGAACACGGACTGCTCGGTAAGGACATCATGTCCTCGGGCTTTGACTTCGACTTGGAGATCCGGCTTGGCGCCGGGGCGTTTGTCTGCGGTGAGGAGACCGCGCTTATCAAATCGATTGAAGGTGAGAGGGGGCAGCCCAGAATCCGTCCGCCCTTTCCCACGGAGAAAGGGCTCTACGGCCAACCCACGGTGATCAACAATGTGGAGACCTTCGCAAACATCGCCACCATCATCAACTACGGCAGTGAGTGGTTTGCCCATATCGGCACTGAAGAATCCGGTGGTACCAAGGTGTTCGCGCTGGCCGGCAACGTCAAGCACACCGGCTTGGTGGAAGTCCCCTTGGGCACGACGCTGAGACAAGTGGTGTTTGATATCGGCGGCGGAGTGGAAGGGGACAAAGCGGTCAAGGCCATCCAAACCGGCGGACCGGCCGGGGGGTTCATCCCGGTGGATCAGGCCGACCTCGAAGTGGACTTCGATACCCTCAACAAGGCCGGCTCGATCATGGGTAGCGGCGGCATGATCGTCCTCAGTGAAGATGACTGCATGGTGGATCTCGCCCGGTTCTACATGTCCTTTTCTCAGGATGAATCCTGCGGTAAATGCACCCCCTGTCGAGAGGGAACCACCCGCATGCTGGAAATTCTCGAGCGCATCACCGCGGGCAAGGCCGATGCATCCGATCTCGAAAACCTGGAACGCCTGGCCGACTTGGTGCATCACACTTCGCTTTGCGGTTTGGGTCGCGCTGCCCCGAATCCGGTACTCAGTACCCTCAAGCATTTTCGGTCCGAATACGAAGCCCATGTTCACGAGCAGTGCTGCCCGGCAAAAAGCTGCAGTGCTCTGATCCACTATGAAATTGACGAAGCGCTCTGCACCGGCTGCACCGTATGTGCGAAGCGCTGTCCAGCTGAATGCATCGAAGGCGTCAGAAGAAAACCACACGCGATCCGTCAGCAATTATGTATCAAATGCGGCGTCTGTTTCGATGTCTGCAAATTCAAGGCAGTCAGTCGTTTATAAGCGGGGACCAAAGTGGAAACACCAATGATAACAATCAAAATCAATGACACGGATGTGTCGGTTCCTGAAGGCACGACGATTATGCAGGCCGCGGAAAAGCTGAATATCCACATTCCGCGACTGTGCTATCATCCGGCGTTGTGTGTCGAAGGATCGTGTCGCGTCTGTATCGTCGAAGTCAAGGACATGCATTTCTTCATGGCCGCATGCAGTGTGCTCGCCTGGGACGGCATGGCGGTTCAGACCTCCAGCCCGGCCATTCGCCAGGCCCGTCGCGACATCGTGGAGCTGCTCCTCGATAATCACCCGACCGACTGCAACACCTGCGTGAGAAACGGCAATTGCGAGCTACAGCGTCTGGCAGCCCACACCGGTGTGCATACCCGTCGATTCTCGGGACGTCGTAAAAAACCGGCCCAGGACAACAGCAGCGCCGCGGTGGTGCGTAACCCGGAAAAATGCATTCTGTGCGGACGCTGCGTGCGTGTCTGCAGAGATGTGCAGGGGGTGGAGAACCTCAGTCAGCACGGGCGCGGGTTCAATACGGTGGTCGGCCCGGCCAATCTGGCCGACATGGATGAATCGGTCTGCATTCAATGTGGACAGTGTATCAACGTCTGTCCCACCGCGGCCTTCAAGGAGAAACGACATACCAACGCTGTCTGGAATGCTCTGGCCGATCCCGACAAGCACGTGGTCGTCCAAACCGCCCCTTCCATTCGCGCGGCGCTTGGTGAGGGATTTGAGATGCCCGCGGGAACACCGGTGACGGGGAAGATGATCACCGCTCTCAGGCGTCTCGGGTTTGACGTGGTGTTCGACACCAACTTTGCTGCGGATGTCACCATTATGGAGGAAGGCACAGAGCTAGCCCATCGCCTACGAGACGGCGGTCCGCTGCCCATGCTCACTTCTTGCTCACCTGGCTGGGTGAGCTTCCTGGAGAAATTCTATCCCGAGCTGATACCCAATGTCTCTTCGTGCAAATCCCCTATGAGCATGCTGTCGACGCTGACCAAAACCTACTACGCGGAAAAGCGCGGATTAGACCCCTCGAGCATTTTCAACGTGGCTGTGATGCCCTGTGTGGCAAAAAAATACGAAGCCGCACGAAGCGAACACCGACTCAGTGATAAAACGCCGGCCACCGATGCCGTACTCACCACCCGCGAACTCATTTGGATGATTAAATCCTACGGAATTGAGTTCGAAACTCTCCCCGGCGGCATGTTTGATCGGTTATTGGGTATGTCATCAGGGGCAGGCGACATCTTCGGCACCACCGGCGGGGTGATGGAAGCGGCGTTGCGACTTGCTGGAGAATCCGTGACCGGAGATCCGGTCGACAAACTGGCATACACCGATGTTCGCGGTGTTGTGGGACTGAAAAAAGCAGAGATCGACATTGGGGACCAGACCTTGAGAGTCGCCGTGGCCAATGGGCTGATCAATGCCAAGCGGGTTTTGGATGAAGTGAGTGAAGATCGCGAAAAGTACCACATCGTTGAGATTATGGCGTGTCCAGGGGGATGCATCGGTGGTGGCGGGCAACCCTACCCACATGATGACATGGCCATTATGGACGATCTGTTGCTAAAGGAACGGGCCAAGGCACTTTACTCCATTGATGAGCAGAAACAGATCAGAAGGCCTCAGGAAAACCCGGAGGTTACTCGTCTGTATAACGAATTTCTACAGAAACCCAATTCGGACAAAGCTCACGAATTACTCCATACGACGTACCATATGCGTCACCCAAGGGGGATTCGATAATGCACAATAAATGCGCACAGCAAGACCATTGGCAAGACGTAAGGACAGCGTCCCGTCGTATCCTCGGTGACGAACTCTCCGACATGATCGAACAAACGCGGGCTTCAGGCAAAGCCGAGCATCATCTCATTTCCATCCTGCACAAGGTGCAAGGTCATTTTGGTTACCTGGGTGAGTCCCAACTCTACAGCGTTGCTCAGCTGGCCCAAATTTCACATGCAAAGGTGACAGGAGTCGCCACCTTCTACCACTATTTTCGCCTACAACCCCGTGGGAGGTACATCATCAATTGCTGCCTCGGAACTGCTTGTTACGTTAAAGGCGGTGCCCAATTGGCGGACAAATTCCGCGAAGAGCTGGGCATTAATTTCGGGGAAACCTCTAAAAACAGACTGTTTACCCTGGAAGCCACCCGATGCGTGGGAACCTGCGGCATCGCACCGGTGGTCATGGTTGGAGATGACGTCTACGGACCGCTAAGTCCGAATGAGGTTCCGACACTCATCGACAAACTGATGGATGAAGAGGATACAAGGGTGTCAGCCGTGAAGTGGTGAGATCAAGAACTGACTCGAAGTGGACAGGACCGCCCCACCTATCAACTCGAATCAACGCCCTATTTCGCATTTCGAGATGGCGGCAAAGACCACAGCCCTTTTGCTAAAATCAGAGTAGTTTCCTCTCTGGAGGAGGGCGGAACGCTGCGGATGTCAGAGGTGATTAGGCCCATACCCACTCAGGGGCCTTTGCCCCAGGCGTACTGCCAAGCTTCCAGAACAGGAAGCCAGCCACCACCGTGAGGAGTCCGAACACTTCGATAACCGTTGCCTCAAATATCTTTCCCTTTGACCAGTTGATGCTGTGCTGAATAAAGTTCATGGTCTCCTTCTTGATCTCTATGGACTCATTAAATCATGTCGTCTTGATTCGTTACTGAATTGGCCTCGAGATTCGGCGCAGGAATACCGACCAGATCTTCGGATAGATGCCAAAGGTGCTTTGCCGCGTCCACATTGGTGCTGGCGTCAGCCGGCTTGTTGGATGCCGGGTAGCCGCGCATTGTGCCCATACCGTCAGGGCCGTAGTAGCCGCCCGGCATCGCGTCGGGGGACACCGCGGCGTACAATGTGGGGAGAGCGCCCTGCCAGGGTTTCATCGCTACGATGGGATTGAACATGCGGATGAGAAGACTGTTCTTTTGGAGGTTCGTGCGGGTCCAACCCGGGTGGCACGCCATGGCCTGGGTCGACACGCCGGCCTCCCGGAAGCGCCGCTGGAGCTCCAGGGTGAACAACATGTTCGCCACCTTGCTAGCGCCGTAGGATCCCATGCGCTTGAAGGGACGGTTCGTCCACTGCAGGTCTTCGAGGTCCAGCTCACCGAAGTTCTGGGCCGAGCTCGACACGTTCACCACCCGCGATCCCTCGGTCGCGGTGAGCCGCTCGAGCAGCGCCAGGGTAAGCGCAAAGTGACCGAGGTGATTGATGCCGATTTGCAGCTCGAAACCGTCGGGCGTTTCCTCGCGCTGTGGCGGCATCATCACGCCCGCGTTGTTGATCAGCAGGTCAAGGCGGTCGTACTTGTCCAAGAACGTCGCTGCGAAGTCACGTACGAAGTTCAGTCTGGCCAGGTCGAGCAACATGAGATCGACTGCGGCCCCTGGCGCTGCCTCGCGGATGGCTTCCACCGCCTCTTCACCTCGCGTTCGACTGCGGCAGGCCACAACCACTTCTGCTCCCTTGAGCGCGAGCGCTTTCGCGGTTTCGAATCCAATCCCACTGTTGGCGCCGGTGACAATCGCTACCCGTCCGTTTTGGCTTGGTATTTGTTCTGACGTCCATTTTGAGCGACTCATTTTTCGCCTCCTTGTATTCTGGCTTGATCCCCGCGGCCATCCTTTGCCCTGGCCACAATAAAAATGTAGCGAGCAAATCGCGCTGCTTCACTAGCAGGTCGCGCCAATCCCACGGCAGAAGGTGCCAAACGGTTGGTTTTTGACTATCCCCAGCTTCTTCATTCGAAAGCGCAGGGTACTCGGATTCATCTGCAGGATCTCGGCGGCGCCGCCTTTTCCGGCGACCTGCCAACGAACCTGGTCGAGCACGGAGCGGATGTGTTCGGCCATGGCTTGGTCGAGAGTCATTGGCCTGCCGGTTGGACGGGAGGTGGAGCTTCTATTCGGATCGAGCCCGGGCGAAGTAAGATCGGGGAAGTGCAGGCCGTCACCGCTCGAAAGGATCAGCGCGCGCTCAACGATGTTCTGTAGCTCACGGACGTTGCCCGGCCAGTTGTATCGTTTGAGGCGGTCGAGGTCGTGGGTGGGGACCCTGGGGATACGAGCCAGGCTCATCTCTCTTGCCTTGCGTTCTACAAAGTACTGGATCAGCAACGGGATGTCTTCGCGCCTGAGCCTGAGCGGCGGAATGCGGATGGGCAGAACGCTTAGGCGGTACCACAGGTCCTCGCGAAAGGAGCCATCGCGCACCATCTGTTCCAGGTCCCGGTGGGTGGCGGCGATGACCCGTACGTCTGCGTCGATGGTCTGGGTTCCCCCCACCCGTTCGAATTTGTGTTCCTGTAAGATCCGGAGGAGTTTCACCTGGGCTTCCGGGCTGAGCTCGCCGATCTCGTCGAGAAACAGGGTGCCCCGGTGGGCCCGCTCGAACCGGCCCCGTTTGCGTTCGGTGGCGCCGGTGAACGCCCCTTTTTCGTAACCGAACAGCTCGCTGTCGAGCAGGGTCTCCGGGATGGCGCCGCACTGCATGGAGATGAGTGGCCCGGCGCTGCGGTTCGACGCCATGTGAATTGCGTGAGCGATCACCTCTTTGCCGGTACCGGTCTCCCCAAGGAGCAGGGTCGGGCTATTCGAGGGGGCTACCTGGCGAACCTGCTCCATCACACCGCTGAGCCCGAAGTCGGCGCCCACCACTTCCACGCCCACGGTCCGCTTGATGTCGGCGGTGAGGGCGCGGTTGTCCTCGGCGAGCAGGTCTTTCATCCGCGCCACTTCTCGGTATCGACGGGCGTTGGCCATGGCGATGGCAAAGGGTTCGCGCACCGTGTCGAGCAGGCGGGTGTGGGCTTCGGTGTAGCGGTCGTGGCCTTTGGCAGAGATCAGCAACACGCCGGCCAGGCCGCCGCCCACCTCGAGCCTCAGAAAGAGCGCAGAGTCTTTCTGGATCCCCGGGAACACATCCCGTAAGGAGGGGTGCTCCTCGAGGCAGTTGAACGCGAACGCGGTTGGAAAGTCGGCGGGCACGGAGCGGGTTAATGCGACCGCTTCGTTCGAGAGAACGATCTCGTCGCCACCGCCTCTCCAGATGAAGTCCACTTCGGGGCGTTTCGATTTGGCCACCACGAAGATGCGACCCACGTCGATCCCTTCCTGGTCGAGGTTGTTGTAGCCCAGCCCGATGGCGTCGACCGGGACGTGATCTCGCAGGTACTCGAACACCTGGGCGAGGGCCTGTTCGATGTCCAGGCTCCCGCAGATTCGAAGGGTCATCTCCCTGAAGAATTCGTTGTCATCAACGGTCATCTCGGCTCCTTGTTCGGGGCAATATATTGCAACAAGCGTAATATGTTGCGTCTAACGGCGCAATATTTAACGTCGTGGAATCCCCTGAAATGGTAAAAACCGTTAAATCTCAAGTGGTTGAAATTGGCCCAACGGTTGCGGCGGGTTTCTGGCAGGAGGCAACAACGAATGACCACGAAACCTGAAAATAGCGAAAACTCCCCGATGAAATGGATAGAGCTCATCCGGGTGAGATCCTCGGCCCATTCGCTGATTCAAGCCATGCCGGATCTCACAGCCCAGGTCAAAGAGATCGACCAAGCCACAACAGACGCGGAGACCTTAAGTTATCGCCTCCTTCCTTCCCATAAGACCGGCATCGCTCGGTCGCACCAGGACTCTACAATTGACAATTAGATAGTAATGACCGTATCCGCACGGGACACTCACTTTTCGACGTAAGATTGGGACGGCAGACAGTAGAATTCCTCGGTGTCGCAGCCCGCGCGGGGGTTAAGACACCAAACTAATTGTCAATTGTAGAGTCCTGACCCCTGAGTCTGAGTGTGGCCCAGCCTGACCCCATATCTTCTATGAGTTCGCTCAGCGAGCTTTACCGAGGAGCCATTGACCGTTCGAATTCGTGCACGCTTCTTCTGCCATTTCCAAAGCAGCGATAGTATTCCAGGTTGGCGGGTAGTAGTACCAGGTCATCCATGCAAGCGGATCTATCAAATCTGGAATTTTACACGACCCTGTCCACTCATCCGGGCATGGGTCTGGTATATAAGTGCCTTGGATCGCAGTACAGGCGGCCTCAAATGCGGTGGCGGTATAGCCGAATCCCCCAATGCATGCATCTTCTGTTGAAGGTATATTGATGCAACCGCCAGGAAGATTCGTTCCTGTGTCTGTTTCCGTGTCTGTGTCTGTTTCCGAGTCCGTGTCTGTTTCCGAGTCCGTGTCAGAGTCCGAATCGGTGTCAGAGTCTGAATCGGTGTCAGAGTCTGAATCGGTGTCAGAGTCCGAATCGGCATCTGAGTCACTATCCGCATCTGACTCGCCATTTTCTTCAGTATCAGGTCCATCATTGGAACTGTCTTCGCATCCGCAACAAAAACCAAAGAAGAAAAAAAGGATCCCGGCATATAGAAGGTATTGTATATCTCTATTTTCTCCAGTCACTGAGTACTCCTTTTGCTTTTTTTTCGGCGTGATCTGTACTTATATTTTTCGATTGCTGTGGTCAAGTTTTTTTTGTTCTTTGAATAGTAGGAATAGGGAAAAGGGGACACATTTCTTATGTATTCTCTTAATTATAGATATTTTTGTGACTCTCTATCCAAATGGACCTATCTATTGCCCATCCCGGAATACCTGCTTTCAACCTTGCCCCATGCAACTAAACGCAACTGCTATACTAAAAAGATTCATACCCACCACAGCTGACTACGGCATCCTCGCCTGCACCGTCGCCACCATTGCCTCTACCTTGCTCGGCGCACAAGATCGTAGGACAAATAAACCACCTTTTGAATATTCTGCGAGTATTGGTCGGCCCTGAGCAGCCTTCCTCCTGTTGACGAGCTATCGTTTTCAGCATCCCCAAACGGCCTCTGAGATGATTTTTTCCTCCATTTTGCCGGTTAAGTTGGAAATTAACTGGCCAATTTGTCCGAGGCGAGGTAGTGCCTGAGAGGTGAGTTCAAGACAGTCGTAGGTTAGAGATATCAAGCTTGAGTCTGTTGATGCGTTTGATGAGGAGTGCCACTTGGTGGCTTGCATTGGGGTGGTC
>JASJCT010000132.1 GCA_030065855.1 Myxococcota bacterium
ACAGGAGAGCAGGTTTCAGATTGGCTCTCCTTTATCGGTTATCCGCCATCCAATTTGGCATATTAGGATAGCCGGTTCGGTTACGATAATCCCTATTCTTCCAATAGCTCTCAGCGATGCTATTTAATCTTGTATGAAACATATAACTGTAAAGCAAAATATATGGAATTTGATCGGTCCCCGTTTTTTTATCAACAAAATGACGTTTTTTATTGGAATTTCAGCAACTTCCAAGTTCAGGGACGGGCACTAGAATAATTAAAAGAATTTCAGTATAAAGATAAGTAGTCAAACAAATTGATCTTGGACATTTGTTTAGCGGGCGTGGGAAAAACAGGTCGAGGTCTATGAAACATATCTATTATTTTGTCCTTCTTTTTGCTGCAATAATCTCATGTAACGACGCCGACCTGGGCGCGAGCGATCCGCAGGACGCTGGTCAGCAGGATACGGATTCAGCAGATGAAACCAACGCCCTGTTTGATCCGAATCGCCTCATTGACGTCCGGATTGAGCTCGCTCCAGAAGACTGGGACGCGCTGCGACACGAAGGGCGGGGATTGGCAACAGTGCTCTCAGGGTGTGATGGCGATTTTGAGTACACCTACTTCAACGGAACAGTGACCATTGATGGCACTCGAGTCGAGCAGGTCGGGATCCGGAAGAAAGGTTTCTTGGGATCCCTATCGGTGTTCCGGCCGTCCTTGAAGATCAACTTCCGCAAGTTTGTTCCAGACCAGACCTATTCGGGTATGAAGCGCATGACCCTCAACAACGATCGCCAGGACCCCTCACATACACACCAGGTGATGAGTTATGCGCTCTTTCGTCGGGCCGGTGTTGTTGCACCCCGTTGCAACTTTGCCCGCGTTAGCGTTAACGGCGAAGACCTGGGCATTTACAGCCATGTGGAGAGCATTAAGAAACCATTCTTGGCGCGTCATTTTGAAGATAACGACGGCAATCTCTATGAGGGACAACTCTCTGATTTCACACCGGGGCTTCTCTCAACATTCGAACTCAAGACCAACAAGGACGACCTCGTGCCTGGACAGGAACAACCTGATTTGCAACGGGTCGTCGACGCCCTGAACGTAGAGGATACGGCCCTGATTGCCGCGCTCGAACAGGTCATCGATGTGGACGCGTTCATGACCTTCTGGGCCATGGAGGTCATCGTCGGTCACTGGGATGGGTACAGCGGTAATAGGAATAATTTCTATATCTACAACAATCCCACGACGAATTTATTCTATTTTATCCCCTGGGGAACAGACGGTGCCTTTGACAGCTTCCATGCATTTTTGCCGGAGATACCGAGTTCGGTATATGCGTGGAACCTGCTTGCCTATCGTTTTTACAACTATCCCGAAACACGGGCGCTCTATCAGGCGAAGCTGCGTTCCCTCTTAGACGAGGTTTGGCATGAAGATGCGTTGCTCGCCGAGGTCGATCGCATTGAAGCCCTGGTGTCTCCGGAAGCTTCGGCATTGGAAAAACAACGCACCTTCTTGTCCAGCAGAAGAGCAGCCATCCAAGCGGAGTTGGAAACCGGAGGGGGGATATGGTCTTATCCGCCCATCTTGGAGCTGCCGGAATGCGTGCCACCGGTCAACATCAGCGGCACCTTCGACGCCACCTGGAGTACCGAGCAGGATTTAATTATCGGTGAGAATGTGTCGCTCTCGTTGATGTTGAATGGGGAACCACAGACTTTTTTGTTCATCTTGAACACTGCCGGCCCAGCGATTGACGCACCGAACGGCATCCCCAAGGACTATGCTATGATCCAATTGGTGGCGACCCGTCTAGAGGGCAATCCATTGGTGGTTGTGATCTTTCTGCCACCGCAGTTGGTCAAGGTTGGCGAACCGATGTTTCACGGATTTGAAACACTCGGCGTAGTTGTAGAGATTATCGACGGTCCAGATAACGTGAAACTGCTCGGATACATCGGTGATGGCACCATCTCTTTCGCCGCAGCTGGCACTGCCGAAGGGGATCAGGTATCGGGGAGCTTTAGCGGTATGCTCTCTTCATACGGCGATGCATTGGCCGGTCACTTGCTACCATCGGGAATCTTCTCCAGGACATGGATGCGACAACCCGGGGCATCGATACCTTGACGTTTGTTTCTTTTAGGGTCGATATTTAACTATGTTTATTCCAATCGGCGATACCCCAAATCCGAAAAACTACATTGCTTGGGTCAACTGGATGCTTATCGCTGCAAATGTGGGCATCTATGTCTTCATCACATTGCCGATGTCGATCCAGCCCATTGACCCGCAGGATCCATTGCTTGCCGAATATATTCAACTGTTCGCCGATCGCCTCCAAGGGATGGGAGATGTGCGCCGCTTGATTGGGAGCTTAACTGCCTACGATCTCTTCGTCTTTGCCCACGGTTACAAGCCGGGTGACCCTCAGCTGACCGCGCTCTTTACCAGCATGTTCTTGCACGGGGGCGCAGCACACCTCGGCGGCAATATGCTCTTTTTATGGATTTTCGGGAACAACGTAGAACATCACCTGGGCAGGGGCATGTACCTCATCGTCTACTTGCTTACCGGGGTCGCTGCGACGCTGACGTTTTCCCTCTTTGCCGGCCAGAGCATGACGCCTTTGGTCGGCGCTTCGGGCGCGATATCCGGGGTACTCGGGTTGTATTTTTTACTTTTTAAGCGAAACAGAGTGAAGGTATTTATATTTTTATTTCCATTTATCAATGTATTCCTCATTCCCGTGAGATATGTCCTCGCGTTTTACGTGCTCATCGATAACCTCCTGCCGTTTGTCCTGAGCGCTGAGTCCAGCGTTGCCTACGGTGCCCATTTAGGGGGATTTTTCGCCGGGCTCGGGGTCGCTTGGGCAGGGGAACGCTTGGCCTGGCGCTGGCCTGCTGCTGATCGCACGCTACATAAAAAGCAGGCCGATGCATTTGTTCGAACCACCCCCCCCAAAGGCGATATTTTGCAGGAAGTCACCACTGCAATAGAAGCAGGTGATCAACCAAGGGCAGTGGATGCATTGCTGAAGCTGGACCGAAACCAAATGGCCGCTATCACGCCGGATCAATGCGTGGTACTGGCGGATTGGCTTTTAGAGCACAATATGATCACCACTGCAAATCGTCTGCTGCGGCGTTGTATCGTCGCCAACCCTGGGTCAAACGATTTGGCGCGGGTTTTCCTTACACTCGGTCTTTTAAGTCTAAAGCGAGGTCAACCAACAGCAGCGTATCAGCATCTCCTAGCAGTTTTTGATTATAACCCCGACCCAGAAACCGAAGCCAAAACAAGGGCCGCTCTCTCTGAAATCAATATCTACGAACGGCGAAGGCGACACTGATGGCGTAGGTTAACTCCCAATCCCCCATGAATTAAATAAGCGGAACGATTTTCAGGCATGGGATTGGTTCGCTTCTTGCTTGCTGTAGGGGCCGTATTATTGTATTGGACTGCGGTTTATGACGAAAACTTTAATATTGCGTGAAGTTAGTGAGAGAATAACAGACTAAGTGTTGTATCTTCGCAACAGTTTGATGTGGCAAAGAAACATCACTGTGAAAAAACACTGCTAGTTGATTACTGGAATTCTGAAGCGAGACGTCAAATGATGCGGGCTATTGTTTTAGTAGATGAAAGAAGTGCGAGGCCGGTAAATGGATCCGGTCATGTTCGAGCGCTTGCCAAAGTGGCAGGCCTACCGTTGATTGTCCGAAATTTGCGCACACTGCACGCTGCAGGCATTGAAGAGGCCGTGGTTGTGACCGGCTTCGAGGCTGAGCGGATTGGCGATGCGCTCAGCCGCTATCACCTAGGTCTGCGCGTCACCGAGGTATATAATCCCCGCTGGGAGCGGGGCAGCGCCCATTCAGTGTTGGCCGCATCCAAGCATATCGACGGTCCCTGTCTTTTGGTGCCGTCAGACCACCTGTATCCCCCCTCCCTTGTCCGGCGACTGATAAATTTTCCCGCCTCAGTCGATTCGATGGTCATCGCAGTTGATCAGCGAACAGACGAGGTCTTTGATGAAAACGAATGCATAAAAGTCAGGCTCCGTGGCGCGCTCGCTACTGACGTGGGTATGGATCTGTTCAGACCCGACGCAGTGGCGCCGGGCATGATTCGCATTTCCGTGCACCTGGTTGAAACCTTGCGTCGCCTGGTTCGGGATGCGGATCTGTCGGTGATTGATTGCCTGAGAGCCATGGCACGTCGGGGCCGGCTCCGGGTGCTCGATGTGCAAAAAGCCCGGTGGATTAGCATTTCGAGCCCTCAAGCCCGGCGGTATGCCGAGCTACTCCTCAAGCTACACGGCGACACCCTTGAGACCTCAGATACCGGCGGCCACGCAGTGCTGCTCAATCCCGGTCCGGTCACCACAACCCCGCGGGTCAAGGCCGCTGTGGGCGCTCGGGACATGTGTCACCGGGAGCCGGTGTTTTCCAGCCTACTCGATTCAGTTGAGCGCAAGCTCTCGACCGTATTTGGCGCTTCAGACGACTGCGATGTGCTGCTGGTCACTGCGTCGGGTACTGGTGGATTGGAAGCCGCCCTCAGCACATTTGTTCCAGATGGTCGCTCGCTTCTCGTCGTTCAAAACGGGGCTTTTGGTGAGAGGCTCGTAGCGATTGCGCGTGCCTATGGTATTGACGTCCGCGAAGTGGTAGTGCCGTGGGGTGCCGAGATGCCACTCGATCAGGTTGAAGCTGCTCTTCGGTCCAATCCCGATATTGCGGCCGTGGCGGCGATCCACCACGAGACCTCGATCGGCGTGCTGAATCCGGTCGCTGAGATTTCTGCCCTTGCCCACAAATACGGCGCCAAGTCAATTGTGGACGCGGTTTCCAGCCTAGGTGGCGAAGATATTGATGTTACTCGAGATGGTATCGACATTTGTATTGCCAGTGCCAACAAGTGTCTGCACGCCTTCTCTGGGCTGGCATCGATTTGTGTCCACAGAGATGTGTGGCAAACAATCGAAGGGGATAGGCCCCGCAATTTTTACTTGGATCTGAGGCGATATCGCCGCTACATGGCAGATTATCGACAGACACCCTTTACGCCGGCAGTCAATACGCTGATGTCCCTGAACGCGGCCCTAGACGAACTTTTGGAGATCGGGCTTGTCTCCCGTCAGCGGCACTACAGGCGCCTGAGTGCGCATTTGAGAACAGGACTCGAATCCCTCGGACTCGATCTACTCGTCGATCCAGATAACTGTTCCCACAGCCTGACCCTAGTCAAAGTGCCTGACGGGCATACGTTCCACGATATTTATCAGGGACTTAAGGATCGTGGATTTATAATCTACGAATGTAAAGACCATCTCGCCGGGAGATATTTCCAAGTGGCCAACATGGGTGCCCTGGAAGAGACCCATATCGATGAGTTTCTCATGGCGCTCGACGATTACCTGGCGCGGTCGCACGTCGGCCAAAAGAACGCCGCTGCTGATCTCCGCGCTGTATAACATTCTAAAAAATTCCATTTTGCGTGCACGATGCTTATTTGATTAAGCATGATCTGTCTGATATCTCGAACACTGGAGGCGATCCAATGAAATCCGCATTGTACAAAATGCTCATCAACTTATATCCGCCATATTGGGGTACTGGCATCCGCGTGGCGCGCATTAGCCCTGACTACCGGGAAATCTTGGTTCAGATGAAGCTCAGGTTTTACAACCGCAATTACGTGGGGACCCATTTTGGCGGCAGCTTGTATGCCATGATCGACCCATTTTATATGCTCATGCTGCTCCAAGTACTGGGCTCGGATTACATCGTCTGGGATAAATCCGCTATCATTGAATTCAAAAGACCGGGCCGCGGCGCGGTGAGTGCCCATTTTTTTCTGACTGATCAGATGATATCGGATGTCCATGCCAACACTCGGGAGGGCGCGAAGTATCTGCCTGAATATTCAGTAGACATTACCGATACCGACGGCGGACTCGTGGCCCGGGGATACAAGAGGCTGTATATCCGGAAAAAGGATGGGGGGTAAGGCAGGAATTTCAGATGGTTGCAGGGATGGATTTTTTTTTGTAGGGTGAAATGCAAACATGTTTGCCATCCACCCCACAAAAAAAGGATTTGAAAATGGGACGAAAAACGATTCTATGGTTATCGATAGCCGTAGCTGTCGGCGCGTGTGTCAAGCAACCACAAACGCCCCACACAACGGGTGACCAGGTGGCCGTGCAACCTAACGGGGAAGCAGTTAATGCCGCTGAGACCCAAGAGCCGGTGAATCCCTTTTTCGCAGTGTGGGATACGCCCTTTGGGGTGCCCCCGTTTGATAAGATCAAGAGCGAACACTTCCTACCGGCGTTTAAGCGGGCCGTTGAGATTCAAAAGGAAGAAATAGGGGCGATTGTCGCCAACGAAGCAGACCCAACGTTTGAGAATACGCTCGAGGCCATTGAGGAAAGCGGCGAGCTGCTCAGCAAAGTGAAGCCGGTGTTCTTGTCTCTCTTGGGGTCGGATACTACTGACGAGCTGCAACAAATTGCAACGGAAGTGAAGCCGATGCTGGCCAAACACAAGGACGACATCCTGCTCAATCAGCAGCTGTTTGAAAAAATCAAATCCATCCACGAAAAACAAAAGTATCTCTCCCTCTCAGCCGAGCAAACCTCCCTGCTCCAAGAGTATTACAAGGATTTCGTTCGGGGCGGTGCTGACATTGATGAGGCCGGCAGAAAACAACTCCGGGATATTAATAAAGACCTGTCCTTGCTCACATTGAATTTCAGCCAAAATCTCCTAAAGGAAAACCAGCAGTTCGAAATGGTGCTCGAAACCCCCGAGGATTTGGCCGGCCTGCCAGATCCCATCATCGCCTCGGCTGCTCAAGCAGCAAAGGCCAGAGGCCATGAGGGCAAGTGGGTTTTTACGTTGGATAAACCGAGTTTTATTCCGTTTTTGCAGTATTCGACCCGTAGAGATCTGCGCGAAAAGATCTTTAAGGGATATGTCAATCGATCAGATAACAATGACAAATTCGATAATAAAGAAAACATCAGGCGCATTACCGAGTTGCGCATCCAAAAGGCGCAACTCTTGGGGTTTGAATCCTACGCGGATTTTATGTTGGATAGAAGGATGGCCAAAACCCCCAAGGCTGTCTATGACCTCAGTAAAAAAGTGTGGCAGGCCTCCTTGCCAGTGGCCAAAAAAGAAGCCCGCGCCCTTCAGAAGATGATTCGCAAAGAAGGAAAAGCGTTCAAATTGCAGCCCTGGGATTGGTGGTACTACGCTGAAAAACTGCGAAAGGAAAAATACGACCTGGATGAGGCCGAACTCAGGCCCTATTTTAAACTTGAAAATGTGCGAGAAGGGGCTTTTGCCGTGGCCACAAAACTCTACGGCATTCAGTTTATCGAGCGGCAGGATATTCCCAAGTACCATCCAGATGCGACGGTGTTTGAGGTGCAAGAGGCTGATGGCTCGCACATTGGTATTCTCTACGTTGACTACTTTCCCAGAAAGGGAAAGCGCGGTGGCGCCTGGTGCGGGGGCTTTAGGGGCCAATACGTACGGGACGGCAAAAAAATCACGCCTATCGTGACAAACGTCGGCAATTTCTCCACACCCACTGGAGACAAGCCAGCACTCCTCAGCTTTGAGGAGGTGGAGACCCTGTTTCACGAATTTGGCCACGCACTCCACTTCTTGTTTTCCGACGTGACGTATGAGCGGCTCAGTGAGGAGGTTACAAGCGATTTTGTAGAACTGCCGTCCCAGATCATGGAAAACTGGGCAGCTGCACCAGAAGTCCTTAAAATGTACGCAAAACACTACGAGACCGGCGAACCGATTCCCGATGCCCTCATCGAGAAGATAACCAATAGCCGGTATTTCAACCAGGGGTTTGTCACTGTCGAGTATTTGTCTGCCGCGTTCCTCGATATGGATTGGCACACGCGCAAGAAGCCCGTAAAGGAGGATGCAAACACATTCGAGGCCAAGGCCCTTAAAAAGATCGGCCTGATTCCCGAAATCGTCGTGCGCTATCGCAGCACGAATTTCGCACATATTTTTAGTAGTGACTATTACACCGCCGGCTACTACAGCTACATGTGGTCTGAGGTATTGGACGCGGACGCATTCGAAGCCTTTAAACAGAACGGTCTGTTTGACAAGGCCACTGCCAAATCCTTTCGCGACAACATTTTGAGTCGGGGCGGTGCTGAAGATCCAATGGTGCTCTACAAGCGCTTTAGGGGCGCCGAACCCAAGATCGAGCCCATGCTCAAGCGCAAGGGCATGATTTAAGGACAGGTACTATCTCAATGGAAACCCTGCCGATACTGTCGTTTAAGCCGATTTTCAAGGAGACCGTGTGGGGCGGACGACGCCTTGAACATCGCTTGGGTAAGGCGCTGCCCCAGGATGTCCCGGTTGGAGAATCTTGGGAAATTGTGGATCTGCCCTCGGATCAATCGGTCATTGCGACCGGTGACGTTGTAGGCAAGACACTCACGGCATTGTGCGCAGATGCCTTTGAACCGCTCCTTGGCGGCGTAGCGCTTCTCGAAGATCGATTTCCACTGTTGTTCAAGTTCATCGATGCGCACCAGACCCTATCGGTGCAGGTACATCCCGACGAAGCAGCCTGCGCTCGCCTGGGCAGGGGCGCCCGTCCCAAAACCGAGGCCTGGTACATCATCGATTGCGAGCCCAACGCCGTGCTTTACGTCGGGCTCAAACCAGGCGTGAGCAAGGCTGCCTTTGCCAAAGCCATCGACGATGGGACGACCGAGGACCTGCTGCATCGATTTGCTGTACAGCCCGGGGATTTGGTTTACTTGCCGTCTGGTACGGTTCATGCCATTGGCGCAGGCATCTTGCTCGCAGAGGTTCAGCAATCGTCCGATACCACGTACCGGGTCTTTGATTGGCACCGGGTCGGCCTGGACGGCAGGCCCCGGGAGTTGCACGTAAAAGAGGCGCTCGAATCAATTTCCTTTGGCGCGGTCGGCGTACCGGCGTTTGATGCACCACCGTCAGGACGGCCCGGCATTGCCTGCAAGGACTTTGAAATAGAAGTGCTCAATCTCAGCGACGGCGAAACAGGTGTGCTCGAGGGTGTAGGGCCACTCATAACCATGGGCGTGGCCGGTACTGGTACAGCCGCGCTCTCGGCCGGTGGCTATCGCTCCTCTTTGGGCTGTGGTGAGACGCGGTTGATCCCAGCAGCCATCGCCGCTAAGACCCGTTTTCAAGCCCAGGGAAGGGTCAGCCTTCTAGCCGTTCGCATTCCCGCTTGACGCTGGTGAAGACAGATAAGAAATGCAAGTGCCAATTTTCTTGCTCCTTGAATTGCGGTTGCGATACTGTCTCGTTGCAACTTTGTATAACGCCAATTTTCTAGTGAGGTAATCAAATGAAGGTCTGTGTGATTGGCAGTGGATACGTGGGACTCGTCGCTGGTGCTGGATTCGCCGAGATCGGGCACGTGGTGCGCTGTGTGGATATTGATAAGGATAAAATCGATGCGCTGCATCGCGGGGAAGTGCCCATCTATGAGCCCGGGTTGGACGATCTCTTCGAACGAAACAAAAAGGCTGAAAAGCTGACATTTTCTACAGACGTTGGGCCGTCTGTTTCCTGGGCTGAGGTGGTTATCATCGCAGTGGGGACGCCAGAGCGGGAAGATGGATCTGCGGATTTGTCCGCTGTGATAGAAGTGGCAAAAACCATCGGGGATAACATCGACGGCTATACGGTCGTGGCGTGCAAGTCGACGGTCCCAGTGGGCACGAACGAAAAGGTTAGAATGACCATTGCCGAACGAACGGATCAGCTTTTTTCTGTGGTATCAAATCCTGAATTCCTACGCGAAGGTGAGGCCATCGAGGATTTTATGCACCCGCCGCGGGTGGTCATCGGTACGACCGATCCCAAAGCCGAGAAAATAATGCGCTCCCTTTACGCGCCGTTATACGGCTACTATGACGCGCAGGATCGCATTATCTGCATGGATCCAAGAAGCGCCGAGGTTACCAAGTACGTGGCCAATGCCTTTTTGGCCACGCGGATCACATTCATCAACGAAATGGCCAATCTATGCGAAGCCGTGGGTGCGGATATTACCAAAGTTCGCATTGGTGCAGGCACGGATCCCCGGATTGGTCTTTACTATTTTTATCCGGGGTGTGGGTACGGCGGATCGTGCTTTCCAAAGGACGTTCAAGCGTTGATTCGCACGGGGAAAGCAAATAACTATCCGCTCACTGTTCTCGAATCTGTGGATGGTGCCAACGATCACCAAAAACTAGCGCCGTTTAGAAAAATAACAGAGCGATTCGGTGGCGAACTCGCGGGTAAGACCGTGGCCCTCTGGGGTCTTGCGTTCAAATCAGAGACCGACGACATCCGCGAATCTTCGGCCATCTACATCGCCAAAGCACTGCTCGATGCCGGTGCGACCCTTCGGGCCCACGACCCGATAGCGATTTCCAATTTTAGACGGCTTATTACAGATAAGCCGACATATGTAACCGACATGTACGAGGCGCTCGACGGGGCTGACGCCCTCATCATCGCCACCGACTGGGACGCGTACAGGCGCGCTGACATCGCAGAGGTATCCAAACGCCTAAAGGGCAACGTCGTGGTGGACGGCCGCAATATCTGGGCCGACGCAGACCTGCCAGCCACATGGCAATACGACGGCATCGGACTCGGGCATCTGAAATAAACCACACACCTGCCCTAAAATGATTCAAAAGCCGAAGCGGTAATCCAAGCCAACCGAGACCATGGGGCCTATTGCCATGACGTTTTGATCTTCATCCTCCTCACCGTCACCGTTGAGAGGCTCATCATCTATATCTGTTTCATCCTCGTCTTCATCTCCCACATCATGCCAGACAGCGGCGAATCCAGTTGACACCGACAACCCGATAGAGCCTGCGTCGCCATTGCCCTTAAGCCATGTGAAAACACCCAACGCACCGAGCGAATTGCCCACGAATTCTCCGCCGCCACCCTCGATGAAAAGGTCGGTGCGGCCTGTCAATGGGATGTCGAGTTTGCCCTGGACAGAGCCCCATTCAAAATTCACAAATGCATTGCGCGCTGTTAGGTTGAGGCCGTCTGCAACGCCGAGTCTGATTATCTGAGAGAGCACGAAACCGCCATCTGTCTCATAACCCGGATCCTGCTTCCCCGTGGCAAAGGCCACGCCCACACCTGCGCCCAGGGCGAATGCGCGGCCGTCGTAGCCCCCCTCTGCCGTGGCATTGAGGCCGAACATTTTCTCAGTACCGGTGACCAGGAAACCGATCGGCTGTACCCGAACGCCTACGAAATAGGCGCTGCCGTAATAGATGCCCGACAAGTCGCCCAAGCCTGCCAGGCCTAGGTCGCCGTCCAAGTTGAGGATGGGGCGAATCACGGCCGATACCTCGGCGATATCAGACAAACGGCGGGGGAAGGCCTTGCTCACAGAGTGATCCGGGTACACGGGCTGAACCTCGTCTGCAGTGGAAACCCGGTCTCCGCGCCACAACATGGCGATGGCGCGGTCCTCACTCACTGCCGTGACTTCGATCACTGCGGCGAACTCTCTGCCAGTGAACCTGTCCTCGCCGTGGGTCTCCATTTCTATTGTTCTGAACACGGAAAACCGATCGCCCACCTTCACGCCGTGCTTTTCTCCCACATCCAGTTTTACCTCTCCGGGGAACAGCCCAATGATGTGGGGCGTCATCTCGATGCTCGGCGGTTTTTTTTCAGTGTTCGTTTCAAAAGCGGCCATAGTGACCGCGTCGGCAGCAACTGGGGCTGGACCGGGTTCGACTAAAATCTCACCGACCGCTATGGGCTTTGCCGAGGTCGAAACAATCCGCATCCAGACCTGGTTATCGACAACAAAGAATCCAGTGACTTGCTCTCCTGGAGGGTGCACTTGCTTCACGGGTACAGGTTTGTCTGGATCGCTCACATCGTAAACCGCAGCGCCGCTGTGGCCAAATGCGACGTAGAGCTTGTCGGTTCTGAAAAGAATCGCCACTGCTGGCGCAGGGAGGTCCATCTGCACCCGGTCATCCCCCTCGACCTGCCAAACGGTTCCCGCAGCCATCTCATACGTCACATTGCGCTGTTCGGCCGCGGGGTCGTCGGTCGGTTCAGCCTCTTGGGTAATCGCCGTCATGGGCCAATACGCCACTGCCAATACTGCTAAAATCATTATCTGTTTTCGGTCCACCATGTACTCCAAGGCCACTCAAATCCTATCGCTTTCGACGACAAAACTGTCGTTTTGGGGATCCACGGTCACGATGCTGATGTTGTCCGAATCCCCAAAGGTATCGCCAATTGAACCGGTCTCGTAAACTTGAATCGTCTCATTTAGCGTGTCCTCCACGGACAAGTGGCCGTGACCCACAAAAATTGCCCGAATATTGTCGGCATAGGTCTCGGCTAAAGTATAAAAATAATCGTCTTGATGGACGAGGAAAGAGTCGCCAGCAAATGACCACATCATGAACGCATTGTCTGATTTCACGGGATGGTGAAAGAAGAGATAACAGGGTTCGGGCTGCTGGAGCTGCTGCTCTAACCAAGTGAGTTGCTCATCGTCGAACGAGCCGGTGCAGGAGAGCTCCACATCGGCGAAAATGCATGGGGTCAGGTAGGCATCTCCTCTGACGCTGTTCAAAAACAAGAATCTCTGACCTTGGAAAACAAACGAGCGGTAGGGTTCTATATCTAGCACTGCACGCCACACCGCTTCCGGTCCAGATGGGTCGGGTGCTGTAACGCCCTCATCCATATAGTCAATTTCGTAATCGTGGTTTCCTAGGGAGACGTGGTAGGGCATATCCAGACCGTCCATTATCTCCTCGAATTTTTCTGCGGGATTGGGCTCTCCGACATTGTAGTCGGCCGGGTTTTGAGAAAAAAGGCAGCCCACCAGATCCCCGGTCACTGCGACGAACGCAGCATTTGAATGCTCAGCGTTGATGATGGTTACGGCATTTTCCAAGTTGTCGAGATTCCCCTGATTATCGTAGTCAGCATCATCAGGATTTCCCGGCAAACGCGTATGGGTATCTGTGATAACGACAAATGAAAACGGCTCGTCTGTATCTGTATCTGTATCAGTGGCAGTGTCACTATCAGTATTGATGTCAGAGTCAGTATCACTGTCTGCCTCTGAGTCAGTATCCCCATCTGTTCCAGTGTCCCCATCTGTTCCGTCTGTTTCAGTATCTGAATCAGAATTAGAGTCGGCGTCAGAGTCAGTATCACTGTTTGTGGCTGTCGATGTTTCACTATCTTCAGCAGTAGACGATGAATCGTCATCGTTTGAACACGATCCCAGGCAACCGAAAAGGGCCAAAAACAATGCGAAAATAGTCGGTTTGTTCATGTTCATTTCGGGACCGACCATCCTGCTTTACAGTTCAGTGGTAATTCAGCGGATTCGAAAAAATACCTATCAAAAAAGAAGCTGGAGGTTTGCCTTCGTGAGATAACTGGTATTGGCAAAAACAATCACTCAGGAGACAAACCGTGACC
>JASJCT010000133.1 GCA_030065855.1 Myxococcota bacterium
CATGGTCTACTCTTTCTTTCATTTATGGAAATCCCCCCGGCCCCCTTTTTCAAGGGGGAGGGCTCTACCTGCACCAGCATCACTTGAGACCGCCACTTGTGGCGGAAATCATGCCGCCGGTTTACCGGTGGTATTGACTAAAAAAAAGATCTCAAGGTAGACTGATTTTCATTAAAAGGAAGTCAATTCATCCCGTTCAAAAGAGTAGATGAACCCTCTTTTTTGACCAATATATGGTAGAATCTTCATTGGACTCTTGTCACATCGTCATGGCAGAGCCCTTGCAAAGGAGGCATTTTCATGTGTGATGGAAAACCGGCTTGGCTTGTTCTGTGGTTTTTGATTTGGTGCACGACAGCGTGTGAACCATCTGGTTCCCAAATCGGGATACCAGATGACTTGGGCAGTGATAGCGACAGCGATGGGGACAGCGATGAAGATGATTCAGACGCTGAAACTGACCCTGAAGAGGAAACTGACCCTGAAGAGGATACTGACACCGAACCCCATGATCCGAGAACCTGTGAAGAAGCCGCCGAGCATCGCACCTATATCGGCTGTGATTTTTGGCCCACGGTAACCTACAATCCGGTCTACGAAAATTTCGACTTTGCCGCAATTGCAGCCAATGGCGGAGAGGAACCAGCTGAAATTACAGTTAAACAAGGCAACGCAGTGGTGGCCACTACTACCGTTGCGCCAGGAACCCTGGAGCAGATTCTGCTGCCCTGGGTGGATCAATTAAAGGGTGCGCGATTTGATGCTGCGACACAGGGGGCTCGGGTCACCGAGTCGATTCGCGTTGACAGCGGCGCATATCACCTGACCAGCACCTTTCCGATTACCCTGTGGCAATTCAACCCGTTGCAATACGAAAAGGACATATCCACCTGTCCAGTTACGCCCATATTTGGGGATGGCACGCGCTGTTTATCGGTGTCGAATGACGCGGCCTTGCTTGTGCCCAGCACGGCGATGACGGGCGCGTATCGCCTCTTTGGCCGGTCAGCCAAGAACGGCGGAGACGTCTGGGGATCCACTCCCGGTGCCTTTGCCATCACCGCAACCGAGGACAACACCGAGGTCAGGGTCCAGATCACTGGGGACGTAGCCGCTGGTCCAGGGGTCACGGCGGCAACGGCCGGTAACGTCATCTCCTTTGATATGAATGCCGGGGATGTGGTCCAGCTGCTGGGAGCCTGGGGAGAATTGTGGGACACGCCTCATGCTGACCTGAGCGGTAGTATTGTCAACGCTGATAAACCAGTGCAGGTCATTGCCTCACATGCATTGAGCAATGTGCCTGATGAGGCTACCGGATATGCCGATCACATGGAGGAGACTGTGCTGCCCGGTGCTGTGCTCGGCGATGAGTATGTTGCAGTACCGCCCACCGCTCCTGACGCCACTGTGGTAGGACACATGGTGCGGTTTTATGGCAATGTGGACAACACAACGTTGACCTATCCGGCCGGTGTGCAACCGCCGGGTGCACCCACGTCGCTCAACGCAGGAGATGTGGTGGAAATCGGGCCGATTGACCAGGCGTTTCACGTCAAAGGGGATCAGCCGTTTGCCATTGCCTCGTTCATGCTCGGTGGCCAAGTGCAGGACCCAAGCGGCACCGATATCGAAACCCGCGGCGATCCTGCGATGACCACTGTGGTTACCCTGGAGCAATTCCGCAAGACATACACCTTCTTAGCACCGACTGACTACTTGGAGAACTACGCGGATGTGGTGCTGCCCACAGGGGCGACCGTCACCATCGATGGCATGCCCCTCACTGGTACGCCAGAGCCCATCGGCACCAGCGGATGGTCTGTTGTGCGTGAGCCCCTCGGTGTGGGGATCGAGGGGGCTCACTTTCTTGAGTCCGACGAAAAGGTGGGTCTCCAGGTCATGGGATTTGGTCACGCTACTGCCTACTACTACCCGGGTGGCCTTAATCTTGAGATCATTTCTGACGATCCGATCATCGTTATCTAACACTTCTTCACTCGGCATTTGACCTGCTTTGCTTGCAAGCCAGCTGTGTAGGGTGGCATTAGGGTCGCGTTTTAGGTTATATTGGGCCGTTAGCAACCCATGTGAACGGAGTAGACGCAGTGAAAAGCAAAACGGTCTGTTATAAAATTGTAGTACTGTTAACTATGATCCTTTTTGGTGCATCATCTAAAACTTTTGCCACAGCTTGGGAAAGCGCTTTGATCGGAGAACGTTCCGCTGCCATGGGCAATGCGTACGTAGCGATCTCCAATACACCCGAGGCGCTCCATTTCAACCCTGCCGGTCTGGCTTCGATTAACAAAGACTTGTCCATGACCGCAGGGATCAATGTTCCCGTTACCTTGGATTACATTTACAAAGAACCAGATGGTACGGTTCACCACTCGAAATCAGTGCCAATTCCTCCGCATGTTTTTCTTGCCAGTAAAATCGGCATTGTGGGCTTAGGCCTTGGATGGTGGGTTCCCATTGGTGGCGGCACGGTCAAATTTACAGATGTCAATTCTGGAAATTTTACCAACAACGACGAAACAGGTGAGACAACGGACACGACCACCACGTTGCTGGTTCATAATATTGCAGCATCTGCGAGTTTGGATTTATTCGACGTTGTATTTATCGGCGCCAATTTCAATCTCCACGTGGGCCAGATCGAACTAGAACTGAAAAACTTTCCCAAGGATTCTACGCTTGGCGCCACGTTTATCGACCATGTTTATGAAGGTACTGGCACTGCTTTGGGGACATACCTAGGCATTCTTTTTAAAGAACCGTTTTGGGATATTTTCTCAGTCGGCTTTTGTTATCGCATGGGCTATGAAATGAATACGAAAGGCCCAGGCAGTTTTGACATCAATGATGAACTCACGAACTTTGTCATCGACGATATATTGGGGCTATCATTGCCGGCTGAGTTTGATGCCACAACATCTATCTATATTCCACACATGTTTGTTGCAGGCATCGCAGCCCATCTTGGGGACAATCTTCTTCTGTCTTTTGAGTATCAGTATTCCAAGTGGGAGGATAGCCAGGAGATAGTCCTTGACTGGGATTGGGACATACCTGAGGGATTGTCACAGCTCACCGGCCTTTCACCACGAAATGTCATTAAGACTGGTTATGAGGATGCCTACTTTCTAAAAGGCGGTGTCGAGTACGAGATATTGAAACAACTTCCGGTAAGAGCGGGATTTCTCTACGGCAAGGAGTCAAAGAGATCCTATGCCAATTCTCTGCTCAGTATAGATCCCAGGGGGTTCATCATTACCTACGGAGTCGGATATAAGCTGGCGATGACAAACGTCGCAGAGCTCGCCATTGACGCCACGTTCTATCACGCCTTGGGCAAGGAGGTCCAAGTGAGCGAAGCGGATTTGGCAGGAAAAGAGGAATTCAGAGGACCCGTAGGCACATACAATCGCAAACTCGTCTTTGGATTCCTGGTTGGTTTGAGTGCGTATTTTTCATTTTCCGGATAAGAACAAACATCTCCTACAATGCATCTCACACACACCCCACAGTAATATTCGCCTTGTTTAAACGTTCTGTCGACTGATATAATAAATTTCGCTGAGCGAGTCGCCAGATGCAATATAAGGCTCGTTAGCATAAGTATAACTTAGGGGAGGTGCGGAGGATAGCGTGAACCAACATAGAATAATTGGAATAATTGCGATGGCTTATTTCTTAAGTGGATGTGAAGAAGTGAATCCGAAAATTGTGGGCAATACTGATACTGGAACCGGAACGAGTTTAGATACAGAAACAGATACAGGCACCAGCACCCCTGACAGCGATGACATTGACACCTCAGACACGGATATTGGCACTGATACGGAGACAAGCGCTGATACCGACACTTCAGACACGGATACTGGAACTGACACCGACACTTTAGACACGGATACTGGCGCTGACACCGACACTTCAGATACAGATACTGGCAGTGATACGGAAATTCCATGTGATCCAATAGATCCTTGCTGTCATGAAGATGGGACATTCGAGGAGATGGGTACGATTTGCGGGACTGCTGCCTGTCCAGCAGATGTATGCACTGACGTGCGATCAGCACTCACTTATAAAGACTATCCAGCCACTTGTGATCTAACTTGTGACGGTTATGGAACTTGCGCTGATGAATGCACCTGCGAAGCTGAATTGACCGCGTGCATGGTGGGTGAGGCCAACGAATGCTGCACTGCCACGTGTGACGATACGACCGGGTGTGGATCTGCAGCAGGTCCATGTGAAGATGTCTGCGCCGAAGATACGTCCCCCCTCATCACTGAACAATCTTGCTCTGGGTGTGGTGAGAATGGGGCCCTGGGTGCTTGTATTGAAGGCACGCCCAAAGAATGCACGAGTAGTGCATCACCCTACGCGTGTACGCCTACTACATGCGGCGGGACGATGTATTTTTGTAGCATAACAAATGATACGTGGCAGTGGCGCCTCGCCAATTCCGAATACGACTGTGGCGACGGGTGCTGCGTTGAAAGTGAATCCTACTGCAGTTGCAAAGAGGATTGCCCGGATCTGCCGCTCAATACCACGTGGGAATTGGGTTCCGAAGACTGGTCTGCGCCAGCAGATAGTGACGGACACTGGAGGTTGGGTACGGATCCCAGAGATGTCTGCGGTGAGCAATGGGATTCAAACCAGCATTCCTATTTTTTCTGGGAAGGATCAGTGTCATCTGAAGCAGCGGAATATTACACCATCAGTCTGGTTTCACCGGTGTTCGACATTTTAGATTGTACATCGGCCAGCCTGAGCTTTAATCTCGCCTTTGATGAGTACGGGGATGACAGCCCCTATCCAGGAGAAGAATTCAGCGCAGCGTGTTACAATGGCGAGACCTGGGTAAAAATCTGGCAGATCTCGGAACACTCATATCCTTTAGGGTGCCACAAAGATCAATATGCTGTTCCGCTTCACCCAACTTGTGTGGACAAGGAAGATGCACGAGTGCGGTTCACCGCATCTGGCATTGATTCGTACCACATTAATGGTTGGCATGTGGATGACGTACAGATCCAGTAATAGCTTAACAACAACGGCACGAGCTTGAATCGAGAACATGGATTGTGGCGGGTTCTCATCCCGTGCTGGATTATCGATTTAGTCTCGCTTTGCCAGAGACATCATATCCTGCCCAATAGCGCTCAACAGGTCGAGCAGGGACATCTGGGCCTCGAGACGTTTTGTGGCCAAATTAATCGTGGCTTCTGAGAACCGTCGCCTCGCATCTGTCAATTCAAGAGACGAACCGGCTCCGGCATCGTAAGAGACTTTGGTAAGGGTGAGGGCCTCGTTGGCCAGGATCTCCTGGCGCTCGGCAATCGCCACCGAAGACAGGGCAGTGAAATAGTCCCGCCGCGCCTTGCGCACTGCAACAGAGGCGTTTCGCTCGCTGTCTTGTTGTTGCAATCGCGACTGGCGAAGTGCTGCTTTTTTATGATCGAGATCCCCATAGCGAAAATGGTTGTAAATGGGAAGGCTCATGGAAAGGAGGGCGGTCCAGCGGGATCTGTCCGGCGATCCCAACTCTCCAGGCTTGGTGAATTGGTACTCCAGCCGCCATCCTGCTTCGACGGTTGGTAGGAACTGCATCCAAACGCTGTCGAGCTGGGTTTGCGCCATTTCGATTTTGGCTGTCTCTGCCTTGATATCGGGGCGATCCCGAATTGCTTTGCCAATTAAGTCCGCTTCTGTGCCTTGGGGTACGGTGATGGGCTGGGTTTTCGTCGGTCTGGGTAATCCATCGGCACCTGTGAGCGCTCCCATGGCATCCCGCGCGTTGTCAAATGCAAGGTGGGCGCTCAATAATCGCAACCGGGCCTCGGCCAGATCGGTTTCAGCGCGCACCACATCGATGCGCAGCCCTTCACCTGCGTCAAACCTGGCTGTGGCGACACTCAGATGATGGGATGTGGAGGTGACCTGGGTTTTGTATAAGTCGATGAGGGATCCGGCCATCAGGGCCGTGAAGTAGGCCCTGGCCACGCCCAACAGGAGTTGCTGACGACCCTGTTCGACCGACATCCGCGCTGCAGTCACTCCCTTTTTGGCCAGGTGGATGTTTACCCAGGACTGGGCATTGACGATAGAAATGCCCATATCAAAGGTCCCTTTTAAGTTCTGAGGGCGCATAAACACGATTTCATCGGGAGCAAGGACAGGATCTAGTACAAAACTGTCCTCGTGGTCATGTTGCAGATACTCCATGCCCGCGTTGGCTATTGGTAGGACTGCAGACCAGGCCTGGGTGAGCATCGCACTGGCTTTTTCAATTTCCTGGCGAGCCGCGGCCAGCCCCAGATTTCGTTTGTCTGCAGCGAGTAGGGCCTGAGAAAGGGTCATTGCGGGCCCGGGGGTGATCTGGGGCAGCTCAAAGCCATCGTTGCTTTCTTTGCCTTTGGGAAGGAGTGGCGTTTCTACTTCCATCGCCATTGCCGGTGACACCAGAAAAGCAACCTGCAGCCAAAGCGCGAACATTTTTATCATCTACCCGCTCCTTTTATTCCCTTCTAAAAGACTTTGTCGGGAGGGGTCAAGCAGCGCCCGATTTGCACCTGGCTGTGAAAAAGACACCACTGGCCTTGCCCAAATGGGGAAATATTTGGATAACGTGGCTTGGCATGTTTTGCTGGCGGCGCACGATTATCCCAATTTTCCTATTGATACTGATCATAGGCACCCACGTGTGGTCTCAAGATTTGGATGGCGGCAGCGCCCCTGACCCGGCCGTGGCATGGATCGCCCATGCCCGCGATTGCTTGAAAAAGGTATACAGCGTACGCGCGAATTTTTTACAAGAACGTATCTCCAAGCAGGGACATGCCACCTCAGGAGCAAAGGGAATAGTGGCGATCCGGCGGGGTAACCGGTTTCGCATTGACTATACCGAACCACTGCGCCAAACAGTGGTTTCCGACGGCACTGTGGTGTGGTCCTACGATCAACGGGACAAAACAGCCTTTAGCATACCCGTCAGGGGTACGGTGCTGCCGAGTATTTTTTCTTTTCTTTGGGGGATTGACGAAACATCGCCCCTTCGCGCGCGACACATCGGCGGTGCACTGTCTCCCAAAAGCAGCGGTCGCGCAGCCGTGGCGCTTATCCTGCCCCAGACCTATTTGCCCATCGAGACCGTTGTTTTAACCATCACATCGAACTGCCCTGGGATTTCGCGTGTCCTGCTAGGGGATGCCGCAGGCATCCTCACCCGCATTACCTTAAGCGATGTGCAAACCAACGTGGGCATCGGTGCCAGATGGTTTAGGTTTACCCCACCCCGCGGCACGCGCATTGTCGATCCCTAGGGGTTACCCGTTCATTGTTGATTCCACATCCTCGATGGTTTTTGGTATGGGCTGCCCAAGTACGCGACAGCCAGTCTCAGAGACCAAGATATCGTCCTCAATGCGAACGCCGCCGAATCCCAGCATTTTTTCAACCGCATCGTAATTGATAAACTCGGGATGACGGTTTTCAGATTTCCACAACTCAAATAGCTTGGGGATAAAGTAAATGCCGGGCTCCACCGTTATGACAAACCCGGGCCGCAGTTTTCGCGCCAATCGCAGGTAAGTCAGGCCGAATTGATCGCTTCTTGAAACGGTCTCATCGTATCCCACGTGTTTTTCTCCGAAATTCTCCATATCGTGGACATCCAGCCCCATCATGTGTCCCAGTCCGTGTGGGAAAAACAATGCATGGGCACCAGCTGCGACAGCGTCGTCTGTATTCCCCTTCATCAACCCGGCAGCGATTAATCCCTCTGCAATGACCGTTGCAGCTAAAAGATGTATCTCTTTATAGTACACCCCTGGCTTAATCGCATCGATAGCTGCCAGTTGGGTCCTGAGTACGATGTCGTAGATTGCCCGTTGCTGGTCTGTGAATTTCCCATTGGCTGGCAATGTTCGCGTAATATCAGCAGCGTAGTGTAGTGCTGATTCGGCTCCGGAATCATTGACGATGAGCCTTCCAGCCGCAATTGTGTTGCCGTAATGGTGATTGTGCAGGGTTTCCCCATGGATCGAGAAGATCGGGGGAAAACTCAACCTGCCCCCGGCGGCAAGTGCTAGTCCCTCTATAGCACCGGCGATTTCAGATTCCCGCATGCCGGGTTTGGTGTTTTGCATGGCAAAAACATGGGTCGCGTAGCTGATGGCAAGTGCCTTCTCTATTTCAGCGATTTCCTCTGGCGCTTTTTGGCTGCGTTGCAATACGACTGCTTTGACAAATGCCGCCGACGCTTTGGGCCTAATCTCAGCAACCGGTATTCCCAGGAGTGCGTGCAAGTGAACTTCTTGCTCACCGCGATACGGTGGCAGATAGTGTAGGGTTCGCTGTTTCGACAGGGCGCTTGTGATGTACGGGGCCAGATCCGCGGTCGGCCGAAAATCCGTCACTCCGGTCCATTCGGCCTTTTCCTTGAGCGACGATTGGGGACCTGTCCAGACAATGTCATTTGCCGTTGCGTCATCGCCAAAGAGAAGTGCCACGCCTTCATCCAAGTCTATCAGAGCATTAAGACCGGGTTCGTCAAGGCCGAAAAAATACAAAAACGTGCTGTCTTGACGAAACAGATAATCATTTCCCCTATAGTTCATGGGACTTTCATCATTCCCGAGGAAGAGCAAAATCCCGCTTGAAACCTGGCGCATTAACTGTTGCCGCCGCTCTACATAGATCTCTTTATTAAACACGTAATCCTCCTTGTCGCTGCGTTGTTTTAGAACGATTGCCAATAATCGACAACCACAGATCCGGAGATGAGGCGCTTGTCTTCAAAAAACCAATCGGGTTGCTGTGATTTGTCAAAGCAGATGCCCCAGGGATATTTTTCACTAAGGCCCTTGTGGGAAGCCCAATTGGAAATTCTGGGCCGTTCAAGGGCGATGATCTCCTCAGCCGGCGGGCTTACCCCACGTTGAAAGGCCCTCACGGCATTGGCAACTGTTAGCGGAATTTGTCCCCAGGTAAGGGATGAGATATGGGTCCGACGTTTGAGCTTGGCCGGGGTACAGTGGGGTGAATTCGCATATTTTTTCGCCAGGTCACCGCCTTTTTGCCAGCGCGGGTTAATGGGTTGGGAGAAGTTTCTCATGAGGAACAGGTATGTCGGCCACCGCTTTCTCGACGGATGCAGGAAATAGCGGTTCATCAGGGCCCAAAGCATGGCCACGGCCTTTTTTTCACCACACCGCAACCCACCCTCGCCGACGCACATGCGACCGGCCCAAAGGGCGGTTTCGTCATCAATGACTGCGATGCGGTCTCTGTTTGACGCGGTCGGGCCTTGATACCGATATGCGGCGTTACTTCTTGGATCCTGTGTAGACGCCACCTCTTTGTTCAAGGCACGCCAGGTGACCGGGCCCACGATGCCATCTGCGTTAATGGCACACTCTTTTTGGAATGCAACCACTGCTGCTTCTGTAGTCACTCCAAAGATGCCGTTCGGTATTGCCTCGTAGCACCCGACGCTGTTGAGGGCGCGTTGCAGCGTGCTGACCTGGCCTCCCCTACTTCCGGGCTTTAATATTCTCATGGATTCTTCATTCTATAACACCCCATAACGCGATTAGCGATGAATCGTTATATGTTTTACTAAAGTACTAAATCAATCAAACTAAGGTCTCGATAGCAAGAAATGGATTGACAAATCTAACTGGTTAGATTACTAGTTAAGTATGAAGATCGACGAAATTGGCATATTTGAAGCAAAAACCGGATTATCCGATCTCGTGCGCAAGGTGATGAAAGGCCAACGGTTCTATATTACCCGCCGGGGTAAGCGGGTGGCCGAGCTTCGGCCTGTCCCTGCTGATACAAAACCACTCCGACGGGGTTGCGCACGTAATGAGACGTTCTTCATGTCAGACGATTTTGATGAACCAATCGACGATTTTGAACCGTACAGATGAATCGGATTCTCCTCGATACCCATGCATTTCTTTGGTTTGTATTTGATCATCCTCAGCTTTCCCAGAGAGCCGACGCGTTGATATCAGACGATACTATTGAGAAATACCTCAGTATCGCCAGCCTTTGGGAGATCGCGATCAAGCAGCAGATAGGGAAACTCGCGCTGGGCATGGACTTCGAGACATTTTTGAGAGATTTCGTGATCGCCCGAAAAATAGAGGTTTTGACACTCGATCCACCTCACCTTATCGCCTATGCCCACCTCCCGCTCCACCATAGAGATCCGTTCGACCGTTTGCTTATCGCCCAGGCCCGGGTTGCAAACTTGCCCATTCTCACTGCTGACCGGGACTTCGCGTCGTATGAAATTGCAGTAACCTGGTGAGGGTCGAGGTCTCCTCGTTCTATTGCTGGGCGTTAGAAGACGAGTGTTCGGCCCTGGGCTCGCGCCTGTTGTTTGGAATAGCGAACCGCGTGAACGGTGTTTCCCTGGCGGTCGGTGAGTTTGATCGTCCCGCCCTTGTTGGTCAGTTGTGCGGTTTGCTCGGGCAGGTAAATCCTGAGGGTCTCGCCTGGGGCAATTTCCCGATTTTTCACGGTAAATGCATTGCCGTTGTTATCCACTATCTCCCACCCATCGATGGATACCACGCTATCGCTGGTATTGATGAGGGTGACGGATTCAAATCCTGGATCATGGCCTTGAGGGTTGACCAGTGCGGCGATCAATCGCACATCATTTGGCACGACTGCCGAACTGCTGGGCAGTGTGGGATCGATGACCACCACCTCTGGCGGGACGTCGACTGTTCCATTGCCACCTCCCCCGACCCGCTCGATGAACTGCGGGTAAAAGGTGCGCATGTGCCGGCCATCCTGGCTGCGAAACATCTTCATCGCGTAGGTCGACCCGTTGATCAGCGCTTCCTTGGGCGCCCGCCCTGCACCGACAAAGCGCACTGTGCCCAGCGCTAGCAGACCTTCAATGCTGCAGCCGTTGAAGAAACCACCTATTTTCTTGAACAAAGGGCGATATTCCCCAGCGTCGTAATCAAAGGCATCCCATTTATACGACAGGGTCGACACCTCGGGCACAGCCAAATTTTCCTCCTGGTTCTGCCCTTTGAGGCCCAAGTACTGAATGGTATCTCCGCCGAGTAGATCATGGCTGTCATCGAGGTAGTATTTATACCAAAAATGATAACCACTGACCTTGCCGCCGCTCTGTTCCCCCACGACAATGTGCTCGAACGCCGACAGATCCCGACCGCTACTCTGTGTGAACTTGGTGAACCAGGCGTCAAACACTGTCTTGTACCATCGCGGCTCGTTGTACTGTTCACCGGTTTGTTCTTCGAGCCATTTTCGGGCAACGACCATTGGCTCGGTCTCAATCACCGCCTTGATCAGCTCATGGGTCTCTTGATTCTCTTCTGGGGTGTCGATCTCGGGCGCGCCTTGGTCCAAGGCATAGTTGTTAAACAGCTTGCGCACCAGGTTGTATGTAGCGCGTTTGCTATCCGGGATGACGACCTTTGCAAACAACCGCTGATTTGGATCCCCGGTTGGTGCTTCGTTGACCAGCACATACCCCACTTGCGGATCGCCATCGCTCAGCTTGAGAATCGGCGCAATGCCGTTTTGTGCTTGATCCGCGTTCCAAATTTTTTGGTAGATGTCCATCATGTTCCTTTCAGTTAACAGCAGGCTCCCCACGAGCAGACTAAATGTCTACCGCGATCAAAGGTTTCTTTTCCTCCGTAGATGAGAATGCCACCCGGTCCATCCGAGAGGTCGTTGTAGTAATCAAGCCCATTGAACGCATCCCCGGCCACGGTTTCTCCGGCTTTAATTTCGATGGGTAAAGTGGCTCCAGAACGTTCGACAATGACATCGATTTCACGTCCACGGGAATCGCGCCAGAAATAGATCGATGGGCGCTCGGCGCTGTGCGAGAATGTTTTTCGCATTTCGGTGACGACAAAGTTTTCGAAAACAGCACCGCGCAAAGGGTGGCTCAGTAAATGTGCCTCGGAGCGGATTCCGAGCAAGCTGCATAGTAGACCGGTATCGATGAAGTAGAGTTTTGGTGTCTTGACCAATCGCTTGCGATAGTTGACGTGATGGGGGTGCAGTAAATCAATGATGTAACTGGTTCTGAGTATGGACAGCCAGCGTTTGATAGTTTTCTGATCCATGCCTGCATCTGAGCCAAGCGCGGTCATGTTTAGAAGTTGTCCTGCCCGGCCTGCGCAGAGCCTAAGAAAACGCGTGAATGTATCGAGATCGCCCACGTTTGAAAGCGACCGCACGTCTCGTTCAATATAGGTACGTGTATAGCTGTCGTACCAGACGGCTGGATCGAGCCCCCTATCATGGATGGGCGGGAACAGACCATTTAGGAGAAACTCGTTGAGCGTTCTTTGGGGAACATATATTTCTCTTGCATGTTTGCGCGTGAACAGGTCATCCGGAGCAAGAGGGCTACGCTCATCAAGCTCTGCGATGGAAAAAGGGAGTAGTTCCAAAATCCCCGCTCGACCGGCCAGTGTCTGACTGATTTTTTCTGCAAGGAGAAAATGCTGAGAACCAGTGAGAATAACCGGCCCGGCTCGTTTGTCATCTACAAATCCCTGAACGTACGAAAACAAGTCGGGCACATGCTGTGCCTCATCGATAATAATGCCTTCCGCTCCTGCCAATCGGCTCAGAAATCCCTTTGGATCTTCAATTGCCTCTTCGCGTGTTTGTAAATCCTCAAAAGAACAGTAGCGATAGCTTGGGAATGTCGATTTAGCCAGGGTAGTCTTTCCTGATTGACGGGGGCCTGTCAGGAAGATGACAGGGAAAGGACCTGACAACCGGCGAAGGTGAGCGGTTATGGTTCGATAAATCATTATTGATTAATAGCAGTTAGGTCCTTCTGTGTCAATTTCGGCATCAAATGCCGAAATTGTGCAATAAGAATAGAGGGAGAAAACCGGATTTTCTACTACGCGCGAAGTGCGTTGTTCAAGCGTTTGTTAGCGCATTATTCTTTTGAAAAGAATGTCTTCCAGGTTTCTTCGACCATCTGCGACTAAAACAACATAAACAACCTTTTCATCAATTTGGTACAGGATCCGCCACGGCGAAATGATAAACTTTCGGTATTGCTTGATCCCGTGTTTTGCTAGTTCGGGTACAACTCTTCCACGCTCGGGTACTATTTTGAGATTTGAAACCTTTTCTTTTATTTTCTTTACTATTTTTCGAGCCGTTGCAGGACTATCTTCTGCTATGAATTCTACTATCTCTATGAGATCGAGATTAGCTGGGAGGGCCCATTTGACCTTGTATTTTTTCTTCATCGGTCTTTTAGTCTGTCTTCCAAATCTCGAAAGACCTCATCGTTATCAACGACTCTTCCCTCTCGAATTGCTTTTTCGCTTTGAGATATCATCTTCATTAACATCAAAGCAGATCTCATCTCTTCAAAACTCGCTGGATCTTGCAATACCGCCTTCGGTTCGCCGTTTTGAGTGATGATTACGTGTCTCCGCGTCTCATTCACCTGTTTCAGAAGGTCTGGTGCCTTGGCTTTCAAGTACGTTATTGGACGTATTTCTGTTTCGATTGTCATTTGCCACCTCCGGTCTTTATATAGTTCTATATACAGTCCGTATTGTCAATCCGGCTCTTCGCTAACGCCTCGGCTCTGCGGTGCGGCTTGTCCGCGTCCATTGAAGAGACTTGTTAGCCCATTGAATTGATTCTTCGGTAATCACCTCATAGTAGCGAGATTTATTCTCAATGTATTCACTTCTCGTGTTCGCAGATGCTTCTGCTGAGAGTTTCATATTCGATAGCCATTCAGCCCGTTCTGGATTGCCTCTGTAAGCGGTAACATAACGGCGTTATTGACAAATTGTGAATTGATGAAGGTCGGAGCGGAGGGGATTGTCGGCGAAGTGAGTTTTCCACTGGCCTGGAGTGAGCTGTTCAATTTGGGACAAGGGATGGTCGGCGAC
>JASJCT010000134.1 GCA_030065855.1 Myxococcota bacterium
ACCGCGCAGTGTCTGTCTGTCAAGGATTTTGACCTGCCTTATTGATGGTTTGTTTGATTTAGCTATTTGGATGAGCCTTATGATGTAAGACTTGCGGAGATCTTAGTCGTATTTAATATGCGCGGCCATATAGCGCCTTATCCGATGGATCGTCTTTGATTGTTGGAGATTATCGTTTAAATGCTACTTTCGGCCGTGGGGAACCTAATGAAATCACACTGGTCGCCCCCTTTGTCGTTGCCATATTCATTGCCAAATATCGTCCCGACGGTAGCTTGAACTGGGCGAAAACAGCGGGTTCGAGCGATACCATTCAAGGTAGAGGTATTAGCGCGAATGGAATCTGTGTACTGCCCGATAATGCCATTGCGGTTGCTGGCTACTTCTACAGCACAGCCACCTTTGGCGAAGGCGAGCCAAATGAAACTGTGTTCCCTGCAGATGGGGAAGACCGTGATTATGACAGTTTCGTCGCTAAATACAATCCAGAAGGCAACCTGACCTGGGTGAAGCGTGTAAGCGGAAACCGTCGGGTATATGCGATGGGGATCGCCTCGCTATCGGATAACTCTCTGATCACCGCAGGTAGATTTTCTGGGACAGCAACTTTTGGCCAGGGAGAATCAAATGAAACAACACTTTCGACCGGCAGTGATACCAGTGGCCACTTTGATGCCTTTTTGGCTAAGTACACATCTAACGGTACTTTGGATTGGGCAAAATGCGTAGCCCGCCGAAGCGATGATATCAATCTTGGTGGCGTTACCTCGGCAGAGATCAGCACCTTATCCGACGATTCTGTAATGATCGCAGGTAGCTTCTCTGGTTCAGTTACTTTCGGCCCTGGCGGGCCAAACGAAACGACGTTTACTACTGAAATAGAAGACAACTATTACGTGGATGAGGATATTTTCATAGCTAAATACGATGCTGTCGGCGGGTTGATCTGGGTTAGAAGAGCAGGCGGCGACTACATTGAACCAGGCGAAGTGTCAGACGCATTACGCGGATTAAGCCTACTTCCTGATGGTTCGAGCGTGATCACCGGTTTTTTTAGAAAAGAAGCGGTCTTTGGACCAGGAGAACAAAACGAGACAATACTTACAGCCGAAGACGAAGAGGATGACGGTTCGGATATTTTCATCGCAAAGTACAGTCCTGAAGGCGCACTTGTTTGGGCTAAAAGCGCGGGTGGAGATGGCTGGGATATTGGCGGAGGAATCAGCGCTCTACCAGATGGCTCTTCGACTATCACAGGAGAATATAGCTATAGCGTTACTTTTGGAGCTGGCGAGCCAAGCGAGAGAACACTCACAGCTGAGGACTATGGTGATATTTACATCGCCAAGTATCATGCTGACGGTAGTTTCGGTTGGGCGAAAAGCGCAATAGGAGGAAATCGAGGGACTGGAATCGCAGTTTTACCCGATGGATCAGCCATCATCACAGGTGAAATGAACGAAATAGCGATATTTGGTAAAGGCGAGTCGAACGAGACAAAACTCATTTCCGCTGACCAAACTAGCCAAGATATTTATGTAGCAAAATACAATCCATAAGAGCGTACTTCGAGTTGCCCCCTGAGTTGTCGCTCATAGACCCTTCCGGAGGATAGTTATTTTAAAGTCCAGTCGTAGGGAAGACATTTGACGTTCACCTGGGCAGCGGCGACGTCTTCTACTGCCTGCTGCGACATGTAGGGGGCGACGTACACGGCGACCGATGGGGCTTTGTCGATGAAGTCTTTGCCCTACCAATCAAAAATCTTCGATAAATAGAGGGTTTTGTTGGCAGCGTCATACCAATTTTTTGATGTATCATTGAGAAACTGCCGAGTCTGGCGCTTGAACTGAGCATTTGACATTTTTCTAATTTACATGTCCAATAAAAAACTGACTTTATGTAAAAAAGGCAAAATCGAGGAAGAGGCATTTTTAAGGGAGGCATCAATGAAGGGTAAGTCCATATTTATCAATTTGCTGATCATCGCCATCCCCGGGTTGGTATCAGCGGGCATTGACCTGGACAGTGACGCACCTAACCACCCGGTCGATGAAAAAGGCCGGGCGGTTGTCAGTGACGGCATTGAGGTTCAGAGGATCTCAGGGCACAAGCTGGACGCACTCATCCGCGTTTCCCCAACCAGCATCGCCATGGTGGAGATGCCGGCAAACGCCTCCACAGGATACCACTGGGAGGTTGTTACTGAAGCATCGGTGGTGCGCGTATTGGGCACGGAATATGTGAGCGATAAGCCCAATGTCATTGGCGGCTGGGGTGTGGATCGCGTGTACATCGCCGGTGCTGGCGTGGGATCTCAGGAACTCGTCTTTCACTACAAGCGGTTTCATGAAAAAAAGGTCGCAGACCAAAAGACGATTCAGGTGCAATCAGAAGGTGCGTTCACAGGTCAATTCGATATCATTCCATATCCCTCAATAACGCCCAAACCCTATCTGAATAAGAAAAACAAATTTCTTCCCGCAAAATTCAACTGGTGCGAGGAGGTGAACGGCTGTACGCCCATAAGAAACCAAGGCTCTTGCGGCAGCTGTTGGGCGTTTGCCACAGTAGGTGTGTTGGAGAACAATATCCTCATTCAAGATGGGGATGAGGTCGACTTGTCTGAGCAGTATCTCGTTAATTGCGCGACGACCAGCAATGGGTGCGGTGGCGGCAAGGCCGAGCACGATTGGCATTTGGACAAATACCCGCCGGGCGACACTGAAGCCGGCGCTGTGATGGAAGAAGAACTGCCCTACACCGCACAGGATGGTTCGTGCAACCCGCCCTACAATCACGTGTACAAAATCCAAGATCACGGGTGGGCTGATGACGGCACAGAAGCCATACAGCAAGCCATGTACGACTATGGCCCGGTTTTGGTCGGGTGTTGCGCCAACACCATGAATGGATACAACGGCGGCATCTTTACCGACCACTGCAGCGATGGCAACCACATGGTCATGCTGGTGGGATGGGATGATGACGAGGGGTTTTGGCACATGCGGAATTCGTGGGGTAGCAACTGGGGCGAGGATGGCTACATGCGCATTGCCTATGGTACTTCCCTCATCGACAGGTGGGCGAGCTACGTGGTCTACGAGGCCGAGGCAGGCATGGATGTCCAATCCGGGGACAGCCTGTTTTCCGGTCCCTATTGCGGGCCGTTTGAACCGGCATCATTGGCCTATTCAGTGCGCAACCGGGGCAGTGACCCCATTGATTTCAAGGTGGAAATTGACGCGGAGTGGCTCCTGGTGGATACGGCCCAAGGCACCCTGGCTGGAGATGAAACCGCCGATGTGACCTTCACCCTGATCGAAGAGACACTGGAATATGCCTCTGGTACCTATGAAGCCAACGTGGATTTTATCAACGTCACGGACGGGGCTGGCAACAAGAGCTACACTATCACCCTCAGAATTACCGGCAAGAAGGCATATGAGTGGACGTTGGACGAGGATCCGGGTTGGACTGCAGAAGGCCAGTGGGCCTTTGGAACGCCGACAGGCGGGGGGGGGTCAGAAGGCAGCCCAGATCCCACGAGCGGTCGCACGGGCACCAATGTCTACGGCGTAAACTTAAACGGCGACTATGCCCCTGGCACACCGGCAGAGCATCTCACCACGTTGGCGATTGACCTCAGCGAGCTCGGAGCCACAACCCTCAGATTCTGGCGCTGGCTCGGCCTCGAGGAGTCTCAATATGACAAGGGGGCGATCAGTGTTAGTACGGACGGTTCGAGCTTCACCCCGGTTTGGGAGAATTCCGGAACCATCACCGATAGCGAGTGGACCCAGGTAGAAGTCGATATATCCAGCATCGCAGACGGTAAAGAAACGGTCTACATTCGCTGGACCATGGGCGCCACAGACGACAACTGGGAAGCATGCGGATGGAACATCGATGACGTCGAGATCTGGGGTGCAGGCGAAGAAGAGAGCTGCGAAGAAGATACCGACACTGGATCAGACAGCGATTCAGACACGGACTCGGATTCAGATTCAGATAGTGATACCGACTCGGATGCCGACTCAGACAGTGATACCGACTCGGATGCTGACTCGGATAGCGATTCGGACAGCGATTCAGACGGGGATAGTGCCGGCGGCGGCCAAGCAGACGATGGGTGCGGCTGTACGACGCCTGGATTGATAGGCACAGATCCGTCCTTACTGGCGATCACATGGGGGCTCATTCAGGCATAATCCCCAGCTCGATTGCTCTTCTGCCAGACCGACACGAACCAAAAACTTGTGCCATGACCCAGACGGGGTAGACTAAAGATTAACAAGCTGTAACTGAAAAAGATCCAGCTCGCCTATGATTGGATGTTGCAATGGTCGACTCTCAAGGATTGGCTGCTGAGGTTGTGGCTGGGGGGCATAAACAGTGGCTTCGTCATATTCATCTGATTATTCAGAAAATTGTCGTCTATTACGTCGCACCGGCAACGGCCATTTTTTTTGCTATTCTGGCTGTCTTAGCCGCTTGCTGGCAGACCTACGCCGTGTTTATCGGTTCTTTGCTGACGTCTGTATGCTGGGTTTATGGCCTGGTGCTCACCCGTAAAGATCGCATCATATCCGCAGTCAGCATTTTTGTCATTTCGACTGTCTGTTTGGTTACCCTTGTTTATGCATTGATCAAGGGGACCGCGCCAACGTGCATGATCGCTGCGATTGCGGCGATCGTTTACGCATCCTTTCACCAGCGGCGATTAATGATCTATTGCTCTGCTGGCGTGCTTATCTCTTTTGTGTTTAGCGAGATGGCGATGTATGCGGATCTGTATCCGGTCAAGGAGCTTTCTGCCGGAGAGCGGTTGTTCATCGAGGTCGCGTTTGCAGCGATCTTGTTTCCGGTCATTGCATTGGTATTGGATCTCAATCGCAAAATGAACAACGGACTTGTTGCATCAACCAAAAAAATAAACGCTGAACTCTCGACGATAATTGCGACCGCAGCAGATGTGGGCAAAGCACTTGAAGACGTTGTTGACCGGCTCGAGGAGGTCAGCAATGCCTTTGCCTCACAGGCTGGAGAGCAGGCAGCTTCGACAAGGGAGATGAGTGTCTCCATTTCGCACCTTAGAAATACGGCTAAGGAAACCGCCTCATCTGCAGCAGAAACCCATGCGGTCTCTGCGCGGTTCAGAGAAAAATCCGAGACCGGAAGCGATCAAGTACGGGTCATGCGCGAGGGATTTCAGAATGTCGTCGAGATCAACGATGCTGCCAAAGCGGAATTCGCTGCCCTGGCCGAACAGGCAGAAGACATCGAAGAGGTGTTGAGGACCAATCGCGAGATCGCCGCACAGATCAAAGTGCTCGCCATCAATGCCGGGATTGAAGCGTCAAGGGCCGGTGACTACGGCAGTGGGTTCCGGGTTGTGGCCAATGAGCTCAAGGGAATGATTCAGGGAACAGATGAGAGCCTCAGCCACAGCAAGCAGCTCTTGGAGGGCATTCGCAACCAGGCCAGGCACAGCGCGAGGACTGTGGAGAAGAGCTCTGAGCTATTGAAATCCCAGCTCGATGAGTTGTTGTCGACCGGCGCGCTGATCGAGGAAATATCGAGCGCCTTTGTCAGCACTGCAACGCGGGTCGAGCGGATTACAAACGCGGCCAAAGAACAGCAAGTCAGGTTGGACGAGGTGGCCAGCGGCATCAATCACATCGAATTTGCAGCTTCTGAATTATCGGAATCCACGTTTATCCTCGTCGAGAATGTTAACCGAATCGCAGGTTCCCATCAGAACTTGACAGATGTGCTGCAGTCACGGGCCAGCGCTGGTGAATAACCCCGCGTCGTTTATTCACTTCACTATCCGGCCAATGTGCGTTTGATGGCCTCCTCAGATATGGCGCCTCGTCGAATCACTTCCGGCACCGCACGGGTTAAATCGACGAGTGTTGATTTTGAGGCGCCGTTGATATCCCCATTTTCAATCAAGTAGTCGACAGTGCGGCCGAAGTTCTTGCGAACCTGGGCAACCGACTGTGCCCCGTGCTTTTTTGACAAGTTGGCCGATGAGACCAACAGCGGCTTTTTAAACACGCCGAGCACGGTCCTAGATATCTCGTCGTCGGGCATGCGCAATCCAAGCCATCCTTTGGCCTTGGTGAGGGTTTTTCGCACCCGAGGTTCGAGGTAGTCGCTGGGTTGAAACAAGAGCGTGAGCGGTCCTGGCCACAGATCTGTCATCAGCCTGCGGGCCTGGTCCGAGATGTTGGCCACGAGCTTATCAACCCATGAAACATCCGGAACAAATACAAGTGTGGGCGCGTTGTTCACCCGCCGTTTGGCCTGCAACATGGCTGTGATCGCACGTCGAGAGCTGAGATCCGCACCGAGCTTGTAGTCTGATGCTGCTGGAAAGCAAATCAGACTTCCATTTTCCAGGGTTTCTTTAATGGCGGATTGGTTGGACGGGCTGGACTGAAACGCGACGAGCGGGATTGTTTTCATTTATCCTCCACAAGGAAAACGCCTTTTCTTTATTGTAACAAAGAGTTAACCGATATAATTCCAAAAAAGATCCCTTGTGGCAGTTTTTAAATGGTGTAAATTGGCCTTGGAAAGGCTAACTGCTCGTTTTTAATGAAAGGATCACCCATGGAGGCTTCACCGAGCACTTCGTTTACAGATTACAAGGTCAAAGATATCTCCCTGGCAGATTACGGTCGCCGCGAAATTGAGATAGCCGAGCAGGAGATGCCCGGATTGATGGCAGTCCGGGAGAAATACGGCCCGGAAAAGCCGCTCAAAGGCCTGCGGGTAAGTGGCTCCCTGCATATGACCATTCAAACCGCGGTTTTGATAGAGACCCTCGACGCGCTGGGTGCAGACGTTAGATGGGCCAGCTGTAATATCTTTTCCACCCAGGATCACGCTGCCGCGGCCATTGCAGCCCGGGGCATTCCGGTGTTTGCTTGGAAGGGTGAGTCCTTGGAGGAATACTGGTGGTGTACGGACAGGGCGCTGGCGTTTTCAAACGGCAAGGGGCCGAATCTCATCGTGGACGATGGAGGCGACGCAACCCTGCTCGTGCATAAGGGCTATCAGCTAGAAGCGTTTTTTGAAGAACACGGGCGCCTGCCAGATATTGCTACGACTGTCAAAGAAGAGGTTATCGTCGAACAACAGCTGAGAAGTACCATTGCACGGGATCCCGACTATTGGCACCGCATGGTACCGGATATCTTGGGCGTTTCAGAGGAGACGACCACGGGTGTGCACCGCTTGTACCAGATGATGGAAAACAAGGAATTGTTGTTTCCCGCGTACAATGTAAATGACTCTGTAACAAAGTCGAAGTTCGACAATCTCTACGGATGCAGAGAATCATTGGCAGACGGCATCAAGCGCGCAACCGACGTAATGGTGGCAGGCAAGGTCGTTGTTGTCTGTGGCTATGGCGAGGTAGGTAAGGGGTGTGCCCAGTCCATGCGCGGCTTTGGTGCCCGCGTGCTGGTGACTGAAATCGATCCCATTTGCGCGCTGCAGGCGGCAATGGAAGGGTACGAGGTCACCACTATCGAAGATGCGATTTCAGAGGCGGATATTTTTGTCACGGCCACGGGCAATCGGGATGTTATCACTGCAGCGCACATGGCTGCCATGAAGGATCAGGCGATTGTCTGCAATATCGGCCATTTCGACAACGAGATTGACATGGCCGGGTTAGAGCAGTGGCCGGAATTAAAGAAAGTCACCATCAAACCGCAGGTGGACAAATGGGTGTATCCGGATGGTCACGCCATCTTTGTCCTGGCCGAGGGGCGCCTCGTCAATCTCGGGTGTGCTACAGGTCATCCGAGTTTTGTCATGTCCAATTCGTTCACCAACCAATGTCTCGCCCAAATGGCGCTCGCACAAGACAAGCCGCCAATTGGGGTTTACATGTTGCCCAAGAAACTCGACGAGGAAGTGGCCCGACTGCATTTGGACAAACTAGGCGTAAAGATGACCACCCTCACAAAGCAGCAGGCCGACTACATTGGCGTCCCGGTCGAAGGCCCGTTCAAACCCGACCATTATCGGTATTAGACATTAGTTAGTACTATTTTCCCCATTGCAATCCTGCATTGCGATCATGCCCAGGAGTATCGAGCAGTATTTGTCCATGGCGGACGAGGCGCGGGAGAGGAGGATGACCGGTACTTTTCCCCCGACAACGCAGCCGCCGTTTCGGCTCTCCTTTGCAAAATAGATGATGGCCTTGCTCATAAGGTTGCCGCAGACCGCGTTTGGGCAGTGGAGGATGTCGGCATTGCCGGTTACCCGGCTCGAAACGCCTTTGAGGGCTGCGATATTGGCATCCACTGCGCAAAACAAGTCGAGGGGGCCGTCCACGATGCCAAAGCCGTGCAGGGGCCTGCCTGGCGCGTTCATTTCCTTGAGTTTTTGCGCTTCGACCGAAGGCGGGACGCGTTCATTTACTTCTTCTGAGATCGAAAGAACTGCGACGTTTGGGGTTTGAATGCCGAGGGTTTGCATCACTCGGACACCGTTTTTGATGATTTGCACCCGCTGTTCCAGGGTTGGAAAGGTGATCAGTCCCGCGTCTGTGAGGAGGACGAGCCGGTCCTCGCCAAGGGCGGGATGCTCAATCGCAGTGACATGGGTCAGCAGGGATCCCTCCTGGCGCAAGCCCTTTTGAATGGCCTGGTGCATCAGCTCGGCCGTGGTGATCTTTCCCTTCATGATCGCGGTGACAGTGCCGCTCTTCACCAGGGTCATGGCAGCGTCTACCCATGTCTCTGGATGTTCCATGTGCCAGATGTCGTGGGCAGAGATGTCTATTTTTTCAACTCGAGCCACGGTTTCGATGTCGCTCCTATCCCCGATCAAGATACCAGAGGCGATGCCGGCCTCGGCCACGCGCCAAAGGGCGTTTAATATTTTGGGGTCGTGGGCACCCACAACAGCTATCTTTTTGGGCGCGCCAGTAGCAGCGCGCCGCGCAATATCGTCGAAATTCATGGGCTAGCCTTTCTCTTGCCAGTTCCGGCAGCCCCATTTTAGTCGCTTCGAATCGACTGAGAAAGGGCCATCCGTGGGGTTTGTTGTTACCGGTTCAACCGTTAAAACGACTTGCCCTAAGTAAAGGAGGTATATATATACAAGTATCATTCTATTCGGATGATGCCCCCAATTGGGGGCTAGACATCATCTGGGAGGCAACCTTTGGACGAACTAGCGCAATATCTACTCGAGAACGTGATTTTCGATTTCGAAGGCGAGGTGACTGTGGAGTCTGTCCGGGCATTCCTGCGACGACAGGATAATGAAGAATCTCGGGCGCTGATGCAAAAAATCATCGAGGATAAGGGCATCGACGAGCTTCTGTTGACCCTGGCCGATTGCCTGACTGCCAATCTCGCCACAGGCATCACCGCAGCGGTCATCCGAGAACACCTCATCTCCTACGCGGAATCATAATCTGTGAAGGCCCCCTCGCCAGTCAGTCTTCAAACACGTTTAACTGCGATAGCAATTGTATTGTTGGGATGGACCCACTGTGCCCCTCCACCCGAAATTGATCCAGATGCTGGTGTGCCCCCCGGGGGGCCGGTGCCTCTGGCGACAGATCCCATGAATGGTCAGACCAATGTATTCAAGGACAAGGTCATCCGCATTACGTTTTCTGACCATTTGGACAGTCGCAGTTTGAATGTAGACCGGATAGACCTCTATTCAGGGCCGGTAAATCTCTACACCAATGCGTTCTATGATCCCATTCGCAGTCAGTTGATCACATGGCCATCTGCAACAATGCGCGGCAGTGCGATTTGGATTTTCGAGATTGAGGAGGGCATTGTCGGGATCGATGGCCTGCCTGTTGCTCCAGGCGTAATCATGCATTTTAAGACAGGGGAGGAAAAGGGGGACAATACGCCTTATATTCGTAGGTCGTTTAACTCGGAAATACTCCCGATATTCAAACAGCACTGTGGGCAATGCCATGGCGGATCCCAAGGAGAGGGCTTTTCCGAGCTGCAGCTCGACACCCTGGAAGGGATTGGAGATACGGCGATCGCTGTCCATTCACAGCAGTGGACGGGCTGGCAGCGCATTTCACCGTATCGCCCAGGCCGGAGCTACCTGTTGTATAAGTTAATCGGTGATGCCCGCATCGGCGGGACGCCAATGCCCCGTGCCCTCGATTTCGATGGTGCGGCTGACCCAATTCCCCTGGAAGATCAGATCGCCCTGTCCGACTGGATTGCAACGGGGGCGCCATTTTTTGACCCAGAAGAAAATGCCGATTAGGATCGGGTTTGTGAAGCAGATAATGAGAAAAAATGTGCATCTTATTGTTTTGGCGGTAGCTGGTTTTGTCGCGTGTTGGTTTGCCTGCTCCCGCATCGATGATAGCCGCATCATCACGGCAAAGGCGCTTGAGATGCGGTTTGACTTCAGTGAGCTCACCCCGCTTGAAGTAAAACGGATCGAGAAAGTATTGAACGCGGAAGTATCCCCATGTGGCGATGACGTGACCTTGGCCGAATCCCTGTTCAATCCCGACCATTGCCCGCTCGCACCCCTTGCCGGCCGCTTTGTGATGAAAAAGATCATGGAGGACTACAACCAGGAGGAGATTGCAACGGCGTATATGAAGCGCTACGCTGCGATTGCAGGACTGGAGATATCCGAGGATGGATCTCCGAGAATGGGCGCTGCCAACCCCTCGGTCACCTTGGTTGTCTTCACTGATTTTGAGTGTCCGTTTTGCGCCAAAGCAGCGAGTGAGCTGCACCACCTGGTCAGGCGGTATCCAGAGGATATCGCATTGGTCCACAAGAACTTGCCCCTTGCCAAGATTCACAAGAACGCGGAAATGTCCGCAAAGGCGGCCTTTGCAGCGCATCGGCAGGAAAAGTTTTGGCAGATGCACGATACGATTTTTTCCGCGTCCGGGTCTTTACTGACGCGCGAACGCCTTGAGATCACCGCCCAGGGGCTGGGATTAGATCTCGAACAGTTTAAAGAGGATATGGATTCAACGGCTGCCCAAGCTGCACTGGCTGCGGATAGGAAGCTCGCAAAGCAGCTGGGGGTAGATAGCACCCCGACATTCTTTATCAACGGCCGGCGCATCGAAAAGGGACTCTCTGCCTTGGATGAGCGCGTATACGAAGAATTCCTCAGACACGGAAAAAAGCTTTAGCCCGGGTTTTGGCTCGTCCAGGCCGGGCGGGTATGCCGCGTCGCACTTTCCATTATTTCGACCACCAAATCTTCAAAAGAAAGCCCAGCAGCGCGAGCGATTTCCGGAAGTAGGCTGTTCTGGGTCATGCCGGGGATAGTGTTGACCTCGAGCAATACAGGGCGTGCATTTTTGGGAACCATAAAGTCAACCCGCGCCGCACCTGTACACTGAAGCAGTTGGTAGGCCATCAGGCCCAGGTCGTGAGCATCGGCGATCTGTTGTTCGGGGAGCCGGGGAGGGATGTGGTGGTTTGATCCACCGGGCGCGTACTTTGCCGAGTAGTTGTAGAATTCACGATTGGGCTCTACTTCGAGGGACCCGAGAATCCGATCGTCCAAAATACCCACTGTGATCTCTGTTCCGACCACGTGCTCCTCAATGATTGCGCGATGTGAGTGCCCAAGGGCGGTCTTGATGGCCGTGTCCAGCGCGCCAATGCGTTTCACCAGCGAAACGCCAACTGAAGATCCCCCGGTTGCTGGTTTGACTACGATCGGGGGCTGCCAATCCGATGAGGGGAGGGAGCGCGGACTATCTTCAGTAAGCACCAGGCATTTGGGCACGGGTATCCCTGATGCGGCGAGAAGCGCGTTGGATACGGACTTGTCCATTGCCACGGCAGATGAGAGCACAGACGAGCCTGTATATGGCATGCCCATGACATCGAGCATTCCCTGAACCGTGCCGTCCTCACCGAGGCGTCCGTGGAGAGCGATGTAAACTGCCTCTACTTCTGCGGCCCGAAGACGTCTGTCGAGGTCATCTTGGGCGTCGATAGCGACCACGTCATATCCCCGTGCGCCGAGGGCGGCAATGACCGCATTGCCGCTTTCAATGGATACGTGGCGCTCGGCCGACATTCCCCCGAACAACACACCAACTCTCTTGAATCGCATGAAACTCCCCTTTTTGATGATCGCTTAATGTCAGATCTTAGATTTATAGTAATTGTAGAACTTGAGTACCTTTCGGATATAGCCGCGGGTGGATGTGTAGGGAGGGACGCCATTGTACTTGATCACAGCCCCCTCACCCGCATGATAGCCCGCGATAGTAAGCACCATATCCCCGCCGAACATATTGGCGAGGTATCTCAAATAGCGAGTGCCGCCCATGATGTTGTCGTGGGGGTCAAAGCTATTTTTAACGTTCATCCGGCGGGCAGTGGCTGGCATGAGCTGCATCAGCCCCTGGGCGCCTGCATGGGAAACGACAACGGGATCGTAATCCGATTCAACGCGAATGACAGCGCGAATAAATGGCTCGGGCACAGAGAACGACCGAGATGCGGTGCGGATGGCCGCATCGTATCGGGTATAACGCGCAGGGTTGGTATCCCGAGCAGGCACGGGAATGACACCAGGGCGGGCCTTTCTGATCGGCGGCGTCTTTAAATAAACCTTGTACTTGTGGCGGTCCCGGCCTTTTGGGCGTTGATTCGTAAAATGCACGGTGCCGTCTTTGTCAGTGCGGGCGTATATGTCCCCATAGGTTGGGGAATTGTCCAGAATAAGTGCCAGAAGACCCAGTATCGCGATCAGTGTGGTTGGCTTCTTTGTCATCGTTCAGAGAGATTCTATCTAGGGTCTGATGCGACGTCCAGTTTTTCTGGATGGTCACTGCTCAGAACCTAAATTTGTGTTTCTTTAGACATCTTGAGCAATAAAACGCCCCGATCCTCTCGCAATATTCCAATTTTTTTGAGTTTTTTGCCCGTTAACTTGACAGAAGCCTGCGTGCTTTTTACATGTTGATACATGTCGCAAACAGGGTGGCACCAGATGCGCCTTTCCTTTTCACCAGATGAGGACAAGGCCGTGGGTCCTGGATTTTTGCTAGAGGCGCACAAACGGCGTATCGCTGGATATCTGACCGTTCTGATGCCAGAGCCAGTGGATGTCATCTTTACCAACAATCGCTCGACCATGGTTTCTTTTAAGCGACGCGGTGGGCGGTTGATCATCCGCATGCATCGACTGTTCAGGCACGCGGATCCAGAAATTCTGGACGCACTCGCACTGTACATTGGCAAACGGGAAAAATCAGCGTCTCAAAAGCTGGATCAATTCATTGTCCGTTATCAACACGAGATCCACTCACCGGCCAAGACACGGCAGACCCGGGTTACATCAGCTGGGCAGCATCACGACCTAAGTGCCGTGCTGAATAAGGTCAGCGGGACCTATTTTGGCGGAAAAGTGGACGTGCGGATCGGATGGGGACGGTCACCCACATGCAGGCGCCGCAGGCGTACCAGGAGTGTGAGCCGGGCCCTTGCCACCTATAGCTTTGATGACAGCACCATACGGGTGAGCCCCATCCTCGATGCCGCTGACGTCCCTGGTTTTGTGGTCGAGTGGGTGGTCTACCACGAGGTATTACACCACGTCCTTCCAGTAGAAGAGATTGGGGGGAAGCGTCGCTACCACACAGAGCAGTTTAGGAGTTTGGAGCGGGCTTTTGTCCATTATGACGCGGCAAAGGCCTGGGAAAAGCAGCACCTAAACCGACTGCTCGCTTAATGCTTTGTCAAGTCCACAATGTCGGGTAGGTGGCCTCCCCCTGGCAAAGGGGCAATGGCATTCGGTTAAGGATTTTTGGGTGTTTTTATAGCGTAGGATCGCCAGAAAAGAATCCCCCTTGAAAAAGGGGGCAGGGGGATTTTCAATTGTCCAAGCAATTGTTTTCAAAG
>JASJCT010000033.1 GCA_030065855.1 Myxococcota bacterium
GGACGTGTCAAAATCCCCCTAACCCCCTTTTTCAAGGGGGAGATCCTTTACCCGGCATAAAAATAGCAAAAATCGCGACATTTGCCCTTAACCGAATGCCATTGTGAAAAAGGGGGCCGGGGGGATTTCCATAAATGAAAGAAAGAGTAGACCCTGACAAAATGGACAATTGGACGTTTAAAAATCCCCCTACCCCCCTTCGTCGAAGGGGGAATACCTGCTCTTGCTCCCACTAATCATTGGCGTAGCCATTGTTCATACCACTGGCATGCCAGTGGTTTACTCCTTCGAATTAGTGCGCACCTATCCCGAAATATGAACTTTTCGATCAAAATGTAGCTGCGGGGTTTATCCCCGCAGATATAACGGTCTAGAATTACTTATCTTTTCACCTTGGGGATAAACCCCGCGGCTACAACAGGGTGGTGAGAATGGCTATTTCGGTATGGCATACATGCCCGATAGACTATTTGATCGAAGTGCTGCGTTGATTGACTTGCTTAACTGCTTTTTCAACGACCTTGCTGAGCTCGGCCTGGGTAAACGGTTTTTGCAAAAAGTGGCAGAGATCGTCTTCCAAGTAGGAGGGGAGGTTGGGTGAATCCAAGGCGCCGGAAATCAGAATCACGGGCATCTTGCGCAGTCGCGGCGGGCCGCCTCGAATGATGCCGACGAGTTCGCGTCCATCCATCGAAGACATGAACACATCCGTGATCAAGGCGACAGCATCCTTTTCGCATCGCAGCGCATCTAATGCGTGATCCCCGTCTGAGCAAAGACGGGACTCGTGGCCCATCTCGTTTAGGGTCTGCTTTATCATGGTTCTTATTTGGTCATGGTCGTCAGCGATGACGAATAGGGCCATGTCGGGCTCTCTTTCTTTGATATCTGATTATTAAGCCAACTATTGTTGGGATGCAATGCTTTTAATTTGCTGGATTTTGTGAGTATGCTCGGATAGTTTGCAATAGATCGATGGGCCCCAAAAAAATGAAAGGAGTGCGCTGTGAAGTTGGTTTCCTTTGGACCTCCTGGAGAAGAATTGCCAGGAGTTCTCCTCGATAATGACCGAATACTGAATATTTATTCAGCGTCAACTGGTAACATCAACACGATGAGGCAATTGCTGGCACTGGGCGCACCTGGGTTGGCCCAGGTATCAGAATGGATTGCGAATGGCCCGGAAGATAGGTTTGTGATCCCGGCCAAAGGGGTTCGCCTGGGACCGCCAGTGACAAACCCGACCAAAGTTGTGGGTGTGGGCCTCAATTACCACAGTCACACTGACGAGCAGAGTGCGCGGCTACCCAAAAAGCCGCTGCTGTTTTCAATGTCCACCACGTGTCTATCAGGGGACGGAGATCCGATTCTGTATCCAATAGATGATGAAAATGTCGACTACGAGGCAGAATTGGCATTTGTCATTGGTGCGCCAGCATTCCGGGTGAATCCAGAGGATTGGCAGGCCTATGTGGCTGGCTATACAATCGTTAACGACGTGAGCGGTCGGGACGCCCAGTTTAGCGATAGAAAATGGTTTCGCGGTAAATCTTTTGACACGTTTTGCCCCATGGGACCTTATATCGCGACCCGGGATGAGATTCCAGATCCCCATAAACTCAGCATTTCTGCGCATTTAAATGGCGAAGTGCGCCAGGACGGCAATACCAAGGACTTAATTTTTAAGATTCCAGAGCTACTGGCCTTTGTCACTCAGAATATCACGTTCTTGCCCGGCGATGTCATTGCAACGGGTACGCCAGGTGGCGTGGGTATTTTTTGCGATCCACCAGCGTGCATGAAGGTTGGGGATGAAATTAAAATCACTGTTCAGGGCATCGGGACGCTCACCAATCGCGTCTGCGAGCGCGTTGGTTTAACCCCAAGCGTATATCCACATCCGAGGGGCTAAAGTTAACATAATATACATTATGCGAAGTTTGCAAATAGTTTATCTTTGACACCGTCGACATTCTCAATTATTTCGTTATGAATATCCTTTAAAAGAGAACAAATCTAAGCACCAATGCATTGTCTAGGAGAAATATTTAGGAGAATAGAGAAATGTACGACATGGATCGTAGAGAATTTTTGAGAATTGGCACTGCTGGGACTGGTATTATCTGCGTGCCACCTGCCCTGATGTCTGCATGTACGCGAGTACCGGTTATCGCCAAACCTGCGGTGGCGTCCAAATCCCGAGTAGCACCTTTGTCTGGAAATTCGGGCTATTTTGAATCGAATTTTGGTGTGACCAATGACATGCTCGGCAAAACCATCAGCCGCGCCTTATCCCGCGGCGGTGACTACGCAGATATCTATCTTCAGCATAAAGTAAGCGACTATGTGGGATTTGAAGACGGCCAGGTCAATCGCGCCTATATCGAAGTTGACCTCGGCGCTGGCGTCCGCGTGCTCAAAGGCGACCAGACCGGATATGCGTTTACAGAAGATTTATCGACCGAGAGTTTGATCAAAGCGGCAGATACGGCCGCCTCCATTGCTGCGGGGTCGTCATCGTCCGATCTGCCATCGTTCACTGCGATTCAGACGCCTGAGCTGTACCAACGGGAACGGGTGTGGGTTGATATTCCGCCGGATCGAAAAATCGGTATCGTCGAAGCTGTCGGATCCCTCGTATTGGCAGGAGATCCAAACATTATTAAGGTGTCTGTTTTTGCCCTGAGTGAGGATGACGTCTGTCTCATCGCGACCTCTGACGGAAACTGGGCAGAAGATATTCGGCCCATGACCGCGTTTTACGTTACCTGTACTGCTGAAAAAGACAGCCGCTTGGAACGCTACACCTATCGCGTGGCTGCACGGGAAGGTATTGATTTCTATTCGGATAACAGAATCAAAGATATGGCAACACAGGCTGTACAGCGCACCCTCAATCTGTTTGCGGCCACTGCCCCTCCTGCTGGAGAAATGCCAGTGGTCTTGGCCCCGGCCACCTCTGGCATCCTATTGCACGAAGCCATTGGTCACGGCATGGAGGCAGACTTTAACCGCAAAGGCACGTCCATCTATGCGACAATGATCGGCAAGAAAGTGGCTGAGGATTTTGTAACCATTGTGGACACAGCCCTTGAACCCAACTCCCGCGGTGCCATACACGTGGACGACGAGGGTATCCCAGGCCAGCGAACCGTGCTGGTGGAAAACGGCACCCTGGTCTCTTATCTCCACGATAAGATCAGCTCAAAATTCTACAATGTACCCCCCACGGGCAATGGCCGTCGGGAAAGCTTTCGCCATGCGCCCTTGCCGCGAATGCGGGTAACCACAATGGAAAACGGCATCCACGATCCAGAGGAGATCATTAAATCTGTTAAAAAGGGCTTGTACGCAGCGGATTTCTCCAACGGAGAGGTTACCATTGGCGCCGGAGACTACAGCTTTTACGTGAAGCAGGGCTATCTCATAGAGGATGGAAAGCTCACCCAACCCATAAAAGATGCCAACCTCATTGGAAACGGTCCAGACACCCTCAAAAAGACGGTTATGGTAGGCAACGACAAGTCCATCGACACTGGCTCATGGACTTGTGGTAAGAACGGCCAGAGTGTGCCAGTGAGCCTGGGATTGCCGACCGTTAAAGTTTCTTCGATCACTGTGGGAGGGGTAAACCGATGAATCATCCAGATAACTACTTTGACCTCGAAACCGTTGCCAACAAGGCCATGGACGGCGCTAAAAAACGCGGTGCCTCAGGTGTTCGGGTCGTGGCGCGCCGCTCCCGCAATGTCTCGGTGGTATATCGCAAAGGTGTTGCCGACAAGGTTGAAGAATCATCCCGTAAGAGCTTGAATTTATTCCTATATATGAACGGAAAGTACACTGCCTGCCAAACCAACGATCTCAGGGATAACGCACTTGACCAGTTCCTTGACGCCTCTGTGGCCATGTGCATTGCCATGACCCCTGACAAATATCGCACCATGCCGGATCCATCCCTTTATAAGGGATTGAAAGATATTGATTTACATCTCCATGATGCAAAAATTGCAACTGTCACCCCAGACGATCGGAACGCATACGCGGCAGCGCTCGAGGCATCCACCCTGGATGAAGCTGGCAAGGATGCTATTGCTGCTGAAGCGAGTTATGAGGATGAGGCATCAGCGCTCTACCAGGTCCACTCCAACGGATTTGAGGGGGCTGAACAGGGAACCCAATTCTGGTCGTTTTCCCAAGTCTCCATGAAAGACAAAGGAGATAAGCGACCCGGTGGCTGGGCCATGGCAGGATCCCGGGACAAAACTGGCCTGGCCGATCCAACAGACGTGGCGTGTCGGGCCGTCAAGGCAGCCCGCGCCAGGATGGGTGCCTCAAAATTCGAGACCCAAAAACTGCCGATGATCATTGAAAATCAGACAGTGGGCCGGCTGATGAATCACCTGCTGGCTGCGCTGTCAGGGCGCGCACTCCAGCAAAAGGCATCGTTTCTTGAGGGCATGGTAGACAAAAAGTTTGGGTCTGACGTGCTGGATATTGCAGATGACCCCTTTGTGCCAGGTGGGTTTGGATCTCGGCTGTTCGATAACGAGGGTATTGCTGCAAAACAGATGCCCCTCTTCGAAAAGGGGGTATTTCGAAACTTTTACCTCGATACCTATTACGCCAAAAAGCTCGCCATGGTTCCGACCACGGGTAGCAGGTCCAATATCATGGTTACGCCAGGCAAAAAAGATCTCGACGGGCTCATTGCGGGTATCCAAAAAGGCGTGCTTGTCAGAGGTTTTGTCGGCGGCAATTCGAACCTCACCACTGGCGATTTCTCCTTGGGGGTCTACGGAACGCTGATCGAAAACGGCGCCCTCACCCGGGCTGTGGCAGAGATGAATATCGCCGGCAATCACAAGGATCTCTGGCATCGGCTGGTCGAGGTCGGAAACGACCCCTACCCGTTTAGCAGCCTGCGCTCACCAAGCCTATTGTTCGACAGTATCCAGTTCGCCGGCGCCTAAAAGACAGCAGCGCCCTCCCCTGCCCCTTGCCACTGGCCGAACGCTATACTACTTTTTCCTTAGTCGGCCGTGGTTTTTCTAACAATTGTCGACCTCATTGAAACCCCGCAGGCGCCGACCGACGCACTCCGCGAACTGATGCGTGGCCACACTGGTTGAAATCTGACTGCTCGCTCAGCGTTTTCTCATTGACAAAAACTTTGCGGCGGGCAATTAGATAACCTTGAAGAGACATGTGGGATATCGACACATGATGCGGCACACCGCACTAATTTTTACGCTTCTGGCGCTTTCTCCGATCTGGTCGGCCTTTCACTTGGGCTTTGCCAGCCATCTGCACCGGTTCGATACTATCAATCGACAGTTTGTGGATGTCGTTGTCATTGAGGGCAATCCCCAAGAAAGAGCGGTGACCCACAAAAGCCCCCACAATCGGGTTGAGAAGCCCTCCCCTCTTCGTGTTTTCCTGACCTCGTGTGGCGTTTCGAGTTTGATGCTGGTGAATGCTGTATCACCGGCATCGATCCCCCCCTGTGTTTCATTTCCAGATGTTTATCGATCCACGCGCAGTAACCGCATTCTGACACTTGGCAGTGAAAAGACCTTTGCGCTGGCGCCCAAGCAATCCCCGCCTGCTTGTCAGTCGTAAGCCACTTTTTAAGAACAAATCGGGGCATCTGACCAGGTATTACCGCTTTAATAGCAAGCAATGCCTCGATGTCAGAGCTTTTCCCAGGTTCTGAAACAGGAACAGCAGAACTGGAACTCTAGTATTCCTTTAGGAGGACGTTAATGAACTATCAGTTTTTCGGCTTCCTCGTCGAGCTGGCGATTGCCGTTTGTCTCTTCTCGCCGATTTTGAATGCACAGGCACAAGAACACACCGATGATGCATCTCACGACCAGGCCCAGGTCGAAGCATCCACTATTTCGCAAGAAAGCACTGACACTAAATTGCAAGAACAAGGGGCAGATGCAGCACCAGACGGTGTCGAGGAATTGGTGGTTACTGGCACCATGACTGAAAAGCTGCTGGAGGAGGTGCCTATCAAAACCCAGATGGTCAGTCGCGCATCTATTGATCGGATGAAAGCCACGAACCTGGCAGATGCGTTGGAGCTGACCTCGGGTGTGCGCGTGGAAAACGACTGTCAGAATTGTGGATTCACCCAGGTCAGACTCAACGGGTTGGAAGGTCGGTATACCCAGATCCTGATCGACGGGAAGCCTGTCTTTTCGAGCCTGGCCGGTGTGTACGGCCTGGAGCAGATTCCCGAGGAGATGATCGAGCGGGTCGAGATTGTCAAGGGCGGCGGTTCGGCCCTCTATGGAGGAAATGCGGTCGGGGGCGTGATCAACGTGATTACTGCACGGCCGCGACAGAGCTTTGCCACGGTTAACCTGCGCGGTGGACTGCTGGATATGACAGAGACCGATGCCCGCTTAGGGGCCAATGCAGGTGTGGTGAATGAGGATCGGAGCTTGGCGCTTCACGTGTTTGGCGGGGCAAATCGCCGCCAACCCTGGGACGCAAATGGAGACGGGTTTTCTGAGATTGGCAGGCTGAGACAAGTGCTGGCCGGGGCCGAGGCATATGTGGATCTGTTGGATAACGCGGAGTTGCAGCTCAAGTTTCACGTACTCCAAGAGCAACGCCGTGGCGGAGATGCCTTTAGCAAGCCCGAGCACGATGCAGCCATTGCCGAGTCGGTTAATACCCGGCGGTACGGGGGTGAGCTGCGATTCAAACACCTCGCAACGTCCTTCCTGAGCTATGACCTGGGCTACGGCTTTGCGTACACTGAGCGGGATTCGTATTACGGCAGTGGGGGTGATATCGCACTTTCAGATCCACCCACGCCTGAGCAGTGGGCCATCAAGCTCGCCGCGCTCAATGCCTATGGCCGCACAAAAAACCCAGTCCACACAGCTGACGGCGCCTTGCACCTGTCTTTTGATGCCCTGGGCCAGCAGACCGTAACCCTGGGGGTCCAGTACCTGTCAGATGGGCTGGACGATGATTTTCCCGGATATGGACGTCGGGTGGATGAGCGGTATTGGGATCTGGCCGGCGTTGTTCAGCACGACTGGATGTTTGCCGACTGGGGCGAATCCATTGTCGGGGTTCGTGTGGACAAACACAGCGAGCTGGACACCCCTGTCGTCAGCCCGCGGATCGCACTTAAGCTGACACCGTTGGATTGGCTCAACGCACGAACCGCTTTTACCACTGGATTCCGCGCACCCCAGGTCTTTGACGAGGATCTCCACATCACCATTGTCGGTGGAGAAGGACAGGTGATTTACAACGATCCAAATCTCGAACCAGAGCGTTCCTACAGCATTGCCCAGCAAGTCGAGGTCGATCTCGACTTGGCGAGCAACTGGGAGATTCAATTCAGCATCAATGGGTTTTGGACGCGCATTGCCGATGCTTTTGTGATCGATGCGGAAGATGATCCAAGCACACCCAATGAGATGGAGATGTTCCGCAGGAATCGGGGGGACACATCGGTATATGGGGCGGAGCTCGAGGGTTCGGCAGCCTACGACAAGCGCTTTGGGATGGGTGCTGGATGGACCTTGGAAAAGGCCACGAACACCGAGGAAGATCCGGATTTTGGCTCAACAGAGATCTTCAGGACCCCCCGCACATATGGCTTTGCCGAGGTCTGGTCCAGTCCTGGCGCAGGTTTTGAAATATCTACGGTGCTGAATGTAACCGGGCCGATGAAGGTGCCTCACTATGCGGGGTACATCCAGGCAGACAAGCTGGAGACATCACCGTGGCTCGCGGACTGGAGCGCGAACCTCTCCTACCGCATCGCGCTTGGAAATGGCCGGTTCCTCATGCCCTATGTGGGGATTCGCAACATCCTGGATTCGCGACAAAAAGACTACGATAAAGGCCCGGACCGGGATGCGGGATACATCTATGGCCCCCGTTTTCCGCGGGTTGTCTTTGCCGGGTTCAAGGGGGGAATGTAAAGGAGATGCGACATGTATAATGCCATATTGACCACTGCTCTGACGATCTTGGTGTTACCCGGCTGTCTAATGGCGCCAACCGCTCTCCACCCGTCGCAGACTGAACCAGAGCTGACGTTACCAGTGGTGCGCTACATCGATACAACCGGCAATGCCTCGACCATCCCGACAGCAGGGGAAATCGTGGTGCTGGAAATACTGAGCCCATCCTGCCAATCCTGCAAAAAGGTGTCTGCCGACCTGGACAGGTTGGCGCGCAAAGAGCGCTTTAAAGACGTTCGTTTCGTTGGGATCGTACTGGAATCTGACCAACCAGCTGCAGACGCGCTGAGAAAAACCCACAAGATATCCTTTCACTGGGTGGCAGATCCCCATGGCGAGCTGGCTGCACCATTTTCAATAACAGGGGTGCCAGCTGTGTTTGTCATTGATAGGAGCGGTCGGGTTGCATTTCAATCGACCGGCGGCAGAGAAGAAATGCAGCGCCTCGCGGCTGTTTTAATGGGATTTGTATAAAATCGAAACTAAACGACCTCCCACTCATCGCAGACCAGGGTAATTAGTTCGAGCGCTTCTTGGAGCGTCTCCCACATGTTTGGATTATCCAGATCCCCCATGAAGCCGTTTTCGCATGCATTGATAAAATCCTCATGCCGCGTATTCCAAGACAGCGCATCTTGGCCAAGTAAGCCCACGACCACATAGCGATCAGGACCGCCGGTCAGATTGTTCAGATATTCTACTGTCCTGGTTACTGGCCAGGGATCTTCAACTTGCGACTCAGATTGTTCATGTTCATCGGTCATATAAACAATAACCAGCAGGGATTCTTTGTCCTTGCGATAGAATCCCTCATTGGGTTGCCCCACTGCCAGCTTGTCTCCGAATCCCTCTATCACGGCCAACGGGGTTTCTATGGCTGAAAACTCTAAGTTGTCGAGGTCAGGCCAGGGTCTCTCTGCAACACAGCTGAATTTCTCACTTATTTCCGGGTCGTCATTGTCTATCCAAGGGTGTTCACCCAGATCGCAAGGGGTCGTGTAATCCCCATAGCTCGTGAGAAACAGCTCTCCCCCCATACCGACATTGCTGCCTTCTGGGATATTGTGCGGCGAAATATTGGTAATGCCCACGCGGTACGTTGAAAACGTATCATCTCCCTGAATATAGTCGCTTAAATATTGAATAAACAACGGGAAATTGTTGGCAAGATTTTCTTGTTCGTCCTGCATGCTACCGGATTGATCGATGATGAAAACAATATCCATTGCCTCGCACCCATCTTCCTGTTGCTCATGCGGTGCTTCGTCAATCAGACCGTCGCAATCATCATCGATATTATTTGGCGGGTCATAGATCTCCTCCACGCCGGGATTGATATCAGGGTTGGTATCATCGCAATCAAACGTTTCGATCCACCCATCCCCGTCTTGATCCATATGGTTGGTATCTGACTCTGAATCTGACTCAGTATCTGAGTCCGTATCAGTATCGCTATCTGAATCACCATCTGAATCTGAGTCCGCATCAGCATCACTATCGCTATCAGCATCTGTATCCGAGTCAGTATCGCTATCCGCGTCTGCGTCTGTATCGGCATCAGCATCCGTATCTGCGTCAGTATCAGCATCAGTGCCCGGGTCACTACCTGATTCGGTGTCGTACTTGGATTCGCAAGCAATCAACATAGAGGCTGCTGCAAGGATTAAAAACAACAAAGAAAGCCTAATAGTTGCCATTGAATTATCTCCTTTAATATCAGATATAACATTACACACTAATTTATATCATATCGAAAAATGGTTACAAAGCACTTTGTCAGTTTTACTGTAAGATTTTAGGTGTCAAGTTTCTCTTGAAGTATCAGGACGTTGCGCTTATACATTGTTGACGATGGATCGGCGCGCAATGGGTGGTACATGTCAGCTGTTGCAGCCAGATCCTTTGGCGTTGCTTTTAGAGAGGATGGAACTGGTGTTCCAGCTGGTCTTCAAAACCAGTAGCAGGCGGATAACACCGTCCGTGGCAGGTTCGATTCCTGCCCTCTCTGCGATAAAAAATACGCATACACACCATGACTGAACCAACATCAAAGAGCCGCTTCAAGGACCTGCCAAGCGTCAACGATATTCTGAGACACCCTCGGGCAGCACAGCTCATCGAGGATTTTGGTCGGGAGGCAGTTAAATACGCCGCGCGCCAGACAGTGGCTGTTTTTCGTCAGGGCATTCAACATGGCGCTGCAGTCCCTGCCCTCGATGGCGTCGTAACCAAGGTCGCACGTCTGACAGAAGCCCTGCATCTGGGCACGTTAAAGCCGGTCGTCAATGCAACCGGGGTGATCCTGCACACGAATCTCAGCCGCGCCCCCCTGGGCCAAGACGTTATCGCAGAAATCTCCGCCATTGCCGCTGGGTATTCCAACCTGGAGTACAACCTGGAACGTGCCGGGCGGGGCAACCGCCACGCCCATGTGCGAAAGATGCTGCAATTCCTAACCACAGCTGAGGATGTCGTTGTGGTCAACAACAATGCCGGCGCCCTCGTTCTGATACTCAACTGCCTGGCTCAAGACAAGGACGTGCTCATCTCCAGGGGGGAGCTGATCGAGATCGGCGGTTCCTTTCGCATTCCCGAGATCATGGCTGCGAGTGGCGCCCGTATGGTCGAGGTGGGGACCACCAATCGCACCCGGCTTTCAGACTACGAAGCAGGGATCGGACCAGATACAGCCCTGATATTTAAAGCGCACAAATCCAATTTTTCAATGCAGGGGTTTGTCGAAGAGGCATCGATCAAAGCTCTGGCCGATCTAGCCCACCAGCATGACATCCCCATGCTGTACGACTTGGGATCAGGACTGCTCCGCAAACCAGCCGGCCTCCCCTTGGGTGACGAACCCGATGTAAAGCAATGCCTGGAAGCAGGCGCAGATCTGGTCTGCTTTAGCGGAGACAAGCTCCTCGGCGGTCCCCAGGCAGGGATCATCGCCGGCAATGGAAAACTCATCAAGCGCCTTGCCAAGGCCCCGCTCATGCGCGCGCTTCGGGTGTGTAAATTGACCTACGCCGCCCTCACCGCGGTTTGTCGACAATACTTCAAAGACGAAACCCTGCGGACGGCAAATCCCACCTATGCCATGCTCGAACGGAGCCCTGACACACTCGATGCACTCGCCGAAGAACTACTGGATGCGCTCGCCACACATCAGGTGAACGCCCGCAAGGTAAAGAGCCAAGGCCAGTGCGGGGGAGGCACCCTACCTGACCTTAAAATCCCGAGCGCAGCAGTAGAGGTGTTGCCGATCCCAGGCATGGGCACACCAAAAGTCACGTTTGCTGAGTTTGTCTTTGCCGAATTGCTGACCCTGGACCGCCCCGTGCTCAGCATTCTCCGGGAAGGCAACCTCTTGCTAGATGTGTTGACGCTCTTCAATGAAGATATCCCCTATGTCGCACAGGCAATCGCCACGATTATCGCCAGAGGAGGCAGCCGTTGAAACGCTTCATCCTGGGTACTGCCGGGCATGTGGATCATGGCAAAACAGCCCTGGTCCGTGCACTTACCGGTATAGAGTGCGACACCCACAGGGAGGAAAAGACCCGGGGCATTACCATCAACCTGGGTTTTGCCCACCTGGATCTCAATGACCAGGTCAGCCTTGGTATCGTGGACGTGCCAGGCCACCGGGACTTTATCCACACCATGGTCAGCGGTGCGTCTGGTATTGACCTGGCCCTGCTGGTGGTGGCCGCGGACAGCGGTGTGATGCCCCAAACCCAGGAGCATCTGGAGATCATGCAGGCGCTCGGCATTCGCGCTGGATTGGTCGCGGTCACCAAAGTCGACCTCGTCGACGATGACATCGCCGAACTGGCATGCGAAGAAATTGAAGCACTCCTAGAGGGCACGTTCCTTGAGGGATGTCCGATCATGCGTGTATCTGCCGTGACCGGCGAGGGCATGGAGGCGCTCAAGAACGCCCTGGACGACACAGCCAGGGGTCTGGAAGAGCGCCCCCTGGGACATGTTTTTAGGCTCTACCCAGACCGGATCTTTTCGGTCAGTGGGTTTGGTAGCGTGGTGACCGGATCCGTGCTGGGCGGCGCTATCCAAAGTGGGGATACGGTCTATCTTTTGCCAACACAAAAAAAGCTCAGGGTACGCCGCATCGAACGCCACGGCACTGAAACAGACCAGGTGCTGGCCGGAGACCGAGCTTCCATGAACCTGGTGGGCCTGAACCGCGAGGATTTTAGCCGGGGTATGGCCATTGCGGATCGGATGTTGAGCCACACAGACCGGGTAGATGCCAAACTCAGATTATTTGCCCACTCGAGGGACTTTGGCACCTGGACCCAGGTTGTTTTTCATCTGGCCACCTATGAAAAGCAGGCAAAAGTCCACCTCATCCACCCGGATAAGCTCAAGGGCGGCGAGGAGGGGTTGGTCCAAATCCACCTTACCGAGCCGTGTGTGCTGCAATTCGGTGATCGGTTTGTGATTCGGAGCACATCGAGCGATATCACCCTGGGCGGCGGCGAGATTATCGACCCGGCCCCCCTGCACCATCGACGCCGTACGGCCAAGGTCGTGGACCTGATGTCAAAGATATCAGCGGGCAAGCTGCCTGAGATCATCGCGGTCGAGATAAAAAAGCACCGCGCGCCCTTAAGTGCGGACGAGATAGCAGCTGCCCTGAACATTTCCCGTTCAGATGTCAGCGACATGGTGGCCGAGGGATTGCCAGATCACCTTGTCAGTTACACCCAAGACAACCGACTGTTTTTGGATTTGAGAGACGTTAGGGATCAGCTCACCGACAAAATCGTCGCCTTGCTCACGTCCCATCACAAGCAAAACCCGCTCGATGAAAAGGGTCGCACCACCGAAGAAATGATGGGCATGTTCGGCATCAAACGGGGATCTTCAGCTGAGACTGTGTTTCGCTTGATGCTCAGCGAGCTGGAAAAGGCCCAAAGCATCAGATCCCTTGACCACACCTGGGTACTCACTGGCCATCGCGTTACCCTGACACCGGACCAGAAAAAGAACATCGCCATGGTAGAGGCGTCCCTTGCCAGCGCGGGCATGGCGGTGCTCTCGATGACAGTATTAAAAGAGCAAATAGGGGCCAAAGGTATTGGCGAGAGCGAACTCAAGCAAATACTGCGTTACCTGGTTGCAACCCACCGGGCCCATACGGTCGAGGGCGAATACCTGCACGCTACCCACGTCGACCGCGCCAGGCAGGCGCTCTTAAAAAGCCTCAAGAAAAAACCCGACGGCCTGAGTGTGGGGCAGTTCAGGGATCTCCTCGGCGGCAGCCGCCGGCTGGCCATGCTCCTGTTTCAGCTATTCGAAACACAGGGCATTATCGGCCGCGTCAACGATATTCGGGTTCTGACGAAAAAAGGGAACAGCCTGGTGGACGAGATAACGGACTAGCCCCCCCCGGTTGTATAGCCGCTGTGGCGCTGCATGTGATCCAGATTCCTCTGATCCTCCATCTGCCGCCTCTTTCTGTCGGCCTTTGACTCGCAGATTTTTCGAGAAATATTGCTGCCAATGGGCTTTTCATACTTGCAAACAACCTGATCGCCGTCTTTTTCACCCTCGTTTGCGGCCCGGTAGTCATCTTCGACTTCCTTGGGTGTCTTGCCCTTATAGTCGGACTGAAACCCGGCACAGGCTGAGAACATGAATGCAACTGACATTGCAATAAGAAGGATTAATTTCATACCTCACTCCTTTTCAATGTTTCATGAGGTCCCGTCTCATCACAATATCGTATCTCAATATTGAGAATGGGTCGAGCCGCTGTTTCGTTTACTTGCTAGCGGCTGGCTTTTTCTTGCACGGTTATCTCATCCACGCGGTTGTTGAGGAGACCGCTGTGGCGCTGCATACTATCCAATTCTTGCTGATCCTTGAGCTGCCGTTTTTTTCTGTCGGCCTTTGACTTGCAAACCTTTCGCGAAATATTGCTGCCAATGGGCTTTTCGTACTTGCAGGTGACCTGACCGGCGCCCATCTCCCCCTCGTTAAAGGCCTGGTACTCCTCTTCGACCTCCTTGGGTGTTTTACCAGCATAGTCAAACTGGAATTCGGCACAGGCCGAGAAGAGAAACATAGACAAGATTACAAAAATAACGAAAATTTTCATACCCCCACTCCTTTCTAGATACTTCATCAGTTAATGTTTACAGTAACATTTTATCCCTATACTAACCTTAGTCGAGCCACTGGTTAATTTCAAGAAAAAAGTCATTGCAGTGACCTGTTTGATACTTTTGCAACACCTTCACCAGCGGGAATGACCAGGGTTTCAAATACTTGCGGATAAGTTGTTTTGAGCACGAATGGGATACTGTGGAAAAATCGAAAACCGTCTGTCGGTATGGGGTCTCAGATGATGATGATCGGTTCAAAGCAATCGATGGAGGTTTCGAGTTTGAATATGCTGAACCCGTAGCAGCGCTCGGCGTGGAACATATCGATGTTGTAGGTTTCTCCGGGCGTGAGGCCGAGGTCGTCCAGGTAAACGGTCCCTGATTCCTCTTGGTGGAGCCCACCGATATCCACCACGAGCTTGCCGTCGATGAAAATCCAGACGTCGTCGTCTCCGGAAAAACTGAATTCCTGGCCCTCCTCATAGACGAATTCAGAGTGGATTTCAGTTGTGAATGCCCCTTCTCCAGGAACGATAACGTGGTCGTCGTTCTCATAAACGAAAAAGCCGGATCCCGGCGGATCTTCAGTCAGTGGAATCGCTCCAGCCGACTCAATGTTAACGCCGGGAACACTGTGAAACCACTGATAAAAGGTTTCGGCCGAGGTAATCATCGGGTCAGACCCGCCAGTCACATCCGGGATGTCTGGGTTGTACTGGGGTTTGCGATCCTCATCTAGGGTATCTAGGATCAGCCCGTAGGTGATCCCGGTCCCCTCCATGCTGCAGCCAAAGTCAGGATGGTCTGGTTCGAAATCGTGGTAGATGACCTGGATTTCGCTGGGGCACTCTTCTTCTGTCCCACTGTCAGTGTCAGCATCGCTATCTGAATCTGAGTCTGAATCACTATCTGAATCACTATCAGCATCGCTGTCTGAATCTGAGTCAGAATCTGAATCAGCGTCGCCACCACCATCGACAGTGGAAAATTCATTTGGCCCCGCTCCTGACTCGCACCCCGTGCCAAGACCGAACATCACTGCCAACACAAAGACCGTGGAAAATATTTTTTCCGTTCTCATGGAGGCTCCCTCCTTTGACCTATGACGAATGTTTTCTAAGTACAAGAATCCATTCCATACGCGTCTACGCTATCATCTTACTATAGATCTTGTTCTCATCCAAAGCTTATTGCGTCTAGACCAAAGCAGATTAAAACCACTTATCTTTTTCTGTTAAATCCGTATCATGGGCAAGGCCTGTTAATAACAGAGAGAGGAGCTCGAACAATGGGTTTAAGAAGCATTGGCACTGCAGTGACAGCCGCATTATTGGGTGGGCTATTATCGTGCGGCAGCGCGGCAACCAAGGTAGAGGTAAAGGCCACGGAGATCGTTGAAACCAAGGACGAGAATATGGCGCAATCAGAGGAAAAGAAACCAACCCTTGCTCAAGCAGATATCACCGCTGCCATCAATGAACTGGTCGCACTTCACGGCGATAGCCATCTGGCGCGGATTGAGACCGGCGTACGCCAAGTGGCAGCCAAATGGCAAGAGGACGACGGCACCGCAGAAGCATTTCGTACGTTTTGTAAATCCAGCTTTATTGCAGATGAAGCCAAGCTCGATACTCTTTTTAGGCGATTTCAAAATAATATAGAGCAGATACGCGGCCATCTGGATGAAATAAAACTATTGTTGAAGAAGCCAACAGATCTGGATACAGGCCCTGTCGAGCCGATCGATTATCTCTTTGCCAAGTACGATTTAACGTCCCATGTGGCAGAGGACCTGTTCAAAACAAAGATCGCCTTCTCAATGCTGCTCAACTTTCAGGCATACACATTGGAAGAAAAGCTCGCTGCCCGAGATGCATGGACACGCGATCAATGGGCCCGCGCACGTGCGGTCGATATGTTTTCATCCCGGGTACCGCCTGAGATAAGCCAAAATATAACCTTTAATTTGGTTTCAGCCAGCGAGTATATCGCCCAGTACAATATCCATATGCATCACTTGCTCACCCCAGATGGAAAGCGGCTTTTTCCTAAGAATCTCAGCTTGATAAGCCACTGGGGATTGCGGGACGAGTTAAAATCCCATTACAGCAGCCCAGATGGCCTGGCCAAGCAGAAGATGATCCACGCGGTGATGAAGCGCATCATCACACAGGAAATTCCCGCGTCAGTCATTGATAACCCCCACGTGGACTGGGTCGTTGAAACCAATCAAGTAACCCCGTCGACCATCGAAGATTTTGACACTGCAGTGTATGCTTCGAAAAAGGATGTTCCAATAAGCACTGCCCCTGAGACAGACGCGCGTTACAGGTATATTATCAATACTTTCAATGCGTTACGTCAGGCTGATCCCTACTACCCCGCCCTGCCGACCTATATCGATAGAAAATTCAAGCGCCATCGGGAAATCCCAGAAGAAGACGTGGAGACACTGTTCAAAGCAATCCTCAGCTCACCTGTAATAAAGGACGTGGGTGCGTTTATCTCAAAGCGCTTGGGGAGGCGCCTGGAGCCGTTTGATATTTGGTACGACGGGTTCACATCACGAGGCAGCTATACCCAGGAAAAGCTAGATGCGATCGTAGGTAAAAAATACCCCACTGTCGCGGCGTTCCAAAAAGACCTGGTCAAGATCCTCAAAAAGCTCGGATTCGATCCTGAAACAGCAGCGTTCTTGAGCACCAAGGTGGTGGTAGAAGCGTCCAGGGGCGCGGGCCACGCCTGGGGAGCCAAGCGCCGGGAGGCCAACGCCCACTTGCGTACGCGGATCCCCAAAACTGGCATGCGATATAAAGGATACAACATCGCGATTCACGAGCTGGGCCACAACGTGGAGCAGGTCCTTTCCCTGAACAAGATGGACCACTATCTACTGGCAGGCGTACCCAATACCGCGTTTACAGAGGGGTTTGCATTCTCCTTTCAAGCAAAGGATCTCGATCTGTTAGGCCTAAAAGACAAGGATCCCCAAAAGAAGTATTTAAAGACCCTATCGACGATCTGGAGCACATTTGAAATGTGTGGTGTGGGACTCATTGATATGGAGATCTGGCGCTGGTTATATGATCATCCAGACGCAGATCCCGAGGCACTCAAACAGGCGGTCATTGCCATTGCCAATGATGTGTGGAACGCCTATTTTGCCCCTGTGTTTGGCGTTAGAGATCAGAGTCTGCTAACCATATACTCTCATATTGTGGGGTATGGCATGTACACGCCGGACTATGCGCTGGGGTACTTGATTCAGTTTCAAATGCAGGACTATTTTGACAAAAACGGTCTGGCAAAAGAGATGGAGCGGATGTGCCGCTTGGGTAACTTGACCCCTGACGCTTGGATGCACGCAGCCGTGGGTGGAGGCATTTCAGCAGCGCCGATGATTAGCGCCACTGAAAAGGCCTTAAAGGCACTGGCGAATTAAATTTATTAGTCATCCCCGCGCAGGCGGGAATGACGGGGAGCCTAACTTTGATTAATGCCAGCTGTCCGCCCAGGTAAACAAAAGCTGGACTTCATGCTGCCGTTCATCGTTTTTGCGATCCTGGTAGGGTTGGCCGTGGGTGTTTTTTTTCTTAGAGAGATGGTGGGGTCTGAACAGGTCGGCCCCATGTCTTGCATTCAAAAGACCGGCCAGCGCTTTGATGCAATCGCATTTCTCACCGAGGTACGCCAGGCCAAACACAGACACCAGATAGCTGCAAACCGCCCGGTCGTGCTTCAATTCACCGCTGATTACTGTCTTCCCTGCCACATGATGACCCCCTGGCTCGAAGCACTCTGCGCCTGCTACAACAAATTCGTTGATATTGTCGAAATTGACCTGGACGATCCCCGGAATGAACCACTGGCATTGGCGTTCAACATCGACACCCTGCCGACGCAGATTTACTTTAGCAAGGGCCGCGTCGAGATGTATCGCCACCTCGGGCTGGCACCGCAACAGTCCATTGCGCAAGTACTTAGAAAGTATCACCTCCTTCCCCCCCAAACAGGCTCTTGCAGCATGGAAGTGCTGCGTGAAACAGGGGTCACCCCCCATGAATAGCCATCTGGCACTGATGATCCTCGCTGCTGTGTTGGGCTTTTTGTTGGGCTGGGTGTTGTTTTTCAGGCGCCTTCAACACCAGGCAGGAATGTTGCAGAAACGAAGCCAGGCCCTGCGCAGAAGAGAAAGAGAACTGAAAACGACAATGCCAGGGGCTCAAGTTGTCCTGGATGGCGCTGATCTGAGGAACGCGGATCTAAATGGTGCGCAGATGTCAGGTGTGCACCTCAAGGCAGCAAACCTGAGTGGCGCTAAGCTGGGCGGCATCGATCTCACCAACGCTGATCTCACCGGTGCCCACCTCGATGGTGCCACATTGGGATCAGCTGACTTGCAGGGTGCGGATTTCTCTCAAACCACGTGTGCTGATGCCAGTTTCAAAAACGCGAGCTTGAAATTCGCCACCCTCGTCAGGAGCGAGCTTTCCGGCGCTGACCTCACTGGTGCTGACTTAACAGAGGCCGATTTAGAAAGAGTAAATTTCTACGGGGCATGTTTAAAAGGTGCTGTGCTGCAGGGCGCAAACCTAAAGGACACGACCCTTACCGGCGCGGATCTGAGGGGCACAGACCTCACTGGCGTACGCAACCTAGAAGCAAGTTCAATCCAGCAAGCCGAGGTCGACGAAACCACCAAACTAAAGTAACGGGTTATCTGCAAATGTCGAGGATGTCGTAAAAGCCCTGTCAAAATCCCCCCAGCCCCCTTTTTCAAGGGGGAGCATCGGAACCCCCTCTTTTTCAAGGGGGAGCATCGGAAACCCCTCTTTTTCAAGGGGGAGCATCGGAAATCCCTCTTTTTCAAGGGGAGCATCGCCCCCCCCTTTTTCAAGGGGGAGCATTTGAAAGTCCCCTTTGAAAAAGGGGATTTAGGGGATTTCGTCCTAGCGGTAAAAATGCGCCTTACCAGGCGACGTTTACCAGGGCGTAGATGTTCTGTATTTCCTGATCAACCCGGTCTGTGGGGCCGACAAAGACGCCGTTGAAGTTTCTCTTGACATGCAGATAGCCGACCCTCAAGAAGAGGTGTTTCTCGACGAGCTGTTGAATAAAATATCCCTCTGCAGCCCACCCCTTGGTGGCCAGCTTGGCCGTTAGCAGGTCTGACGGCGCCGACCAGGAGATATGGTACTTGGTGCCGTAGTTGAACTCGCCACCCAACCGCGTCCAATAGGTCTTCCACGGCATGGAAAAACGAAATCCACCAAAAACCATGTGCCCATAGCGGCGCTTGCCAGCCCCCTTTTCAAACGACGCCAAGCCAATTTCATAGTCGATCTCACCTGAGAGGACATCGACCACTTCGCCAGTGAGTGGGTGGATCACAGGTAAGTTCTCAAAGGGAATTTTGTACACCATGCGATCGTTTGTGGGTTTTAACATTGTGACTGCATAAGATCCGAACAGGTCCAAACCATACCCGCCGATGTCTTTGAACATTACTAAACCATTGATATTGTTGTAACTTCCCAGATCATCGCCCTTGGGTTTGGATGGGGGGATGGGGTCGTCCAGGCCCCTTACGCTAATGAACAGATCCTGAGTTCCAAATTTAGGAACTGAAATGAACCCGATTTGAATCAAGTTGTCGCCTGCTTTTGGGATTTTGGTTTCGATCAAACCGCCGAAGCTTTGGGAAAGGCGGTTGTAAGTGTTTGCTATCAACGACGTCGGCTCGTTTATGGCCAAAGGTCGATGCATGCCAAAGGGTGCGTAATAAAGTTTAAGGAGGGTGCCTTGGGACAGGGCATCCAGGTGAAGTGTAACCATGGCAGCTTCAATCTCAGCGCCGATCATCTGTAGGCCCCATCCGGCTTTTCGCCCGGTGTTTTCCTTGAGCTCTGCTGGCGGTCCGTCTGGGGAGGAGACGCGCCCTACGGTGATAGCCAGCCACTTGGTAATGAACCAGTCGAAATACACGCGCTCCAATCCCATGATGGCTGCAAGGGGGTATGCATTGGAGTAGAGATCCGCGTTTAAAGACAGCTGATGGGTTTCGTTGAAGTACTTGTACACAGCCAGGCGGCCGTAAAAGCGCAGATTGTCCGCGATATCGAACTGCATGGTGAGTCTCAACCGATGGATCCATGCCGGATCTTGCCAGTCCGAAATATCCCGGGGACGCGCCTCTTGGACTTCCGACATGAGGGGCATGCCTGTCTCGTCGAGTATGGGCTGCCCATTTGCGTCGACGGCCAGCTCGACGTACCTGAGATAGAAGTCATTGGTGGTATCCCTTAAGTAGGGCATATTCACCGTGACCCGATATTCTCCGCGCCAATTGATACGATTGGTCGTTACAAATGCCTTTAATTGATCCTGGCTACCGAGGATTTGCTCCACGTCGTCCTCGAGCATTTGAACGCTGTCTTCCAGATCGGCAACGCGTTCCTTGAGGACCTCGTTCTCAGCGTGCAGATCTTCGATGTCTTCATCTGGGTTTCGCTCTTCATCTGTGGGCTCAGGCCCAGGAGCTGGTCGCTCTTGCGCAGCAGCATTGAACGTCAGCAGTCCGAGTTGAAGCATTGCGACGAAACCTACCAGCACCGCCAGGTGCAGCGTAGAATGGATCATTGGTCGTGTCTCCTAAAAAAGTGACAGAATTAAATCCCGCTATCCCTTTTTCAACGGGGAATTTATAACATATATACTAGAATCCAGGTGAGATTACCAGGCGACGTTTACCAGGGCGTAGATGTTTTGTATTTCCTGATCGACACGGTCAGTGGGGCCGACAAAGACGCCGTTGTAGTCCCGTTGGACGTGCAGATAGCCGACCCTTAAGAAGAGGTGTTGCTCTACGAGCTGTTGAATAAAATATCCCTCTGCAGCCCACCCCTTGGTGGCCAGCTTGGAGATCAGCAGGTCAGAGGGTGCTGACCAGGAGATGTGGTATTTGGTGCCGTAGTTGAATTCGCCACCCAGCCGCGTCCAATAGGATTTCCACGGCATGGAAAAGCGAAATCCACCCCAAACCATGTGCCCGTAGCAGCGTTTGCACTCTTCATCTTCGAACGAGGCCAACCCAATTTCATAGTCGGCCTCGCCTGAGAGGACATTGACCACATCGCCAGTGAGTGGGTGGATTACAGGTAAATTCTCAAAGGGAATTTTGTATGTCATGCGGTCGTTTGTGGATTTCACTGTTGTGAAAACATAAGCGCCGAAAAGGTCGAAACCAGATCCTCCAATGTCTTTAAATATCGCTAATCCATTGATATTATTGTAACTTCCTAAGTTTTCGCCCTTGGGCTTTGACGGGGATATGGGGTCTTTCACGCCATTTACACTAATCACCACATCCCGCGGGCCGAATTGGGGAGCTGAAATGAATCCGATTTGAATCAAGTTATCTCCCACTTTGGGAATTTTGGTCTCGAGAAGGCCGCCAAAGGCGTGGGTGGTATTGACGCTACTGGCGATTAATGAGGTCGGTTCATTGATCGCCATGGGGGCATGCAGGCCAAAGGGTGCGTAAAAGAGCTTGAGGAGCGTCCCTTGGGTCAAGGCATTGAGGTGAAATGTTAGCATGGCCGCTTCAATCTCGGCGCTAATCATCTGTAGGCCCCATCCGGCCTTTCGCCCGGTGTTTTCCTTGAGCTCTGCTGGTGGACCATCTGGGGAACAGACGCGTCCAATAGTGATGGCGAGCCACTTTGTTGGGAACCAGTCGATATAGACCCGCTCCAATCCCATGGATGCCTTAAGTGGATATGCATTGGAGAACATATCGATGTTTAAAAAGAGGTGATGTGATTCATTGAAGTATTTGTACACGGCCAGGCGACCATAGAACCGCAGGGTATCAGTCATATCGTACTGCATGGTGAGTCTTAACCGATGGACCCAGCCCGCATCCTGCCAGCCCTCAATGCCTCGAGGACGCATCTCCCCGACCCTTTGTATCATCGGGATGCCGTTTTCATCGACGATGGGCTGCCCGAATTGATCAACCACCAACTCGGCATGGGTGATGGTGAAGTCATTGGTGTTGTCCCTCAAGTAAGGCGTATTCACCGTGACCCGGTACTCCCCGCCCCAATTGATGCGATTGGTCGTTACAGATTGCTTTAACTGATCCTGGGTGCCGAGGATTTGTTCCATGTCCTCTTCGAGCATCTGGACGCTGTCTTCTAGATCGGCGACCCGCTCCTGGAGGGCCTCGTTCTCAGCGAGCAGATCTTCTGAATCCGCTGCATCCTCGGTTTCTTCATCATCTGCCGCTTCTTCCTGTGCACCTGCCTGGGTCACTGGTAGTCCGAGTTGAAATAAGATGGTGGATGCCAGCAGCATCAGTATTGTGCGAAGTGAAGCTAGATGCGTCATGTTGCTCCTCCTCCAAGTTAGTTGGCAGTTGAATACCGAAAAAACAGTCAATGCTACCTGACGCCTGCGATGCCGACTTTTTTCTCTTCACTGCGTTGATTTAAGATATAGCTCAGTGCCCGATTCAGTTCTTGCTTTGAAAAGAAGTCTTCTAACTTACCGTTTCGCCGGTGCCGCTTCCTTCTGAAGAAGAACTCCCATTGGGTTTCGGTCTTGGCATTGTAGTCCACCTTGTGGCACCGGCCACAACCTTTGGCGATCACCTTGGCGCCGCTCCAATTGCCAGTACCGCTGTACCATTTGCTTTTTTCATCTGCAGCAGGCGCTGGCTTGCGGGGCGTTGTGATTGGCGCCACAGGTTCCAGCTTCTCCTCTTCTGCGCTTTCTTCAGGCCGCGGCTTGGGCTTGGGTCTGGGGCGCTTGGCAGGTCGTGCCTTCTTTTGGGGCAACGCCTTCTCTTCTATCTCTGCTGGCGGCTCCTCTGGCACGGGTATGCTGACGACCGTATCCTCGCCTTGGTTTGCTGGCTCTGGATCCGGTCTTTTATACTGAGCCACATATGTCGGCTTATTAGAGCGTGGCGCTCTCGTTCTTGCTTTTGGTCGAGGATCAGGAGCCTCCGGTTCTCGCAGTTGCGCTGCGGCAATACTTGGGCTTGGGGGTTCTTTTAATGATGCTGTGTCCTGATCCCCCTGGCTTGACGCGGCTGTTTTTTTAGCAAGCACAGCGTTGATATGGTGAGATTCGTTGGCCTTGTACTCTACAGTTACCTCGTACGGATCATATCCATCCTTGCTTACTTTTACGATGTGGGGTTCATCCGGGATCACCCATAGTCTTAGGCCTGAATCCGATGTAGTGCCCACGTGGATCCCGTCAATGCGCACATCGGCGTTCGGAGGGGAAGAGACCATTACCAGGTTGTGCATTTCTTCAGGATCAGGTGTCCGTGTGATGAATGCAAACATTGCGCCAATGCCGCCCAACAGCAAGACAATGGCCCCGATGACGATTGCGAGTTGCTTGAACCGCTTGGATGGGTCGCGAAGCTGGGGCACGGGGATTGCTGCTTGGTCCGGCGTTGCATGGGGTGGCACAGGCATACTCGACGAGCCAGCCCCGTGGGGTTGATGATCCGATGCAACAGGCAAAGCCGCGTCATCTGGTCGGTGTTCAGGCACGGGGGTGGTCGATGCTGGTTTTGAGCTGTACGGATGGGAACTACTGCCAGCGCGGACATTGGATATATCAGATACAGGTGTGTACGTCCCATGGGAAGTCGGCGGCAGGGAATTGGATCCGTTCGCGGTTCCCTCTGTTGGAAAAGAACTCAGACCGGACAAAATCGATGTGTTGTCGATTGTATATGACGACGATTTTGATGTTCTCGACGCCAGATCCCGGGCCCGCTGCATTACCTTTTGCTCGAACTTGCGCCGCTGTTGAATGCGGCTTTCGAATACCGTGCGGTACCAGCTCTTGGTTTCATCTGGATTGGCAATGCCCTCGTTCTTGTTGGCAAAACTTCGAATCGCATCGGCAAACGCCTCTGCACTGTTGATCCGCTCATCCCTGTCTTTTTCAATGGCCATTCCGATGAGGGCGTCGATCTCAGACGGCAGGGATGGCTGGATGCTCGATGGGGGCTTGAGGTGTTCGTTGCATACCCGGTCGATTACCTCGCCCAAGCTGACGTCTGTTTTAAAAGCATAGGGGGCGACGCCGGTGGCCATCTGATAAAAGACAAGGCCAAGTGCGTAGATGTCGATGCGATAATCTATTTCCGAACGGGTAAACGTCTCTGGTGCGACGTAATTCAGCTTGCCTTTAAACATGGACGGCGCAGTAAGCTCGGTTTGCGTGGCCGCCTTGGCAACGCCAAAGTCGATGACTTTTACATACCCATTGCTGTCGAGCATCAGGTTTCTGAGGTCAATGTCACGATGGATAATATTGAGCGGCGTGCCGTCGGCTGTTTGTGCGTTGTGCGCGTACTGCAGGGCCTCGCATGCCTGCACCATGAACCGGCACAAAATGGGTAGCGGCATATGTCGGTTATTCTTCTTTAGCCATTTGTAGATAAACGAGAAACTCTCCCCGTCGATATACTCCATCGTGATGCAGATGCTCTTCTTTAATCGACTAAGATCGAATACCTTAACAATATGCGGATGACTGAGCGATGCAATAACCCTCGCTTCGTTGAGGAACATATGGATGAGTTGCTGCTGATTTGGCCCGCGGGCAGGGATTTTTTTAATCACGACGAGGCGCTCAAAAGCATATTCGCCGAGCTGAACCCCGAGGTAAATGTCCGCCATGCCACCTGCGGCCAGCTTGGCGATGATGCGGTATCGATCACCGTGGGATGCATCAAATTTTGCTTGGTCAATTTCCATTGTCATTAAAATATATTCATTTTAGAATTAAACGGTTAAAAAAGACATTTTTGTGCCCACAAGTCAGATTTCATTACAACAACGCTTTTAATGGCATCGATGAAACATTCACTATCATCAGCTTTATTATCTTACAAATTCGGCAATTTTTCCAGTGAAATTTAGCATTTTCTAATGCTGCTACAATAATCATCCGATAAATCAGCGGCAAATCGGCCACCCTGTTAATTGGCCACATCGGCTTAACCCCGACATCACCGGGATGATGTTTTTTCCGGGCCCCCTTTTTGCTACTTTATGCTCGCAGTGCAATGTAGTAAGATGGATAAAAGTGAGCCCATCCACCGTGAAGGAGGCGTCCATGCGGCGATGTTTGCACCTGACTCTGTTAGCGCTTCTATGGTTGCTGATCAGCGTATTGGCCCTGGGTTGCGAGTTGGAGAAAATGCCAGACTGCCCCAAAGGCTATGACAGGGTCGATATTCAGGATGGTATCTATGTATGCAAAGAGCAGGTATTGATTCCCGATAATATACCTGATACGAGCACAGGTATGGATACGGACACCGGTTCTGACCAGGATACGGACACCGCGACAAGCCCCATCGATGGCGGCCTGGATGCGGCCTTCTAGCTGCCCAATTCTAATCCCCCCAACCCAGATTCTTTATACGCGTTGTATCTGCGCTAAAAAAGCCGTATGAAAGGACTTGGAGCAGCATGGCGCAATTAATTGAAATACTTGGTCCCCTTCTGCCGATCCTTTATGGCAGTGCATTTGCTGCCTACTTGCTGATTTTTTTAAAAGAGCTGCGCAGTGTCCAGCGCTTGGCCACGCCTATACTCGTCGGTGCTTCACTGATGCACCTATTGTATCTGATCCTGCGCGCGTTGGTCTTTCAACACCACCCCATGGCAGGTGGTTTCGAGCTCCTGAGCAGTATCTCGTTTTCACTTGGGCTCGCCTACTTGACTATCGAGCGCTGGCGAAAGAACAGATCCACTGGTCTGTTTGTCTTGCCGTTTGTCTTTGGCCTTCAATTGATCTCTTCTGTTGGTATTGAGCCAACGTATAACATTAACCCTATCCTACGGGATCCCTGGTTTGGATTTCATACCGGGTCAGCAGCCCTGGGTTATGCCGGGTTCTTCCTTTCAGCGGTCTACGGGGTGATGTACCACGTGTTTCATCGGGCCCTGCGCAGAAAGACCTTTGGCCTGGTGTTTGAGAGGCTGCCATCTCTCGATATTTTGGCCCGCATGACCTATGGGGCAGCTGTCTTCGGGTTTATCTTTCTTGCGGTTTCTATTGTCTCGGGCATGGGATGGGCTGCCCAGGCCATCCCCGGCAACTACTGGTTGGACATCAAAGTGCTGGTAACAATCGGCGTCTGGGCATTCTATGGCCTGGCCCTGGCGAGTCCATATGTGTTGCGCTTCAAAGGCCGGTTGCTGGTATCGACCCTTTTGCTGGGATTCGCCTTTTTACTGGTTTCTACGCTTGTGGTGAACTTCTTTCTACCTGGTTGGCACCGCTTTGGAGTGCAATAAGGATGGCGGATCAACAACTGATTGTCGTCGGGTCGAGCCACAAGGTCGCACCCCTTCGCCTGCTCGAATCCCTGGCCTTCACGAGCCAGGAGGTGGCAGCAATATTGCCGGACTTACAGCAGGCATATGCACTCCCAGAGGTGCTCTTGTTGTCGACCTGCAATCGGACCGAGATCTACGCGATGTCCACCGATGTCAATGCCGATGTGGTTGTGCTCAGCGAATGGCTGATCCAGCGGTCCCAAGCGCGCACCCAGCTAGATCCACAGCACATCTACGACTTTAAAGGAGATGCAGCACTCGATCACTTGATGCGGGTTATCTGTGGGCTTGACTCGATGATGTTGGGGGAGACCGAGATTGCAGGCCAGGTGCAACAGGCACTCGATATTGCTCGGGAAATGAATACGGGCCGCAATCATCTGGTCCAGACGTTCTCTGCTGCCTTTCGTACATCCAAGCGGGCCCGAAACGAAACCGCGATCAATGCGGGGACCACGTCAGTGGCCTCTGCTGCGGTTCACCTGGCGCGTCGCGTATTCAGCGACCTCGGTCGTCGCCGCGTTCTGATAGTGGGTGCAGGCGAGACCGGAAGCCTGGTGGCCCGGCACTTCACAGCCCATGCACCGGGGGCACTAGTAGTGGCCAATCGAACCCGGTCGCGCGCCGAGGCCCTGGCCCGGGAAGTGGGCGGTTCTGTTGTATCATTTGGTAAATGGGCCGAGGTCCTCCCTACTATCGATATCGCGGTCTGTGCCACCCAATCACCCGTGCCCCTCATAACGAAGTCGCTCGTGGCCGAAGCAGTGAGACCGGGCGGTGCTAGGCCCTTGCTGCTCGTCGATATTTCCCTGCCCCACAATATCGAGACATCTGTAATGGATGTGGAAAATGTGTACCTGCACGATATAAACGACCTGACCCGCATTGTTGAAAAAAATCTCTCAAAGCGGGCCAAGGAGATCCCAAACGTTGAGAAAATCATCAGTGAAGAAAAGAAAAACCTCCTTTCACAACAGGCCACGCAAAAAGTCGGGCCGTTTATAAAAGACCTGAGGCGGCACTTTGAGGACGTGCGTCAAAAAGAGGTCGATCGATTTATCAGCAAATTCGATGAACAGGATAGGCCACTTGCGGAGCGCCTCACCAGGGATCTGGTTAATAAATTGCTCCACGATCCAATGGTCGAGATACGAACTTTGGGGAATCAATCCCAGGCCAACCAGGATCGCCTTGCCTGGGCCAGACGATTATTTGGCCTGGACCGCATCAGCGAGAGCGGTGATAGAAACGATTGATAATACGGGTTGGTTGATGTCGCAAATTCTGATAAGCCAGTATCTATGAAAAATTTATACTTTCTAAGTGGGATGCTACTCGCAGTTGCGTGTTGTGGCATCAAGGCAGAAACCGTTGGCAAGACAGCGGGTCCAACAGCCCCTGCCCCTACAGCAGCAGACCCAGGGTCCGTCGCTGTTCCGGTCGCGCCTCAAACCCCTGAAGAAAAATTCCGGGCTGACTTCGTAAATCCGGGCGGCATGTGGATGCCCTCCCAAATGACGCTGCCCAAACACGTTGAAATATTTAATAAAATGGGGGTTTCTATACCAGCCGAACGCTTGGCCGACCCCCTGGCGAGTCCGCTTGGGGCGATTGTATTTCTAGGGGGGTGCTCTGCCTCATTTGTCTCCCCAGATGGATTGGTCGTGACCAACCATCACTGCGTGCAACGGGCGCTACAGCACAATTCCAGCGATAAGCAAAACCTGGTGGAACATGGCTTTCTGGCACAAACCCGCGCTGATGAGCTGGGTGCTGGCCCGACCCGTCGCATTTGGGTGGCGCAGTCGTTTCGGGATGTGACGTCGGAGATGCGCGATGGACTGGAAAAAATTCGCAACCCCAAAAAGCGCAAGCAAGCGTACGAAGATAGATCAAAGCGATTGATTGCTGCGTGCGAAAAGGGTCGTCCTGGGATCAGGTGCTCTTTAAAGTCGTTCTTTAACGGAGACCTTTATAAGCTCATCGCCTACCTCGAAATTCGCGATGTGCGCCTGGTCTATGTACCCCGAAGGTCTATTGGCAACTATGGCGGTGAGCAGGACAACTGGGCCTGGCCCAGGCATACCGGGGATTTTGCGTTCTACCGCGCCTATGTCGCTCCAGACGGAAAGCCAGCTGAATATGCTCCTGAAAATGTGCCTTACACCCCGACCCATTACCTCAAGGTATCGACGGCAGGTGTTCATCCCGGCGATTTTGTAATGGTTGCGGGATACCCCGGGCGAACCGAGCGCTGTGCAACGGCAGCTGCCATTGAGCACGATGTGGCGTGGACCTATCCCCATATCATCGACTACCTCAAGCAGCGGTACGCCATTACCGAGACGTTAATCTCCAATCCCAATAAGACCACCGCCATCAAGGCCGGTGTGGCCAAACAAATGACCCAAAATTACCTCGAGAAATCCCAAGGGGTGTTTGCCGGGCTTACCCAAGGAGATCTGCTGGAGCGCAAAAGATCGCTCGACGACCAGATCAAAGCCTGGGCCCAGGCGCCCGGCCCAGAAGCCGTAAAAGCAGCTATCGAAAAGTTGGCTGAGCTAGAGGCTGAGCAACACCGCACTGCTGAGGTGGATTTCGAAAGGAATCTCGCATTTTTTAGGAGCTCAAGGTTGTTCGCAACAGCCCTGGAGTTGGTTCGCATGGCCAGCGAGCGACCCAAGAAGGATACGGATCGCAAACCCGGATACCAGAATCGGGATATGCCGAACCTCATTGCCAAGCAAAAGGCGTTTAACGGGTTGTATGATCGCCAGTTGGACAAGGCACTGTTTAAATTTGCCCTGACCCGCGCTGCTGGGCTTCCAGCCGCGGACCGCCCTTGGCTCGGAAAAATGCTCGGCGTGAAAAAGGGCGCTCGGATCGACGCAGCCACCATCGATGCCGCCCTTAAAAAGATGTATGAGAAGACCGGGTTGGAAGACGAGGGCCTGCGCGTCGAGCTGATGCAAAAGGGCACCATGGCTCGGCTTCGAACGATGGCTGCGAAAGACCCGGTGATCAAAGCCGCGCTCGCCGTATGGCCGATGGTCAAGGTTGAGGAGAGCAAGTCCGATGCACGGGAAGGGGAGTTGCTGCTGGTGCAACCAGCCTATGCCCGGGGCATGCGCGAGGTGTTGGGTGGGTTCCTGTCACCCGATGCCAACGCGACCCTGCGCATCACCTATGGCACGGTTCGGAGTTTTAACCCAGCGTCCACGGCAGAGGTAGATAGGTCTTTTACGACCGCCTCACAAATTCCAGCGAAGAATACGGGGAACAAGCCGTTTGACGCGCCACAAGAACTGCTCGAGGCCATTCAAGCCCGTACCTACGGGCCTTATGCTGATGCTGCGCTCGATGGCGCGCTGCCAGTAAACTTTTTGAGCGACCTGGATATTACAGGTGGCAACTCGGGATCGGCAGTCCTTAACAGCAAGGGAGAGTTGGTGGGACTGGCCTTTGATGGCACCATCGCAGGTGTGGCGTCGGACGTGGTGTTTAACAGCGAAACCCAGCGAACCATCAGCGTCGACATACGGTATGTGCTGTGGATAATGGATGTGATCGACAATGCCGATCACCTACTAAAAGAGATGGGGATCACCCCTGCTCTCTAGCCTTGAATTTGAAACTCGATGATCTCGCCGGAGGCTCGGCGGAGGCGGACACGTCATTCACACTCGTCTGGCTGAGGCGAAGCTAGCTATCTCTCCCGGAGTTGTTATATTCGTGGCGTGAGGGATACATAACATGACTGACACCAAGACAATTGACCAGCGCATCGACGATTTCTTCAAAGCGCCCGCCTTTGCCGTGGCTGGCGCCTCGACCAATCGGGATAAGTACGGCAACAAGGTGGTTCGATCCTACCAACAAAAGGGTCGCACCGTCTTTCCGATCCATCCCAAAGAGCCTGAGATCGAAGGCATACCAACGGTCAAGGCTGTGACAGATGTGCCAGCTGATGAATTTGCCCTGTCGATCGTCACGCCTCCGGCGATTACGATCGAGGTCGTGCGCCAGGCCATTGAGCGCAATGTCGCCCATATTTGGATGCAGCCAGGTGCTGAGGAGCCTACCGCTATCGAAGCAGCGGAAAAAGCAGGTATTTCCGTGATCCACGACGGCCCCTGCGTGTTGGTCGCCCAGGGGTATCGGGAATAGCTGGCTGCTTGTTAACCCGTAATGAGTTCGACTGGACCCAAAGATTTGAAGTCTGCCTGTCCAAGGCCCATTTCTTGGGTTAGACGGAAGTGATCAGGTAACGCATCCAGGCCGACATCAAAGAGGGAGAAGGCCCAGGCATCCAAGGCAACCGGGTCCACCCCCACTGCTACCGCACCAACCTGCTTGACACTGTTGATATCACCGCCTTGAGGACCGGCTTCCATCAGTACGCGCGAAGCATCCACCACTGTGAGCGTGGGTCGCATGAGCGCGGCGAGTTCTGCAATGGATCGCTGGATATCCCTGTGAAATGTAAGTCGCAACTTGCCAGTAATACCGATCCAGTTTTTCATCCCAGCTGTGACGCCGGTTAAACTGTGGTGTTTTGCAACCGGGACGTTAATGAGCTTGGTGGCCTGGACAAAGGGTTCGAGCACGTCCCACGTGCCCAGGCGAGGAGAGATTTGCACGGCGTGATACCTGCTCTCCTCAGGCAACACGACTGTAGCGCCCACCTCTCTTGCCGCTTGCAAAATGCCGCTGCGTTCGAAAGCGCGTCGGGACTCACTTACCGGGCAATCGCAGACAATGACTTGTTTTGGTTTCGCCTCCAGTGCGAGCCTTGCAACTTCGGCCACGACGTCAGGGTGTGTATTGGCAGCCTGGGCTGGGATCCGATCCCAGCCGATGTTCGGCTTAACCACAACCACATCATTGCGCTCGATAAACCGCCCCATGCCGCCCATGCGGTCAATCGCGGCGCGTACATTCAGGGCCGGGTCAGCTCCCTGGGCAATGACCATGCGAGGCGTGGTAGACGGAACAGCAATCCGATGGTCAGAGATCGATGTTTCAGCTGTCCGTCCGAACCGCAGCCGGTTGTCGTAGACGAGAAAGCCGCCCGCACCCAGGGCCGCGGCCCCCACGACTAACCCGCCCCCCATTAGCATCCGACGCCGTGTGAAAAGTCGGTGTTTTTGCTTTTTTTGGTCTTGATTCATGGTCGCTCCTGGTTGTTGCTATCTGAGAGTATATGGCGTGTTTAGCGTTTGGAAAACCTAGTGAAGACAGAAGCATGAGACAGTTGAATAAACGCAGTAACTTTGAGAAAATGTTTGAGGGATATTAAAAGAAATAAGGAGATAAAAGAATGACAAAGTGGCCCCAATGCGATGGGAGCAGCCGATATCCAAAATGCTGCAGCTTAATGGCCCTGATCACTTTTTTTGCAGTAGCAACAACGCCGCTGGTATCCCTTGGAAGTGCGGTCGACCCGCATACTCCCATTGCGCTGACAGCCCAGGGCGAAGATTATCTCGTACGGATGGACGTGCCTCAATTCACGACCACATCTGTGGTGAGGGATGGCAGCACTTACATCAAGTTGGCAGTAGAGGGCTTGAGCAATGGCGGCCAGCCTGGTCAGGCAGCGTTGCCGTTCTGCGCGTTTCGCCTGGCTCTGGGCAAAGATGGCACCGTGCCTACGATAAAGGTGAGATCTGCTCAAGAATCCCATTACCATCTCGCCCACAAGCTCCACCCGGTGCAGGCGTTTTACCAAGTCCACGTTCCCCTGGCCCAACGCACGTTCACCATTGATGAGCAGTACTACCAGTCTTCGGGGTCATCAAGCGAGTTAATCTCGATCTCCAAGCCGTTCACCATTCACGGTGTGCCAGGCGTGATCATTACAGTTCGTCCGTTCGCATACAATCCGGCTGAGCATCGACTCACTGTTACCCAAAACATCGAGTTGTTGATCGACATGCCACAACACACGAGCATACCGTCGGTGCGATCAAAAGCATATTACGATTACTTCAAGGCGATTTTTGTCAACTATACTCCTGAGGAAGGACCGTCGCTTCAGAAGGATGGCTACTTGGTCATTGTTGCCGATCGTCTCAAGGACAATCCCGACTTTGAGCGCTTCATCGAACTCAGGTCCAAGACCCATGATGTAATGGTTTACAGTCAAGCCGAGACCGGCACTTCGGCGAACGCGATGCAGACCTTTATTCAAGACAAATATCAGGAAACCGAATTTGTGTATTTATTACTAGTTGGTAATAATAGCGACTTTCCACATGAAACTGAGGGGGGAAACAAGTCATACATTAACTACTCCATCATGGATGGCGATCAAAAACCTGATGTTGTATTAGGGCTGTTTTTTACCCGTTCCGATGAGGCGCTGAAAAACCTAGTGGATAAAACCGAGTGGGTTGATAAGAACGTCTCAGACACACCGCCCAAAATCATTCACTACTCGAGCTTTGACGGCGATAGCCATATCAACGACGAGTACGCTGAAATTCAGGACTACTGGGAGCAGGGAGATTGGGAGATCGTCGATGTGCTTGCATATCAGTTCAACCAGACCGATGAAGACATGGTCGAGGAGATGAACAAGGGCGTGCGCTTCCAAACCTATCAGGGCCATGGCTTTGAGCACGGTTGGCAAGGATTCAATGCTTCAGGATCGGTCAACAACGATATTTATCCGTTTGTGCTGAGTTTTGCTTGCCTGACCGGAAGGTTCACTGCATCGAGTGCTTGTTGGGGCGAGACGATAATTGGGCATGAAAAATGGGGCGTTACTTTTCTCGGTGCATCAGAAAACTCCAGCATTGAACAGAAATCTATCAACCGTGGGATTGCGCGGGGAAATACCGAACATGGCATCAATACCATCGGTCTGTTGGTTAAATACGGCAAGGAGTATGTCTACACCGATCCGATTGCCGGGGGAACTGGCTGGCAGGGCGATACAAAGTATCACTTTTTTGGCGATCCAGGACTTGACGTGATGAATTCGTCTGGAGATACAGACACTGATTCTGACACAGATACAGACTCGGACACGGACGCGGATAGCGATTCTGATACAGATTCGGACACGGATAGCGATTCTGACACAGATACAGATACGGACGCGGACAGTGACTCAGATAGCGATGCTGACGCTGATTCAGATAGCGATTCAGACAGCGATGGGGACGAGAACTCAGATGATTTAGATGACGACGAACAGAGCTGCGGCTGCCAGGCACCGGGCGAGAAGGGCGGCACATCCCTACTAAACCAGTTATTATTAATGGTGCCGTAGTTACTTACCCATTCATTGCCGCTTCTCCCTCCCCTGCCCGCTCCGTTTGCCTTGCTGGCCGAGGTTGACGACCTTTGCATTGATGATCAGATTCGTTATCAGAGGCGGTGCAATGGTTTTTGGGAGACAAAGAACACTCCTGAGCTGGATACTGTGGATTCTCGTAGTCACTGCTTGTGCGGCCTCACACCCCGTCCCAACCCAAGCACCAGCCCAGGTAGACCGAATCGTTGCCATCGGAGATGTCCACGGTAGCTTTGATGGATTGGTGGACATTTTGCGAGAAACCTCGCTCATAGATGAAACCCACCGCTGGATCGGGGGAAATACCGTGTTGGTCCAGACCGGAGATCTACTGGATCGGGGTGAAGACCCATTCAAAGTGATGGACTTGGTGATAGATCTGCAGAACCAGGCGCCAAAGTCTGGGGGCAAGGTGATTGTCCTTTTGGGCAACCACGAGGTGATGAACCTAACACGCGACGTTGACGACGTATCCCCAACTGCCATGGCAAACGCAGCGCCGGGCCAAAGCCCCGAAGAAGGAGAGAAGGCTTATATCGATGCGCTGGGCCCAAACGGAAAATATGGCAAATGGCTTCGCACGCTCGGGGTGATCGCTAAGGTCGAGGACACGATTTTTGTCCACGGCGGCATTAGCCCCGAGATGAGCACAAAAAAACTGGATCAAATAAATCAAGCCGTCCAAGAGGAGCTGGCGCGATTCGACCAGTATTGGGATGTGCTGGTAAGCCGCGAATTCATCGCGCCCGGGTCCAACATCGACACCCTACCCATAAATTTGAACGATCCAACTGTACGAGAGAGGGCAACTGCTGTGGATATCCAACGCGCCCACGAGGCACAGCTGGGACTTAGCGAGTTGATGTCCCAGGGAATGCTGTTTCGAGAAGATGGTCCGCTTTGGTTTCGCGGCTTGGCTGATTGGCCAGAGAGCGATCTGAAGGGATATATACCTGAATTTCTCAAAAAACATGGGGCCAGGCGCATCGTCGTAGGACATACGGTCAGGCGGGGTGGTCGGATCGAAAAAAGACTGGATGGCCGGGTTTTTGCCATTGATACGGGCATGCTCTCGAACTTTTATAAGGGGGGACAGCCTTCGGCATTGGAGATCAACAGATCCCGGATTACAGCCATTTATAAGGACGAGAAACAACCCCTGGTGGTCATGCCTCCTCCGTCCGGACAAGCCAGGCAAATGCCTGTGAACAGTGCCACGATTGGGACATGGATCGGACCAAAGGGCGCGCCCTTACCTTTTGCAGATAACCAACAGGTCCTGACCTTTCTCCGTACCGCAACGGTGGTTAAAAAAGAGGAGATCCCAGTGGGGATCACGCGGCCGGTCAAGATACACCTGAAACAACAAGGCGTTCGCGCACACGCGGTATTTCGAACGTTGCATGAGAAAGATGACCCCCACTATTCTGGTGGCTTCATCAGCCGGGGCACCTATTTTCGGGATTCCTATTTGAACGAGGCTGCTGCGTACGCGCTGAGCCAACTCTTGGGCATGGGAAACATTCCGCCAACAGTGCTGAGGACCATCGGCGGAGAAGAAGGATCATTACAGCTATGGGTCGAGCAGACAATGACCAATCGACAGCGCCTTGCTCAACATAAAAAACCGCCAGATATGAACCAGTGGAACTGCCAGCTATGGGATATGCGGGTGTTCGATAATTTAATAAACAACACGGACCGCAACCAGGGCAATATGCTCATAGATACGAAGTGGCGCGTTTGGCTTATCGATCACTCCCGCTCGTTTGCCCAAGATAAGGAACTGCCAACACCAGAGAAGATTAAGAAATGCTCGAGAGACCTGTGGCAGGCGTTGCTGAACCTAGATGAAACCGCGGTACGAGCGCGCCTAAAACCGTATCTATCCAACAGGGAAGTGCGCGCCCTGCTCTATCGCCGGGAACGGGTAATCGACAAAGTGCAGGATCTGATTGCTGACCGCGGAGAAACCGCGGTTCTATTCGACCCATAGGGTTGGGCTGTCCTCATACCCCCGCATGATTTGTGTTCCACCCGACACCTCCAGGCAGAACGAGGGAGGATATAGGGCCAACTTTTATTGGACAGCGAAGATCTAGAGTCAAAAAGAAGACCTAAAATTTTTTTTATTTTTACCCGTTTTCACGCTGACACGGCACAGAAATAGTATAAGGCGCGTTTTATAACTTATGCTTGAACTCAGTTTCGGCAAGGGGAATACTGCGACCATTTTCGATAGCACTAATGAATCCACTATCGCGGGCGTACTTTGGGATAGTTATCAGGGTTGCTGCTTAACACTCAGGCGGATCGGGCAGGCCCGCGGTTGGTTTAGTATTATTTATTGGACAAACCCAAATGTTAATAGCGCGCAGATCTAGTGACTTTATATTTCTAGCTGGCGTGGAAAGGAGTATTAAACAGTATAAAAAGACCTATTGAGAGGAGCCATGTATTGAGTGTTAGGTTTATCACTCAGTGTCCATTTAAAGGAGAAGAAAATGAATCGTGTAATTTTTGCACTTGGTTTTGCTATTGCGTGTCTGCAATTTGCGCAGCCCGTGATGGCAGATGAGATTGCGGATGCCCTCGAAGTGGAAGGACTTACATTCCTTGGAGATGAATGGTCGCAAATATTTGTCGGCCCGAGTGTCGATTACGCCAAGAGTGATCCGATCACTCATAACGAGGAAGCGTACTTAGGACTGAACCACACGGTTTCCAGTCCTGCTGTTGTTGCATTCGAATGGCGAGTCAGCTCTGAGCCAGGCTATGATTTCCTCGTTTTCGATTTGGACGACAACCTGGATCCACTGCAAAATAGAATAAGTGGCCAGACTGATTGGGCCCTCAAAATGTACGATATCTCAGCTGGCGGCCACTATCTCACGTGGCGCTACCAAAAGGACGGCAGTGTCAGTAGATATGACGATGCTGGATTTTTGAATCATTTAATATTTGTTGAGAAAGATGTGGACAAATCGGAGTTTATCTGGCGCTATCGCACGAAATATCCTGCTGGCGATTATTATTGTTCCAAAGGAACCCACAGGGCGATGGCAGTGACAACGTGGGGAAATCCACAAATTGAGCTCGTGCTGCAGCAGTATTACAGCGGCAGATGGAACACGGTAGCGACAACCAAGGATACCCATGTATATCAAGCGGTGAATTTTTTCGGTTCCAATGGAGAATATCGTTGGAGAGTAAGAGAGACTGGCGGCGGTTATGGAAACTACCGCGTCATCATTCAGAAGCCCTCCTTCTGTTACTAGAGCCTATCTCATAGTCTTAGTCTGAGTTTCTCCTCCAAAGATTGCCTTTGATCGGTAAACGCCCATTCACCCACATGTTCGTGCGGGATGGAAGAATGTTACGTAACCTTTGAAATCCAGGTCGCTGCTTTTAACAAATAAGGTAAATTAAACATCGGATACCGGCGCAGTATCATTTCATCCTGTCCGGAAATTCAGCAAATATCTGCTATTTGTGGAAGCATCTCAGTTGTTTTGAGGCACAACCACTTGGCATAAAGTTTGCCCATCAAATGACTACTAATGTCCTTCAAAAGGTGACGATTGGAGGCATGCTGGCCCACAGATTGTTCAGATTTATACATTTCTTAATGGGGCTTTAATCCTCAAATGAAACCTGAATCTGATATTATGGAAGATATGAAAATGGCTGAATTGGCGGCTGATAATCAAGCCATCGCACAAGATCTACTAAAAAGACTCAAACCACAACTACTCAAGGTCGTTAATATGAATAGATTCCGGTATTGCGAGCTGGATGAGCTAATCCAACTGTGTCAAATCGAGGTCTTTAACAGCCTCAGAAACTATCGCGGAGAAGGGTCGTTGGAATCTTGGGCCAGCCAAATAGCGTTTCGCACTGCCGGCAAAGAAAAGGAAAGAATGGAAAAGAAACACAAACTCTTCCTGTCGACTGTAATCCCGGACATTCCATTCGACGAAACACCAGAGCATGAGTTCATTAAGTCGGATATGAGGTACAAAGTTGTTGCCGAGATAGAAAAGATGCCACAAAAAAGAAAAAAGGCTCTAATGCTCCATGTCTTCGACGGATATACTGTGCGAGAGGTGGCACGCATGTCCAATGTCTCGGAAAACACGATTAAGGCTCGCCTAAAGGCCGCCTATAGAGATTTAAGAGCGATAATCCAAAAGAAAAGAACACTCAATGATGCATTTATCAGTAGACGCTAACAGCCCCTATCCCTAATACGAGCCGGTGAGATATTTAATCAAAAAGCCTGGGCCATCTCCATGTAAAGCCCCACCGGCAGGCCGCTGGGCGCGTCAGTGGCGTCTGGGGAATAGGCCACGTCAAAACGCAGACAGACCGCCTCACCCCATTTCACCCGGGGACCGCCGCCAGTGCCGAATTTCAGTCCAAGGCCTGTTCCATCGAGGGTTTTGTTTTTTTTGAGCTCGGCCCAGACGCGCCCAGTGTCGAGAAAGCCAGCCAGCCCCACGGCGAACTTAGTTTCACCAAGCATAAAATCGACGATCATGGCGCGCAATTCGACGTTGGCCATGATTTTCACCTGGCCGTGATAGCGCCCTTGGGGAAGGCCCCGTACACCGGATGAACCAGTAAACCCAGGCGAAAACAGTCCGAATCCATCGAGCTCGTAAAACGGAGCGTTGCCAAAAATCAGATCACCCAATAAGCGAAAGGCGCCCACTAGATTCGAGCCCCAAAGCGGCGCGAAAAAGCGAACATCAGCGCTGATACCCGCAGATGAATGAACATTGCCGCACCAGTACCAGATCGGGCTACTACGGGCGGTCAACTTGTGATACATGCCCTTGCTGGGCACCACCTCGTGATCCCGAGAATCATAGACCGCGCCCACCTCTAACTGAAACAAACCGTGATCCGATGTGCCGTAGATTAGCTCGGCGGGCACCTGGCTATCGGCCTCTAGTTGGCTGCCGGCATAGATTCGGGGCAGTGCGTACAAAAACCCCCCATTCAGCAATAATTTGATCCGGTCGGTCATGAGCCATTCTGCGCCCAACCGCACGGTAAGGTTATTGCCGATATACTCGTTAGGCCGTTTGATTTCGTCTGTGGTGACGAACGGCTGGCTTTGATTGCCCAGACCATAGTATCCGTTGTTCAGCGCGCGACTGAAGCCAATCATCGGTTTGAGGCGCAGCTGGCCCCCGGCCAATCCAGGGAAATCGAAGCTGCCAATGAAATTGTAGGTGGGCACCTCGGCCCCACCCGGCCCATTTTTCACGCTGAGCACGGCAATGGCCAGTGACTTCCAATGATAAGGGGTATACTTTGGATCAAAATGGGCAATCGATAATACCGCGCCAAACAGAAAGCCCATATCGGAATTGCCTCCCAGAGCAGGTAGCGGGACAATCTCCGTGCGGTTGGCATCTTGGTTTTCGGATTCGCTGTTCTGCTGGTCCGGATCTTGAGGGGCGGTTTTTCCTAGGGCTTCGGCCTTGAAAGATAACGAGATCAACAGGGTTACCCATAAGATGGGCCATCGCTTTAGAGAGAGGGCGGTGAGGCAATTTAACATAATGAGAACCTCTGGCAAGCTTTGTTGCGGCATATGGACATACCTGTACTTTACGTTAAGATATGCCAATGAACGATCATAAACTGCATTCGGTACGTGGCCGAAAGGTCCGTCTCAAGGTCATCGCAGTCAAGAGTGAACGAGGCCGATGTCCCAATGGTCATCGGGTTGGTGACGAGTATGTTGTTGGTGGACACACAGTCAAGGGGATTTGCATTGGGGCCTTTGGCGCCTGTCTACCTTACCTGACTACCTTGCGTTGGGGTGGGTCTTTTCCCTGGGAAGAAGATCCCGAATCCCTGACCGTTGGGTGCCCGGACTGCGAGAATCAGGTCGTCTGGCGCCTAAAGACTGAATGAACATCGAAAATTATTAGACCAAGAATCTCGAAGGCCAAGCTGCGACTGTACCTGTTTAGCGTTACGCGTGACCGATCCCACCTCTATTGGACACAGAATTGCTGCAGAGCGACGGAGGAATAAGCAAACGTCAATGGGCGTTTAAAACGCCTACACGTACACGTGTCCCTATTCTTCTGTGTTTATGAAAATATCAGATAGGTATCAGTATAAGCACTTTGTGCTTGTGCACTCGTCGTGAAAATACTCTTTTTCTTGATTATCGTCAATCCACATTTGACTTGGATTTCCCACTTCATTATTGTCGTAGAACCAATGTAACCCAGCCCAAACACTCGAACCATCCGCATGTAATTTAGCCCACGAACAACGCCATCCGTCGGTTCCTTGAATTCTGAACGCGACTCTCAGCGGCGCATGGGTATTATTCCCATGTATCGCAGCAACATACCACTCTAACATATCCTCTATGGTAATCGTATAGGAATACTTAGCACCTAGTTCGCGGTCATCACCAGCGTGGTTGAGCTCTTGTTCATCTGTCCAATAATGATTAGTTCCCCACAAAGCAACCATTCTGAACTTGATAAATATACGGGAATCCGTGGCAGAATATCTACTCGTCGCGGTTCTTGTTGTAAATTTTAAATGGTAGATCTGTTTGTCGTTGCCCACATCTGATTCGTCTACTTCCCCGGGTTCTTCCTCCTCTGCTGTCGGCAACTCGGTGATGTCTTCTTCCAAGTCATCAATATCGTTATCGTTATCGTCCTCTTCCAAGTCATCAATATCGTATTGGCCTTCTTCACAAGCCAGACCCATCAACAACACAATTAGAAATCCAAATAATGCTATTTTTTTCATCGTGTTACCTCCTTTTCTATAAATGTTTTTCTTATTCGACCCAAATGTGAGTACGAGTTTCAATTCGTGCTCACTGGTTTTCTCCGACTTGGTATATGATTCCCGGCAAGACGATAGAAGAACTATCGTCCTGGAGAATCACGATAATATCTGGACTTTTGTTGATCAAACCACCTATCAATTAGATCCAGTTGAACTATCCTCTATCAATCACCTCCTAGCCATGAGACCGTTTGCAAATGGTCTGTTGTCAAACATTCTGTCAGCTAGCTGCTGATCACCGATCGTAATTTACATTTGTTGTATAAGCTTTGTACATTCTAGCCATCGCGATGCTACCCAAAATAAATGCTAGCCAGGACCAGGCTATCGTATAGCTAGTGCATACAGTCATAGCAACTGGGTGGATTCTTTTTTTAACCCCCCCAAAAAAAACTCATGGCTGCTGTCAAATTCTCTTGTTCTGACCATAAAAAGACCGATGCCTTGGCCTTGAATATCGTTTCGCCAACAACAAAAAAGGGGATAATTTTTTCTACAGCAAGACTCGGAGCGTCGCGATAGGCATTATGGGGGTATGGGTCCGCGAGGCAAAAAAAGTATGGAGAACGCCATGATATCATATCAGTGCGGAAAACCGCCAAAGGTCTGATTTGCTGAAACCGACCGTGTGGCATCCGCAAGACTCTGAATCATCTTCGATGTTTTCGCCATCTGTATCGGAGTCTGTATCGGAATCCATATCCGTGTCAGAATCCGTATCAACGTCTGAATCCGTATCTATATCCGAGCCAGTATCGGTTTCCGTGTCGCTGTCTTCGATGAGCTTCACCTCGAACAGTTTGGGCCAGTTTTTACCGGTGAGATAATAGGTGTCCTTTTCCGGACGATAGGCGATCCCGTTGAGTACTCCCTCGGGAAGCCGCTGACCATATGACAGCAGGCCGCTGGCATCGATCACTCCGTTGATATTGCCGGTAGCCTTGTCGATGCGGACGATAATGTCCCGTGGCCATACATTGGCCAATACCACATCGCCGACGCATTCGAGTTCGTTGAGGTTGGTTTGCGGCTCTCCGTCCAAGGTGACCTGCACCGAGCTTAAAATGTCGAAGGTGACGGGATCGCGAAAATCGAGCTGGCTGCTACCATCGCTCATCACCAGCTGGGTACCATCATAACACAATCCCCACCCCTCCCCATCGTAAGTGTACTGCCTTTTTTCCTCAAACGTTTCTATATCATAGATAATTGCCACGCCGGATTTCCACGTCAGTTGATAGAGCTCGTTTTCTACCCGGGCCAATCCTTCGGCAAAATAGGTTTCATCAAGATCGATTTTTTTGACGACCTCGCCTGTTGTCGGCACCACGCGGCGCAGGGTCGATTTCCCATTGATCCCGGTGCTTTCGTATAAAAAACCGTCGTACAGCAGCAAACCCTGAGTATAAGCGTCTTCGTCGTGGGTAAATGAGGCGAGAACCTCGATTTCAATGTCACCGGCTGTGGCGGCGTTAAGACAAGCACCCCAGAGGATTGGCACTAAAAAAAATAAACAACAAAATAAACGAAACCCACTCATTGGCTTTTCTCCCTTACCCTTTTTAGGGCAGATTATCCTTATGTAAACAAACTTTTCCATTGGGAAAAACAAAGAGAGAAAAAAATGTCAAGTGGCACCTCCGGAACCATCACGAGTTTTCAAAATTTCATTTCCTACTTACTTGTGCGTCTTTGGTGGGGATCCGGGTAGTTTTTTTAGAAAAAGTACTCAAAAAAATGGTTCCTGAGCCCCGAGTGGTTATCGGCGAGGTGCAGGATTTGATTGCTAACTGCGGAGAAACCGCGGTTCTATTCGACCCATAAAGTTGGGCGGTCTCAATACCCCCGTATTATTAGGTCCCGCATAACCTGCTCGTAAAAGTCCGCAGCATTGCCTCGGTACGGTGCTGGCTCCTGAAGGAATGGGTGCTGCGGTCCATAGTTCTTATTCCGGCCAGTGAAGTAGTTGTGGTAGTAACCATTGCTTAAGAAACTGCCATCCAGTGTCTTGATGTGCTGAAAGTTGTCATGACCATCCGGGCAGGTGTCGTACCCGATTTGATCAAAGTTCTGTGAATCCATGGTGGTGTAGCCGTCGTTGGGACCATACAGCGCAGTCACGCTCAGGTAGAAGGTGGCATCACCCCAGTAGGTATAATCCCAGCGGCGAATACGGGCGGCATAGCTGTAGTAGCCGACGCCGTTGCAGGCTTCGATATCTTCGTTTACCAAGTCCTCCCAGCTGTGTTCTTCCATGCCCAGTGCCTCGCGCAGGTCGTTCCAGGCAACGGGATCCTTGTGGGATTCACGATCGATGTATTGGCTGCTTAGTACTGTCAGACCGTGCAGAAACGCGCGGAATTTCATGTCTAGCGTGAGATCGTATTCCATCGGGTCGTTGCGGTCATACCCTTCGGTCAATACAGTCGGCTGATAGAATAGTTCGGCACCTGTGGTTGTATTGCCGACCTCACGCCAGAGCAAATCAGTGGCCAGTTCTTCACCACCTTCAAAGGCCCAGAAGTCCTCACCAGCCACCGGATCAATCCAGCCGTCACCGAAAACGTAGTTACTCAGATAAAGGATCGAAATACCCATTGTCGCAATTTCTGCCCCCCGGTGTTCACCGGCCAGAGAAACGACTGCTGCAACGTGTTTTTTCATCGTACCGGCAGCAGGATTATTCAGGTCTGCAGGCAAAACAGCGGCCATGAAGCGGGCATCCTGTACCCCCTGAGAGGTGCCGATAATAACGACTTTTTCAGCGCCGGTTTGATCCAGTGCCTGCATCACGGTGCGACGCAACGAAGCCGCACGTAGCTGATAAGAAGCGTATGCCGGCTTGTCAGCGATATAAACATCATTTCCACAGGTCTCCAGGCGGTCGACGATCGCCTGGCTGAAGTAGCGGTGATACTGGGCGATGTCGCTGGTACGTTTCAGGTTGTCATCAAACAAGTTCTCCACACGCGGCGGCAAATGCGCTTCCTCGGCGGGCAGTACCCATTGCTGGCATCCTTTTGTATCGTCCCAGTCAGCACAATATTTAGCGACGTTGTCGCCCTCGCGGGTCATGCATTGGGCTGCTGTCCACTCGTTGGGGCAGATCTTGCGCAGGCCAAAGTGATGTGAAAGTACGATGGGATAACTGAGCCGGCAGTCGTCAGTGTCTGCGCGCCCGAAGCAGCTCAGCATAAGTCCGGTCAGGGCAATAGAAAGAAAAAGAACGTGTTTAGTCATTACTGCACCTCATCTCTACTTTTTTTCAGTCTCATCTTGCTTTGCGTCGACTATAGTACGACAGAATTGTTGAATTTAGGGACAATCCAGATCATTCATCAAACGTTGAATCAGCTCGGCCAATGCTACAGCCCCTGGACCTTCGACAAAATCAGGAGGAGGAAATACCCCGTCAGTTTTCGCCCGGGCAGCTGCCAATTGATCGCAGCCACCTATCAGATCTGCGGCTTGGATCATCTCTCCCGCTTCTCGGATTTTGTTCTTCAGGGCATTGATCTTGTTTGCCGCAGATTTGCCAGGGCCAGTTCCAATCATGCTACTGTCGGCTAGCGAAGTATCGATGTGGTCGATGATCGCATCGACTTGCTCTTCAGGAGTGAGATCCGCTGATGGTGTGGCGTACTTCACGGTAGCGAAATCCCAACCTGTTTCGTTTCCCGGGCTATGGCCAGAAACGTAGACATTGCCCTCAGCATCCAATCCGAGCGCGACAGGTTCATCCTCAAGCCCGGCCGGTCCGTCGTAAGTGGCAACCCATACCTGATAGCCCTGTGTATTATACTTAACTGTCAAATAATCACGCGTCTCGGGAAGTTCACCATAGTAGCTGATCGCATAGACATTGCCCTGGCCATCGACCACCATGTTAGGATTCTCATGATTGGCCACGCCCACCTCTTGCACGGCGACCCACTGCTCAACGCCCTGGGGATCATATTTAACAGTGACCAAATCGAGGATGTCATCCTCGGATTCGTACCCATGCCCCGTGACATAGATATTTCCTGCGTCATCCAGGGCTACGGTGTAAGCACCGTTTTGATAGTCGTCCGGCCCTGAATAACGGGCAACCCACTGCTGGTTACCCTGAGTATCGTACTTGATAGTGATGAAGTCGGAGTCGTAGGGGTTAAATCGACCCCATCCGGTGACATAAACATTGCCCGCGCTATCGACGGCCAGATCTGAGGCACCATCAAAGGAATCGGCCGGACCGTTGTAGCGGACTGTCCACAGCTGCTCCCCATCGGGGTCGAATTTTGAGGTGATGCAATCCCGTTCCGTGTCACCCATTGGAGATGCTCCTGATACAAAAACATTGCCCGCGCTATCGACGGCCAGTGCTACGTATCGCTCCGCGTGCACCGCAGACCACACTTCGTTGCCGTTCGTATCGTACTTGATCGTCACATTGCCGGTAAGATAGACGTTGCCAGCGCTATCAACCGATAGGTCGCGAACGTTACATCTCTCTAACTCAGCATAAAAGGCAACCCACAGCTCATTACCATTGGTATCGTACCTTACCGTGGTACAGGCATCACCTGCCTCATCCCCATAAGTCGTTCCAGCGACAGTGATGTGCCCCGCGCTGTCCACGGCAATGGCCGTTGGATTATCGGAATAACTTTCCGGCCCATCGTATCTGGCGACCCACAATTGGTTTCCATCGGTATCGTATTTTATCGTGGCAAAATCTGTCTCTGTACCCAGGCCAACGCTGCTACCGGTCACGTAGACATTACCCATACCATCGACCGTCAAGGCCTGAGCGCCGTCAGAGCCATTGCCCGGGCCGTTATACCGGGCCACCCACTGCTCTTCCGCAATGGCCGGGGGATCATGGAGCCAGGCGTTTGGAACCATGAGCGGATAGCTGTCCAATCCCAGATGGGGTAGATTCGTGTCGCCGATGCCGTCACCATCCAGATCCAACCCGGTGTAGTCAGACCAGTAATTCCCTTCGCCAGCCCCATTGTCCCAAGTGCTCCAGTCGGGAATGGCACCGCCAGCCTGTACGATATTATCGATGAAGTTATTGTGAAAGATGTGGTCGTTGGTCGCCGCGACTTCCACACCCAGTTGGTTTGATACAAACGTATTACCGTTCACCACGTTGTCGGATCCGGAAATGCTGAGCCCGACACTATTGGTGGAGAAGATGTTGTCTCGAACCGTGGAGAGGTGGACCCCGCTAATCGCAGCCGTGGCCCCTTGGAAGGTAAAGCCCGCCACAGTGGTACTGACGCCGCCGATATAGAGCAGCCACCCTCCGCCGCCAGCCTGGAGGACAGTGCTGTCCTTGTCCTCCCCAATAATCGTCAGATTGTCAATTTCAAATCGGACTGAGCTTTCTGTGTACGTGCCAGCTCTAATGCAGATCGTCTGGCCGACTCCGGTCAGCGCCACGGTCTCTCCCAGGGTGGCCACATGACTCACACCTGTGCTACCGACCACCAGGTCACAGAACACTGCGTCCGGGGCACAGGCATCACCAAAACCGTCCTCGTTACTGTCGAACTGATTCGGATTTGCCTTGGACGGACAGTTATCTAAGGAATCAACCACGCCATCCCAATCGCTATCGAGCTCACCCCCGGCCCAGCCGTCTCGAGCCATGAAAGGAAAACTATCTAATCCCAAGTGTGGCAGATCCGTATCTCCGATACCGTCACCATTGATATCTGACCCTCGATAGTCAGACCAGAAGTTCCCTTCCCCCTCTCCGTTGTCCCATGTGCTCCAGTCGGGGATTGGGCCACCAGCCTGCACAGTGTTATCAATAAAATTGTTGTGATAAATATGGTCGTAGGTGGCCGCAACTTGGATGCCATGCTGGTTGGTTTCGAACGTATTGTCAACGACCACATTCTCGGATCCGGAAATACTGAGCCCAGTGCCATTTCCCGAAAAGATATTGTCGCGGATTGTGGATCTATGCACGCCGCTGATACCCCACGCCGCTCCCCGAATCGCAAAACCCGCAACAGTATTGTTTTCGCCTCCAATGTGCATGATCCCCCAGTCGCCGTTACCTTGGAGGATTGTCGTGTTCTTGTTTTCCCCAATAATTGTCAAATCGGCGACTCTAAAGCTTAGGTACGAGTTTTCAGAGTAGGTCCCAGCTCTGACGCAGATCGTTTGGCCAGAACTGGCCAGTGCTACGGTTTCTCCCAGGGTAGCCACATGACTTACGCCTGTGCTACCGACCACCAGGTCGCAGGTTACCCCTTCAGGCGCACAGGCATCACCAAAACCGTCTTCGTTGCTGTCGGCCTGGGTTTCATTGGCCGTGGTCGGACAGTTGTCAACAGCATCGTCAATGCCATCTCCGTCCGCATCGCCCGGGGCAGTTATGGACAATCTACACCATAGCAAGCCTCCCAAAACAATCAGTATAAAAACACCGTGTGATATTGTGTGGTTCATTCCCGACACTCCTTTACATCGCGCTCTCAACGGTCAACATTAATGTGGAGTTCGGTAGCATAGAACAGCTTTTCGATCAAAACAAGGAGCGGATACAGTTGTCCCTAGCGTGAGTTTATGTATACATTCAGCACAGAAGGCGGCCGGACAGGCCGCGAGGGGGTTCGTCCAAACGCGTTCTGACCAAGAAACGGAGGGGCCTGTGCTCAAGGAAGTTTTTTTCCGGCTATTCATCGCCGCGGTGCTTTACTGCACTGCCTGCGCTGTTTGTGGTTGCGACGATACAGATGACGAGGATGTGCCATTCACTTGTGAGGGGGCGATTGTATTTCCCGATCCGGTTTTGGAGGCTGGTGTGCGGCTCCAGCTCAACAAGCCCGAGGGGAGTATCACCAAAGCCGACCTATTGACCCTCGAATGGCTCGATAACTGGGAATGGTTCGACGCACTCGGTGATCTGGCGAGCCAGGGCATTTCAGATCTAACCGGTGTGCAGTGCATGGAGAATCTCACCGCGATCCAGTTGAGCGATGGCACCGTCACGGATCTCAGCCCACTGAGCGCGCTGTCCAAATTAACCCAGCTGTACTTGGATTTTCACCACATCCAAGACCTCAGCCCCTTGCAGCATCTGACCGACCTCGAATACCTGGGCCTATTCGAAAATGACATCACCGATATCAGCCCCCTTGAGGGGCTCACGAAGCTCAAAATACTGCAACTTGACTACAACCGGGTTGTCGATATCAGTGCGCTCAGCCAATTGAACGGGTTGACCGTCTTGACGACCGCGAACAATGAGATAATCGATATTAGCCCCTTGGGAGACCTCACAGAATTGAAGGTGCTGCACTTGGATGAAAACCAGGCCACTGATATCAGCCCCTTGGCCAACCTGACCAAACTCACCGACCTCTCCTTGTCCGGCATGAAATTAGAGGACCTGAACGCGCTTTCCAATCTGACCGAGCTGGTCCTGCTCGAGCTCAATAATATGCAGATCAGCGACGTGTCGGTGCTGAGCCCGCTCGTCAAGTTGGAGCTGCTCGAGCTGTTCTCCAATCAGATCAGCGATGTCAGTCCGTTATCGTCGCTCACTCAGTTGATCGCCCTTGACGTGGCTTCAAATCAAATCGAAAGTGTGGCACCACTGGCAGGGCTACCACAGCTGGAACAACTCTCAGCCTCTGACAATGAGATCAGCGACATCAGTCCGCTGAGCAGTCTCACTCGATTGTTCGTGCTGTTCATCGGGGGCAATCAGATCGCCGATCTTCATCCGCTTGCCAACCTGTCTCAACTGGAGGTTCTGAATATCGACGACAATCCGATCGATGATCTAGCGCCGATTGCCCAATTGACCGATTTGATTGATCTCAGCTGTAGCAAAAATAATATCCCTGACATCGATCCGCTCAAAGAATTGGTCGGGTTGAACTTCCTCATCTTATCCCACAATCAGTTGAAAGATATTTCCGTGCTCAGCAACTTCGAGCAACTTTTCTATCTAGAACTGGAGGGCAATCAACTGCACGATATTGCCCCATTGGCTGAACTCACTCAGCTATTCTCCGTCTGGCTGACAGACAACGAGATCACCGACATTGCACCTCTTTCGGACAATATAGACCTTGACCAAGGCGACTACGTCGGGCTCAAAGGCAACCCCCTCAACTGCGATAGTGCCATGACAAGGGAGCAGCTGAACGAAATGGTTTCACGGGGCGTAACCGTGCATCACGACTGTTAGCTCTCGTTGATAGAGATGGCTGCGATATTTCCTGGCCTACCTGCCCTGGCAGACACGGTCAAAAGGCGCGGCCTTTGAATATGAAACTCTTTGCCGACTATACCGAGACGAGCGGCTGGTCCACGGCGGAGATCATCGACGCTATCGAGCAGGAGATTGAGAACGAACAAATCGTATTGCCCTCAGCATCGCAGAAAGCTCCATTTTAAATATCTCGATTGATTTTAATACCAACTCAGTGTCGATCCTACTTGGGCAGTGGCTTGCGTCTCCATACCGCCCACTCGCCTGGAACTTGTGCTCCTGGAAGAGCGGCGATGTCGATAAAGCAGGAGTATAGACGTTTTCTGGCATTGGAAAGCTGGTCGAAAAGAACACCGGCCGGCAGTGATCGATCCGGGGCATAGAGCATGCATCGGTAGTATGGATCCATCCCAAGGGAAACACAGGTTTGCCTACGTTCTTGGTCAATCTGCTTTGCGGTGAATCCAGCAATTTTGGATATTGGTTCTGTTGGGTAGGCATCGACATTCAGCACCTCGAGCAGGACATCGGGAAACTCACCAGCACGCCATACCTGAAGACCTGCATGCTGCTCAATTCGGTCAAATCCCGCATCTGTTAGCAAATCGTTGAGCTTGGCTGGAGGCCCGCCCCAAAAATCTAACCAACATACGTCGACCCGCTGATCTTCAGTCGCTTCGACACTGTCAGGCTCAATCCCAGATGAAGCGCCGAGTCCTTGTGTTGCGCTAGGTTGTTTTTTTGCTGGAACAGCAGTACTCTCCCAAGATAGATGGTATTAGTGGTGAAAACGACTTTGTGACTTTGGTTTAAACGCGATCTCATCTGACAGTAGTCGGCTGGTTTCGTTAAACTCCTCTCTACAATAGTGAACGAGCGCTCGAATGATATTGGTATCGATCCCCATTTTTCCAAAGGCCCACGCTGCAGTGGCCAAATCGAAGAATTCGTATGAAAGTTCTCCGATCCCAAAGTATGCGTGTTCTGGAATCCGTGATAAATAGAAGATGTCGATCACTCTGGATTCATGTTGCCAGGATGTGAATCCCTCTTCATAGAAACCCAGGGCCTTTTTATAGGCCTGTATTGCCTCTTCGCGATTGCCATAGATCGCGTTGACATCACCCAGATCCAGAGTGAGCATAGCGGCAATGTCGTGAATCCCTTCAGCCGTCACCTTGTCGATCACCTCATTGAGAAGATCCCGCGTGGAGGCATACTCGCCGTGGTTCATTAAGAATCTTGCAAACGCCCACTTTAACGGGAGGTGTTGGGGAAGCGATTTGCTCCACAGGTGAATCTTCAAGCTCGATTGATGGGGCTCGGCCAGTGGGTTTTGGCAGGCAGATACGTGAGGAGGTGGATGTCCAGCCACGCCGATTTTGGACCAAAGACTGTCGATCAGCCTAGGTGTGTCAACCACCATCACTTTGAACTCGGATGATTTCTCGACGAGTTCGGTCCTCTCCTCCTCGGGGGTGGGTAAGACGTCCAGCGGGTATTCCGGTGTATGGGCCAGCAACACCATTTCCACCTGTTTCTGGTTCAGCCCATGGGAGCGAAGTTCGTCTCTGATACGATCCAGTCGACCGTCAGACTCTAACTCGGATGCGTCTGTTGGAGCAGATGTCTCGTGAACCAGCCAAATTCCCTTTGCTGTATGCTCGACAACGAGAGGCGAGATGTCGAGATCGAATCCTTGCGAAAGGCCCACAATTCTTTGCCCCATGTGAAATATTTTGAGTTCATCGGCGTATCCCCACAAAGCGTATGCAATAGAGCGTGGTTCAATAAACTGTCGAGTGGATGCGGAATTCTAGCGCAATGACATATGCAAAAAGGAGCGTTTCTATGGAGGTTGAATCCGGCAATGGTGTGCTTGGCACGATCTTGCAGAACCACCTGCTGCAGATTCTTTCTTACCTTGGTGTGGTTGTGGTCGTGGCGATAGCAATCAACTTTCCTGGATCTTCGACGTCGGCCCTATCAACTATCGAGCTCTTGGTGGGTATTGGCATTGCTGTTCTTGCCGGAATTCTCTGTTTTTTTTCCCTTTATAGCACTCTGGTCTATTTCTTTCTCGTCCCCCGGAGCAGCCGAGCAATAGACCTGATGGCGGCCCTCCATGGAGGCCAGCTGAGCCACCCGTTGCTCACCTCTATTATTCTGGGCTTATTGGCCATGTGCATTATGGTCGGGAGCCTCTACGCGTGGATCGCATTTGGTGCCCTCCTCTCTGTTTTTTCCCTGCAGACCGGCATTATTTTGGTCAAGGTCCGGTCTGGGCATCTGGCAATGGATCCCCAATGCCAGATGAACGGCAAGAGTGTCTTCTATCAGTTATTTCAGCTTTTGATCGGTGGAGAGATGATCACGATAGTCGGCGGCGCGCAGCCCATTTCACCCCACCGGCTTCACGAAATGCCAGAGAACACATGGATCATCGATGTCCGCACGCGGGCTGAGTATAACTGGTCTCGTCTGTACACGGCGGAGAGCTTTCCCTTTGGTGCAGGTGTGTTGGCGGCAGCCCAGAATAGGCCAAAGGACACACCTGTACTGGTGGTCTGCCTCTCTGGTCACAGGTCTCCGGGAGTGGCACTGCTCCTGAAGAGGCTGGGCTTCGAGTCAGTATATAACTTGAATTGGGGTATGGTGTATCTGATGATGACCCGCCTGAAGAAGGACAATATTGAGGGTCCGTTTGGTCTGATTCGGGCAGTGAAGTCGTACAAACATAGAATTTCAACGTCATCTCGGTGACTCATTTAGATTCCTGACTGGCATCCTGCACCTAATGATGTCAACCCAATCATCAAAATGGGCCTTGAGTCTGATGTTTGGTTACGCCAGGTACTTTACGTTAAAGTATCCCTATGAACGATCATAAACTGCATTCCTAACTACCTTGCGTTTCCGATGTGCCGTAGATCAGATCTGCCGGCGACTGGAGAAGGCTATTAGAAACATTGTTTTTTATCTTAACAATTTGGCCTACGACTTTGACAACCGTTAGAAAAAGTGTTTTGTTTCGATTATATCTCAATATTGGTTCGAATGAAACGTAGTGCACCACATCGTTTTTGAGAGGTTATTCTAATGAAAAAGAAAACGTCCCCCTTAACAGTCGTCCTTTCACTTTGTCTATTGGGCAACCTTCACTGTACCGAGGGCTCGGGTGATTCCCAACCAGATCCATCTTCGGACACTGATCCAAACACGGACTCGGATTCACATACCGACTCGGACACTGCCTCGGATACGGACTCGGATTCACATACCGACTCGGACACTGCCTCGGATACGGACTCGGATTCACACACCGACTCGGACACTGCCTCGGATACGGACTCGGATTCACACACCGACTCGGACACTGCCTCGGATACGGACTCGGATTCACACACCGACTCGGACACTGCCTCGGATACGGATTCCGATACAGGTTCTGATACCATTCCCTCTTCGGATTGCCAGGTTTACGTTAAGGAATCCGGCGACGACAACTCGGACGGCTCCTCCTGGGAGAACGCCAAGGCGTCGGTGAACAAAGGGATCGCCGCAGCAAAGGCAATCGTAACCGCAACCAATGAGCACGAGACATGTCAGGTGTGGGTGGCAAAAGGAACCTACTACCCAACCTTGGAAACGAACCGGAATGTGTCAATTGAGCTCGAGGAACACGTGTACCTCTACGGCGGTTTCGATGGTACTGAAACCTCACTTCAAGACCGGGATTTTAATACCAACGTAACCATCCTAAGTGGCAATATTGGAGATCCGGATATTGATACAGATAACTCCTTCACCGTCCTTGTCGGTGCAGATAACTCGCTCATCGACGGATTCACCATCACCAAAGGATACGCCTCCGGTGATACCGCGAATCAGCGTCAAGGGGGGGGAATGCGGTCTTACAACGTCGACCCAGTTATTAGAAACTGTATTTTTGTCGACAACACTTCCCAATGGGTCGGCGGTGCCATCTATCTCGACGATACCTATTCCGCTGTGATTTCGAATTGCACGTTCTTAAGCAACTGGGCCGACGTAAGCGGCGGTGCCATCTATCTCGATGGAAGCTCTAGACTTACCATCAGCAACAGTACATTTTTCAGGAATACCGTCACTGACTTGAGAGGAGGCGCTATCTGCGCGACAAATTACACAGATATTATCATCTCCAATTGTGAATTCACGGAAAACGCCACTGGAGATGATGGGGAAGGAGGCGCTATATACAGCCACGGTGATCTCCTCGATATCACGAATACAAGCTTTACGGGCAACGTGGCTGGCGGCAGCATTCACGCCGGCGGTGGCGCTATCTACGCTTACCTTAACACGACAACGATCAATGGCTGTTCCTTTTCCAATAACCAGACCAACAGCACTGGAGGCGCGCTCGACCTCCTTACTAGATTAAGTGTTTATAATAGTACTTTTTTCAACAACCATGCCAGCGAAGGCGGTGCGATCAACAATGTTTCGCATACGTCCATCCATGGCTCGGCCTTCATATCGAATTCTGCCTACAGGGGAGGGGCTGTTTATGCTCAAACAATAGAAATCGTCGAAGCATCGTTCGAGAACAATTATGCAGGCGATTACGGAGGCGCTATCTTCGGTAACCCAGATCATCTCGAAAACGCCTTATTCATAGGGAATCACTCACAAAACAGAGGCGGTGCCATCTATTTAGAAGACAGAATCAAGGCCACATGCTACAATTGCACCTTCAATTCCAATGCTAGCAAAACCGGTGCTGCCATCTACGCCCAAAGTAACAGCGAGCTCCACATTCGTAACTCCATTGTTTATAAAAACTATCCGGACGAAATCCATCCCATCGACAATGTGCTCGCCTTTTACAGTAATATCCGAGGTATTGAGTTGGGCAATCTGGGGCTCATTGACGAGAACCCGAAATTCATTAACACCCCGTTGGAGACGACCACTGCCAGCTATGTCACTGAGACAACGGCGTGGCTGGACAACGCGACGACCCTACCCACAGTTGGAGATATTATTGAAATTGGAGATGACGACGTTGCCCGAACCGTCACTGAATTTGACGGGGCTGAGTGCACATTCTCACCGGCGCTCGCTGACGCAGCGGCTTCGGGTAGGCGCGTCGACATTTGGGGACCAGGGGTCACGAATCTCCAAACTGATCTTCACTTACAGCCCGGTTCCCCGTGTATCGACGGCGGCGACGGGTTAACTGCGCCAGAGTCGGATTTGGATGGCCTTCCAAGATTCGATGATCCCGATACCACGAATACCGGTATGGGAACCCCAGTATACACCGACCATGGTTGCTACGAGTTTCAAGGCGACAGATCGTAAATCACTTTTCCAAATTCCTGCTCAGTCAACTCTGCGAGTTCGTCGACTTGGACGATGACTACGAAACGGGTGCCCGTAGCATTGAAGAAGATGTACCGGCCGTGAGATAAAAAGGTATTTTGTTCGACGATGAACTCCGGCAATAGTGCTCTGGTTTCGACGCCCAGGTATTCGTCGTTGTATACGATAATCTCAGTATCCCGGTCTTCGTTCCACGGCTTATCACTCGGAACGGCCACGAATTTACCCGCCTCGACAGAATGGGCGACCCACTCTAGGGAAACAGTATCAGCAAAGCGGCCAATAAAGATGATATCGTTGATGGGATTGCGCGATGCGAGAAATGTGTTTCCAGAATAGGTGATAATCCGCAATCCGTCCTCTGAAAACCAGATGGGTACTTCCATCCAGTAGTCCCCGTGGTACCTAGAATCGTACAGATACTCAGCAAGGCCGTTTTCCACGTTAAACTTAATCATATCCCCGGGGGAGGTACCGTGATCAGTGCCGTATATCTCTTTTCCGTTGGGATGGAGCCGGGCCGATTGCGGATGTCGACTTTCGTGCATCCCGCATTCCGTCTCGATACCCGTGGAGATTTCTAGAGAATAGGATCTAATGGTCCAGGACGCCGTTCGTTCAAACACATACATGTACCCGTTGTCGGAGAGGACCAGGTCCCAGGCATCGTCAGTGATAACGAGGACTTGCTCGATGGTCATGGTTTCCAAATCGATGTAGGACACAAAGTTATCGTGGCCGACGGCCGCTTTCTGCCCACTCGGAGACACGGAAACGCAGTTTGCCGGGTATGGTAACGGTACGGTTTGTTCCGTATCATTCCAAGGATCGTGCCGGATCAATTGGGTTTGCGTAATTGCGATAATGGAATCGTAGAAATCACTGTACTCCGCATCGACAATATCAAAAGAGAGACGTGTGAACGGCCCCTCCAGTGGGTCTGTATCGGAATCTGTATCCGTGTCTGTTTCTGTATCCGTTTCGGTGTCGGTATCCGTTTCGGTGTCGGTATCCGTTTCGGTGTCGGTATCCGTTTCGGTGTCGGTATCCGTATCCGTGTCGGTATCCGTATCCGTGTCGAGATCGCTCCCTCCTACAGGAAATACACCAACGGCAAACCGGTTCTGGGCCAATCCCGAGGTTCCATCCGCCTCGAAGAGAACCAGGTACGCCGTACCCGCGGCGTTGAAAAACACGAATCTTCCATGGGACAGTGAGTCGCTGTTACCGAGCGGATAAGTGGGCAGAATCCTTGTCTCTAATAGTGCGAGGGAGGTGGCGTCATATGCCAGCACCTCGTCGTCCAGGACATCATCATAGCTATTTTGAGGGACGATGAGAATCTGATCAGCCGATGAGGAGTGGTCTACTGTTCGAGCACTATCGAACCCCTCCAATTCTCCCAAATCAACGAAATCCTCTTCCTGAATATCGGAAATAGAAAAGACGCCGCCGCTCGAGGATACAAAACGAGATCCGTCTTCCATGATCCACAAATTCGTTCCACGTTTCGCATAAGGCACTGAAGTCGCTTCATACAAGAACTCGGCGATTCCGGTTTCGATACTGTACTTTGCAAATGGATCTAACGCACCGTGGGTTCTTGCGACGTACAGAGCATTACCGTTAGGTTGTAGACGGGCCCGGTACAGGTTCCATCCATATCGCTCTTCGATATTTCCGGTTGCAATCTCTACACTTCGAATGTTTCCCGTGATTGGAAAGGCATATATGTACCCATTATTCGCTAGTACCGCTTCTGATGTATTGAACGTAGTATCCAAGACCGATTCAATTACCATGTTATCAAGATCGACATATGATAAATGATTTGCATGTCCAACCGCTGCTTTCTTTCCATCAGGCGACACAGATACGCAAGTTGTATTGATCCCCAAATCAACGCTCTGTTCGTCATTGTTGAAAGCATCATAACGGTGGATGGCCTGGGCAGATACGGCGATGATTGATTCAAGATATGCGCTGTACTCCGCATCGATTACCTCAAAGCCCACCGGCTCAACTGACACTGGATCAGCGTCAGAATCCGAGTCACTGTCGGTATCTGTATCTGTATCCGTTTCAGTATCTGCTTCGGTATCTGTATCCGTGGCGGTGTCCGTATCCGTATCCGTTTCAGTATCTACTTCGGTATCTGTATTAGTGTCGGTATCCGTGGCGGTGTCCGTATCCGTATCCGTTTCAGTATCTACTTCGGTATCTGTATTAGTGTCGGTATCCGTGGCGGTGTCCGTATCCGTATCCGTTTCAGTGTCTGCTTCGGTGTCCGTTTCAGTATCTACTTCGGTATCTGTATTAGTGTCGGTATCCGTGGCGGTGTCCGTATCCGTATCCGTTTCAGTATCTGCTTCGGTGTTCGTGGCGGTGTCTGTTTCGGTATCCGTGTCAGTGCCTATATAGGTATCAGTATCGGTATCAATAACGGTATCCGCATCCGCGTCGGAAGCACTATCATTGTCAGAATTCTTATCACTTGCGCAGGCCTGATAAACGCAAAAAACAATGGCGATATATAAAGTAGCCTCGATACTCCGTAACATTTATCCCTCCCTATTGTTGCCCCGCTTTATCCGCAATAGTTTTGGTTACAGTAACCAAATTTTTAATTCTAGACAATAAAGAACTGACTTCGCTATTTGTCCCCTAATACGAGCCTGTGAGGTGTTTTTTTCTCTTGTTCGGAAATTGGCCAGAATGACCGGATGATTTCAGAAAAACCGAGAGCTATATCTGGAAATCCAAAGCTTCATCTTTGTTTTCTTGGATTTGGGTCGCACCGGTCCTGTGAGTGAGCAGGTTTGGTCTTTGGTTTCGCTGTTGGTACCCCCCCCCGAGCGGATTACTTTTTGGCTAGCTTTGTATCCACTTTTGCGTGATCCATCATGTGCTCGCCGATGTACTTTGCCAGCAGATCCGCGGGCATAGGGGCCAGGGTCAGCTTGAACTTGCGGTTCGCTCCGTTTCGCTTGATGGTACACGTCACTGTCTTGCCGGGCTTCTTTACCTTGGCCATGGCCTCGTGGTTCTTTTTGTCGAACTTGATGCCGTTCAGCGCGTACAGCTCGTCGCCCACAGCAATGCCTGCCTTTTCCGCCGGGCTTCCGGGGATGACCTTGGTAACTATAAGGGCCTCACCCTTCTTACCTTTCTTACCATCGTCTAGCTCTACGCCGATAAAACCGGTCGTTTTGAGTTTCTCGACCATGCCGTTGAGGCAATCTTGCACTGGCTGGTCGCACTTTTTGTGTTTGTGCTTGTCTCCGGCCAGAACCGGCGGCGCCAACATCAGCCCAACAACCACTGCGATCACTACTTTTGCTTTCATCGTCTTTCCTCCTTGTTTTCCTTAACACCTGAGTTTCTTTGGGCCGGGTTAATCTCTGCAGGCTTTCCCCGGCCCTCGGCTGTTTCTAAAACTTTAGCCGGCCAGCGCGTAAAAGTCCTACACGTGCAAGTAAAATGATGTAAATCTTGTTAAGAACTTGTAAAATCCCAACCAGCGGGCGCAAGACAGCTTCAACACCAATATGGCCCGACTGGCCCAGCTGCTGCTTGTTAAGCAAGATTCCATCGGCAGCGAGTGCAAAGTAGATGCATAGGGGGGGCGGCGTTTATCTCCAGTCTTAATCCAGTTTCTTTATTGACATTTCTGCGACAGGCAAACCCCCAGGTTGCATAACCTTCATAGGAAAGCAGTGATATAAAGGCTTGCGGAGCCCCGTCATCACTGGGTATTCTCGGTTTGAAAACGACTGAAAAAACCCAGTTCAGGAGGTCACCGCAAGTGAAGTC
>JASJCT010000135.1 GCA_030065855.1 Myxococcota bacterium
CTTGGACAACATCACTTGAAAGGCTAAGGCCTTTCAAGAAAGAGGAATTCAAATGGACAATCCGGGGAACGCTGTTCCCCTCAATCAAAAAAACTCAATCATTTCAAGAAAGGTGGTTGACAATTGTCAAGTAGGGTAAAGGGGGCAGGGGGGATTTCGTCATTTCCCCTGGCATTGCAAGGTAACAAAATCCCCCTTCCCCCCTTTTTCAAGGGGGAATCTACCTGCTTAACCCGAAAAATAACGTTTGATTACGGTACTAGGAAAGAATTTCCAGACGGGAGATGGGAGCGTTATCGCCGCGCCTTGGTCCGAGCTTGGTGATGCGGGTATATCCGCCCGGACGATCCTTGAATCGCGGGCCGAAAACAAAAAACAGCTTGTGCAGTACGTCGATATACTCCCCCTGACCATCCTCGTATCCTCTGGGGATAAACTTACCCACAATTCGTCTCAGGTGCACTTGTCTTGCCCGCTGCGTATCGCTCAGGGAATCTAGGGGTTTACCCACCGCATCCCCTGCCTTGGCGGCCTTGGTGATGACCTTTTCTACAATCCGCTTGAGCTCCATTGCCTTGGCATGGGTAGTATCTATCTTTTCGTGGACGAGCAGGGCCGCGGCCATGTTTCGAAACATCGCGCGGCGATGACTCGAATTGCGCCCCAGCCTGCGCCCTTTCTTGTGATGCCTCATTGCGCCCTCATGAAGTATGCTGCTGTTTAAAACGAGCGAGCAGTTGCTCCCAATTATCGAGCCGCATGCCGAGCTGAAGGTCCATTTCGCTCAGTAAATCGCGGATTTCCTTTAGGGATTTTCGACCGAAATTCTTTGTCTTGAGCATTTCAGCCTCGGTCTTTTGGACCAACTCACCGATATATGTGATCCCAGCATTTTGCAGGCAGTTGGCCGACCTGACCGAGAGTTCCAAATCCTCGACCGTTCTAAATAAGTGCTCGTTGACCGGCTGCTCTGTTTCCTCGGGTATGCCGATCTGGGTCTCCTCTTCTTCCTCGAAATTAATAAAGATATTGAGCTGCTCTTTTAGAATCTTGGCCCCATAGGCAACAGCATCAACAGGACGCACACTGCCGTTGGTCCATACTTCGATTGTCAACTTGTCGTAGTCGGTAATCTGGCCTACGCGGGCATTGCTGACCGTGTAGTTTACCTTGCGTATCGGTGAATAGAGCGCGTCGATCTGGATCCAGCCAATTTCGATATCCTCTTCAAGGTCCCTGCGATCTGTGGGTTCGTACCCACGTCCCGGTCCGATGATCAGATCGCATGCTAACCGCCCACCTTCGGTGACAGTGGCTATATGATGGTCCGGATTTAGGACTTCGACGAGATCGGAAATCTGAATATCTTTGGCCGTTACCTCTGCCGGGCCGTCGACATCAATCCGCAGGGTGAACGATTTGGGTTCGTGAATCCGAAAAATCGTCTCTTTAAGATTGAGTATAATATCCGTTACATCTTCGACCACATCTGGGATCGATGTAAATTCGTGGGAAACCGCATCGAACCTCGCCGCGGTAATTGCGGCGCCCTGAAGGGATGAGAGCAACACCCTGCGCAGCGAGTTTCCGAGGGTAATGCCAAAACCCCGTTCCAGAGGCTCGCAGCTGAACCGGCCGTAGGTTTCGGTAAGTGTACCCTCTTCGACGTTCAGTCCCCGCGGCCGGATAAGCTCGCGCCAGTTGCGCATGTACATGCCGACCTCCTCTTCGTTTATCTCGAGTAGAACTCGACGATGAGTTGTTCCTCGACCGGAAGCTGCAGGTCCTGAACATCAGGGACCCCTTTGAACACTCCCTTGAAATTTTTCTGATCCAATTCAATCCAGGCGTCTAGTCCACGGCGTTCTCTGGCCTCTAGTGCTTCCTGGATTGCCGCAATTTTCTTTGAGCGCTCGCGAATGGTAATCTCATCCCCTTGTTTTACGAGATATGCCGGAATATTCACGCGGCGGCCATTGACGAGCACGTGGTTGTGTCGAACGAGTTGCCGACTCGCCCGTCGGGTGTTGGCAAAGCCCATGCGGTAAACGACGTTGTCAATGCGCCGCTCGAGCATGATCAGCAGATTCTTGCCTGTCACCCCCTTTGCCTTGTCGGCTTTTTGGAAGTAATTGGAAAACTGCCGCTCAAGAACGCCGTAAATCCGGCGTACCTTTTGCTTTTCCCTTAAATGCCTAGCATATTCGGAGGCCTTGCTCCGGCGCTGACCGTGTTGCCCTGGGGCATAGGGCCGTCGCTCAAAGGAACACTTATCCGAATAGCACCGCTCTCCTTTGAGAAAGAGCTTCATGCTTTCACGTCTACACAGTTTGCAGACCGGGCCGCTATAACGTGCCACCTCTATTCCTCCTCTACCTCGTTACACCCTGCGTCTTTTCGAAGGCCGACATCCATTGTGGGGGATGGGCGTCACATCCCGTATAACTGTTACCTTCAATCCAGAGGACTGCAACGCCCGAAGTGCAGATTCTCTACCAGCGCCAGGTCCTTTGACCAGCACCATGACCTGCCGCATGCCGTTTTCAACTGCCTTGCGCGCTGCCGCATCCGCGGCTATCTGAGCAGCATACGGCGTGCTCTTGCGGGATCCTTTGAATCCGATAGTGCCGGCAGTCGCCCAGCTAACCGCATTTCCACTGGGATCGGTGATGGTAATTATCGTATTGTTGAAGGTCGATTTAATATGCACCACCCCGGACGGGATGTTCTTTTTGACCTTCTTGCCTCGAGAGCCCTTTGTCGCCTTAGCCATTTTTTTGCCTAACTCGTTCGTTTCTTCTTAATCGCCTGGCCACGCCGCGGTCCCTTGCGGGTCCTGGCGTTGGTGTGGGTGCGTTGCCCGCGCACCGGAAGCCCTCGACGGTGGCGCAGGCCGCGATAACATCCGAGATCCATCAGGCGCTTGATATTCATTGCAACCTCCCGCCTGAGGTCGCCTTCTACCTTATATTGCTCATTTATAATATCTCGAATTTTCTTGATCTCGCCCTCAGCCAACGACTCGGTGACCATCTGGGGATCGAGCTTCGCCTTTTGGCAGATCTCCTCAGCAGAGGTACGTCCGATCCCATAAATATAGGTGAGCGAGATGCGTAAATGCTTCTTTCGCGGTAAGTCTACACCAGCAATACGTGCCACATCGACCTCCTAAGCCTAGCCCTGGCGCTGTTTGTGGCGCGGGTTATCGCATATCACGCGCACAACGCCACGGCGGCGCACGACTTTGCACTTGTCACAAATTTTTTTCACCGACGGCCTTACTTTCATCACTGCCTCCGCGCCAAAGCCCATCCTTTGCCTTTAGCGGCCCAGCACCTCACGGGTCTTTTCGAACACCCCGTCGGGCGAGAGCCCAGTGCCCTTTATTTCTCTCAGCAAACCGCGCTCCGCATAAAAAGAGATGAGCGGCGCGGTCTGTGAATGGTATGTTTCAAGCCGTTTTCTAACGGTCACTTCGTTGTCGTCGGCCCGCTGCTGAAGATCAACGGCACCGCAGGCACAGGTATCGGCCTGGGGCGGCGGCGAATACTTGAGATGGTAAATCGCACCGCATTTGCCGCAGGTCCGTCTTCCGGTAATGCGCAAGACAAGCTCTTCATCGTCAACATCAAACGACACAACGTGGTCTATCGTACGGCCCGCCTCGGTCAGGGTTCGCTCCAAGGATTCGCCCTGAGCAACCGTGCGGGGAAACCCGTCCAGCATAAAACCCGACTTGCAATCCGCCTCGCCGAGGCGCTCTTTTACCAAGCCGATCACCACTTCGTCTGGCACCAGCTGTCCAGCATCCATGAACGCTTTTGCCTTGGTGCCGAGCTCGGTGCCATTGGCCACTGCCGCGCGCAACATATCCCCTGTGGAGATCTGAGGAATATCGAGCAACGCCACGAGCTTCTTTGCCTGGGTACCTTTGCCTGCGCCGGGACCACCCAATAAAATCAAATCCATGGTCAACCTCTCGATCTTCTTCCGCGTATCCGCGTACCTTTAGGTCCTGTAAACCCATCGTAATGACGGGTGATCAGATGAGATTCGATCTGCTGAGCCGTATCGAGTGCCACGCCTACCACAATCATCAATCCAGTGCCGCCAAGGGCATACGATACCTGAAACTCGTTAATGACGAGGTACGGCAATACACACACCGCCGCAACGTAACAGGCACCGCCAAACGTAATCCTATTCAGTACCTTATCGATATATTCGGCCGTCCGTTTTCCCGGGCGAATGCCAGGAATGAAGGCCCCCTGTTTTTTCAGGTTGTCCGCCACATCTGCTGGCTGAAAGGTAATGGCCGTATAAAAATAACAGAAAAACATGATTAGTATGGCGTAAATCGCGTTGTACTGCCAATTGCCAAAACTAATGACGTTGTTCAACCAATCCCAGCCGGTAAAGTTGGCGATCGTGTTGGGAAACATCAGCAGGGTCGAAGCAAAAATGGGCGGAATCACGCCCGCCTGATTAACCCGCAAGGGCAGGAATGTGGAATGCCCACCATAGACCTTCCTACCCACCATGCGCTTTGCGTGCTGGATGGGAATCCTGCGCTGCCCCCGCTCAAAAAAGATGATCGTCCCAATCACGCCGATAAGGACCACGCCGATAAACAGAATACTCACGAGTTCGAGTTCACCCGCTGTTGCCTGTCTGATCGTGTCCAATATGGCGTCGGGTAATCCCGAAACAATACCGGCAAAGATGATCAGTGATATGCCGTTGCCAATACCCCGCTCTGTGATCTGTTCCCCGAGCCACATGATGAACGCTGTGCCAGTGGTCAGCGTGATCATTGTGAGCAACTTGAATCCAATTCCCGGGTGGGCGACCACCGCGCCAAAAGTGCTCGTCTGATTGAGACTCTCGAGATACGCTGCAATGCCGAATGACTGAAAAATACTTAAAATTACCGTGCCATAGCGCGTATATTGATTGATTTTTCGATGCCCGGCCTCCCCCTCCTTGCGAAGCTCTGCGAGCCTTGGGATGACCGAAGACAACAGCTGCATAATGATAGAGGACGTCACATAGGGCATGATCCCAAGGGCGAGGATGGATAATTGCTCGAGTGCCCCACCGGAGAACATGTTGAACAACCCCATGAATGAGCCAGAACCCTCTGCCACGAGCTTGCGCATGACATATCGGTTCACGCCCGGAACAGTGACAAAAACCCCTATCCTGTAGACAGCGAGAATCCCCAACGTAAAAAATATCCGCTTTCTAAGCTCCGGTATTTTGCCGATATTTGCGATGCCGCTGGCCACGTCTAATCCTCTTCCCTGTCTTTACCGCTCAATAAAAAATGGCAAGACAGCTAAATTTTTTCGAACGTACTCCCTGCTTCCTCAATTTTAGCCAAAGCGCCAGTAGAGACTGCATGGGCCCGAATGGTCAACTTCTTTGTCAACGCACCTTTTCCGAGCACTTTGATGTCATTTTTCGTCGTGCGGATAATGCCTTTTAAAAAAAGGGCCTCTGGGTCGACCACGGCGCCATCTTCAAATGATTCGAGTTTGCTCAAATTAACAATCGTAAACACTTTTCGAAACGGATTGGTGAATCCGCGCTTGGGCATTCGCCGCTGGGCCGGCATTTGACCGCCTTCGAACCCGCGCCCCACGCCCGCGCCGGATCGGGACTTTTGTCCCTTTTGCCCGCGGCCGCAGGTTTTGCCGAGCCCAGATCCAGGACCTCGGCCCACGCGCTTGATCCGCTTTCTCGAACCCTCTGGCGGCTTAAGCCTGCTTAAGATATCAGACATCGGCTTCCTCCACGTGAACCAGATGAATAATTTTTTTAATCATCCCGCGAAATGACGGCGTGTTGTCTACAACCACACTGCTGCCGATTTTTCGAAGACCAATCCCAGCGAGAACGGCCCGATTGCGCCGGTTCTGCCCAATGGCACTTCGTTTTTGCGTTACCTTCAATTTTGAGCTCGCCATGGCACTATTCCTTCAGCTCAGCGTATGTCCTCGACTCTTCTGCCGCGCCGCTTCGATACCATATCGATATTCTCGAGATTTTTAAGGGCTGTCCGCGTGGCCTTTACGACATTGATAGGCGTATTGGAACCAATGCATTTGGTCAATACATCCCGGATGCCAGCAGCCTCGACCACAGCTCGGACAGGTCCACCTGCGATGACCCCGGTCCCTGGGTTTGCCGGTTTGAGGAGCACGCGACCCGGTCCTTCAATGCCGAGGGATTCGTGGGGAATCGTATCCCCGTCAAGGGGAACCTCGAACATAGACGCCCGCGCTTTCTCCGTCCCCTTGCGAATGGCTTCGGGCACTTCGTTGGCTTTGCCATATCCGACGCCCACATTCCCCTTGCCATCGCCCACCACGACCAGGGCCGAAAAATTAAATCGCCGACCGCCTTTTACGACTTTTGCCACGCGATTAATATGAACTACTTTTTCAATCAGCTCGTCGCTCTCCCCATTTGGGAGATCTTGGCTGTATTCCTGCTGCGCCATGTCGCGCTCCTAGAACTCGAGACCGGATTCTCTGGCCCCTTCTGCAAGGGCCCGAATCCGCCCGTGATAGACAAACCCGTTCCGATCAAACACAACCTTTTTTATATTGTTTTCCATGCACTTTTGAGCCACCAACGCACCCACTTTTTTTGCAACCTCTGTTTTCGTGGCTTTCTCTTTTTTCGCAATCTCGGCAGAGAGGGAAGATGCGGCCACCATTGTCTGATGCGTGTCGTCATTGATCACTTGTGCATAGATGTGAGTTGCACTTCTAAAAACAGAAAGTCGCGGCTTTGTCTCAGTACCCCGCACCTTCTTGCGAATCCGCTTCTTTCGCCAAGCTCTGCATTCGGCCTTTGTTTTCATCTCATAGACCTCTATTTCGCGCCTGCTTTGCCGGCCTTCTGTCGAATGTATTCATTCGCATAGCGAATGCCCTTTCCCTTATAGGGCTCAGGCGGTCTAAAGCTCCGAATTGTCGCACAGGTTTGTCCGACGAGCTCCTTATCAATACCGTGGACGCTGAATGCAACCCCCCGATCCCCAATCTTGGCGTCTATGCCTGCGGGCAGTGGAAACTTAATCTGGTGCGAATACCCCAAATTAAACACCAGCGTCTTCCCTTCCAGGGCGACCCGATACCCGACGCCGATAAGGGACATTTCCTTTTTGAATCCCTCGCTGACGCCGACGACCATATTCGCGAGCAGTGCCCGCGAAAGGCCCCAAAAAGCTCTTAATCGGCGCCCTTTACCAGCCGGCGTCACGCGAATCTCGCTCTGATCCACGTTGACTTCAACATTGGGGGACAGGCGCCGATGCAGCGTTCCTAACGGTCCTTTAACGGCAATATCGTTGCCTTTCAGCGTCACTGTCACGCCATTGGGTAGAATAATCGGCTTTTTGCCTATCCGTGACATCTCAATACCTCAAGAGCTGCACTAACTTACCAGACCTCGCACAGCACTTCACCGCCTTCGTTCAGCCGCCTGGCCTCCCGATCCGTAAAAATGCCTTTGGAAGTCGAAATAATTGCCACACCAAGCCCGGATTTGACCTTGGCGACGTCTTTTGCACCGCAATAAAATCGCCGACCCGGTCTGCTCACCCGACGCATCCGATGAATCGCAGTATTGCTGTCGTCCAAATATCTGAGATATACGACGATCTCCCGGTGAATGCCGTCTCCATCGTCCACGGAAAAGCTATCGATATACCCCTCTTCTTTTAGGATCTCGATAATGCGACCCTTTGTTTTCGAGAAGGGAATCCGAGTGGACGCGTGCTTGGCCATCGCCGCATTGCGAATTCTGTTCATTAAATCTGCAATAGGGTCGACCATATCTCTCACCAACTCGCTTTAATAACACCTGGGATTTCCCCTCGGTGCGCCAATTGCCGCAAACAGATGCGGCACATGTTGAACTTGCGGTAAAACCCTCGTGGTCGCCCACAGAGCGGACATCGATTGCGATGCCGAACCTTGAATTTCAGCGGCCGCTTCAATTTGGCAAAGGCACTTTTTCTCGCCACCTCGACCTCCTCACCCTATCTACTGTTTTCGAAACGGCATACCGAGGAGCTCTAGGAGTGAGCGTCCCTCTTCATCCCGTTGCGCGGTCGTTACAAATGTTATATTCAGACCTTTTATTTTGTCTATCTTGTCATAATCGATTTCGGGAAAAATAATCTGCTCCTGGATGCCGAGTGAGTAGTTTCCCCTGCCGTCAAAGGCTTTCCTCGACAGGCCTTTGAAGTCCCGCACCCGGGGCAGCGTGAATGTAATTAACCTGTCGAAAAATTCCCACATTCGAGCGCTGCGCAGCGTTACACTGCATCCGATCGGCATGCCCTCGCGCAGCTTGAAATTGGCAATGGATCGCCGCGCTCTCCGGATCATGGGCTTTTGTCCGGTTATCTGGGCGAGCTCTGAAGACGCGGCATCTAGTATCTTTGGGTTCTGGATGGCTTCGCCAAGGCCCATGTTGAGAATGATCTTCTCCAGTCTGGGCGCCTGCATCGGATTGACATACCCAAACTGCTTCATCAGCGCGGTTATCACTTCGCTCTCGTACTTATTCCGCAATCGCGGCTTTTCTATCTCAGGCATTTTATTCGTCCTAGTCGAACACTGTACCGGATTTCGCGGCCACCCGGATCTTGTCGTTGTCTTTACCGCTCGAGATCTTGAACCGAGTGCCCTTGCCGGTCTTTCCATCCAGCAACATCACATTGGAGATGTGAATTGGCGCCTCCCTGTCCACGATACCACCGGTTCGGTTCTGCTGATTCGGCTTTTCGTGCTTCTTTACGATGTTCGCCTGTTCCACGATCACTGCGTTCTTTTCCAATAGAACGCGAACGACCTTTCCGGTCTTTCCCTTGTCCTTGCCAGCGGTGATGATTACCGTGTCATTTTTGCGAATACGAAGCATCGTCTTACTCTCCAGCTAACGCCTAAAGTACTTCCGGAGCCAAGGATATTATTTTCATAAATTTCTTTGCCCTGAGTTCCCTGGCAACCGGTCCGAAAATACGGGTGCCAATCGGCTCGTTTTGGGCGTTCACAAGTACGGCGGAATTATTGTCAAATCTAATATACGATCCATCGGGACGGGCGATTTCCTTGGCAGTCCGAACGATCACCGCCCGGGCCACGTCGCCCTTTTTTACTTTTGAATTCGGCATTGCTTCGCGCACGGATACTGTAATCGTATCTCCCACTGTTGCGTATTTGCGTTTGGACCCGCCCAGGACCTTAATGCACACGAGTTTTTTCGCGCCAGAATTGTCAGCCACTTGGAGTGTCGTCTGCATCTGAATCATGACTTAGACCTCCACTGCCTTCTCGATAATGCGGGTGACGACCCAGCGCTTGTCTCGCGATAATGGCCTGGATTCTTGAATCTCTATGGTGTCCCCGATCGTACATTCATTGTTTTCGTCATGGGCTTTGTAGCGGGCCCGTCGCTCGATGTACTTCTTGTACTGGGGTTCTTTCACGCGGCGCCGAACCTCAACGACAACGGTCTTATCCATTTTATTGCTGTAAACGCGTCCCATGAGCGTCCGCTTGCGTCCTTGTGCCATTGCTTGCCTACTCCTCGCCGCTTTGCGGTGCGTTGCCATCGGTCGCCGATAGGTGTTGGCGCCGCTCTGTTTTCAAGGTGTTAATGCGGGCGATCTCCCTTCGCGTGGCCCTGATCTGACTCGTGTTGTTCAGCTGATGGGTCGCATTGTCGAGCCGAGCGCGAAACAACCGCATTTTCGCGTCTGTTAGCATGCGTTCCAGCTCTTCATCGCTGCGCTCGCGCATCTCTTTGGCCCTCACAGTGCACCTCCCCGGGCAATCATTTTGGTCGGTATGCCCAGTTTGTGGGCAGCGAGAGTGAATGCCCGCTTGGCCACTTCTTCTGAAACACCAGAGATCTCATATAAAACACGCCCGGGTTTCACCACGGCGACCCATTCCTCAGGACTGCCCTTGCCCTTACCCATTCTGGTTTCAGCGGGTTTCTTGGTGAGCGGTTTATCCGGAAAAATGCGGATCCACAACTTGCCAGACCTTCTGACATGTCGGGTCACGGCCATTCGCCCTGCCTCTATTTGCCTGGCGGTGATCCAACCAGGCCCGAGCGCCTGAAGACCGAAATCCCCAAAGTCGACACTATTGCCGCGGTACGATTTACCGCGCATACGGCCCTTTTGCTTCTTGCGATACTTGACTTTCTTGGGACTCAGCATGTCGCTAACCTATCTCATGGCCGGTGCTTTTTTGAGCACCTCGCCTTTGAATACCCATGTCTTGACGCCGATGATGCCGTAGGTGGTGCGCGCCTCGGCAAATCCGTATTCGATATCCGCGCGCAACGTGTGGAGCGGCACGCGACCGGCACGATATTTCTCCCGCCGCGACATCTCAGCACCACCGAGCCTGCCCGCGCACTCGACCTTAATCCCCTTGGCACCGAACTTCATCGCCGTGGACAATGCCTTTTTCATGGCGCGCCGAAAGGCCACCCGGCGTTCGAGCTGGGTCGCGATGTTTTCCGCAACAAGTTGGGCATTTGTCTCTGCTTTTCGCACTTCCTGAATATCGATGAAGACTTCATTTGATGTCAGGGCTTGCACTTCGGTCTTTAAGGTTTCGACGCCAGCACCGCGCTTGCCGATAATGATGCCCGGCCGCGCTGTTCTAACGATTATTTTGCACTTGCTCGCCGCCCGCTCGACTTCGATTTCAGAGATACTGGCATGCCTGAGCTTGTTTTTAATATAGCGCCGTATGGCAATATCCTCGTGGAGCCACTTGGCATATGTCTTGTCTTGGTACCAGGTGGACATCCAAGATTTAATGACGCCCAACCGCAAGCCGTAAGGATGTACCTTTTGACCCACTTCGTCCTCCTCGCTTAGCGGATATCGAGAACCACACTCATGTGGCTCATCCCTTTGACGATTCTCGTCGCACGTCCCATGGCCCTGGGACGCCACCGTCGCATATGGCGCGTCGGTCCCATATCAACCGTCAAACGCTTGATGTAAAGAGAGTCCACATCGACTCCGGATGACGCTCTTGTTGCATTTGCCAATGCCGACTCAATCAGTTTCTTTATGTGCGGCGCAGCAGAGCGGCGGGTAAAGGAGAGAATGCTCAGCGCCTCTCCAACGTCCTTTCCGCGCACCAGTCCAGCCACGATTCTCGCTTTGCGAGGCGAAATTCTAATGAAGCGTGCTGTTGCCCTGGATTCCATAATAACCTCTAAATAGCCTCACCCGAGTGGGCGCTCGTTCGAGCCGACGGCCCTGAGAATCCCCAATACGATGCTGAACACCTGGGGTGCCATTGTGTTAATCATCGAAATCATTAAAAAAAATCACTCCAATTTACAGCCGTCGAGACGCCGCTAAGTATCATATCCGATGCGTCCAGTCAAGCGATTCGTGTCGCCAAAAAATCTAATAAAATCAACACCTTCTCTATTTCTTGCCCCCTACTTTTCCCTTCCGATCCCCAGCGTGTCCGTGAAAGGTCCGCGTTGGTGCAAACTCACCAAACTTATGTCCGACCATATTCTCGGTCACGTACACGGCGATAAACTTCTTCCCATTGTGCACCGCAAACGTAAGGCCCACCGTCTCGGGAATAATAGTTGAGCGCCGCGACCAAGTCTTTATCACCTTCTTGCTCTGGTTTCGGACCGCGTCGTCTATCTTTTTTATGAGATGTTCATCGACGAACGGCCCTTTTTTAACTGATCTGCTCATGATATCGCCCTTTTATTTCTTTCGGCCACGCCGCTTGACGATGAATTTATCACTCGACCTGTTTTTGCGCGTTTTAAATCCCTTTGTGGGTTTTCCCCAAGGTGTACAGGGGTGACGGCCGCCCGAAGAGCGCCCTTCGCCCCCGCCCATAGGGTGATCGACCGGGTTCATGGCCACACCGCGCACCTTTGGACGCCGACCCAGCCACCGCTTGCGCCCGGCTTTGCCGATGCGTATGCGAGAGTGATCGATGTTCGATACCTGACCGATGGTGGCGCGGCAGCTGATGTTAATGAGCCGCACCTCACCAGACGGCAATCGGACATGCGCGTATTGCTCGTCCTTGGCCAGCAATTGGGCTGCCGTGCCAGCGGATCGCACCATCTGACCGCCTTTTCCCTGCTTGAGCTCTATGTTGTGAACCATGGTGCCCAGGGGAATGAATCTCAACGGCAAGGCATTGCCAGGTTTGATATCCGCGTGACGGCTTGAAATGACCTGATCGCCCACGTTTAGCTGATCAGGCGCCAAGATGTAAGACTTTTCGCCGTCGGCATAGCTGAGCAGGGCGATCCGCGAAGATCGATTCGGATCGTATTCAATCGCCTTTACGGTGGCTGGGATGCCAATCCTATTGCGCTTAAAGTCAATGATGCGATATTGGCGTTTATGGCCGCCGCCCCGATGACGACAGGTAATGCGCCCGTTATTGTTTCGCCCCCCTCGCTTGTTGAGTGGCCTCAGCAGTGATGCTTCTGGCTCACTGCGCGTTACTTCGGAGAAATCAGCCACCGTCATAAACCGCCTACCAGCAGATGTAGGCTTGTATTGCTTAATACCCATCGCCTATACCCCTTCGAAGAATTCGATGGTATCGCCCTCGCGGAGCGTAACGACTGCCTTTTTCCAATTCGGCCGCTTTGCGACGCGTCGGCCAATCCGCCCCGGCTTTCCCCTGACGACCATGGTATTTACATCGATGACCTGAACATTGAACAGCCGCTCGACCGCTTGTTTCACTTCTATCTTGTTTGCCTTCATGGCCACTTGAAAGAAGATCTTGTTATGCTCTGCTCGTTGCGTCTCACCTTTTTCAGTGAGAATGAGCGGTCGAACGATGACATCGTGGAGCGATTTCATCAGTTCACCCTCCTTACTCGCACGGGGCTCTCGAGTTTTTTCTCAATTTCAAGCGCAGCGCGCTCGGTAACGATCAGCTCGTCGTGTTTGAGAATATCGAGCACGTTGAGGCCCTCAGGCGGCAGGAAACAGTGTTCCAACAGATTGCCGGCACTCTTTTTCAGTTTTTCATTCTCGCGAAGGTCGACGATGACCGCGCTTTGAACCCCGAGTTGATCCAGAATCTCGGATAAATCGCGTGTCTTTACGTCATTCATTTCGAACTTGTCGACCACGATAAGCCGATTTTCATTTACAAAAAGTGAGAGCGCACTGCACATGGCGCCACGCCTGACCTTCTTGGGAGGAGAAAAATTGTACGACCGGGGTCGCGGACCAAAAACCGTCCCGCCACCCACGTGATTAGGGGCCCGCCTGCTACCTTGCCGCGCGCGACCCGTGCCTTTTTGGCGATAGGGCTTTGCCCCCCCGCCGGCCACGGCGTTGCGCTCTTTTGTGCAGGCAGTGCCAGAGCGTCTGCGATTCTGCTGCATTCTCACAACTTCGTGCATCAGGTGCTCTTTCACATCTGCACCAAATACCCGATCGCTCAAGGTAATCTCGCCGACCTCTTCGTTCTTTGTATTTTTTATTTTTAGCTTGGGCATCGCTCTTCCTCTGACGGCCCCATCCGCGCTCATGCCTATCGCGAACGTCGCGCTGACAGTGGTTGAATCAGCTCTTGATCTCCACATCCACACCCGCGCTCAAATCGAGCTTCATGAGCGCATCCAGGGTCTGCTGGGTGGGCTCGAGAATATCGATGAGGCGCTTATGAGTTCGGATTTCAAACTGCTCCCGGGACTTTTTGTCGATATGCGGTCCCCTGAGCACGGTGTACCTGTTGATGCGCGTGGGCAGGGGGATTGGCCCAGCCACCCGCGCACCTGTTCTCTTTGCTGTTCCGACTATCTCCGATGTGGACTGGTCGAGCAGCTTGTGGTCATATGCCTTTAAGCGAATTCTTATCTTCGTCGACATGGCGGCCTACCTCTTACTCAATGATGGAGGAAACAACACCGGCACCCACCGTTCGGCCTCCCTCACGTATGGCAAACCGCATCCCATCTTCCATCGCCACAGGGTCTATCAGCTCCACTGTCATCTCTACCCTATCTCCGGGCATCACCATCTTCA
>JASJCT010000032.1 GCA_030065855.1 Myxococcota bacterium
GACGACTGCTGCGAATCGAACGTCACCTTCTCGAAACCCTCTGGCGGCTGCGACCGCTTCTTTTTGGCCTCGGCGATATACTGTCGATACCCACCTGTCGATTCGAAATACGACTGCATCTCCACTGTGGTCAGCCACTCCAATCCCGCTGTTTTGCCGAGATACGCCCTGTGGCTCGTCCATATCGCCTTGTCTTCGTCAGGTGTGAGGTGAGCGCGCACCGGGTTAAGATGAAGATAGGCCAACAGGTATATCCAATGCTCCTCGAGATACACCGGCTTGTTTTTGTACCTACCGCGAAATACCTGGCCGTCCCATCCCATGGCGCGGTTTAGATAAAAGCCATACTGGAAACAGACGTACTTCATCGCCTGCCCCAGATTTCCCTCTACCGACTCCACCATCAGGTGAAAATGATTGGGCATAATCGCAAATCCATGGACTCGAATTCGGTACCGAGAGACCGCCTGTCCGAGGAGATCCAGAAAGCGGTCGCATTGATCCACATTGCAAAAAACGGTCTGTCCCTTGGCTCCCCGGTTCATCACGTGATGTCTTGCACCGGGAAAGTCGATTCGCGCTGTTCTTGGCATGAGACGAGCCTACGCTTCATAAGAAAAAAACGCAATAGGAAGGGTACGTCCCCTTCCCCGTTCGGCCGCCTTCGCCGTTCACATCGCTGAGGAAGTTCTTGATGAAATTGCGCAGCTGCACCAGTCCATCTATCCACGCGCGCAGGCAGGCCTGACCGGCCTCAGTGATGGTGTACACCTTGCGCGCGGGTCCTGCTCCAGGTTCGAGGCTGGAGGTGACGAGTCCTTCCTGCTCCATGCGGCGTAGGTGACGGTAAACAACTCCGGCGTCGGGGATCATGCTCAAATATTTGCGTTGTTGCAGGTTCTCCATGAGTTGGTAGCCATGGGAAGCCGTGTCCCGAAGTAGGAGTAAGAGACAGGGAACGAGGTAGTTTCGAATCTGAGGGCCGTGATCCCCGCATGCGCAGTGTCCGAAATTGCCGCAGTTTGAATGTGGATCGTGCATTCTACTAATCTATACGGATTTCCTGCAAATAGGCAAAAATCCCAGCGCGGGTGCTAAAGTGGCATGGGTGGGTAGGCGGAGGGTCCCCGCTCAATCGAGTTTCTGAAAAGCTTCCTCGGCGCCAGCTAGTTCCCGTTTAAGTTCCTCGATGTATTTCTGCAACTGGTCCTTGCACTCAGCCTGGGAGGTGAAATGCCGATGGAACCTCATGCCATCGCCATAGCAACAGCAATCCCGCTGGGAGTGCAGATGGTGGCCTTTTTGCGGCGCACACGCCCACGATGCGCGGCTTTCACAACAATCGATGGTAAATGGTAAATGGGACGTACCCTTCCTATTGCTCTTTTAGGAGCTGAATCCATTCCCACACCCGACCATCGGCGTAGGTACTCGGATTCTGTCGCAGTTTCATCAGAATGTGACTCACCGCGGTGGGACTCATCTCTTCCCTCGAGCAACCCGAAACTACCTACACCACTGCCAACGCCATTTCCACTTCGATACGGGGGCCAACGGGCTCCTGTTTCTCCACTCGCATTTTCGACGACTGCCGCGAATCGAACGTCACCTTCTCTAAACCAGGAGCCGGCGGCGATTTAGAAAGTCAACCAATATATCAAAATTCAAATTTATTATATCAGCCCATTTTAATCCCCTTCCGGCAATAACAGCTGGGCAGAGGCGGATTTAGGAATTCGCTCGCTGTCGATTCTGGAGCCGATTGAGTAAAGCAATCTGAGTACTGCAGAAAAAGCTTTAAAAACGCTTGACAGGAAAGTTTACAATTGTAATATCAAACGTATTACAATTGTAAACAATGACGGTTCAACTTGGGTAAGTGATTGCAATCGCCGAGCTAGCAGGACTGTTTTGCGACGTGGGGAAGCCGCTTGACAAGCGGCACCGGCACCTCAATGGCGCCCCCAATAGGCGCTATTGAACCAGAAATTTTAACCAGCAATAGGAGAGAACCATGAAGAAAAAACTCTGTGTCTTTGTCATCGGTATCGTCATCGTCGGCCTTGGTTTTGGTGCTACCAATTCAGCGCTCGCCGGCAACACTGGGCTGTTAAACGACGCCAAATTCGATGCCTCTAGCGCTGCGGGATTAATGAGCAAGTGGCACAAACCGCCAGTCACAGAACCGGTGAGGATCACCTGGTTGGGTCACGCTGCATTCAAACTCGAGTCTGGGGGTAAAACCGTTCTCATCGACCCGTGGATAACGGGCAACCCAACGTGTCCTATCACAGTTGACGACATCCAAGCAGCAGACCTCATCCTCGTCACCCACGACCACGGCGATCACGTGGGCGACACCGAAGCCATCGCGCTGGCCACCGGCGCCGTGGTTTTAGCTTTCTACGATACAGCGCTGCGCTTCTTGAGTGAAGGGCTGCCACAGGAGAACGTCTGGGGCTGGGGCCGTGCGGTTGGTGGCGAGATCGACATCGATGGGATCAAAATCGTCATGACCCAGGCCACCCATTCATCTGATACCGGTATTGCCGCTGGTTATATCATCCAGTTCCCCGGAGGGGGAACAGTGTATCACGCCGGTGACACCGGCCTGTTTAACGAAATGGGGCTTTACGGAGCGCTCTACCCGATCCATGTCGCACTGCTGCCAATTGGCAACGTCTTTACCATGGACGGTCGCCAAGCAGCGATAAGCTTGCGCTTGCTCCGCCCCCAGGTGGCCATCCCGATGCACTTTGGGACGTTTCCCCTATTGGACCAGAGCGCTGATGCGTTTGTCGATTACGCGAGCCGTTATGCGCCATGGACAGACGTTACCGTATTAGATCCGGGCGCCACGTTTGTACTTGACTAAAAGCCCCAGGAATGTTCGCTGGTGCTCGGGTAGCAATGAATGGAAGTGCTAGGGCGCTAACTACTGATATGCTGCATTGAGGACGCCCAGTGCGTCATTGAGATCCATCTCAACCGGATTGTAGACCAGTGTGCCGTCATTGATGGCGGCTTTGGCAATGTCCTCTAGCTTGTCTTTGGGTACGCCAGCCTGTTCCAGGGTCATTGGGAGGCCGCATAGATCTTTGAGGGTCTGTTGAAATTCTCGGACAAGGGCAATGGTGCGCCTGGCCCGCTTAGAAGCAGCTGTTTTCGCGTATTCCTCTTCACCCCCAAACGGCAATAACAGCTCGGCAACAGCATTTTCAGTTTTCTCCAGATTATACTCGAGTCCAAATGGCAGAAAAATAGACATGGCCACCCCATGGGGAACACTGCAAACAGCGCCGGTTGCATGCCCCAGTGAATGGATCATGCCGACCATGGAATTGCTAAAGGCAGCGCCAGCCATTGTGGCCGCATTTGCCATGCCAACGCGTGCTTCGGCATCTTTTCCGTCTTTAACAGCCCGTATGAGAAAAGTCCTGATGAGCTTAATCCCAGCGTATGCATGGGCATCGCTGAGGGGATTTTTTTGTAGACAGGTGTAGCCCTCCATTGCATGGGTAAGGGCGTCCATGCCAGTGGCCGCTGTGATGTGTGGGGGCATTGTCAATGTCATGCGCGGGTCGATAATCGCTACTTTTGGCAGCAACAGCGGAGAAGAAAAAGTCATTTTTATCTTCTTTTCCGTATTTTTTATAACCGCTGCCAGGGTCACCTCGGATCCAGTGCCGGCCGTGGTCGGAATGACGATAAAGGGCTTTTGAGGCGTCTTTAGGCGATCCGCACCCTCGAATGCCAAGAGGTCATCCGCGTTTTCAGTTACGACGATGTTGACGGCCTTTGCCGTATCAATCGGCGATCCACCACCGACCGCCACGATGGCGTCGCAGTCATTGTGGCGAAAGACATCGGCAATTTGGTTGACGACTTGGTTAGACGAATCTGGCGGTACCTCGTCGTAAATCGCGCCAACATCCATATTGGCGGCGTCAAAGGCCACCGTGACATGGCGCATCAACCCCGCCTTCACAACCCCCTTATCCGTAATGATCAATGGCTTCTGGGCGTTGAGTTGGCTGAGCTCATAGGGCAGGTTGTCTAAAGCCTTGTTTCCAGAAATTATCTTCACCGGATTGTAATATTCGTAATAGCTGGGCAACATGGTGGGCTCCTTGGCCAAATTCAATGGCAGATTTTGGATCAATCGTTGAATAAAACGCATGTCGATTAAACTCCAGTTGGAATGCCGATAAGGTACAGCATGGCGCGAAGAAACTGCTTTTTGGGCGGCATGGGCGGCAGTCGCTTCACTTGTCTTTTCGCAATGATCGCTGGATACAAATATCCGAGCACGATGGTCAAACAACGGGTGAATATCATCCCATAGCTGATATCTCCTTTAACCACAAAGCGGCGTTCGGCAGTGGCTTGGCCAACTCCCTGTTGAGGGGTCAGCATCAGCATCGCAGATGCCATATTTTTAAAGGTCATCACCACATCCCCGGTTTCCACATCCCCGCCGAGGTATACGAGCCGATCGTTCAGTTTCTCGATTGCCATGCCCGGCCCATTTGGCAAAATATTCATCACCAGTGTGAACCCCTCTGGCAGGGCTTTGATCTCCTCTTTAACATCTGGATCAAACCTGGACGCGAACTGAAACGCCCTGCCGAGAACAAAAAATATCAGGCCTGCGAGCTGGGCCGCCCCCTGTCTCTGGCCTGTCTTCATTAATGAATAGAAAGTTGGCATTCAAAACTCCTTTGCCGTACTAGACGACTATTTTGAGCAATGACGATACGGTATTCTCAATCTGGTTTTCTTGAACATCGAACATGGTTTGAATAACAAGCCCATCTAATACTGCAACGATGATCGGCGCTAGGGTACTGTAGTCGCCCTGATCTTTCAGGACCTTGCGAAATATCTCTTCGGTTAATGCAAACCATTGGCGATACGTATGAACAAATCGCTCCTTTAGGGCGCTATTGCCGGTAAGCGCTTCGCGAATCAGATAGATGTGCAGGCTGCTGCGGGTCTTAGCGTCTAGAATATTCTCAATGACCGCGCCAAAAATCTTTTCTAAAGATGCTTGGCTTTCACTTGCTTTGATAATGGAGAATAGCCGTTCTGTAATCCGTTGCATGTGCCGTTCGGCAATATCAAAAACAATGTCGTTCTTCGAAGCATAATAGTAATAGAGGGTCCCCTTGCTGATACCCAACTCCTTGGCGATATCAGATAGGCTCGTATGCTTGATGCCTTTATCCACGATGATGCGACTGGCGGCATCGAGTATGTCTTCTTTTTTCTGAGCGTGTTTGGCTGGTTTTTCTTTTTGTATCTTCATCTATTTCTCAGTCGGCCGGTCGACCGATAAACACGATATATAAAAAAAAGCAAAATCTCAAGCCCTAATCACAACACTTTTCGACTGTACCTTTGATTTACCCAATCCAGCTGCATAAATGGACTGGGATCACGATCTCATTCATATTTAACCACGCAGAATTATGATTCCGTTCAAAGAACTTCGACCGACGGTTCCATGGATTAAAACAGCGATGGTATGGTTTGTTCGGTTAATAGCGCTGTAGATTTGCAGCAGCACAATGCTCCCATGAGCAAAGATGGAAGGGCAAATTAATGTCAAGCGTCAGGAAATTTAAGTTCACTAAGCGGGTAAGATGGACAATGACCTTACTCGCTTTTTTGCCGCTCTTGGCTATCTCCATTGCTGCGTTTGAATACAAGGATGTGCATATCGGGACCGGATACGCTGCCAAGAATACGTGCACGGGCATTTGGGTAACAGGCGTTGATGAACCCATTATGAGAGATGACTATGTAGCACCAGAAGTGGCACCCCTGCCCATCATCTGGGACGTGGCAGTCGACCGCCAACACCGCATGGTCAGGGCCAGTGCCCCTGGTGATGTTTCTGAAGCAGTTTACCGGCCCGGCCTAGGCACGACACTGACAACCGGCACCACTAGAGCTGAACTGCTCAAGGTGCAGCCCACATTGCTTACATTGACCCTACCGTCTGACTTGCCCTGGCCCCATGGCACAGGGGATATTCATCCCAATTTGCCAGAAAACGTGGATTATAAGGCCATTGAAGCGGCCATGGATGAGGTTTTTAAAGAGAATCAGGAAATTCCCAAAAAAACAGCAGCTGTCGTTATCATTTACAAAGGCAAGCTGATTGCCGAACGATATGCACCTCAGTTTAACGCGTCTAGCCCTATCCTCGGCTGGTCCATGTCCAAAACAGTCACTGGATCCCTGGTGGGCATGCTGCAAGAGCGGGGATTGCTCAACGTCAACGATAAAGCACCTATCGACTGGCACGCGCCCGACACAGCAGAAAAATCGGAGATTACCATTTTGAATCTGTTGCACATGAGCAGCGGGCTTTACTTCAACGAAAAACCCAGGGGGTTGAATAATCACCTAGGAGAGATGTTGTATGGACAACACGACTATGCCGACTACATGGCGAAACGGCCGATGCGAGCAAAACCGGGTACGGTGTGGAACTACTCCACCGGCGACACCATGCTCCTGTCCAAAATTGTCCAAGACGCGCTGGGCGGCAGCCTTGAGGATGCCTATCACTTTATTCAAGGGGAGTTGTTCCACAAGATAGATATCGCCACTGCCGTGGTAGAGTTTGATCCCAGCGGCACGTTTGTAGGAGCGGCCAGCATATGCATGTCCACGAGAGATTGGGCCAGGCTCGGCCTACTGTACCTCAATGATGGCAGGTGGAAAGGAGAACAAATTTTGCCCCAAGGTTGGGTTGCTTTTGCCACCACACCTGCCCCGACAAGCCCTATCTACGGCGCCCAGCTGTGGTTAAACACAGACCAGGTGCTCCATGCCGACCTGCCAGAAGAACTCGTCAGCTTTCGGGGCCACAATGGACAGCGGGTCATGATCATCCCTTCAAAAGAGCTGATAGTGGTGAGAATGGGCTATACCTTTAATACAACATACGGACAGAATATGGACCAGGATCCAGTTCCACTATTGGTCGAACAGGTTCTCAGTGCAATTGGGGATCCCGTCGCATCATAACGCCACATTCGCTTCATGCCCGTAACAGGGAAAAAACTAGGTACTGCAAAAATAGCCGCTTAGATGATAAAATAGCCAACGAAGGTCTTGAAGAACATTCGAGAGGGCCAACGATTGACAGTTGTTTTTGAAAGGGATGCGAATGACCAACGCCAGAACATGTCCGTTGTGCGAAAACAAAGTGGCGGCCTCTGCCACCCAGTGCGGCATATGCGGATCGGCACTCTCTCCTGCAGACAACGCCGCGCCACAGAATAAAGGCCGAACCGATGCAGATGAGGAAGGCGCACTTAGCAGTGCTGAACAGAAACAAGACGAGCCGTCTAGCGTAAAACCAGATAAAGCATCGGGTGTTCCGTCGCCACCGCCGGCACGCGTGGAAAGCCGCCCTACCCCACTGGGGCTTCAAATGCCGCCAAAAGCAGTGCTGCCTCGACCGTCAGATCCTCCGTCGGCGTCGACAACTGGTCCCCAACTGCCAAGACCATCTGAGCCACCAACAGCACAAGAGCCTGTATTGCCTCGACCATCAGATTCCCCGGCAGCATCGACACCTGGCCCCCAACCACCGAGACCATCTGAACCATCACTGCCACTTCCCAGGCCATCCCAAGCACCCCCGATTGGCACCGGCTCTAATGAGGGGGCCGTACTTCCCAGACCTTCCCAAGCACCCCCGATTGGTGCCAGCCCCAATGAGGGGGTCGTACTTCCCAAGCCATCCCAAGCACCCCCGATTGGTGCCAGCCCCAATGAGGGGGTCGTGCTCCCAAGACCATCTCAAGCGCCTCCTGTCGATGACGACGAGGAGCCCCCAACACTGCCGCAGGATGCGCCCTTGCCACTTCCTTCCCAACCATCTGATGCCAAGCGCATCCGCCCTATTCACTGGGTAGCTATCGCGAGCGTCCTGTTCGTGGGTATCGTCCTTGTCCTGGTGCTTTTGCTTGGCATTGACGCCGAAACTTCCCATGTCGCCTCCACCCCCTCTGCAAAGGTCGAAAAAGCGGACATCAGCGCTCACAAATCCGAGGAACCAGCGTCGGACTCGCCCAAGGAAACAGCAAATCAAGCAGACGCTTCGCCCAAACCCACTGGCAATGAAGAGACCATGGGGGCGGGTCAGGTAGGATCTGCCGATACCTCAGCTGAATCCCACGCTGAAGAAACCGCAAAGGCGCCCTCTGGGCCGGCTGGGTTGGCCCTGATCGCCCCTCCCAAATTCACGTGTCGGCCCCTCTCTGAATACCCGGATTTTCCCTGGAAAAAGGAATTTACGAGCCTATTAAAAAAATTAGAGCTTACGGGTATTTGCCAACTCTTCGGCACGCTGAATGCGGCAGCGGTCAGTGCGGGATTTAACCATCTGTCCCATGCCGGCCCCTATGGCAATGATTCATTGACCGGGGGCACGCGCGTGGAGGCATATCCAACCGGTCAAACCAATCACCAGGGGCCGCGTATTGAATTTTTGCTCCACGATAATCTGCTGTACGAAATAAGATTTCATTATTATGGCGAGTATACCAAGCAGGTGCCGGCGAAAATGTTTGCATCCCTTCTCGGCTCATCGGGAGCGGCGCAAAAGGATCCATTTGGTCGATGGTTTTCCCAGTACCAGGATGGGGACATGATCGTGGAGCAGATGGAAAAAACAGATAAGTACAGACGAAAGTTCAGATGGGTGGTGTTTGGCTCAAAAGAAAAGAGAAACGCGTTAGACATAATCAAGGGGGCAAATCGCAATGTGGATGCCGAGGTCACCTACAGCCAAGGCATGGCGTTCTATGGGGATCGAAAGTTCAACCTGGCGATGAAGCGGTTCCGCACGGCGCGGCGCCTTAATGACCGTTACGGCATGGCCTATTTCCGGGAGGCGCTCCTATTGCTTCGCGACGAACGGTTCGACATGGCCGTTGAGGCGGTTGAAAAAATCTTGGAAAAAAGCCGGGATGAGCGGGCGCAGGCAGAGGCACAGGGTGTCTTGGCTGTTGTGGCTTTGTCTAAAAACGACAAAGAAAGCGCCCTTGAACACTATCGCAAAGCAGATGCACTGGATCCGGCAAATAAAAACTTTGCCCAATCCTTAAGAGAGCTCGATACTGGGAAATATGCCCCTGAGCGGGTCGCCAAAACCGCTGCTAGAATGGAGTGTCAAAAGACGCGCCAAGGGGCAAAGTGGACCGTGCCGGGGTTGCTCGCCAGGGGGAACTTTCCAGACTACAAAACGTATCGCAAGGTACTGAAACGAGCCAAAAGAAGCCGGGCATTCAAAACCGCAAGCCAACGCTGGATCCAGTGGGAGTGCCGGTAAGGACGACGTAGGGTCGCATCGCGATGCGCCCGGCGTGGGTTTTTGACGGGCGTTTCGCGAAACGCCCCTACGTGGGTTTTTGACGGGCGTTTCGCGATGCGACCCTACGTCGTGTCGCCCTCGACTGGGACAGTGCCGGTGGCTTTGACCAGTGATTTGGCAGTGTCCAGATCAATATCAAGCCGGTTGGACACATCGGTTACGCAAGCAGCTGAGCAGGTATCGCCGCGGATAATATCTGCTCTTTTGCGCCGTCGCTCACTACCCGGCTTGTCCAGGCGCCCATCCGTTGCCGGCAAAAACAAAACCAGATCCGGCTCAAATGTGGGATCATCGAGTATCGACCCGCTTTCCAAAATTAGGTACGCGCAGTTGCCAACGCGGCGGCATACAGCTGAAAAAGATTTGTCGACAGGCAATAGTAGGGCAGGTTTATCCGATCGCGGGGCATGGGTGCCCAGTTTCACGACTTTTGCATCGGGTAGGAGCTTAGCGATCTTCCAGGCGAGGGTCGTTTTGCCAACGCGTCGCCCACCGCCTGCGATAACAATGGTTTTCATAGCATGTTACGCATCGCCTTTTGGCGGCTCACGCGCAATAAGCTCGAGTTGCCGGGGGTCAACAGACGCGGGTTGCGGAGGTCGCTGAGATTTGTTGTGGGACCTGGCGCTCCTTCTTGGGGTGCGTTCTGGATTTGTTAAGCTCAATGCAGCCACCGCAGGTGCGCCGGCACGAGGCGACAACCGATCGACCTCGCTGGGGCGCGCTTTGCGGGGCGTCTCTATCTCGGCTTCTTGGCTTCTCAGGGCCGATTTGACCTGCTCCTTCAGCTGGGTGAGCAGGGTCGCGAATTCACGCCTGGCGCTTGCTACCTGATCGAGCAGCTCGGAGAGCGCATCACTGATGCCGTCAAAACGGGCCAGTTGCACATGCGGGCATGTTTCAGACGGACCAGCAGGATTCACCACGCCACAGGCAGGGCAGATGCGAATGACGGTTTTTTTCAGATTTTCAGGATAGTTATTCTCATCCATGATGGTCTTATCCTAGCCGGTTTAACCCTATAATGCGACAATTCGACTCAATGGGAAACGCAGATGCTAGCCAGCGTGACAATATAAACCCCGTGTTCGGTTACAGCGAGCAATTCACGCGTTCGACCCGCGCGCATGGATAAGCCAGTAATACGCGCGCCAGCGTCATCGATTCGCAGCACTGTCTGCCAATTGCCACCACCTGTGTTGCTGACGCGGATAACCCCCTGATCGATGGTCGGATCATGTGTGGCCACTGCCATTGAGACGGGATCGTCCGGGTCCAACGCAACTGCAGTAACGCCGGTTTGGGTATCATCTATCTGCCAGGAACGCCCCTTGTCCAACGACCATACGAGGGGACAGGCAATGTCCGCCGTACCGAGGAGAATCGTATCGGCAACCGCTGCCAATGAGATGGATGGATATACCCCACGGAACGCACTGACCGTGCTCGGTAAGGCACCCGGCTGCCATTCCGTCAGGTTACAACTGCGCCACATTTGAATGCCAGCTGTTTTTGACCTTGTGAGCAGCATCAGCTCGGTCGTACCAACCACTGGCGCCGCTGCCTCGCAGGGACCAGGAATCGGTAGGCTTCGCCACGTAAGTCCTTTGTCACTGCTACAAAACAGCTGCCCTTTGCCAGTGCATCCGAGGAGTCGATGGCCGGTTGGCAGAACCTGACCAAAAACGGTGAACTGGGTTGAGACCTGCTCTGAACTCGTACAAAGACCCCGCGCCAGGCCCTGGGTAAACCAGCTATTGAGCTGTTTGTAGGTCTTTCCCCGATCTCGGGTGACGAGGAGCCCCCGGGTGGCAGTGCCGATGAATACCGACTCGCCTTGGATGTAAATGCTCGTCGCTGCCATACCAGAGATACTCTCAGAGCAGACCACCGGATACAGCATGCCGTCCGCACCGAGGACATAGAGTCCGTCGCCCACCGCCAGGGGTGAACCGTCGGCAAATGCTGCGGCGGCGACCCCGCCCCTATGGGGTCCGAGGAACTGCTTGTCCATGACAAAAGGAGGATCGAGCATCGGCATTTCATCCCAGTCGTCAGTGTCGAGGTCGATGCCGAGCCGCTCCATAGCGGCAATGGGTTCCTCTTCGTCTTCGTTACTTGAAGCGAGGTCATCCAAATTGTCCCAAGATGCCTCGCCGATTTCGAAATCACTGGATGCCTCGTTATCAGGACCTTCTAGATCGCCGCCGTCGTCAGGCAATGAAAGTGCATCATCGTCTATGAACCAGTCATCGCTGAGCGGTTCGATAGCCCCTTCCCCTTCACCATCCCCGCCCTCGAGCCAACCCTCGGCATCGTCGCCAAAGGCGGTGTCGATTGCCGCGCCCAAGTTGCTTTCCGTATCATCCACCCATGATTCATCTGACGCCTCTATTAACATGCTCTTGGCAATGGACACTTCGTCTATCAAAGGGGGGGTGTCCGAATCCGAACGCAGGTCGAGCTCTTCCTCCTCGACCCCATCAACCACTTCGGAGATGTATGTAGCGAGCTCCTTGGCATCACAATCGTCTGTTTCGTCGTGGTCGAGGGGGGGTAAGGGATCTTCGAAGATTGATAAATCATCTATAATCGGCTTTTTTTTATCCTTTGCACGCATCATCCCAGATGTCCTCACTCCTGGCGATTGGGAGTTCCCATGGCTCCCATCACCAACTGCATGTCCTGCCAAACAGGCCGTTTTGCAGAGGGATTTCTGAGCAGATAGGCTGGATGATAGGTCGGCATTACGCGCCATTGTTCGAGGTCGTGGAAACGGCCGCGCAATCGGCCCATAGCCTCCCGCGTTTGAAGAAGAAAATGGGCTGCGGTACTGCCCAGGGCGACGACGATCTCCGGTTCGATGATTTGAAGTTGGCGTCGTAGGAACGGACCGCAGGTGGCCTGTTCCGTCTCCGTGGGCACCCGATTGTCAGGCGGTCGGCACTTCACCACATTGCAGATATATACTTGGGATCGGTCAAACCCAATCGCAGCGATAATCCGGTCGAGCAATTGCCCTGCAGCACCCACAAAGGGCCGTCCCAGACGGTCTTCGTCCCGTCCGGGTCCCTCTCCCACAAAAACAAGGCGCGCGTTGGGTATCCCTTCGCCAAAAACAATCGACTGCCGGCCGCGGTGGAGATCGCACCGCGTGCAATCCCCAATGTGGCGTCGCAGGTCATCGAGTGTCTCTGGATGCGATAGATTGGGCGTTTTGCAATGTATGTCATCCACCCTCTCAGGAGTGCTTGATGCATCCAGCTTGGTTTCGTGCGGTTGATAGCCGGGGACGCCGTTTTCCAGCTCCCAATGGATGCGCGCGGTCACCGCGGTCGCAAGTTCAGACACGGTGTTCAGTATCTCTGGTTCGCCGGTCATGGGCTCTTCCTTTAAAATGCAGCGCGCTACTTCCCTAAACTATACGGTAGTGCCTGTCTAGAGCAAGTGGACTTGCTCATTCGCAATGCTAGGTTAAACTGGTGAGCGATGTTGCATCTAGGCACATTTCTTTTGAGACCCAAGACAGGGATAACAATCGCAGCCGTCGCTATCTTCCTGTTTCCCGCAGAAGCAGTTGCCTGGGGACCAGTAGCGCACATCGATTTTTCACTCCAACTCGTTGCGGGCATTGCGGCATTGGTACCTGCTGTACAGCAACTCATTAAACGATATCCCACGGAATTCATCTATGGAAACCTGGCCGCAGATGCCGTCGTGGGGAAAAACTTAGCAGATATGAAGAACCACTGCCACAGCTGGCACGTGGCGTATGCCCTGCTCAAGGAGGCCAGACAGCTCGGGGATCGATATGAGGCATTCATGCTCGGCTATATCGGTCACTTGGGCGCCGATGTGGTGGCCCACAACCACTTTATTCCGGATCGACTGGTCGCCAATTATCGCGCCTGGGGGGTCGGGCATCTCTATTGGGAAGCGAGATTCGACCAACGGCTGCTGTCAATGGCCCCCCATGTGAGGAACACATGGCTCGAGATGTCCGCGATGTGTTTTGACGAATACGACCAATTTCTGGCTAAAAAACTCTCGCCGACCCTGTTTTCACACAAGGTCTCGAACCACATCTATAAGCGCTCACTTGGGGTACAGCGTCACAACCGTTGGCAAGGGGCGTTCAACCGTATCGATATCAAGTCAAAACTGCCCCTGCGAGCCAATGAAATACAACGATGGCGCACGGTGTCGGTCGCAATGGCCGCACTCGCGATCATCGATCCGACAAGTGAGGAGCTGAGATCATGGGACCCCACGGGTCGCGAGGCCCTGAACGCAGCGGTCAGACACCGTCGCATGCTGAGGCATTACAACCGTCGGCATAAGAAAAATAACGAACCCAACGAGTTTTTAGACAGAAACCGATCCGCATTCGCCTCTATCATCCCCCATAGGACTGTATAAAATCCTAGGATTTAAAGGGCGAAATTTCCCGCAGGCGATGGATAATCCCAGGCATGACCTCGATGATACTGTCCACATCCGCTTCTGTGTTGAATCGACTCAAAGACAGGCGGACAGATCCGTGGGCGTAATCAAATGGAACGCCCATTGCCCGCAGGACATGGGACGGTTCCAGAGACCCAGATGTGCAGGCCGACCCAGATGAGGCGCAGATGTTATATTCGTTCAGGTGAAGGAGAATCGCCTCACCCTCCACGCGCTTGAAGCTGATATTGGTGGTCCCGGGAAGCCGGTTGCGGGTATCTCCGTTGATGCGGCTGTCCTCGATTTTTAACAGGGCCTGCTCCAGTCGATCCCTAAGCTTTTTAACCCGGCTTTGCTCGTCTTTGAGATGCTTTTTGCTGAGCTCGGCTGCTTTGCCAAGGGCGATAATGCCCGCGACGTTCTCTGTGCCACCGCGGCGACCCCGCTCCTGATGCCCCCCAAGCATAAACGGTCGAAACCGACGCCCCCGGCGGACATATAGGGCGCCAATCCCCTTTGGCGCGTGAACCTTATGTCCGGAAATCGAGAGCAGATCCACCTCGCTCTTCTTGAGGTCGAGCGGAATTTTTCCCAGGGCCTGAATCGCATCTGTGTGGAACAGGGCACCGTAGCTATGGGTAATGTGGCAGGCTTGCTCGATCGGGTAAAGAACCCCGGTTTCGTTATTGGCCGCCATTATCGATACCACGGCAACATCGTCGCCCATCTCGTCCTTGAGCTCATCGAGGGAAATGCGGCCTTCGCCGTCCACCGGCAGCAGCGTGACCTCGTATCCCTCCCGCTCCAGATAGCGAACCAGGGTCAACACAGCCGGGTGTTCCACCCGCGTGGTAATGATCCGTCGCCTGCCAGCGCGAGAGGCCAGGGCCGATCGGATAGCAGTGTTGTCAGACTCTGTGCCGCAGCTGGTAAAGACGATCTCTGTTGCATGGACCGCGCCCATTGCCTCGGCGACCTGCTCCCGCGCCCATTCTAAATCCCGGCCCAGATCACTGCCAAATGAGTGAATACTGGAGGCATTGCCGTACCGCTCGGTGAGAAAGGGGATCATCGCCTCGAACACTTCTGGATCGACGCGGGTTGTCGCGTTGTTATCGGCGTAAATAACCGGCATTATCTGGCCTCCTCGAGCACCTCCAGGGTAATGGTCGGATCCACGATTTCCCGCAGTTTTTCCTGGATCCAGTTGGACGTCAGGCCAGCGGCACGACAGCCCGAGCAGTGGCCGGTCATACGGACCGTGACATGGGCCCGGTCAATGTCCACTAACTCCAGGTCCCCCTCATCCCGCTGGAGCAGGGGGCGCACCTCATTGTCTAGGATTTCCTGGACGATATTGATCCGCTGAAGATTGGTCAGCTGTTTCTTCTCGACTGCGGGCTTGGGTTTTTCAGGTTTTTCACTGCCCCAGATCTCATCTAGGATGGCTTGGATTTCGTCCTGGCATGCACCGCATCCACCGCCTGCCTTGGTATAGTTGGTTACATCTTCGAGGGTGCGCAGCTTGTCCTCTGCCACGACGCGTCGAATCTTACCTTCGGTCACGCCAAAACAGAAGCAGATCATCCGCCCTTCTTCCTCGTCTTCGCTTGCTACTGGTTTTTCCCCGCGATAATCGGCAATCGCAGCTTCAAGTGCTTCGCGACCCATCACTGAGCAGTGCATTTTTTCAGCTGGCAGGCCGCCCAGGAAGTCTGCTATTTCCTGGTTCGTAATTTTCAGGGCATCTGCCACGGATTTCCCTTTTACGAGCTCGGTGAGCACCGAAGACGAGGCAATGGCACTGCCGCATCCAAAGGTCTGAAATTTTGCATCTACGATAGTGTCTTGTTTCCTATCCACTTTGATCGACAGCGTGAGGGCGTCACCGCACGCGACAGATCCCACTTCTCCGACCCCGTCGGCCTCCTCGATGCGGCCGACATTTCTCGGGTTCATGAAGTGATCTTTTACCTTATCCGTGTAATTCCATCCCATTTAAAGGACCTCCTGGAGTTTGAACGTTATCGTCCGAAACCCGATGGCTATATAACCATTTCGTGCCCATTTTGCTACCAATACTGTAATCTCAATTGGGGTGCGCCGCACTTGAAATGAGGTAAAAAGGTGGACCTGAAGCGACCCCGCAATGATGAAAGCAATGAAAAATCCACCTGCCTTGACTGCTCGTCGATGAAATGCTTAATTCGCCATATGTCTGGGTTGGAGCAGGAATAGCCGACGGAGAATGGCCATGGCGGCAATCTGTGGACGGCGCAAAGTGGCAAAATTCTCTACCAATTTTGTGGAGTACTCCCAGACATTCGTTTACGACGAGGTGCGATACCACGCGCGCTATGATGTCGAAGTCTTCTCTCACAATCGCCTCAATCAAGCCAAATTTCCCTTTGATAAAGTCCACGCCCTAAACGCCAATCATTCGCTGCTCGGCAAAGCTGAATGGCTGTGCTACGGCGTCACTACATTTAGTCCATCGCATCTGAGGCGCATCCATCAGGGGAACTTCGATCTGCTGCATGCGCACTTTGGGCCGGGCAGCATTTACGCGTTGACCTACAAATCTGCGGCCCGGGCACCGCTGATCGTGACCTATCATGGATACGACGTTCCAGTGCTGTTCACCAGGAGCCGTTACCTTCCCAAATTCTGGCGCTACTGGCTTCGCTCAAAGGCCATGTTAAATAAGGTGGATCGCTTCCTCGCAGCCTCCGAAGAGCTGGCTGAGCTACTGATCCAGATCGGTGCACCCCCTTCAAAAGTACATGTTTGGCGTCTGGGCGTCCAAATCCCCGCGATCGATCACCTGCCGTCTCGCAGTGGCACAAACTGCCTGATGGTCGGTCGCTTCACCGAAAAAAAAGGCTTCGAGTATGGCCTGCGCGCCTTTGGCGACGTGCTCGCCCAGGGTTTGGACGCCACACTGCACGTCGTTGGAGATGGTGAGCTCAGACCGATGTACGAGGCGCTGTTGAAAGAACTGCGGATCACCGATAAGGTCAAGTTTCTGGGGGTGATGAAACACGAAGACGTCTTGGAGCTGATGCTCTCGATGGATGTGCTTATTGCGCCGAGTGTGATTGCTAAGAACGGAGACAGGGAATCCGGCCTGCTCGTGGCCAAGGAAGCTGCTGCGCGCTATGTCTCGGTGATCGGGACCCAGCATGGTGGCATCCCAGAGATTGTCGACCACGAACAGACCGGCTTCCTCGTGCCCGAACACAACGCGCGGGCCATCGCCACCTATCTCGCCCAATTGCTGAAGGATGCCAATTTGCGCAAGAAAATGGGCTACCGCGCACGCGAAAAAATGGAAAAAGAGTACGACATTCAAGACCGCATCGCAGCGTTGGAAACCCACTTTGACCAAGTCGTCGAACGCTGCCGGTATTGATCGATACGCCCTGCTGTGAGCAATCAATGAAAGACAAAATCGCCAAGGAACATCTCGACAGAACCATGGCAAAGGGGTCGCTGGTCAATGTACTGGGCATGCTCGGCAAGGTCCTCTTCCCAGTGTTTCTGATCCTGCTAAACCGCCTCTACGGAACCACTACCGTGGGCTATTGGATGGTAGCTTACAGTGCGATCTCCGTGGTCCTGGCCCTGACGGTGAGCGGCATCAACGACGGGGTGTTGATGTTTGCTGCCCGCTATCAGGAAGATTCCAATCAAAGGGAAGAAAAACTATATGGCATGCTGGCCAACGGTTTCGTTATCTCGCTGGCCATCTCATTCTTGTGCATCGCCGCGGCCCAACTAGGAGGAGACCGCCTGCTAGCCGAGAAATTCCAGCAGGCAGGTGTTGCCGAAGGCATTGTGTTTCTGACCTGGTCGTTGCCCTTTCAAATAATTCCGATAATCGTGATTGCCGCGACCAAGGCCCTGATCATGATGAAATGGGAAGCGCTGATCCAGGGCTTCCTGGCACCGCTACTCCTACTCCTGTTCTCGATTGGCTTCTACTTCAACGACGTCAGCCTCCAGAGCTTATTGAAAGCCTATCTGCTAACCTACGTCTCCCTCACCGCGGTGAGTCTGTTGGTGTTTGCACGCTATTTTTCCTATATCCAATTGTTCAAGGCCATGCTCGGCTTTCGCCTTTCCTTGCCGCTGATCAAGTTTGCCATACCGCAGAACCTGAACATGACCTTCAATACGTTCATCACCAGGCTGGATGTGGTGATGCTCGGCTACTTTGCGGTCAATCCCAAACTGATCGCCTTCTACTCGATGGGGGCGGAGGTGGTGCGTAACATCCGCCAGATCAAGCTCGCTTTTTCAGGCGTCTATGCGCCTATTATCGCGCGGCTTCACAAGCGCGGAGACCGCGAGGGTATGAACCTGTCTTTTTCTATGATTTCCCGTTGGACAGCGACCCTTGCCTTTCCCGTGGCGCTGATCGTCGCCTTCTTTCGCAATGAGTTGCTGCTCATTTTTCACAGAACCTATGTTTATGACACGACCTTTATGTTGCTGCTGTTGATCCCACCACTGCTCTCATGCACCACTGGCCTGGCTGGCAATATCATCGTGATGACCGGGCACTCCCTGTGGAATCTGCTCAATTCCTTTGTCGTGGCCGGCTTGAACCTGGTACTCAACTATGTGTTGATTCCCAAGTACGGCTTAATCGGCGCAGCCGTGGCTTCGGCCCTGGCCTCCCTGGCGATTTCGGTCATGCAGCTGGTGGAAGTTCAATGCTTGGTAAAGGCGCGCATCATGCCCCGGAAAGTTTACAAGCCCTATCTGGCCATTGTTCCGGGAGTAGCGTTGCTGTCTGGATATACCCTGTTTTTTGAGGTTGACTCTCACCTATTCAAGGGTCTTTGCTCCCTGGCAGGTGTGGCGCTCTTTGTGGTATTGCTTGTCTTGCTGAAACTCGAGGAAGAAGATCGCAGAACCTTACTCTTTTGGAAGTACAAAAAACCGGCTGATGAATAGACCCTGGAATTTGCACCGATGAAAGTACTGATTTGGGCCACTACGCTGCAAACAGACGTGCTCGCGATGGCCTATGCACTAGATGCCCATCCCGATTGCGAGCTACTGTTAACCACTGAGCAACCCGAGGTGTTCCATGCCCAACCCATTGCCCGCTTTAAACCCCTGACAAGCGCAATCTATGATCAAAATGCATTTGATATTCGAAGCCGGATCGAAGCCTTTTCACCCGATGTGATTGTGGCAGACAATCACATTCCAAGATTCCCCAAGGGCACCCCCTTCTGCACCATGTGGCACGGCTTAGGCTGGAAGGCCCGCGGAGTCCGTGATCTTGGAGTGTTCTATCGTGGAGTAAAGCACTTGACCGGTGTGGACCCGCGCTTGCCCAATGAGTCTTTCATGGCCCAATGTTATGGTGAACTCGATCAGCGCTGGCGTATTGAACGATGGAAACTCGACGCCGCGAGTTGCAAGGTAATCGGCATGTGCTTTTCGGACCTCCTACTCGATCCACCGTACTCAAAGGCGGAGCTTCAACCTTTCTACGAGATAGACATTATCGAGTGTAAAGTGGTGCTGCTTTCGATCTCCTGGCACTACGGCCGCATTCTCTCAGGACACCAAGACCGGCGACGAATCTTCAACACTTTCGAGGGTCTTAAGGCTGACATGGCCTTCCTCGAAAGTGTGCTCAGCTGCATCGAACAGGCCGGCGCCAGCTGTATTCTCTGTTTGCACGACAGAAAGCGTTACAGCGCGAAGTACCTGCAAACCCTTTATCGAACAGTAGAACCTTTTCGTCGTGTACAGGTCAAGCACAAGTCCGACTACCCGGACAATCTGGCCGACCTTTGTGCAGCGGACGTGATGGCTACCAATCTCTCATCCTTTATCACGTACTTCTACTATTTGGGTCGCCCATCAATACATATCGTCCCGGTTGAGGATCAACATGCAGACGTGTCCTATGCCCAATTAAAAAGGGGCAGGGTTTCGTATCGGACGGTGAAGGCAGAGGAAGCCCTGTGGATGAACGATCCCGAGGACAACGGGGGACTGACCGCGCGTTCATTGGTGCAGCTTAAAGATGGCATCCGTAGAGGCCTTGAAGATTCGGAATGCTGTGCTGCCCGGTCAGCAGACTGGATTGCTCGGCATGTGTATAAGTCAGATGGCCATACCGCCCAGCGCCTCATCCAGGCCCTGTACAACCTCACCGGAAAGATGCGATAGATGTGCGGTATTGCTGGAATTCTCTATGCTGAGCGGGATCGCGTCGTCAATCAACATCTGCTCACTGCGATGTGCGATGCAATAGCCCATCGCGGACCAGATGATGCCGGGTGCCACGTAGACCAGGGCCTGGGTTTGGGACACCGGCGTTTGTCGATAATAGATTTGGCTCGAGGCCAGCAACCGATGCTGAGCGCTTGCGGCAGGGCGGCCATTGTCTTCAATGGTGAAATCTATAATCACAAAGAACTGAGAAAACGACTTTTAGCCCGCGGCTATCAATTTCAGACCACTAGTGATACCGAGGCCATCCTAAATGCTTATTTGGAATACGGCCATGACTGTGTGGATCAACTGCGCGGCATGTTCTCCTTTGCTCTCTGGGATCGGGAGCGACAGGAGCTATTACTGGCCCGGGATAGGGTTGGCATTAAACCCCTCTACTACGCCTTTGATGAGCAGCGGCTGGTATTTGGCTCAGAGCTTAACGCAGTGATGGCTTCCCAGCTCATAGAAACCGTTTTGGATCCCCAGGCCATTGACGATTTTTTTGCCTATGGCGCAATCCGCGCACCTCGTTCTATTTTTCGCGATGTACGAAAATGCAAGGCAGGGCATCGGCTAGTGATCAAACGGCTGCCCCGGGGCATACTCGCACTTACCACTCAGTCGTACTGGCGGCTTCCGGCTCGTCAAAGTGAAACAGCACTGCCCTATCAAGAGGCCAAACATGAACTGGAACGGCTACTCCTGGAGTCGGTAAAGATTCGCCTGATGAGCGAGGTGCCGTTGGGTGCGTTCCTGTCCGGCGGCATTGACTCTTCTGCGTTAGTCTGGCTCATGTCTCGAGCGAGCGCAGCAAGGGTAAAGACCTACTCGATCGGCTTCTCCGAAGAGGCCTACAGCGAATTGCCAATAGCCCGAGCAGTTGCTGAGCGTTTTGGCACAGATCATCAAGAGGAGATCGTATCCGCTGACGCAGTGGCGGCGTTGCCATCAGTACTGTCCGCGCATGGAGAACCCTTTGCAGATCCCTCATCGATTCCGACCTGGTATGTCTCGCAAATGGCGCGCAAGTACGTGACTGTCATTTTGAGCGGAGATGGTGGCGACGAACTGTTTGCCGGATATGCCCGATACATCACCATCGCCAAAGAGCGCGCCAGGCTCCAACGCCTGCCGGCCTGGATGTGCAACGCTGTAAGTTGGTTTGGTAGCATCTTACCAGTTGAGAGCCGCAATTGGAACCTTTTTAGGCGCGCGGGTTTAAATACTTGTGAAGCGTATGCGCTGTTCCGCACGAACTTCAACCCACTAATGCGCCGGAATCTCTATACACCTGAGATGGCTGCAACAATCGACATGGCCCACACAGCCGTCATCCACGAAAATATCGAAAACCACGACAACACCACCAATCATCTCTCGCTACCCATGGCTGCGGATTTTCTAACATACCTTCCGGACGACGTGCTGACTAAGGTAGATCGGATGAGTATGGCACATTCCCTAGAAGCCCGTGTCCCACTGCTCGACCATCTGTTGGTGGAGTTCATGCAAACCCTACCCATCTCCTATCTGTTCAGGCCGGACAGGACAAAACATATTCTGCGAGACATCATCGAACCCCACCTTCCCGCCAAAGTAATGACCCACCGCAAGCAGGGATTTTCAGTCCCCTTGAATCTTTGGTTTCGCCGCGAGCTCCAGTCTGATCTCCGTGATGCCATCGAGAGCCCGGTATACCGGACAGCTGGGATTTTCAATTTGGATTATCTGAATCGACTTTTCGAACTACACCAGAGCCAACGCTATGATTTGTCCTGGCAGCTCTGGCAGGTACTAATCTTCAGTCGCTGGTACCACGAGCAAAGAACTCAGATGATGTAGGATTTCAGACCTCCTGACATAGGCCTTTTGATCTGTCCAAAGTAAAGAGAGCGTGAAAACTGGAGGTGCGGATCCAAACCTTGTCCCCTGGCCCATCTTTTACAGTTCAAAAAACAAACCTCAGTAATTACGGCATATGACAGCGCCGCTAAAATTCTTGACACAACATTTCGTAGTCCGATGCAAGTATCGTGGCTCAATGGGGAGCAAGTGAATTCCCTTCGTTTGGTTCTATTGATTGATCGGAGGGTAGGAGGCAGCGCTACATTAACGGATTGTTGAGCCCGGCAATTATCGCCTTCCGAGGCGCCTAGGGGTGGATGAAAAATCGATTCGCAGGCAGATCGTGCCTCGCAAAGAGGGACCCCAATCAACCTCCTAGGCTTCAACAACGAATTCATGCCCGTTCGAGGTCCATTTTTCATGTATCAAACTACTGTGATATTGGTGGGTTGGTGCTTAGGTGGACAGACATGGCTAAAATGGGAAGGCCCTCTCATGGAGGTTACGTTCCTCTATGTATACGATTACGTATCCTTTTTGCGATTGCTTGATGTTCTTCATAACTGCATATTAATGGTTCATCATCCAGTGATGATTCGTTGATAACCACATCTATACCCTGTATCTGAAAATGCGCTTCAATAGACCGTAGACCATCCTTCACTGTCTGATTTAGTGTAATTGCTTCGTCATCTCCGTCTTGTCGTACCGCGGTGAACCGAAAGTAGTGTCGTTTATTGTCTGCGGGGCGTGCTACTCTGCGACAACGAAAATCTTCTTTTTTTTCATAGCTATCTAGGATTGCAAAATCAAGTACTATTCCACAAGCTTCTTGAAAATCTGCGGTGGTTACAATTTCGCTACAGGATGGCAGAGAATACTGCGAATCAAATTTGCCGCAACCATCGACATTGCAGGATGAAAAAAGCAGAATAATAATGAAAATAGAGAAAAATGGTTTCATTTGATTACCTCTCTTTCCTTTAATTAATAAATTTTACGGTTTTCTGCCTCTCTTGCTTTCGTAGTGGGGGATATGAGGAGGCCGTTTGGGCTTTTTTTTTTTTGAAAATCAGACATTTATGTCGTCTACCCGTCGCAAAAACAAATTATCGTGGTTCTCGCCAGCATCAATGCCTCGCTTCAATGCTTCGCGCCCTTGACCCAGGCTGCGCGACTCGATGTGGAAACCCCAGGGCGACGGGGAGAGGGTTTGCTCCGAACAGAATTCGAAGTTCGACATGTTTTTTTCTTTCTTTTTGATTCATCTAATTTCACCCACTCCTAAGGTAGGGTGCCGGTTTTTATGTCAAACCGCTTTGCTTGAAGCCAAAGCTGCGTTTTGGTCAATTTATGGAAGACTATTGCAAAATCTATCCTAATTCAGTCGTTGCAGTCTCCATTTTTGGTAAAATCGAACATTTTTAAAAGATAAAGAGTGGTTTCAATAAAGTTAATATTCTTTTTATAAAACAGTTATTGTCCACATGTGCTGAATCCGCGCCAACTCTACAACCGCCGCTAAAAGTATAATCTACCATTGGTTGGCAGGGCTGTAGCTCCTCGGAAACTGAAAAAGGGTCATAGTCCGTGCGGCTGAGTAACCAGGGTTCTACTTCCCAAACACCGCCGTAGTAACTCCCTGAACCACAGATTTCATTTACCCCAGCTGACAACACACCTGCAAGTCTCCACCCTTTGTCCCCCTCTTGAATAAATGCTGGTCCACCCGAATCCCCACTGCATGTATCACCATCCATTCCACCGGCAACAAACTGCTTTTTTAACTCAGTCACAGACGATATTTTTAAGTCTGCCTTCCTTTTGGTACCGCCAGAATAAATCTCATCATTAGAACGCAATCCAAATCCAATAGCAGTGACCGTGCCCCCAACATGAATGTGGTTTTGAATTTGGTCGTCACCGAACAGGAGTTTGGGGAATGGTTCCTCAATACAAACTTCTTCTGCAAGGCGCAGATAAGCAAAATCATGAGCGTCATCACCACAATCTGAGAATCCGCAAAAATTCGGATGTATCTCATAAAAATCGACAGCGATTTCCACGTTATTATTGACTTCATTGCCATAAAATACCACTATTTCATTAATATCAAAAACATCAGTCAGACAATGAGCGGCGGTCAAAACGAACTTGGAAGAAATAAGTGTACCAGAGCAGTTTACACCTGCAGCTCGAATGGCAACGACTGATTCCCACTTCCCGTCTTCGACTTGTTTTCCATTATAGATAGACTGTTTATAGATAGATTGGACATTATGTAGATGATCAGCCACGCTATACGTACAAATGCTCTCCAAAATGGATAAAACTATAATTAAGCACCACTTCATACGTATAACCAGGTTATCATGTAAATGAAAAACTGGAAACCACTAAATGATTCCCAGTTTTTCAAGCCAACTCGATCAGCCGTTTACCATCCTGCAATAACGAAATCTTTTATTATCGCAATAGCTACCATCACACTCAATACCTTTTATATAATAGCCTGAAGGGGTTTGAAACGGTCCTTGCTCCTCTGAATACCAGCCACTCCAGTTGCAGTTTGCAAAACCTTTGCCAATAGCCTCTGTACATTCAATTGAAATATTGTCACAATATCTTCCACTACAGGCAATTCCGGTCATGAAGTCGCCCCAAGCACAATGTCTCTCATCAGCTCCGCCAGAGCCCTCCTCCGAAAAGTAACTAGACCATGAACTGTCGCCATACGAGACGCCAGTGTAGTAGCAATCCATTCTAACATTGTCACAATAGCGGTAGTTGCACTCGAAACCACGGACAAACCGCCTACTAGTACACTCGAGAGGTGGGAATTCCTCCGATGTCCAACCAGTCCATGCCCGAAAAGTTGGTTCCTCGTCTTCAATATCTTCTCCCGCCAGCATCTCGCTTTCACCTGTTTCCCCATCTGAAATGATTACATCTTCATCAAGCCGCTCACTCTCGGCCAGCGTTGGGCCATATTTGTCACTATACTCATCACAAGCCTGTAAAAACATTACTAAACTGACTATAATGCCACCTCGGCACAAATCAAATGAAAGTTTCTTCACGGAATTCATTGTAATTATCTCCTTTTAAACAAATTTTGGATAAATGATTCTATTATCAAATAGAATCATGACCTGATTCGACAATTTCTTTAACCAAACGTAACCTTCAATTGTGTTCTCAATTAATACTGATAAAACAATTGAGGTGGAGCTCGTGCTCTATATTTGGTGTTTACAAAAAACATAAAATTGAATTTGTATTGAAATGTTCCCCATTTAAACACAGTTATACTGTCTTCCCCAAAACAGAACCTACGTTCTGTGCGCAGCCAAGGAGGCCGTCTATATATCAACAAATATGGGTCCGTCTGGACGGAGACTCAATTGATCCAAGCTATGAAATTACTTTTCAAGTAGTAACCTTTTATAAAAGGTTATGTCAATAAAAAAATGAATAAAAATTTATCACTTGGATTGGTTGAAGCTCCTGTAGAACACATTTTTATCTAGCTGCATATCAGTCAGCAACTGGAAAGTCTTGTGTATTTGTATGTTTAGAGGGACTTATGCGGGCGACAAATCCATCGGTGTCGATTAGGAAAAGCGGGCATAGGAGCCCCGAAAAGGAACAGGCCTAGGTGGAGGAGAGAGTCCGCCGATTTATCGACGGGATTAGGCCGCTGTTGCCGGCGGTGATCCAATCGCTGGGAGAAATCAAAGACTTTCGCAATCCCAACAAGCTAGAGCACCAGCTTACGATGGTCTGTTGTACGGCTTCCTATGCTTTGTGCTGCCGATGTCGTCCCGGCGTGAAGCCAGCCTAGAGCTGACCTGACCAGTGCTGATCGCCCATCTGCGCCAGCTGTTTCCCGAGATGAACGAGATTCCCCACCCGCTCGATCGGTTAACCTCACGGCTAATAAGTCATTACCTCGCCAGTCGTTCATGATCCTGCTCAACGGACTGTACCCAAATGGCCCTGTGGTACGAACCAGCCGCCAGAATCACTGTCAGTTTATGATCGTTTTGCAAGACGACTCACCGCCCAGCGTCTCGGAAGAATACAATGGGTTGTGCCAGATGGAACCCGACCAGCAGGCAGATAGGAAGAGGGGCAATCGCCGGCAGTAGTTTCTCTGGATCAATGACATCGTGTATTACGATGGCCTCAATCAGAGACGCAAAGAGATTGTCCATGTCGTTGTCTGACAAGTGGTCAGACCAAGGATTTGGTCCAGGACACGGGGGCGGCTGCGTCAGTTGGGTTCGCGGCCTTAGTCCGCGATAAGATCTGCAAGGCGATCCTAATATTCGGGCGGGGTATCGGGGTAAAGAAGCGTGGTGACCAGCAATACGTGACGAGACCGAAAGGCATAGGCCAGGGCAAGGCAATGTAGTGGGCCACGGCAGACATATTCCTTTCAGGTTCGCTCGAGATTGTCATTATGAATAAGCACGTCTACGATGAGCGAATGCAGCAGCTTGGCACAAAGTTGTTTCCTCACCGAGCTCTCGTGATCGCGCGAATCTGGTCGAGCTGCGCGCCGCTCTTGTCCAGTTTGTTGTCGAATTCCATTTCGTAGCGAACCCGGTACAGATCGCCCACTTGGCGGGGTCCGTGGGTGCCGCTGGGAAAGTCGGTCAGATAAATCAAGTAACCGATCGGGTCGGTATCATCACCAATCGGCATGACACTTTTTTCTTGCCTCTGCTAAACGTCACATCCGCCTCCACGCAGCTTCCATTGAGGACGATGACCTCGTTCATGAGCAGCTTGTCGAAGCTGTCGCCGTCAAAGAACTCACCACGTACTTCGCCTCGAGTGATGCGGTTTACCTTGGGTTTCCGGCTGTCCTTGAGCCGCTCTACAAATTTGACGGTGTATTTTCACAGGCCAGAATTCGCGCGAGGCTCACGTAGCCCAGGTCTATGACCAGCCCCATACGCTCGTCGATGGTGAGGTGGGGACTTTCATGGTCCTTGGCCGGGTTGAAGTTGAAGTGGAAGCCGGTCATATACCCACTGCCCACCGACAGCTCCTTGTGCACCTTGACCGCGGCCGGGCTGCCGCTGCCTGGGAAAACCTCCTCACGCGGGGGCCGCAGAGTGACTGTCTCGGAATCGAAGATGAACCAATCACCCATCGCTCCGGCATCCGCCCTCCACCAAAAATCGGCCTTGCTTTCTCGGGACCAAAAGACAACCCAGAAAGCCCACCCACGTAAAACCGGACAGTTCAGTTTCTGCATTTTTCAGAAGGCCTAAATTTGGAAAGTGCTGTGTCGTTTGACACTCCAAAAGAGCGGCCCGCGCCAGTCTACGGTAGACACCCATAGCAGGCCCTGTGAGGGGTAATGCTGAACAAAAAATCAGCTTTTTGTCACGTGCTTATAATAATCCCATAGGCGGGGCAATCCCCACTTTTCAAAGCGCTCCTTGATCCCCCCATCCTTTTCGCGCTTCATTGTCTTCAGAAGATCATCGATGAGGTTTTCTCGCGTTGTAAAGCGATCGCGCACTTCCCCGGCGACTTTGTGCAGCTTGAGTAGCTTGGTATTGGACACGTGGGTAAGTCCCTTATCTGGATTCAAGCTGTCTTCAAACAATTTTCCCTTGTCAAAAAGGGTCTTTAGCTCTTTCACGAGGTTCGCCTTTGAGCCAAACCTCTCTTTCACTTCTTCGAGCGGTGTTTTTTTCATGGCTCATCCCTTTCGCACGTGCGCCTCTCGCCCGTGGGGCGCACTTCGATAGCACAGCCTTATTTTCGATGCAAGGCAATTGCATTTTTATTAACGCGCTGATGCTTCTATCCGCGGATCAGTCATAGGGGAAGCATCTGCCATCACTGCCAGGGCGTTCAGCAGTGCGACAATGGCGTGCTGATTGTTGTCAATGCGCAAGTGGTTGTCCACAAGTCCCATGCGAATGCCGCCCAAGACGTCCATCTTGTTTGGCACGAAGTAACTGTTTTCTTTAATAAATTGCTGTTCAATCAGATGCCGCGCGCCTTTGATGAGGGCGGTCTCGATTTTTGTTCCATCCCGGCCGAGAAAGCGATTCGCCCCCAGGGCAGCCCCCAGTGCCTCCCCTCTGGACGCAGCCCGGGTGGTTCGGGGCAGATCCGCTACCCTGTGGTAGGCACCGAGATAGTCGGGAAATAAATAGGCCAACCTGGGATGCTGCTCCCTGAGATAACCGCTTGCCAGCAACACAGACAGTTCTGCGTAGTCGCGATGAGCGGTTACTTCTGCCAGCTCGCCCAACCCCTGAATCATCCAATGATCTCCGGGAAATGGAAAGCCAAACCACAGTGCTACCTGGTATGTTTTCAGCTGACGGTTGCCGATGCGGGCTGCACCTTCGAGAAAGCGCTGCTTTTTGACCCTTTTGTATGCCCTCACCAGGGCGAGCATCACTTCACCGGGAAAGTACAGGGGTTCCTCGGCCACCTCTTCGCTGGCCTGGGCTTCGGCATAGTCGCGATACACCGCGCCCTTGGCATCTATCATCTCAAGCAGGCAATCGCCCATCTGAACGAGCAGTGGATTTCTCGGCACCGCACTTGCCCGCTGCCTGAGCTGTGGATCGACGATTGAGGACGGGTCCGGGAGTTCGGACACCGAAAGTGTCGCAAGCGCGGTGGCGCCAGAAGTCGCCCGCCCGGCCTTGCCCAAAAAGCACGAAATATGGGGTGCGTCAGTCGGATTGGGAGATCCGAGGTGTTGCTGAATAAACGCAAGTGCTGTTAATCCCGCCCGCAGGGCCTGCTGGCCAGCTTCGGCAAAAGCCGGTTCCCGTGTGGCAGCGCGAGCAACCGCGAAAAGTCCATACACACTGCCGGCGTGGCGCGGCAAGTTGTAGCTTCGCGTTTTACTTTTGTAGGGGGGAAACATCTCGTAGTGAAATCGACCTGTTGGCTGGACGCGACGCGAGAGCCAATCCGCTGCGAGAATCGTTCGGTTGACGAGCAGCTCGTGCGTGAGGTCATGGTTTAAAAGGGCGTTTCCCCGAAACCAGTCGATGATGGGTTCGTTTGGCGCGTATTGCCCAAAGCTAGTTGTGCGAAACTTGCCAATTCGAGCGCCCTGCAGATCGTCTATGGGTTTGCCAAATGCCTCGTGTTGGGCGCGACCGAACATCTTTTGGATTTTCGCTGGCCCGGACCGCACCCGAGGTGTCAACCATCCGGCAGTTACCGGGTCAGACGGCAGGATCACAGCCCCTGCCTGCTGGGCATTATGCTGAATCTGGAAGCCGTCCACGCCGATCTCAGCATCGAACGCCAGATTGAATAAAAAGCCGATGGGTCCCAGTTTTTTTAGGCTGGGGTGGGCGCGGCGCAGGTGCTTGCCGAGCAGTCCGAATATAGGACGCGTTGCCGCGCTTTTGCAGGGACCGGCAATGTCAATCTGAACAGCTGTGGCTTCAGACAAAGCCGGCTGCTTTTGAGGAGAAACCCGTTTGACACCCTTGCCAATTGGGGGGCGCGCAAACGCGTCAAGGGTGGCCGACACCACCTCAAAGGGGGTGGCTGCCTTGCTGCCTGCTGATCCCCGGCGTCGCCATCCTGTTTTTCTGTCGTATAGGGTCACATAGACCCCAGATGGCAGTGGCGCTTTTGCCAAATCAGGTACTTCTGGGGCCAGGGTTTGGGTAAACAGAAGCGGGTCGTGCTGGGCTGCGTCTCGATGTGCGATAACGCGCCGCACCACCTCAACTGCCTGGGCCTTGGCCTGATCCGACCACGTGGGCGGGGGCGGTGCAGCTGTGAGGGCCTTGGTGAAGTCCAAGGTGGGCGCACGCAATACGCCCCACTCAAAGGACAGCAGGGAAAATAACGTGCAAAGGGCAAAGAAAAAAAGGCCGCTCAACAAGGGAAATCGAGGGATAAAAAGGCGATTTCGACGCCGGTGCTGCCATTCAACAAGCCCGAGCACGGCCCCGGAGCAAAGCATGCCACTGAGCGGTGCGATGCCCTCTCCTACGATCGCGGCGGCCGGGATCAGCGCGAGGGGGAGCATGGAGAGGCCGACGACGATGCGTCCGGAAATCAGCCGATCCCCCCACCACATGCGGCGCGCCAGGATGAGGGACATGCCGATAGGTATGCCAAAAAATACGGCAATCATTGGATCAACAAAAAACAGGATGAGCCAGCCAGGCGCCAGGCATAGGAGATCACCGCCGATGTGGGTGTTTTTCCGGTCCTTTGTCTTCACTGATGCCTCCTCTCTGGCTATTGGCGCCCCTTTCCCCGAGAAAAGATCTGCCGTAGCTGATCCATGTCCTCACGGCTGAACTCGCGCAGGGTCACGAGGACGAGAAAGTAGACAACAACGACGGCAATGCATTCAGCCAATGTGACCACCTTGCCCGCGTCTGGCAGCACGTATCGGCCCAGGGAAACCGCAGCAGTGACCGCAAGAAGGACCCGAAACCCTGTCATCCAGGGCCAGAATGTGCCGAACCGATGGTAAACGACGATACCGGATACGACTAGGCCAAACCCCATGCCGATGGTTGAACCGATTGCCGTCGCTTTCAGCGCACTGGGTCCCAGGCCAGAGAACTTGAGGGACAGGGTAACCGAGGTTACCACTGCGATAAGCGTCACTAAGACCACGGCCATGGCGCGCCAGGGCAGTCCTGCGCCGTTCAGGATGGTGTTGCACGTCGCCATCATGCCAAATGCGGCAATGCCCACATAGAGGATGCTGAGCGCATCGGCCGCAACCACATACTCGCTCTCGAACAGCAGCCCAAGGGATTGCTCGGGCAATGCTCCAAATACCGCTGCCAACCCTGCGATGAGTATCATTGAAAAGCGGAGTGTCTTTTGAACATAAATTCTCGTCTTTTCAGTGTCTTTTGAAAAAGTGACCTTTGAAATCATCGGAAAGGCCACAAAGGCAATGGACAGTATCGCTTGATATGGAATCAAAGCGAGGGCTTGGGCTGCGCTGTATTGACCGACCAGTGTCTTGCTGATGCTTGAGGCAGCTTCGGCGTCATGTCCCGCCTGAATCGCAGCAGACGCGGCAATGCCCTTGAGCAAGAACAAATCCAAGCTCATGACTAGGTTTAATAGGAACGTATAAACAAACAGTAGCGCAGCAAACGACAGGTAACGACGCGCCGAAAAACCACCTTGGCCACTAACTCCCGAAACCAGGGCCGCAGCAATGGCGATGACTACGGCGGCAATCAGAAACCCAAGGACCGTGCCCAGGACCTCAAACCCAACTGCTGCGAGGACAAGTATGAGCATCGTCTTCATGGTTTGATAAGAAAAATCAAAGAGCGCCTGCCGACTGTACAATCGCCGGCCGTTAAATGAGCCGATAAACACCGCGTAACAGGAGTAGGCCACGATAATGCCCGAGGAGATGCGCATGAGAAACGCCAGGTCCTTGGATCCGAGCACATCCGAGAGAAACCCGGCAAAACCCGCGTAAAGAACCGCAATGGCAATGCCCAGCCCCCCTTGGATGCGAAGGGCGAGGCGCCGGACAGCCCCTGCATTGGATACATCTTCACTCGTGAATTTGGATACGGCCTGAATGGTACCGGTAATGATGCCGTTATTAATGAAAGACACGCCCATAAATACGATTTTATAGGTCCCGTACAGGGCCTGACCCTGGTCGGCATCGCCGTCAGCAGCCCATTTAAAGATTCGAGGCAGGCCAAAAGCGACCACATATCCGGTGAGCATGAACCACATCTTGGCCAGGGTAATAAAAATCACCCCACGGCCGGTGGATCGAACAATATCTTCGTCTGTTTTGGGGCTTCCCATGAAGGTGAAACCTACGGGCAATACCGGCCTCAGGTCAACTTTCCATTCCACCTACCAATATTTCTGTCCAGATATGGTTAGCTCCCGTCCCGGAATAGCCAGTTACAGCATCCTGTTGTAGCCGTGGGGTTTACCCTCATATGCGTTAACTTATTTGGCCGACCACTGGGAAACCCCGAAGGGGTTGCCCATACTAGCCCGGGGCAACGCCCCGGGATTATTGACAAAAATAGGAACCAAGCCCCAACGGGGCGGCCAAAAAAACGATGCGTTAATTATTGGCAATCTAAAACCTGATGGATCGCCCTTACAGGGCTTGTATCTTCTTTTTTCTTAATGATCCCAGGGCGTTGCCCTGGGCTGAGATGGTAGACCCCGTTGGGGTCCACCTGCCGCCATTGCCTTAGGTTAACGCATATGGGGTTTACCCCCACGGTAAAAAGATATGTAATTCTAGGTGTTTAAATCTGCTGGGATAAACCCCGCTGCTACATTTTGGTCCCGAAATCGACGTTTCGGGGCGAGCACTAGCTAGAGAAAATCAAATTTTTCTGGTGCCAGCTATGACAACACTATTATGAAGTCTTATATTTTTAATAATAGTAAAAAAATTTATAAATAACGGAAAGCTGTGGCCATATTATTCACTGAGGAGAAATAATGAGAAACAATTCATATTGGCGAATGGTTTTGGCTCTTTTAACACTTCTGAATCTGAGTTGTGTCGATATCGGCGAGGGTGATGAAATCGATATTGGTTTAGATACCGATACAAAAACCGGAGCTGACACGGATGCGTATGCCGACTCGGATACGGACGCCGACTCAGATACGGACACGGACTCAGACTCGGACTCAGACACGGATGCGGATACCGATACCGATACGGACTCAGATACGGACACGGATACCGACACGGACACGGATACGGATACAGACACGGACACAGATACCGACACCGATACGGATACAGACACGGACACAGATACCGACACCGATACGGATACAGACACGGACACGGATACAGACACGGATACGGATACAGACACGGACACAGATACCGACACCGATACCGACACCGATACGGACACGGACACGGACACGGATACCGACACCGATACGGACACGGATACAGACCCGATTTGTACGGGCGGTGTGTTGTTATATGGGAAATGTTGGTACCTGGGTGATTGGGGGGATGACTGCTACGAGGCATGTGTGACCCACGGCGGCTACGATCCGAGCACGTCGAGTTACATTGGGACTGCAGCCCAGGGTGGCAGCCTGGCTGAGTGCTCGGCGATATTCGGAGCATTGGGGTTGTCCGGGTCGGTTATCCATGGAACACAGGTTACAGGATCTGGATACGGCTGCCACCAGTGGAGCAATGGTCAGCTGTGGTGGTTGTCTTCACCCAATTTTAGCCCTACCGCGAGCACGGTGTACGCGCGTATCGTCTGCGCTTGTATGGGGCACTAGATAGAAATTTTCCACCACTAGAGCTGAGAGATTCCCGCTCAATACAATACCCAACACAATCCTCTTAGACTGTCATTGACTTCTGGCAGCCCGTGCGGTTTCTGATATAAGAACTATAAATAACAAGGAGCCAATGAGCTGAGATGTCCACTGTGCTCGCCATCGCAAGAAACACGTTTAAAGAGGCCATTCGCGATCGCATCCTGTATGGCTTTTTGTTCTTTGCCACCTGCTTGATACTCTTTAGCCTGGTCCTCGGACAGCTGTCCTTTGGGGAAGAAGTTCGGGCAATCATCGATGTGGGGCTCGCTGGCATCTCTTTCTTTGCCGTGCTCATGGCTATCTTTCTGGGGATTGCGCTGCTGCGTAAAGAAATCGAAAAGCGAACCCTATACACGGTGCTATCGCGCCCGATCTCCAGAAGCACCTACCTGCTGGGGAAGTTTTTCGGACTCGTCAGCACCCTGATCGTACAAATCGCCCTGATGGTCGCCGTGTGGATAGCTGTCTTGTGGATCCAAGGCAGCGCGCCCCAGGGCGGCATCGGGATGGCCATGGTACTGATAATATGTGAAGCAATCCTGGTCACGGCCATGTCCCTCTTTTTTACGTCGTTTTCGAGTCCGTTTTTAAGCGGTCTCTTTTGCATGGGCATTTTCGTCGCCGGCCGCAACGCGGATCTCATCGGACAGCTGGCCGAGAAGGAATCCTTGGCTTGGCTGGCACCATTTTTAGACGGCATTGCAACGGCGTTGCCTAACTTCTACCTGTTCTTCCCGAGCGGCAAAATGGTGGCAGGGGCGTGGGCAACGGTTCACGGTCAATTTGTCACGTCGGGATATCTGTTTTACGCCGTGGGATACAGTGCGATTTATACGGCCTTCTTCTTAGTTCTATCGGTGATGCTGATGAACCGCCGGGATTTCATCTAGTGGATCCCATTAGCCGCAGGCTTATGATCGGCCGATACATCGGCGGTATCCTGCTCGGCCTCGCTGTACTCGTGGGCACTGCCACGCTGCGAATGATATCCGACGGCAAGGCCCATCTGGACGAAGCGCGACGCTTACTGGAATCTGGGAACCGACAGACCGCGGTCACCTACTTTGAGGATGCGGCCAAGGCGTACGTGCCTGGCAGCCCGTATCCCAAACGCGCCCTGCAGGAACTCCGAATTCTGGCAAAAGGGGCGGAGATGCGGGGTGACTTGCTCGGCGCTGTGACCATTTGGGAAGCCATGCGACGCGCTGCTATTGCAACGCGACACCTGTACCAACCCAACCAAACAATCCTCGTCGATGCCGAGCGAGAGATTGTTAGGCTGCGCGGATTTAAACAGCCCTCGGAAACAAACCGCCCAAATCCGATCCAGCGACCTCAGGATCCAACGCCTCTCGGGGCAATAGCACTCTTTATCGGCGTTGTGAGCTGGATTTTTGGTGCCATTGTCCTGTGTCTGATACCGCCATCCAGACAGTTAACCCATTCCATCCGTAGGAAGGGCGCGTGGATTGCCTGCCTAGGCGGGCTCGCACTGTGGGTGACGATGGCATGGATTGTCGAATGAAACAAAGGGCTCAATGACGCGCGATGTCCCAACCCTATCTGTCCGAAATCTATCCATTGCATTAGACAACGGTACCTCTCCCAGAGATGCGATCCAGGGCATGAGCTTTGACGTGCCCCGGGGCAAGACCGTGGCACTGGTCGGTGAAACCGGATCGGGAAAAACCCTGACCGCTCTCGGGATAATGGGTATTCTCCCCACGCCGCCTGCCCGCGTAACCCAGGGCAGCATCCGCTTTGAAAACCGCGACCTCCTAACCCTCTCTGATCGAGAGATGCGAAAGCTGCGCGGCAACCGCATTGCCATGATCTTTCAAGAGCCTGTAACCTCCTTAAACCCAGTGATACCAGTGGGAAAGCAGATGGATGAAGCCATCCGAGTGCACCAACGGTTGGGAAAAAAAAACGCCCGACATCAGGTCCTCGCGTTAATGGAGATGGTCGGTATTCCAGATCCTGAACGCCGGTATCGCGCGTTCCCACACCAGCTATCCGGTGGTATCCGGCAACGGGTGGTCATCGCCATGGCCCTGGCTTGTCGTCCAGACCTTCTCCTCGCCGATGAGCCCACCTCTGCTCTCGATACAACCGTCCAGGCGCAAATCGTGGACCTCCTGTCTCGCCTGATCCGGGACATGGGCATGAGCGTCCTCCTCATCACCCACGATTTGGGCGTGGTCGCTGCCATGGCAGACCGTGTTATCGTAATGCACACAGGCCGCATTATGGAAGAGGGAACCGTGCGACAGATATTGAAAGATCCACTTCATCCCTGTACCAAAACCCTGCTGGTACCAGGGCAATCCACCCCTCCCAACATCCCAGCTTCGCGGTTGATCGCTACACCCATATCCCACGCTGCGTCCCAATCGGATCAGGAGGGATGCTTGTTTGCGTCCATCTGCCAGCGCGGAGACGAGCGCTGTCACAAATCCAACATCGGGCTCGTCGATATTGGCGAGGGTCGAAAAATCCGATGTCTCGCATTGGACAATCGAAATGGACCACAATAGACCGGAAAACCCACCGCTGGTGGCGGCCAATGGGGTGAGCAAGGTGTTTCCGGTCCGCCCTGGGCTGTATGCCTCTGGGCGTCGGTATATCCACGCGGTCGACCGGGTATCCCTGAGCGTTTCAGCTGGCGAAATCGTCGGGCTGGTAGGGGAATCGGGCTGTGGCAAGACCACATTGGGACGCCTGCTGTTGCGCCTGGAAACCCCAACCGGGGGATCGATCTTCTTCGACGGCGTGGACATCACGAGGCTCCGGGGACGTCGCCTGAGGGGGATCCGCCGGGGCATGCAGATCATCTTTCAGGACCCCGCCTCTAGCCTCAATCCGAGGTTTACGGTCAGGGAAACGTTGGTCGAAGCCATTCTCGCACATCGACGCCGGCCCAGTAACCGGGACCTCAATGCTCGGTTGGCAGCACTGTTGCAAATGGTGGGCATCTCGATCGCGACCCTGGATCGCTATCCCCGTGAGTTCTCAGGGGGCGAGCGCCAGCGTGTGGCCATTGCTCGGGCGCTGGCCGTGGATCCGCGGTTCATCGTCGCAGACGAACCCATCTCTTCCCTCGACCTCGCACACCAGGCCCAAATCGTCGCACTCCTGGAACAGCTCCGAAAGGAGCTCGACGTATCGTTCCTGCTCATCTCCCACGACCTCGACGTGGTGCAGCGCTTGTGCACCCGCGTAGCTGTGATGTACCTCGGCCGCATTTTTGAAATAGCACCTGCAAAGCGTCTCTTTGATCATCCCCGCCACCCATACACCCAGGCATTGATGGCCGCTACCTTGTCTCCGGATCCGGACAGTCAAAAACGCCCGCTCATCCTCCCAGGCGATCCCCCATCCCCGCAGGATCCACCAAAGGGATGCACCTTCCATCCGCGGTGCCCCCACGCGGAAGCGCAATGCAGCGCACTGGAGCCACCTTTAAGGAAGGCAGCACCGAACCACTTTACAAAATGCTATTTCGATGTTTGATTCAGACTCAAAGATAATAAAAAGGCCCCGACACACGGCAAACACCGATACCGTTGCTCCCGTCAAGGCCTGGCGGGTTCTCGGGCTGCCGTTGTCAGGGCCACAAGCAGCTCCTGCGAGCCATCCCGTCTCTACCACGGCCACGCGCACCGGGCAAGTACCTATCGCAAGGGCATGGCTGACATCCAAGCCTTTTGTTAGCGGAGTACGCCTTGTTTTGGCGTCGGCAGAAAATTGCGTTTCGCGCCCAGAGGAGGGTATGATTTGCCTAAAGGAGGTCCCCACATGATTGGCCGGAATATGGGAAGCGCAGTTTTTGCGATGGTTCTTATTGCGGCGCCTGCCTTTGCAGTAAGGGCACAAACTCGGGAAGACTGGCGGGCCACCGAGGATAAACAGGGCCCATCGCCAAAGGTGTTGAACCAATCCTACAGCGGCGTGGTCCCAGGAGGTGGCAACACATTGCCGCGGGTCGAAGCGCTCAAAGGCCGGGACGGTACATGGATCACATGGCCGGGCTTTCTGAAACGCCCAGGCGGGGGATCGCGCATTTTTTTACAGACGACCGGTGCGATCAACTACAAAGTCAAACAGAAAGATCGTTTGATTACATTGCACTTAAAGGACGCGCGGGTCTATCTGAGCAACAATCGCAATCCCCTGGTGATGACCCATTTTAAAACTCAGGTATCCCGCGCCTTCCTCAAAAAACGCGGCACTCGAGTGGAACTCATCATCGAGCTCAAGGAAAAGGCATTGCCCGAGATTTCTCAAACCACGGACGCGGATGGGTACCACTACCTATTCGTGGATTTTCCTAGCCAGACGCCGTAGCAATCAACAAGATGGCGGCGGTGCTTATCGCTCTTTTGGGTCTCGGTGCCATGGGAAGCACCGCGACCATGCCTGCTGACACTTGGGGCGACCGCATTGCCATCCAAGCGGATCAAGTGCGCGTGGATCCAAATACAGACCAAATCGCGGCAATGGGCAGGACGCGCCTGCGGATTGGTTCCCTTACGATTGACGCCGCCTTTGTCCGCCTCGACCTTCGGGATAACATTGCCGTACTTAACACCCCAGACATCCGCGGCCATGACAACGCAACCATCACGGCACAGCGCCTGATACTAAATTTTAAAGACCAGACGTTTCATTTGGACAAACCCCGCTTTGATGTCGTTGCAATGGGATCCACGCCTTTCATCTTTGAGGCAGCGTCTGCGGTTTGCGACCCAGATGGGTGTATCCTTTTCAGCACACAGGGTACCCTGTGTGCACATCGCCCATCTGGGTATGAACTCCAGGCCGACCGGGTGGTCATCCATCCGAGTGGCGATTTGGATCTTTATCGGCCCACGCTGATGATGGACAATCTCGCGATTGCCCGCTTGCCCTGGATACGACTTAGACCTACTGGAGCGGCTGGCTTCCTCGCACCCAGGTTGGCTTGGGGACCGACGTCTGGGCTTATCCTCGGCCCGGCCGGATATATCCCCATGGGTCAGTCATCGCATCTCGAGGGATATTTTGCTGGCAGGATACCACATGGATATGAGTCAGAAAGCCGGCTTGTCACGCCCCACCTCGATATTGCCCTCAACCATCTCTATGAAGAGGGCGCCCATGACTGGCGGCTTTGTGCAACTGCTGGCGTAGGTGGAGCACACGCATCCCTGGTCGCTGATGTGGATGCCGTCACCCAAAAGCGCATTATCGACGCCCTTACATTCCATCCATTGGATCGGATCCTGACCCACACCAGCTCCCGCGTACGCGCCAGCGCGCAACACAGTGCATTTTTACTCGAGTCCACCGCGGTTTTCCATCGGGTCTTTTTGCCCACGGCCGGGCCCGTAGGTAATGCCGCTTGGGTGCCGACTGCCGCCGTGGGCATAACACTCCCATCAAGCCCCCTGTTACCCAGGATTTGGCCCAATGTAAGCCTTTGGTTTGATCGGCTCGGACCAAGCGTCTCATCTGCAGTGCGCGATGCCCAGGGCAATCGTTTGAGGGGACAAAACCGACTGTCCCTTGCTTACGGTATGGATATCCCAGGGCGTATCGGACCGGTCGCGGCGACAGTACAAATGGCCGGGCGGCACCAGATATGGCTGCCTGAACAGGCACCTGTCTCATCCTCAGTACAGCATATCGCATCTGGCGCGGCCTACCTCAGCCTGCCCTTGTCGCGCCGATATACCGCCTTGTTACATCGCATCTCGCCCTATGTTCGCTATCGCCTCACACCTGTTTGCCGTGGGTCCCCAGTGATCACAGTTGTGGATGACGCCGATGTGCTGCGGTGCGGCCATGGCATCGAGGTGGGCGGAGCCACATTGCTCGCCCGCCTGTCTGGCACCGCAAGCCTTAGGGTGGATGTCCGAGATCGCATCGATCTTCCTGGCATCCGGGGAAAAGGTGGCCCTGCATACCTGGCGGCAAGCGCGACCGTAAATTGGGGCAATGCCACCCTCTCTGGAGATGGGGCCGTGGATCATCGCACAGGTGCCCTCAGCGAGGGCGGTGTGCTCGTGCGACTCCACCCGGAGGCGGGCAATGCCCTGGCCTTGGGTGCCCGATGGCTGGGAGCCGGGCGCGGCCCCCATCGAGATCACCCCTTTGCTGCCACAACTGGACCTTGGATCGTGGGGCGCTGGACACCGTATCTGGGTGAGTATCTGGCGGGGTTTGCAGATCTTACTCTTTCTCCGACCCGTCGGATAAAAGCGGTTGCTGGTTTGCGCACAGGCCTCTGGCCCACGCCCGCACTGCACGCGCTATGGTATGGATTTGAAATCAGTTCGGCGTGCGGGTGTGCGCGTATCGGCATCAGAGCAGCGCACCGCTTTTCCCAAGCCATACCAGATGTAATGGCGACCCTGCGTCTTTTTGGACTGTAGTGAAGCGGTGCTGTTTTGGTTCCAACCCGCGGTGTGCCTAAGGAAACCAGCATGATCCAAAATGGCAAAAAGTGGTCTCAGCAATGCATTTTTTTGTCACACTTCGGCACCAGAGGGGGCATCCAGGATTGACTCAACACAGAAAATATTTAAATAATTTCAAACAATTAAACCAAAACACAAGTCGTCCGATTGTTGCTGGTATGATTCGTGCTAGAAAATAAGAATATCTGATGGGGTAATGGATATGCAGTACTTACTAATATATTTGGCTATCGGCGCTGGTGTGGCGATCCTGATGGCTTATTGGCAGGCACGTCACCGCCCCAACCAGTTGCGCCGGTCCAAGCTGGGTATATTGCTCGGTGCATACTTGTTTATCGCCCTTGCTTGGCCAGTATCTGTGGCAGCGTTTTTCTACGGTGCCTTTTCTCAGTTACTCGAAGGAACCCAGGAAACCGACCAGACCTAACCGTCGCTTACACCCGCCCCTTCGTCTTCAGGGGACTCTAACCATGCCCTCCTTTTTGGACACATGTATATTTTTTAACACTGGTTTTTAACACTGGGATATAAGTAGACTCATCATGAAGGACGCACGTGGCACATCAGACCCCCCATTGTATGCCGCTCCTTCAGGTCCGCTGCGCGTATCCCCGAAGGAGATGTCTGGAACCGGTTCCGACGTTCGCCTTTCGCTGGTGATACCGACCTTCAATGAACGGCAAAACATCGAGGCACTCATCTCCCAACTCTGTTCACTGCTGGAGGCACCGCTGGCTGGTGCGTTCGAGCTCATTGTCGTAGATGACGACAGCCCGGATGAAACCTGGCGCTTGGCACATGAACTCGCAAGAGACAACCCTCGCTTGCGCGTCATGCGGCGAACTACGGAAAAGGGCCTCTCATCGGCAGTGATTCGCGGCTGGCAGATTGCTCGCGGTGATATTCTCGGTGTCATCGACGCAGATCTGCAGCACCCACCGGAAACAGCGCTAAAACTCTGGAATGAGATCGCGCAGGGCGCAGATTTGGTTGTGGCCAGCAGGAATATCAAAGGGGGGGGCGTCAGCGACTGGAGTATCATCCGCCGCTTTTTGTCCCGCGGGGCACAATTATTGGGAACAATCGTATTACCCAAGGTGGTGGGCAGGGTCACGGACCCGATGAGTGGCTTCTTTTTCATTCGCCGCCAATCCATTGCCGATGTGGCATTGAAACCACTCGGGTACAAAATCCTCATCGAAGTCATCGGCCGCGGACGTATCAAGTGGATTTCTGAGGTGGGGTACGTCTTCCAGGAACGCACCGAAGGCGGCAGCAAAGTTACTTGGAAGCAGTATATCGATTATCTGCGGCATCTGATGCGACTTCGGTTGGCAAGCGGAGCTTCGCCTCAAACCGACCAGCATGAATGACGTGCCCGCCTTCGCCAGGCCTACGGTGGGGTTTTCGACTTTCAAGTCCAAGATCCCGCCCGCCTCCGCCAGGCCTACGGTGGGGTTTTCGACTTTCAAGTCCAAGATCTAAATCCAAGATCCCGCCGTAGGCCTGGCGGAGGCGGATACGTCATATAAACACCTATTAATATTTGATTATTTTATATCGTTGAACGATACTATCCTATGTCATCCTTTCTCGTACTGCAAATCTTTTCAGTGACCCAGTCAACCGGTTTGTACAATCCGGTCATTATCAAACCTCGGGTAACTGACAAGCCGACGCTTAACAAAGCGTGAAACAGGTCGTTTACCCAATCAGGAGCAGATCGCTGCTGGGGGGTTAAATGAAAGTAGATCTCCATAAAAATGAAGACGGCACCGTAATCCTGACCGGAGATGCAACGGTTCACTACGTTGAGAGACTATACGAACAACTCAAAGATCTCCTCCAGGACGCGCCCGACCACCTCATCATTGATCTAGGCAAGATGCAAAGCATCGATCTCGCCGGTGCGCAAGTGCTGATTGCGTTCAAACGCAGCGTTGCACCCACCACTGTGTCTCTTAGGGGTTGCAGTGAATCGGTTTATCTCCGTTTGGAACGAACAGGTCTTCTCGCACCTATTTTAGGGGAGCCATACAATGGATAAAAAAACAGTGTTGATCGTGGACGATACGAGGATGATTCGCGCCTCTGTCCGGTACTGCCTTGAAAAATCAGGCCTCGCAGTAGAAGAAGCGGAAAACGGACAATTGGGGTTAGACAAACTAAAAGAAATGGACCAGGGCGACATCAGGCCCGCTCTGATATTGTCCGATATCAACATGCCGGTGATGGATGGCATCACATTCATAAAGGAAGTAAAAAAGACCAAGTCGCGATTCATCCCGATTTTAGTCCTTACCACTGAGACCAGCGAAGATAAGAAGCGGGAAGGCAAGCAGGCCGGTGCTGCCGGATGGCTCATCAAACCCTTTCAGGAAGACGAGCTCATCGGCGTGGTACGCAAATTCGTTCCAGAGCTAAACGCCTAAGGAGCGATCGGATGAAAGCAAATGACGATTTGATTGGATAGGAATGGTAACAAAAGAACAACTTCGGGATATTTTCATCGAGGAGACCGAGACCCTGGTGGCAGACCTGGAAGATGGCCTGATATCTTTGGAACAGTCTCCAGAGGACGCCGATCTCATAAGCAGTGTGTTTCGCTCTGCCCATTCAATAAAGGGCAGCGCTGGGATATTCAACCTAAGGCCAATCGTAGATCTGACCCGCGCCATGGAGGCCCTCCTGGATCAGACGAGGAAGGCCGCGATTCGACTGGAATCGGACATGTTCGATGTGCTGTTGCCGCTCGTGGACGCTATGAAGCGCCTGTTGCAGCAGTTCAAGAATGGACAGACACCGGCGCTAACCGACAGTGATAGGGAAACGCTTAATGTCCTAAGGAGGTATACAAACACCTCGGACAACCCATCCGATCCCGAGGGGTCCAAGACTTCGAATACGCCGAAAAAAGAGGTCTCGGTCTCAAGGATCTTCTCCATTGCGATGCGGTTTTCAGAAGATATTCTCGAAACAGGACAGGATCCATTGCTGCTCATCGATGAGCTGGCAGGGCTTGGTCGAATCCTCTTTGTCAAACCGGATCTCAAATTCCTACCTGCGTTTGAAGGGTTAGATATTTATAAGACATACATCGCTTGGAAGGTAACGTTGAGAACCACCGCTTCCATGGAGACCATCCGCAACGTCTTTATCTTTACCGCTGATGAAAACGAGATCGAAATAACAGATGTAACAAGCGAATTTGAAGGCGACCTTGCACTCTCAGACGCCGACAAATGTATCGGAGAGCTTTTGGTGGAGGAGGGCTACATATCAGAGAAAGACGTTTCCGAAGCCCTCAGTCAACACAAACGCACGGGAGAAATCTTAGTAGCATCGGGCAAGGTCTCGCCAAAAGCCGTCGAGGCGGTGGTGAAACGCCAGCAAAAAGTACGGGACATCGTGACCGCATCGGCGATGCGGATCAAATCCGAGAAGCTGGATCAATTGGTGGACATGGCCGGAGAAATGATGGTTGCCGCGGCCCAGCTTAAGCGCAACATATCTCTGGATAGCGTTACCAAAGCAGAAAAGATTGCAGCCACTGAAACCTTGGCGGCGTTGAGCCATGAACTCCATCAAAAAATTCTGGAACTCCGGTGAGTCTAATTCGAAGGAGTAAACCACTGGCCTGCCAGTGGTATGAACAATGGCTACGCCAGTGATTAGTGGGAGCAAGAGCAGGTATTCCCCCTTCGACGAAGGGGGTTAGGGGGATTTTTAAACGTCCAATTGTCCTTTTTG
>JASJCT010000029.1 GCA_030065855.1 Myxococcota bacterium
GAGTGGCTGACCACAGTGGAGATGCAGTCGTATTTCGAATCGACAGGTGGGTATCGACAGTATATCGCCGAGGCCAAAAAGAAGCGGTCGCAGCCGCCAGAGGGTTTCGAGAAGGTGACGTTCGATTCGCGGCAGTCGTCGAAAATACTAGTGGTGAAACAGGAGCCGGTTGGCCCCCGTATGGAAGTGGAACGGGCGTTGGCAGCTGTGCAGGTAGTTTCGGGTTGCACGAGGGAAGAGATGTTGGAGCAGCGGCGGGGGCGAGGGGGAAATCCCTACAAAGCGCTGGCTGTCTGGTGGCTCATTCATGGGGCTGGGTTGAGCAACATCGAGGCGGGTGCCGTATTGAAACTGAGTCCCACCGCGGTGAGTCATATTCTGATGAAACTGCGACAGAATCCGAGTACCTACGCCGGTGGTCGGGTGAGGGAATGGATTAAGCTCCTAAAAGAGCAATAGGAAGGGTACGTCCCCTTATATTATATCTTCTATCAAAGAACAAAGACTGCGCTTTTTGCCGCTCTATAGTGCCGCAACCATCGGATCCCCAAGACCGAGCATCGCGTAGTGTCGTTTTCATCTCTACCTCGGCGTTTCCAATGTACGGAAATAGATGGAAGGGTCTTGTCTGCGGTCAAATTGGGAGTCTTCACTCCGCCAGGGCGAGGCGCGTTAAGGTGATATCGGGAAATAGTGGCCTGGCGGTTGTGCCGAGGGAGTGATCTATCGTCTTTAAAAGAACTTCGTAGGGAATACCTTCTTCTGCACCTAGGATGATCGATGTCTCCTGGCTGTGATTTTCCTTTAATTCCCTGAGCCGTTTTCTGAACGCATAAAAATTCCAGTCATCGTTCATCTTCGGAATATCGGGTTCTCCCGGGAAGAGGGTCATCCAGGGCAGGCGAAAGTTGGGGCTGATTTTAAAGTGAAATCCCTTGCCGGTTATCGCCACGGTCAAATTGAGGTCTTCTACCGATAGTTCGCTTTCCGGTTGTCTGTGACCGGGATAGTGGATATCCACTGGGGAGAGTAACTCTATTGGATCGCTAAACCCTCGCACGAGTGCGACATCGGGAAACAGCGGATCGCCCAAATTGTCGCGAAAGTAGCGCACCGTTTTGATCAAGATCCCATAGGGAATATGGTTCTCTGCCCCTAGGGTTATCGATGTCTTCTTGCTGTGAGGAATTTTTAGTTCCAGGAGCCGCTTTTTGAGTTCAGCAAAATCCCAGTCGTTGTCCCTTTTGGGAATTTCGGGATTTGTTGTGTAGACAGCACCCTTTAATCCGTGCAGACCGTGGTCGGGATTCGCTCTGAAGTAAAATCCCTGGTCGGTTATCACCACTACCAAACTGAGATTGTCACTTGATGTTTCACTTGGCGACGGCACAGGTGTGACGACTGCCGCTGGTCCCTGTTCCAGGTTAGTATCTGCGTTTTTCAGGGACCGGGTCGGCCATATCAGCGTCCCTACGACGATGGCCAATCCTGCTGCGATGCCACATCCCATAGCCATTGACGCGAGGCCTTTTACCTTGGAACGTTTTTGGGGGGGCGCGATATGCATCACCTGCTCCACTCTTTGCCCAATCTCGACCAGAGCCGCGTCGATAGTATTGGCAATCCACTGCTCGCGGGCAAAAGGACTGGCCATAAAGCTGGGGGGGCCGGGGTGGTTATCGATGTCCATAAAACTCATGAGCTGCATTTCCAAAGGGCACCTGTCACAGGCGGACAAGTGCGTATTGATTTCTTTTTTCTGGACAGCTGAAAGCTCCTTGCCTGCGGGGTCAAGCGCGATAAGCCTTTGTATTCTCTCACAAGCATCGTCTGTCATTTTGTCGCTCCGATTTCCTTTGCCAGCGCCGTGAGTACCTTATCGGCAAAAAAGGCTTCGCGGAGCTGGGCTCGGCCCTTTTTGAGCCGATCTCGCACTGTGTGGGGATTCATTTCGGTCTTTGATGCGATTTCGGCAATTGAATACCCGAGCACGTGCCTGAGCACCACTACCAACCGCCGCTCTGGGTTGAGCGCTTCGAGTGCTGTAACGATCCGGCGCCAAATGCGCTCACGGGTAAGGGTCAAGTCATCGGTAGGTTCTTCGATACTGCCTTCAAAGTCTGAGTGTTGAGTCACGATTTTGGCCCTAAAAACCCTCTTATTCACGCGCCGCATGGTTACCCGTATCGCCACTGTTTCGGCCCAGCGATCGAGGGAGCCCTCTCGCTGAAATTTTCCAATCGATTTCAGAATCTCGATGAACGCATCTTGAACATAGTCGTCTGCATCGGGATCATTGGCCGCCAGGCACCGCACCGTGTGGCTCACCCGGTCGAGCAACCGTTCCACCAGTAACCAGCACGCATCCGCATTGCCGGACGCAGCCGCAGCGGCCAGCTCAGTGTCCGATCCAAACTGTTCTGGATCATCAAATTCGAAGGGCAATGGTTTTACTCCGCTCATACTATTCATATGACATTGACGCCGATTTTGGGGTGTCCCGAGAACCATTCCGATAGGTTTTTAGCCATTTTCGAGTTTCGTATTAAGATATTTCGAGGTTTGAGTTCGAATTATCCTAGCCTGGGAATATGATAGAGCTCATCAAGACTTACTTATTGAGAAACGAGGAGAGAATATGAAAAACAGTGCTTCGATGCTGACCATGTTGCTCCTTTGGGCGGCCTTCCCGCTCTTTGCTTGTAACAACAATGATGTGGCCGAAGGTGGAACAGACCTGGATATAGACATAGATGCGGATACAGACGCCGATACAGACGGAGATACGGACGGGGATACAGATGCAGATAGTGATGCTGATACTGATACTGATACTGATACTGATACAGCGAGCGATAGTGAGACTAGCACAAGTACTGATACAGATACCGAGACTGACCCTGATACGGATACAGGTACAGAGGTGGATGTCGTATCGGGAATCTATGCGGGCGGACCGATTTACTATAGCGAGGGGTCCATTGACGAGTTGCGCGCTTCGGGGTTTACCAATGTCATCGTCTGGACGATACACATCAATGCGGTCGGCGATTTAAACTTCAACGCTGAATTCCTTATTTGTAGCGATGGGGAATACGTGGGATATCTCATGTATCCTGATTTTCCAAGTGATATCGCCCGGCTGAAAACAGCCCCCACATCGGTGACCAGAATTGAGTTCGGCCTGAGTGCTTGGGGATCCGCGACGTTCGATCATATACAGGACTTGGTGAACACCCAAGGTACTGGCCCGGACAGCATTCTCTACCGAAATTTCGAGGCACTGAAAAACCAGATACCTGAAATTGACGCGATCAACTTTGACGACGAGCAGACATACGATGTGAGCACGGCAACCGAATTTGCCATCATGCTGGCCGACCTGGGTTACAACGTAGCCCTGGTGCCATATGAGCAGTCTGACTTTTGGTCGAATCTAGCATCAAACACCAATGACGCGCGTCCTGGTACGGTCGATGCCGTATACCTTCAGTGCTATGCTGGCGGCGCCGGGAACAATCCATGCACCTGGGATGATTATTTCGATGGCATCCCGGTTTATCCAGGCCTGTGGGATAGGGATGACACCCCGGCCCAGGTCGAGGAACACATGAATACTTGGCAGGAACAGTGCGGCATCACCGGTGGGTTTATGTGGCTCTACGACGATTTTGATAATTCGAGCCTGGTCGCTGAATACGCCGCCGCCATCGATACAGCGCTTTCTGAGTAAACAGCGCTGCGCCGAAGAGGAGTAACGCAATTCCATGAGAATAAGCTGGCAAAAAGAGACGATTGACAAGGTTCGCGCGGATCTCATCGTTGTGCCGTTTCGCAGCAGTGGACCCAATGCCGCGTTTGAAGTGCTAAATAAAAAATCAGAGGGTGCCTTTGCCGATTTGGCCGATACTGAGAAATTCAAGGGCGAGGTGGGCCAGATCACGGCTTGGCATGGCATCCTCAACCGCCGGCAAGTGCGCTATATCGCCGTGGGCATGGGTAGCGGTCGCATCAGACCTGAGACCTGGCAAGGGGGCATCGGGAAGGTCGTGCAATACGCAGCACGCCGTGGCCTGGGGTCAGTTGCGGTCTATGTCGACGACACTGAACTGGAGTGCGCATTAGATCAAATCCACTGGACCGCCCAGGCGCTGCTTTTGGCAACCTATCGATTCAGAAGATACAAGACCACACCTCCCCCAGGGACAGCGCCGCCCAAGACCGGTACCTTGGGCATGCATCCGAGCGTGCGGTCTGACGCAAAATTTCGCGATGCCATTCGCCGTGCCAAAGTCGCCGCATCCGGCGTGATCATGGCGCGGGATCTTTCCAATGAGCCGGCCAATATCCTCTCGCCGACTGAGTTTGCTGCACGGGCAAGGACGCTGGCCAAAGATCGGCATTTAAGGTGCAAGGTGTTGGACGCAGCAGCGCTGCGCCGATTGGGTATGAATCTTATCCTGGCAGTAGGGGCTGGGTCTGCTCGGCCGCCGTGTCTCGTCCACCTCACCTACACACCCCCTCGCAAAAAGAGAGCAACTGTAGCGCTCGTGGGCAAGGGTGTAACGTTTGACAGCGGCGGGTTGTGCATCAAGCCGCCGAGATCAATGTTCGCCATGAAGACCGATATGGCTGGCGCGGGCACAGTGCTTGGGATCCTGTCGACTCTTAAATCACTGGCCCTGCCCGTCGAAGTACACGGCATTATTCCGCTGGCAGACAATGCCACTGGGTCTGATGCCATGCGGCCCGGAGACATTATAACGTCCCTGAGCGGCCAGACAGTGGAGGTGCTGAACACCGATGGCGAGGGACGGCTTATTTTGGCTGACGCGCTCACCTATGCAAACCAGTTTGCACCCGATGTGATAGTGGACTACGCAACCCTGACTGGAGCCTGTGCCGTGGCTCTTGGACCGCATATTGGCGGTCTATTCACCCCGTCCGACAAACTCGCGAAGCAATATCTAGCCGCTGCAGATAGAACTGGCGAGCCATTCTGGCGGTTGCCCTTAAGCAGGACCCTCAAATCCGAGCTCAACAGCCACATCGCGGATATCAAAAACACACCCGGTCGCTACGGCGGAGCCATCTCTGCCGCGCTGTTTCTCAAACGGTTCGTCGCCAAGACACCTTGGATTCACCTGGATATCGCCGGCCCTGCCCGCGTCGAAAAGACAACAGATCTCTGCCCCAAAGGGGGTAGCGGGTTCGGCGTGCTGGCTGCACTCGAGTTTCTGAAGATACTGCCATAGGATTCGAATTTATCTGAAAAGAACGTCTAGAAATGTTATCTTTAAAATATGATGACTGAGACCTCGACGAATAACAGAAAAACAGCGCGCCTTTGCCTGGCCTTTGAGTTATTCGAAGCAGGTCTTGAAATAATGCGTCAGAATCTCAAGCGCAGGTATCCAGGCTGCGGTGTAAACGAGATTGAACGCATGTTAGAGGAGTGGCTCCTTGAGAGAGATGGTGCTCCTCATGGCGACGTAAGTGGTCGCATTTTCAAGCCTGCCAAGCTGAAAAAATAGCGATCTCATGAACCGCCTCAGTCAATGTTTGCAATCAATATCGATTTTGTTGAAAGAGCGCGAGATATCATTCGCGCTTGTCGGTGGTATTGCAGTATCTGCTCAAGCTGAACCTCGATTCACAAGAGACGTGGATTTGGCAGTGGATATACCAAATGATAGAGACGCAGAAGCGCTGATCCGTCACCTGAGAACGCTCGATTATCACGTACTAGCGATTGTCGAACAGGAAGCCACGAATCGGCTATCGACTGTCAGAATGACATCCTCGACCGAGGGTGAGGAAGGCATCGTCATCGACCTCTTGTTCGCTTCCTCTGGAATTGAAGCTGAAGTCGTCGCTCAAGCCGAAGCATTGGATGTGTTTGAGAATCTGCAAATTCCTGTTGCCAAGGTGGGGCATCTCATTGCACTGAAAATTCTATCACGGGACGATAGCGAAAGACCACAGGACGCTGCAGATCTCAAGTCACTTATCAAGATGGCCAGTGATGAAGAAATAAACAGAGCCGAAGTCGCATTAAAGAACATTCAAGTGCTTGGATTCCATAGGGACAGAGACCTATTGCGCTTGTTTGAAAGTGCTTTGGAGACCTTTTCACCGGTCTCCTAAACGCGAGACCAAAGATTTGACACTACAGCGCACCACCGCGAAATAGCTTGAAGCGCCTGAACGCCAGGGCGGACATTTTTAATAGCAGTAGGCCGTGTCTGAAGCGGCTGATTTTGATTTCCCCGTATTCCCGATTTCGATATCTAATTGGAATCTCTCGAATTTTAAGATTGAGCTTGGCCGCGCCAAAGAGCAGGTCAAAATCTCCAAACGGGTCGAAATCGCCAAAAAATGCCCGCCCCTGTTTGATGGCCTCGTAGTCGCTCTTGAACAGAACTTTGGTACCGCATAAGGTATCGGTGAGCCTTTGGTCGAGCAGCCAGGAAAAAGTAATACCAAAAAAGTGATTGGCGAGTGTATTGAGAAATCGCATTGCCTGATCCTCCATGGGGTAGACCAGGCGCGAGCCATTGATGAATTCACCCTTTCCCTCGACAAGGGCTTCGTAGAACTTGGGCAAGTCCTCGGGCCGCACAGTGATGTCGGCGTCGAGGATCATCAGGACGTCGCCTTTTGCAATGTCAAAGCCGATCCGAACGGCCTCTCCTTTCCCCTTGCCCGGCTGCGTGATCACACTGGCGCCGTCCAGATTGGGATTGAGCGTGTCGAGTTGCTGGATGCAGCGCTCGATTTCTTGGACAGTGCCATCTGTCGAGTGTCCGTCGACAAAAATGAGCTCTGTACCTTGGCCCATCTTGGGGACTGTGCGGAAGATCTCTTCTATATTTCCCCGCTCGTCCTTACAAGCGACGATGACCGAAACCTTGTGGTCCCCGCGGTTCTCCGTAGTGGGGCATCGGCCGACGATGAACTCGTTGACGCAAAAGCGATTCAGTCCGGGTAAAGCACCCAAGTAGGCATTCAACGTATCGGACAGCAGGGGAATAACGACAGGAATAAGGAAATGCCGGCCCCACTTTATGGGATCGATGCCGGCGAGCTCGAGCAAATTGGCGAGATCTTCAATTTCGAGCCAGTTCTGTTCCCGTTGTCTTGGTTTGATTTTGAGCTGCTCGGCCAGCTTTACGAGTGGTCCCCACAGATAGTTGTAGTGGGTGATGATGATGCGCGTTCGCCTGTGGCACAGACCTGGGAGCTTGGTGAGCACCTGCTGGATGTCGACGAGTTCGCCAACGAGATTTGAGAGCAAGATATAATCAAACGTGCCCTCAATGGTCACGTCGTGTGCGTCCATTACCTGAAATTCTAGCTCGCTATGCCGGGATCTGGCGCGACGTATCATTTCTTCGCTAAAGTCAATCCCCACCCCCCTGCTTGGTTCGAGTGCGGCGAGCATATCCCCCAAGCCGCAGCCAATCTCGAGCACTGAGGCGTGCCTGGGAATGTTGAACCTGAGAAGCTTTTCCAGATGGCGGTTGTAGTGCCGCTTGAACGGACCAGGACGCTCGTAGGATGCGGCAACACTGTCAAAAAACAACCGCTTGGTTTGGTTGATTTTTTGGTCGCGCATCCCTATCGCTGGCGGTTCGGTTGTATTTAATGATTTCATATTACCTCATTATTAACCGGAAATATTCCGGCCATCCCATCACACCTATTCTTATTTTAAAATCTCAATGACCGCCAGGTGCAAGATCCTTAATATGTCGAAAATGCATCGGAAATATTTCAGAACACTGTCGAAACTATCTGGTTCGAACCGGGGTGGCGTGATGTTTATATTTAAAAATTTTATTGATGATATAAACGGATTCGATTTGTGAACTGATAATTCTCAGTGTTGTTCGCTTATGAACCGTGATATTAAGGCGGTCGATTTGCTCGTAGAGAGGAATAGTATGGGAACATACGGCTCAAAAATGCATGTATCCAAGCGGGGTTTGAATCTTCCTATAGCAGGTGAACCAGCGCAGAAGATTCATCCTGGGCCGCCGATAGCTTCGGTTGCAGTAGTGGCCGTCGACTATATCGGTATGCGGCCGCGAATGCGGATTCAGGTTGGCGACGAGGTGAAGCGCGGACAGGTATTGTTCGAGGATCGCAAGACACCGGGGGTGCTTTTCACCGCGCCGGGCGCCGGCACGGTACAGGCCATTCATCGCGGGGAACGGCGGGCATTACTTTCCGTGGTTATCGCTCTCAGCGATGCCGAAAAAAACGGAGGAGAGGCCACTGAAGAAGTGGCCTACGAATCGTTTACTGGAAAGGATCCAGCTGGTCTTTCGTCGGACGAGGTAAAGGCTGCCCTTATCGAATGCGGGCTTTGGACAGCATTGAGAACCCGTCCGTTCAGCAAAGTGCCGACTGTTGACAGCACGCCCAAGGCCATCTTTGTTACTGCAGCAGATACGAATCCCCTGGCCCCAGATCCCGCTGTCGTACTCGCTGAAAACCGGACTAGTTTCGAAGTGGGGCTTTCCATCCTGGCAAAGCTGCCGGAGAGCGGTAAAGTCTACCTGTGTAAGGGTGCGGACGCAGCCATATCAGCCGGTGCCTCAGGTGGGGTGGAGGTTCACGCGTTCAAGGGTCCCCATCCAGCAGGCAATGCTGGATTTCATATCCATACGATTGCTCCGGCTGAGCGGGACCGCGTGATGTGGCACGTGGGGTACCAGGATGTGGTCGCAATCGGACATTTTTTCACCAAGGGCAAGCTGTACGTCGATCGGGTGATCGCCTTGGCCGGCCCGCAAGCAACAAATCCCCGGCTTATTAAGACACGCCTCGGCGCAGCTACAGATACGCTGGTTAGCGGAGAAACCCGGGATGGAGACAACCGGGTCGTCTCCGGCTCGGTGTTAAACGGCCGCGCCGCTATTGGCCAAGAAATGGGCTATCTCGGGCGCTATCACAACCAGATAACAATTGTTGAAGAGGGCAATAAGCGCCGATTCCTGGGGTGGATGCGGCCGGGATTCGATACGTTTTCTGTCCTCAGGCTGTTCGGCGCGACACTGACGCCAGGCAAAAAATTCAATTTTGATACGGATCTCAACGGCGGCCTGCGGGGTATTGTGCCGGTGGGTGCGTACGAAAAGGTCATGCCGTTTGACATGATGCCAACGTTCTTACTGAGATCTCTGGTAGCCAACGACATGGAAAAGGCTGAAGAGTTGGGTGTGTTGGAACTGGATGAAGAGGACGTCGCCTTGTGCACCTTTGTGTGCCCGTCCAAAAACGAATACGGCGTTCAGCTTCGCAGTATGCTGACGCGAATAGAGAAGGAAGGCTAATGGGTTTTCTGCGCAATCTTCTCGATAATGTGGAAAAGAAGTGGTTCGCCAAGGGCGCCCCGCTCGAGCGGCTGTATCCGATTTTTGAAGCAGCGGATACCCTGTTTTACAGCCCGGGCAAGGTAACCAAAACCCCTTCATTGGTAAGGGACGGCGCCGATCTCAAGCGGGTGATGATCACCGTGGTGATCGCCCTGTTGCCGGCGACGTTCATGGGAATTTACAACGTCGGGCTCCAAGCCAATCTGGCCATTGCGGGCGGCGCGGGCATTCCTGAGGGATGGCGCACGGCCATCGTGTCTGGGCTCGGCTTTGGGTTTTCCCCTGATGACGTGGTCGGATGCGCGGTCCACGGATTGATCTACTACCTGCCCGTGCTCATTGTCACCTTTGCCGTGGGTCTCGGCTGGGAATTGCTCTTTTGCATTGTGAGAAAAGAAGAGATCAACGAGGGGTTCTTCGTCACCGGGTTTTTATTTCCCATGATCGTTCCGCCCTCCATCCCCCTGTGGCAGGTGGCGCTGGCCATTTCCTTTGGCGTGGTCATCGGCAAGGAGGTGTTTGGCGGTACAGGATACAATATCTTAAACCCGGCCCTTACTTCCCGCGCGTTCCTGTTTTTCGGCTACCCCGCCCAGATCTCTGGCAACGCAGTGTGGGTCGCGGCAGACGGCTATACCCGGGCGACCCCTCTAGCAGAGGGCTTTGAGAGCGGCATGGGCGCGCTGACCGCGAATCCAGACATGATGTGGAACGCGTTCATCGGCACGATTCCGGGGTGCATGGGCGAGACATCGGCGCTCGCCTGCTTTATCGGCGCGATTATTCTCATCGTTACCGGTGTGGGCTCGTGGCGCATCATGGCAGCGGTGACAGTTGGTACACTCCTGACCGTGACCATGTTCAACGCCATCGGCTCTGAGACCAACCAGATGATGGCCATGCCCTTTATCTGGCACATCATCCTAGGAGGCTGGGCCCTGGGTACGGTCTTTATGACCACCGATCCGGTATCTGGCGCCCAATCCAACCTGGGCCGATACATCTACGGGTTCCTAATCGGATTTTTCGTGGTGGTCGTCCGGGTACTCAACCCGGCCTATCCAGAGGGGATGATGATGTGCATCCTGCTGATGAACGTGTTTGCGCCGCTCATCGACTACTATGTCGTCCGAGCACACGTAAAGAGGAGGAAAGCCCGCTATGCCTAAGAACTTTACCACCGGCTACAATATCTTTTTTGCCGCAGCGGTGTGTGTGTTCTGGTCCATTCTGGTCTCTGCTTCGGCCGTATCCCTCAAGGATCGCCAGGAAAAGAACCGCCAGTTCGACAAGCAGCGCAATGTGCTCTACGCCACGGGCTTGGCAACCCCTGATGGGGAGATGTCCCGTGAAGATATGATGGCCACGTACAAGGAAAAGATCCGCGCCTACGTCATCGAACGAAAGACCGGTAAGGTGCAGGATGGGATAGACGCGGCGGGCTTTGACCAGAAAACAGCAACACTGGACGCCAAACAAAGCATGGCCGCACCCAAAAACATCGCCGGAATCCCCCGTCTGCCCAACAACGCGATCGTTTATCACCTCGTAGACGGTGAGACTGTGGAAGGCTTGGTCCTGCCCATCGTAGGCAGGGGGCTCTGGTCCACCATGTACGGTTACCTAGCGCTGGACGCAGATACCAAAACCGTTCGCGGCGTGGCCTTTTACGAACACAAAGAAACACCAGGGCTAGGCGCTGAGATCGAAAACCCCAAGTGGACCGCTACTTGGAAGGGGCGTGAAGTGGTGGATGATGCGTTCAAGCCCGTGTTCAACGTCAAAAAGGGCGGGGCCGGTTCAGTAGCAGAAGATCCCCACAATGTAGACTCGATTACCGGGGCTACCTTGACCAGCGTTGGGGTTGCCAACACGGTCCAGTTCTGGCTCGGCGAGCATGGGTTCGGGCCCTATCTCGAAACGTTCAGGCAGGGGAGGTAGCGATGCCCAAAGCCAAAGAAGCCCTATTTCACCCGGTTTTCAATGAAAACCCCATTGCGGCCCAGGTGCTCGGTATTTGTTCGGCCCTGGCTGTGACCACCAAGATGATTCCTTCGACCGTGATGTGCATGGCGCTCATCGCGGTCACAGCGCTGTCCAACGTCTCAGTGAGCCTGGTGCGGAACCTGGTGCCGCCCAATATTCGCATTATCGTCCAGCTCACCATCATCGCCTCACTCGTTATCATTGCGGACCAAGTCATCCAGGCATTTGCCTTTGACGTGAGCAAGCAACTGTCTGTCTATGTGGGCCTCATCATCACCAACTGCATCGTCATGGGCCGGGCCGAGGCCTTTGCCATGCAGGAAAAACCCACGTCGAGCTTTTTAGACGGCATTGGCAACGGCATTGGATACAGTGCTTTCCTTATTGCGGTCGGCTTTTTCAGGGAGCTCTTTGGGTTCGGCAAGCTCTACAATGTGGAGATTTTTAAGACAGTCAGTGACGGCGGATGGTACGTGCCAAACGGCCTGATGGTACTGGCGCCCAGCGCTTTCTTCCTCATCGGACTGCTCATCTGGGCCCTTAGAACCTGGAAATCAGATCAGGTAGAGGAGAATTGATATGGAGCTGCTCAACCTCGCCCTCAAATCGATCTTCACCGAAAATATGGCGCTCGCCCTGTTTCTCGGGATGTGTTCGTATCTGGCTGTCTCGAGAAAGGTGAGCACCTCGGTCGGTCTCGGTATCGCTGTAACGTTCGTTATGGTTGTGACCGCGCCGATGAATTGCCTGATCTACAACAACCTGCTCAAGCGCGGCGCATTGGAATGGCTTCACCCGTCCCTGGCGACCGTGGACTTGTCGTTTCTCGCGTTTTTGACCTTTATCGGCACCATCGCTGCCATGGTGCAGATCGTGGAGATGGTGGTCGATAGGTTTGCCCCGGCCCTGTACAACGCCCTGGGCGTGTTCCTGCCCCTCATCGCGGTCAACTGCGTCATTTTGGGTGCATCCCTGTTCATGATGGAACGGAACTACAACGTTGGAGAGAGCTTTGTATTTGCCGTGGGATCAGGGATTGGCTGGTTGCTGGCCATTGCCGGGCTCGCGGCCATTCGGGAGCGGCTTATGTACCACAACATCCCGGCCGGGCTCCGCGGTCTCGGCATTACCTTTATTATCACGGGATTGATGGCAATCGCCTTTATGACCTTTCAAGGCATTCAACTGTAGAGGTTTAGAAAAATGCAGATCATCCTTCTCGGCATGGCCATGTTCTCCGGCGTGATTCTATTCCTGGTGGTCTTTTTGATGATCGCCCGGAGCAAGCTCGTTGCGACCGGAGACGTGAAAGTTAATATCAACGACGATCCGGAAAATTCGTTTGAAGGGGCTGCCGGCTCCACCCTACTCGGCACCTTGGCTGCACAAAAGATCTTTATCCCGTCTGCCTGCGGCGGAAAGGGCACCTGTGGGGTGTGCGAGGTCCAGGTATTCGATGGTGGCGGCGCGATTCTACCGACAGAAACCGGCCACATTTCTCGGGGTCAGGCCCGGGAAGGCTGGCGCCTCGCCTGCCAGGTCAAGGTTAAGCAGGACATCAAAATCGGTATCCCCCCAGAGGTGTTCAACGTCCGGAAGTGGCAGTGTAAGGTCGTGTCCAACCATAATGTGGCCACGTTTATCAAAGAGCTCGTGCTCAAGCTTCCAGAAGGGGAAGAGGTTCCCTTTCGCGCTGGCGGGTATATCCAAATCGAATGCCCGGCGCACGTGGCGAATTACAAGGATTTCGAAATCGAAGAAGAGTATCGAGAGGACTGGGACAAGTACAACATGTGGCAGTACGTTTCCAAGGTGGACGAGCCCGTGAGCCGGGCCTACTCCATGGCGAGCTATCCCTTGGAAAAAGACATCATCATGCTCAACGTGCGCATCGCGAGCCCTCCGCCCAACAAGCCCAACGTGCCCCCGGGTAAGATGTCCTCCTATATCTTCAATCTCAAACCCGGCGACGAGTGCACCATTTCCGGGCCTTTTGGCGAGTTCTTTGCCCGGGAAACCGACGCGGAAATGTGCTTTATTGGCGGCGGTGCTGGCATGGCGCCCATGCGATCCCACATTTACGATCAATTTCACCGCATCAAAACCAATCGCAAGGCCACCTTTTGGTACGGCGCGAGAAGCCTTCGGGAAGCGTTTTACGTCGAGGAATTCGACAAGATCCAGGAAGAGAACCCAAACTTCAAGTGGCACTTGGCCCTGTCCGAACCCCTGCCCGAGGACAATTGGAGCGGCATGACCGGGTTTATTCACCAGGTGCTCCTCGACGAGTACTTGAGCAAGCACCCGGCGCCTGAAGACGTGGAATACTACATGTGCGGGCCCCCCATGATGAACAACGCGGTGATCAAGATGCTCCTCGACCTGGGTGTGGAGCGCGAAAACATCATGCTGGACGACTTTGGCTAGGCCGTGGCCCCCAGGTCCAAACCTCCCTTTCACATTCCCAATCGCGTGTCCCCGAGGCAGCTCATCGGAGCGGCCCTGGTGGTTGGCGCGTTGTTGCTCGCCTGGCTAGGCCGACAAAAAGACCCTGGGGGGAGTCAGTTCATCCGTCTGGCCGGCGTTGCTTTTTCAACTATTTACGAAGTCAAAATTACAGCGCCCTCGTTTGCAGAGGACGCAGCGAGCACATTGCAAACCCGGATCAACCAGGAGGTTGAGTTTGTAGACGCGGCCATGTCCCGCTTTCGGGATGACTCGGAGATTTCCCGATTCAACGACTTGAAAACCACAGAGCCCTTTGGTGTATCAAAGGAGACGGCGGTATTGTTAGACAAAGCAAGGCAGGTGAGCGCCCTTACCAAGGGCGCGTTTGACATTACCGTGGGCCCCCTTGTACGGCTATGGGGGTTTTACTACTCGGAGAAGGGGCGAGATAGCGAGCCTACTCATGCCGAGATTGCCGAAGCCAAAGCAACGGTTGGATATGAGGCTTTGGAGATCGACCTTCTCGGGGCGCGTATTCGCAAGACAACCCCGGACCTCCACGTGGATCTATCTGCCGTGGCCAAGGGATACGCAGTGGATCGCATTGCCGAAGTCGTCGAAGACTGTGGCTATGCCAATTTCATGGTGGAGATCGGCGGCGAGGTGCGGGCAAAAGGGGTCAATCAAACAGGTCGGGCGTGGCGCATCGGCATTGAGAAACCGATTTATGAGCGAATGGAAGTCTTTCAGGTCATTGCCCTGGAAAACAAGGCGGTTGCCACATCTGGAGACTATCGCAACTATTATGAGCTAAAAAACAAGCGCATCTCCCACACCATCGATCCCAGGACTGGCCGGCCGGTGGATCACACGCTCGCCTCGGTCTCGGTGGTCCACGACGAGTGTGCCATGGCCGACGCCTTGGCCACTGGGCTTACTGTACTTGGACCAAAAGGTGGTTATACTTTGGCAAAGGCCCGGGGCATACCAGCACTCTTTATTGAGCGCTTGCCAGACGGGTCGTTTGCAGACAGGGTCACTCCTGAGTTTGAGCGACTGTGCGTCAGCCGTGCAGACAAGAAGCAAGCTCAGGAATAAAAATAAGGCAGGCACCCATGGCCACCATACTGTTATCGATTATTGGTTTTTTTATTGCCGTGTTTTTGCTCTCCATCGGCATTATTTTCAGCAAAAGCACCCGGTTAAAAAAATCCTGTAGTGGTGGCCTCGGCCCCCATCGCATCGACGAAGATGGCCATGAAATCGCCTGTGGCACCTGCCACTGCCGATCCCTAGATTCAAAATAGGTCCCCAGTAGTATTTCCAACGAATTTAGTTCGGCGCTGTTTGCAAATTCCCCCTTGAAGAAGGGGGTAAGGGTATTTTGTCATTTTTTTTTCGATTTTTGGCAACATTTTCTCCAAACGGTCGAGAGGAGGGGTGAACGCGCATTGGCAACGCATTGCCGATGCCCAACTCAAGGAGAAAAAGATGTCAGAAAAAACCGAAGTCTGGCTCGATGCGCTCGAAATCGGACTCCCCCTCTTTACGCGAGCCACCTTCCCAACGTTGAAGGCGTGCTGCGATGATGTTGCCTCAGGAAGGGATTTGTCCAAAACCGTTGGTGGAAAAAGCGCTGAATGGGTGCGATTTGCTGCAGCTGCTGCCCTTAGGGCCGGAAAGGTCGCTGACGACGCACTGATGTCGGACGTGGCAGATCTACTCTCATATCCCTTTGACGGCCTGGATGATTTTTCACTGGCTACCCTGGCACAGGTGATGTTCGAACGGGCGATGAACAGCGATGGGGATGATCCCACGTGTCATAAAGAACTGATGAAGAGAAATGCCCAAGCACTTCATCAAGTGCTCGTCTCTAAAGTGGGCAGCCCCCTCATCTACTATGAATGGGTAGCCGAGGATATGGCCGATAATCCAAATGTCAACGAAGAGATAGATGAAATCGAAATTCTCAAATTGGGACTGGCACACACGGTGCGATACGGCAGCGCTAAGGAGATCATGCGCATGCTGCGCCAAATCGGTGCTATTCATTTGGAATGCGACGAGGTGGATGAAGGATGCCGGATTTTTGCCGAGCTCATTGCCTCTGACCCCCTTGACTTCGAAAACTACCATACATTGGCTGTCAACCTGGGCAACCTCAGGCGCAACACCCTGTCCAAGGCCGTTGCCGGGCGCGGCCTCGATATGTTGTCAGCAACTGGCACACAGTATCCCGGGCAGGACGATCTGGCGTTTTTGGTTAGCTCAGCAAGGCGTCAAACCGAGCGGCCAATGCAGTCCAAAATAGACAGCGCAGCTGAAGCCCCGCTGAGAAGCGCCCTCAAGCAAGGGTTTATGAGTGGCACCTACCTTCCCATCGCTGATCTGGCCCGACGCATCGTCCCGGATTTGGACAGCATTCCTGTGAAGCAAATGCCGCTGGCGTGTGACGCGGCGTAGGAAATAACCCATCTCGTTTTGGCACGCTCTATCCTGACGATACGTAATCATTTATTTTTTTCTGCCAGGTATCTCATTTTGGCATACCTCTTCCGCATGATAGCGCCCTCCTCACGTACGTGCCGCATGCTCCCAAGGGGTTGAAATTCAAACACATTTCTCGAATGAACACGGGGTGGAACGGCAATTGCTCAATCTCCGCGCGTGACAGCGATTCATCAACACGCAAATGGAGATACCATGACCCAGACAACATATGAGATATCATCGATAAAAACAGCGCGTACATTTCTCAAAGAGGGGACATGCTCGGAGACGCTCATGAACGTGCTCGACCGCGCATTTGGTCACCCACTGACAGCCGAGGAACACGCTGCCGTTCCCTTAGCAGGCGGTATTGTCCAGCAGGGCTACCAGTGCGGGATGCTCTGGGGTGCGGTGCTGGCCGCTGGCGCGCAGGCGTATCGGTTGTATGGCCCGGGACCAAAAGCCGAAGCAGCGGCGATACGAGCAGCACAGCGGCTCGTGGTATCGTTCCGCGCTCGCGAAGGCAATATCAACTGCCTCGAACTGACCGAGACGGACTGGCAGAATAAATGGCAAATGACAAAGTATCTCCTCAAGGGAGGGGGCATCACCTGCATGCGCAGGGTGATGGGGTATGCCCCAGAGGCGTTCCATGTGATCAATGAAGCACTTTCTGAGTCAGATGTCGAAGTGCCATCTGGGCCGCCGAGTTGCGCGGCACTGCTGGCGCGGAAGATGGGCGCATCTGAAATGCACGCTGTCATGGCTGCAGGACTTGCTGGCGGTATTGGCCTAAGCGGTGGGGCCTGTGGGGCCCTGGGCGCTGCGCTCTGGATCATCGGCATGGGCAAACCCGAGGAACAAATCGGCTTCAACTACAAGCATACATGGGCCGGCGAGACCATTGATAAGTTTCTGGCATACACTGGATACGAGTTCGAATGCTCTGAAATATGCGGGCGGAAGTTCGAGAGCACTGGCGACCATGCCAATTATATGCGCGGTGGCGGCTGTTCAAGGATCATTGACGTATTGTCGACCAACAGTAAGGTTGACGTTTTGAAGTTAGCTAATTAACTTAGCTAACAAAGCAAACCGCGTTCTTAAGGTGCTTTAGAATGGAGTTTGCAAATGCCTGATCGAAGACCTCGTAGTATTGAGTAATGATTCCCAGCTTGAGGCCTATGGCGTACAGGTCGTCTGGTGATTATTGTCTGATCCTCTGTCTTGACCCCTTTCTTTTTAGGTCAGATCTGCATCCTTTTAAGTCCATAAATAGAGCTAAAAAGTTGACTTAAAATCGACATTGTGCTTTATTTAAGTCTACTTTTTATGTCTTTAAAAACAACGTGAAATCGACATCCGAGGCGCTTCATGTTTGTTGGCAGGGAATTTGAACAACACCTCTTGAGAGATTTCCAGAAGCGAAAAACTGCTGGATTGATCGTTTGTAGGGGGCGTCGGCGTATTGGCAAGAGCACGTTGATTCAACAGTTTGGTCGGGGAAAGCGGTTTGTCGAGCTCTGGGGATTGGCGCCACGGCCAAACATCAGCAACGCCGATCAACTCAAGCATTTTGGCGAGCTGATGGGCACAGCCTTCGGACTACCGGCGCTGAGGTTTGAGAACTGGAATGAGGCGTTGTCAACGCTTGCGGGCCTCACATCCAAGGGGAGAGTCATTATCCTACTTGACGAGATCTCCTGGATGGCCTCCAAAGACAAAGATTTCGCAGGCAAGCTCAAGGGGATCTGGGACACGAAATTCAAAAAAAACGACAAGCTGATGCTGATCCTTTGCGGATCAGTCACCTCTTGGATTGACGACAACATCCTCAATGACAAGGGCTTCATGGGTCGGGTGTCGCTCACGATAACCCTGGACGAGCTTTCCCTTTCGGCCGCCAACCTCTTTTGGAAGGGGAACAAGCTGATCTCGGCAGCAGAAAAACTGAAGATACTGTGTGTGACCGGTGGTGTGCCGAGATATCTCGAGGAGATTCGAATCGACCAAACAGCTGAGCAAAACATCAAACGTCTGTGCTTCAGTCCGACTGGATTGCTGTTTTCGGAGTTCGATAAAATCTTCAAGGATATCTTTCAGCGCCGATCGAGATCTTTTAAGGAGATCGTTCAGACACTGGCCAGTGGTGCTAAGCAACCCCAGCAGCTGTGCGACACTCTCGGTCGAAAACCCACGGGGAGTTTCTCTGGGATGCTTGCCCAGCTCACGAGATCGGGATTTGTAACGCGGGACTTTGTCTGGCGCCCAGCGACAGGGCGCCGCACAGCCAAGAGCGTATACCGCCTTAAAGACAGCTACCTGCGTTTTTATTTGAAGTACATCGAGCCTGAAAAAGACAAAATAGAAAAGGGGCTGTACCGAAACATCGACTTGGAGACCCTACCCCACTGGCAGACCATCATGGGCCTTTCGCTCGAATCCCTCGTCATCAACAACCTGGCTTCGGTTATCCAAAAGCTGGACATAGCGCCATCGAGCATCATTAGTGCGTCACCCTATTTACAGACCAAAACCGGGCGTCAACAAGCCTGCCAGATCGATTTACTCATCCACACAACCCACACCTTGTACGTCTGCGAGATCAGATTTCGCAAGCAGATCGGGGGATCGACAATAGAAGAGGTGGCATCAAAAATTAAACGGCTCAAGGGTATTAAGGCCCTTTCAGTCCGTCCTGTTCTGATCTACCAAGGTGAGCTCGCTACAAGCATCGAACAAAGCGGTTTCTTCAGCCACCTGCTGCCGATTGAGCAGCTACTCATTTATTAGGTCAGATCCGCATGCCTCGGGTGCTGGGGATTGCTTGAGATGAGCAGCCACAGAAAAAACGGGCCGCCAATCATGGCAGTGATGATGCCCACGGGCATCTCGGCTGGGGCAATGACCGTCCGGGCGATGGTGTCACACACCGCGAGAAAGGCACCGCCAAAGGCAATGGCAGCCGGTACCAATAACCGGTGCTCCACGCCGATGAGGAGCCTTAAGATATGGGGCGCCATCATGCCGACAAATCCAATCGGACCGCATATGGAAACCACTGCGCCGATCATCAGAGAAGCCGCGATAAAAACGATGCGCTTTACCCTGCGGGTGTTGACCCCGCGGCTGGTCGCGATATCTTCGCCTGCGGTCATCAGATTGAATTCATGACTAAGGGCAGCAAGGGCGGCAGTGCCGATAACGATAAACGGCAAGAGGGCTAGGACACTGTCGAACCCAACTGTTTCCAAGCCCCCCATCAGCCACCTGACGATCTCAAAGGCCTGGGCAAAGTTGCTGGTGTACTGAATAAAGAGAATAAGGCTGGTGAAACAGAAGGTCACGGCCACGCCGGCCAGCAGCATGGTCGCAGTGGAAAGCCCCCCTTTGGCCCTGGTGATGCCGTAGACGAGAACGATGGCGAGCCCTGCCCCGACAAATGCAAAAAGCGACGCACTGTCGATGCTCAGGAACGCAAAGGAAATGCCCAACCGGACAGACAGTGCCGCACCCAGGGATGCCCCGCTTGAAACACCCAGAGTGAACGGCGTGGCCAAGGGGTTGCGAAAGATAGCCTGAAACGATAGCCCGGTCACTGCCAGGGCACTACCGCACAAGAACCCCAATATAACCCGGGGCAGGCGAATCCTAAGGAAGATGTCATTCCCATTCGATGTGTTAAGGATCTCGTGTAATGATAGGGTCGTGCTTCCGATAAAAGGCGCGATGAGGAACACCAAGACGGCAAAGACAAGCACGGACGAGAATATAACGGCCCGCCTCATTCAGGGCTCCGGTCTGGAACGACGATGCGGCTGCCCGCTGTGGGATGATCGACAAAGACGAACTGCTTGTCGTAGATAACCTGCAAAATATCGTTGTGCATCAGCTCGGCAGCAATGCCTGAAAAAACAACGCGTCCCTGCTTTAGAGCCAGGATCCGATCCCCCCACAGGGCAGCGCTGTTGATATCGTGGGTCACGGCGATCAGGGTAAGACCGAGGGTGTGTTGAAGATCATTGAGCAATGCCTCGATGTGGGCCTGGTGGCGCGGATCGAGATAGGTGGTGGGCTCGTCGAGGAGCAGGATCTCAGCCCCTTGGGCCAGGGCCGCAGCGATAAAGATCCGCTGTCGCTCACCCCCGCTCAACGTATCCATGGGCTGGGTTGCCAGGGCATCTGTTTTAGTGAGGGCCAGGGCCTCCTCTACTTTGCTCTGATCGTGGGCCGAGAGCCCGGAAAAAGGACTCAAATAGGGGTAGCGCCCCATGGCCACGAACTCATAGGCTGTAAATCCAAACGCCCCCTGGCTCGACTGGGGCACATATCCGATCACCTTTGCGAGCGAACGCTGGGAAAGGCTTTCAAGGGGCGCGCCAAAGATCTGTAACGCGTTCATTGGCCCGCGATGGATGCGCATCAGGCACTTGAGCAGGGTCGTCTTGCCTGCGCCGTTGGGTCCGATGATGTGCAGGTATTCGCCCCTTTTTACAGCAAAAGACACGTCCTTGAGGATAGTTTTCTCACCCTTGCAAAAAGCGAGGTTTGCAACTCGGATTGCAGGTGCTGTATCTCCTAAGACCAATCGACCTCCGGGTGAAACACTTTGGCAAGTGCCTCGATGAGCAGCACAATACGTGGGCCAGGGATGACCGCAAAGTCCTCTCCGATCACGTGCACCCGACCCGATGCCACCGCATCCACCCGGCCCACCTCCTGCCATTGTTCGATCACGTCCTGAACGGATATCCCTGTTTCGTCCAAATCTGCCATGAGGTCGACAATCACCTCTGGATTCAGCGCGATAATACCCTCGGTCGATATCCGAGAATATTGGATAGCACTTTCGGGCATTGCATTTTCACCCCCTGCGGCAACGATAACATCGTTAAAAAAAGATCTCTTGCCCACCACAAAGATATCTGTGAGTGCAGCTGAGCCCATTCGCCTCCCAGTCGTCATCAAGATCCGCGGCCGATCCAGGTGTGCTGTCTTTTTCTCGATGTTTCGGATCTTTTTTTCTATGGCAGTGACGAGGGATGCGCCCGTTGCTGCTACACCGCAGTGTACGCTGACAGATCGAATCGAATTGAGCACGTCTTGGAGCCCTTCTGATTTTAGCATGAGCGTGTTCAGACCGAGGGCTTGCAAATGGGCGCGCACAGCTGCGTGATGTTCGAGCAGCAGCACCGCATCTGGCCTTAGGCTGGTGAGGAGCTCGTAGTTGGGGGTTGCATAGCCGCCGACTTCTTGCTTTGTTCGGGCCTCTAAGGGGTAGTCGCAAAAGTGGGTGACGCCCACGACCCGATTGCCGAGCCCAAGGGCAAAGGCGATTTCAGTCAGACTGGGGGCGAGGGAAACAATGCGGTTGCAGGCGGTCTGTTCATGCTTTGATTTGGGCTGGGGCTCTTTGATGGTACACGCGGCAGCGCATGTGAGTACAATACAAAAAATACAGGGCAGTCTTCTAAGCATGATCCCAATGTTTCCTGTGGTCAGCTGTCATCAAAGGGGTCCCCACTGGTAATCGTAAAAAATCAGGGCCACTGCAGGAACGAGCTCTCCAATTTCGCAGGCCGCGCCCAGGGTATCGCCGGTAAGGCCACCAATTTTCCGATAGCAGTAGCGTGAAAACAAAAGGGTCGCGGCAAACACACCTGCTGTGGCAAGAACGCCGGCATAGGACAGTACCCACCACCCAATCGCGACTGAGAACCCAAGCGCGTAGACGAGCAGGACCGGGGTTCGATGCTTTAGAAACGCAGTGGCAAGCCCGCCATCAGATCGGGCATAGGGCAACACGCCGAGTTGAAAGAGCAAGGCACACCGGCCGCACAGGGGCATCAGCAGGATCGTTTGCCAGCGCACTGCCAGGGGCAAAGAGATAAGGGCGCAGACCTTGAGCAGCATCAGGCCGCTTACGGCAATAGCACCCATCACCCCCACCCGGCTGTCCCTCATTATTTCCAGGATCTGTTCCCTGGGGCGGGAGCTGAAAAAGCCATCCCATGTGTCGGCCAGACCGTCCATATGCAGGGCTTTGGAAACGCCAATCATCAATAGCACCGCAACAGCACTCGAGAAAACAAACGCACCCATTGCCATGGTCACCCCCAGGTCCACGGCTGCAATAGCGCCACCAATGCCGAGCCCGACGATTGGAAAGAACCAACGACTCCTACTAAGGGCTTGCTCGTCTGTGTGCTGCAATCCCGGCACAGGTACAATGGTTAAAAATCCCACTGCAGCGACAAAACTCTTGAGTAGTGAGCCCATGCCCTTACCCACGCAGCCTAGGCATCTTCACTTGAGACACCGGCTTCCTCAAATGTGGCGACATCGGTGAGAATGCGTACGGACGCATCCACAAGGTGCATGGCCAGCGCACATCCCGTGCCCTCGCCAAGGCGCATCTCCAGGTCCAAAAGGGGCTTGAACCCCAGGTGATCAAGGGCGATGCGGTGACCTGGCTCAGCGCTCTGGTGAGAAGAGATAATGAATTTTTTGACCCCTGGCGCGAGCCCGACGGCAATCAGTGCCGCTGCAGTGGATATAAAGCCGTCGATCAGGATGGGTTTGCGGGTAGATGCCGCGCCGAGCATCACACCGGCAATACCGCCGATCTCGAATCCCCCCACTTTGGCCAATACGTCCAGGGGGTCAGAGGGATCTGGTGTGTTCACCGCCAACGCACGCTCGACCACGGCGATCTTTCGCATGAGTGCCTCATCGTCGAGACCAGTGCCCCGACCTGTGACAGTCTCGACCGGCGTGTTGCACATGGTTGCGACAATGGCGCTCGACGGCGTTGTATTTCCGATGCCCATGTCACCGGTGCCAAATACATCGGTCGTGGGCACTAGGTCGCGGGCGATCCCAATGCCGGCTTCGATGCAGTGCACAGCGGTCGTGCGATCCATGGCCGGGCCAGCTGCCAGGTTGGATGTGCCCCAGCCCATTTTACGCGCAACAATTTTATTGGCCTTGGCCAGCATTTCCAGATCCCCGGCCACGCCCATATCCACCACGGCGACCTGGGCGCCTACTTGCCGGGCCAGTGCGTTTATCCCAGCACCGCCCCTTACGAAGTTGTGAACCATCTGGGCGGTGACTTCCCTGGGGTATTTGCTGGTGCCTTCGATAGCAACGCCGTGGTCAGCCGCCATTGTCACGATGGTTTTTCTCTCGATGGGCGGGGGCACGACCCCGGTCATCTCCGCCAGATCCTCGGCCAGATCCATCAGTCTGCCCAGGGCCCAAAAGGGCATGGTCAGTTGAGCGAGCCTTTGGTGGGCTTCTATGCGGGCTGTTTTGCCACCTGATCTGCCAATCTTACTGACTGTTTCTTCTATTAGCACAGGTTTTTTCCCTCCCTTTTGAGCGTTAGTGGTATCCCAGCCGTCATCAGTACGACCTCGCCTGCTCTGGCAGCGATCTCCTGGTTGCAGCGGCCCACCAGGTCCCGATAGCGTCTGGATATGGGATCAGCTGGCACCAACCCCAGCCCCACCTCGTTGGTGACGAAAATGACGGTCCCTGGGCGATCTGCGCAGGCACTGAGAAGCTCGTTGCAGTGCGCTACTATGTCATCCTCGTTTAACGTGCGGTTGTCTTGGGTGGCTTGGTAGAGCAGGTTGTTGATCCAAAGGGTCAAGCAGTCGATGAGCACTACCTGGTATTTGACCTCCTGCCTCAGGACCTCTGCGATGGCTACGGTTTCTTCGATCGTCTGCCACCCCTGCCCAGCCCGGGCAATGCGGTGCGCGTTGATGCGCGCTGCGATCTCGTCGTCAATGATTGGGCAGGTCGCTACGAAGGCCCGCGGTCCGGCAAGGGAGAGCCCGCGTTCAGCCGCATAGCTGCTCTTGCCGCTTCTTGAGCCCCCTGTGACGAGGAGGATGGACAGGTGTAAATTGTCCTGTGAACTACCGAGGCTTTTTCCGCTACATGGGTTTTGGTTCATTTCGCCTGCCTCTCCCGCGAAGGCGTGGCCGAAATCGGTCATCAATTAAATGGCATCGGCAGGTCTTCGGACTCAAGGGCGTTTGCAGCATCGTTTGAATGCTGTTTTCCTACTGATCACCGCTTCCCAGCCCACCATTGGGCCAGTGCTTTGTGGCGACGGTCGTTCCCTATTACCGCTGCGGGGCAGTCCCGGAATTCCACCGGGTTCCCTTTTCGCCCTCTACCCAGATGTCAATGATTCAGGCATCGAGGGCACCGACACCCCATCTTCCTAACAGATGTCCTGAACCCTGTCTATGTCGTTTGAGAACCCACTTTTTTTCTCAATTTTGGAAACCAGCGGAAAAAACGGCCGATAAGAGGGGCATGAGGAGGCATGGCCGTGAAAAGAATCAAACTTTACTATCAGGGCGTTCTGGTTACCTATCATCCGTTGACAAAGGGCACGTTCTCCATCGGCACACAGCCGGACAATGATTTGGTGCTGGCCGGAGATCCGGGTTTGGCATACCGCGCAGTGGTGTTTCGGAGTAGCGATGGCACATGGCAGATGCGTTCAATGTGTCAAAACGGATGCAACATGGATCCGGTGTCAGGGACCAATAAACGCGTGGTCCTGGGTCCATTTTCTATCGAACTCGAGTCCCAGGACTGCAAAAGCACAGATCTTGCCGAGCCCGGCACCGAGGCCTTGCCAGCCGAGCTCGGCATTGTCGGTATTTCGACCCAAACCCGCCTGTTGAGGATGGACATTGAGCGGCTGGCGCGTCTGAATGTGCCGGTCCTGGTTACGGGTGAGACCGGTACGGGCAAGGAGCTGGTGGCCCGCGGGCTACACTGCTGCTCCAATCGATCGTCCCGGCCGTTCATCCCAGTCAACTGCGGTGGACTGACCAGTACCCTGATGGAGGACACCCTTTTTGGCCACGACCGGGGGGCGTTTACAGGTGCACTCACGAAGCGACGGGGTGTTTTCGAACAGGCACACGGCGGAACCCTTTTCCTAGACGAAATCGGAGAGATGCCCCTTGCCCAGCAAGCAGCACTGCTCCGCGTGCTCGACGACCAGCAGGTGCGGCGCATCGGTTCTGAGCACCCGACGCCTGTGGATTTTCGATTGATCGCCGCTACAAATCGCGATCTATCTGCCCTGATCGCCAAAGGCACCTTTCGCCTCGACCTCTTTCATCGCATTGCCGCACTTCAGATCAAGACGCTTCCCCTGAGGGATCGGCCCGGGGATATCGAGCTGCTCGCTACCCACTTTCTCGCTCAAATGGCAAAAGAGGTGGGGCTGCGTCGGCTGGATCGATCCGCTGTTGTGAAGTTAGCGTCGTTTTCATGGCCGGGAAACGCGCGGGAGCTGAAAAACGCACTCTATCGGGCAGCGGCCATGACCCGCAGCGATACATTGAAAGGTGCGCATTTTGAGCTCTGTGACCAAGGGCGCAAGCCAAAGCGCCAGGCCTTTTGCCTCGATGCCCTGTCAGACGCTCGACTTGAAGAGATGATGGCGCGTCACAGGGGCAATGTTGCGGCAGCCGCGAGAGCGCTGGGCATCCCCAGAACCAGTTTGCGGGATCGGCTCAAGCGCCAGTCCAGACAGAGAGATCTGACCGATACGTCGACCCATCCCATCTCCCTGGCCTCGTAGTAGCCGTGGGTTCTGCCAAACGTACATTTAGTTTGTCTTTGAGAGAATAAAGGCGCCGCGACCATCTGGTGTGACCATGGGAAAGGAAAACCCCTCCTTGGGAATAATGCCGTATTGGGGCGGGTCAAAGCTGATCGTGATGCCCTTGGTATGGGCGAAATTTTGAGTATTTCCGGCGAGGATGTCCATTAGTTCCATCATCGCATCCTGGACCAGGTCGTCGTCCAGCTCGTCTGGTTTTACGCCGAACATGCCCACGGCCACGCCCCGACCTAGCTGGGCCGCAACATCGAGGGCGATACTGAGACTCTCATCTCCATCCAGTGCTACAGTGACGAGGATGTCATACGACCGGGATGGCAACCACTGGGTGCCCCTACCCAACTTCATGGGCCGGCCTGCCATTCGCAACACAAGCCGCGGGAGATAATCAATGAGGTACATGAAGAGCTGGTCGTCGAACGCCCACTTTGGCAATCCGTTGGTCAACTGGTGCTCGGCCTCGCGGTCTTTGTATGTTTGAAACGCTGCCTCGATGTCCTGACGACCGAGGTATCCGAGCTTAACCAATGCATCCCCAATGCGAATGTGATCGCGCTTTTGCGCAGCCAATAGATCGCGCACCTGGGATTTTTTGAGCAGCCCGCGGCGCTCGGCGATCTCCCCGAAGTAAAGGTCGAATAGCCGCTGTTCAGAGTTGATGCTGTCTGCGTCCCGTGCAGTAATATACCCGGCCTCAATAGCCAGCTCGCCGATGGTGCGATTTGTCTTTGCCATCAGCGCGAGCGCAGTCCGCAGTTGGGACGTTGAGATGATTTTCTCTTCGACCATGAATTGTCCCAAAAAACTCAGCATGGCGTCGTCCTGATAATGATCAAGCCTCCTGTACGTCGAGTTTGTTCCAAACAGCGACCCGATCGACGATATTTAATTGCTCTAAATACGCCATATCCAAGAGCTCCAGGCCTGAGACAGAGCCTGAAATGCCCTGCTCCCGTGTGAGCCCATCTGCCACGTGGACGGCTGTCAGCACATTGATGTTCTGGTTCATGCACGCACTCGGGTTGTGGTGAAACGCCACTGCCTCCACAATCGAATCCGGGAGACCCCACAGGCCGAGCAGGTAGGCACCGGCTTCTGCGTGGGTGGCGTCGAACACCTGTTGTTCTGCCTCGAGGAGCGGTATTTCCTCTTTTATAGAGAGGTTCAGGGCCTCGGCGTATTTTTTTCCCATGTTTGCGGCAAATACCAGTTTGCCGCAATCGTGCAGTAACCCAGCGGTGAGAGCTTCGTCTATGACATGTTTTTCCAATTGCTCGTATTTTAGGATCTCGTGGCTCAGCTTGCCCACGGCAGCGCTGTGCTTCCACATGGTGTCCATGGATAACCCTGAGGCGCTGGCGCTGGCATCCACTTTGGAGAAAATGTTGGCAAAGAGCACCAGTGAGCGCACATTCTCGATGCCGAGGAGGTTCACGGCCGCGGCCGGGTTCGAGATGTTGCGGCGCACGCCGAAGTAGGCAGAGTTGACCAGCTGCAGGACCTTGGCGGTCATGCCCACGTCTTTTTCGATCAGGCGTCCTATCAGGCGCAGGGACGGTTCATCGGATTTGAGCTCTGCCAACAGATCTTGATAGATCTCGGGCAAGCTGGGCAGGTTCTTCATACGCGCGACAAATGACAGGCGATCGCTTGTCAGGATGTCCCTGAGGGCACAGGCCCGGGTGACAATTGCCTTGAGCGTTTCCGCGTCGCAGGGTTTGGATAGGTACTGGTGGCTCGGCCCAATGGACCGCATCATGGCCTCTTTGCTCGCTTGGCCAGACAGCACGATACGGACGGTCGAGGGATACCGTTTCATCACCTCTGTGAGCAGCTGGGCGCCATCCATTTCTGGCATGCGCATGTCGGTGACGATTACGTCGAACGGGCGTTCCTCCATTAGGGCAAGGGCTTTTTTACCGCTGTCGGCAAATACCATCTCCCATTCGTGGCGCATGGGTCTGAGCAGTCGCTTGAGGCCTTCGAGAACTCTTACCTCATCGTCGACAAAAACGACCCTCTTTTTCGTCATGCGCCAGCTCCAGGTTCCGGGACATCCGGGTCCTTATCATCTGATGCGTCCTGGATCGGCAAGCGGATGATAAACGTCGTCCCCTTCCCTTGGGTGCTTTCAAACGTCATGTCGCCGCCGTGTTTGTCGACAACCACGGAGCGAGCAATGGCGAGCCCTTGGCCCGTGCCCTTTCCCACTGCCTTGGTCGTGAAGAACGGGTCAAAGATGCGTTCCTGAATGTGCTTGGGAATACCCGGTCCGGTATCGGAAATCCGGACTTCTACAAAATCTCCGTCCTGGCGAGTACTGATGGTGATGTTTCCCTTTTGGCTCTCCCCTTCTTTTTCCGCCTTATCACCGATGGCATGGGCCGCATTGACGATGATGTTCAATATGGCCTGGTTGAAATCTCCGGGTAGGCACGGCACCATGGGCAGGGCAGGATCAAAATCGGTCTCCACGTCGGCAACATACTTCCACTCATTGCGAGCCACGGTGATGGTGGTGTTGAGGGACGTATTGAGGTTGAACATGGTCTTTCCCTCGACGCCGGGATGGGAGAATTCTTTCATCGCCCGCACAATACCGCTTACCCGCTCGATGCCCTCTAGGGATTGTTCGATTGCGAGCGGGATTTCCTCTTTGAGATAGTCCAGGTCGGCGGTTTCTACGGCCTCTTTTGTTTGAGAAATCACTTCGGGTGACACAGGGCCCTGCTCAGCAGCTGCGAGGAGTGCGTTGTAGGCGTCGAAAAGCACAGCGATATCCCCAAAGGCATCTTTTAAGAATCGGGTATTGTCCCCCACGTACTGGGTGGGGGTGTTGATTTCGTGGGCAATGCCAGCTGCCAGCTGCCCAATCGATTCGAGTTTTTGGGCCTGAACCAGCTGGCGTTCGAGCGCCTTTCGCTCAGATAGGTCTTTGAAGACCAGAATGATTGCAGTAAGGCCGCCCTCTACATCCCGCAGGGGTGTACCGGAAATGATATAGGGCTTACTGACGCCATCACATTCCAGCATGGTGTCCAACTCGATTTTGTTTTCACCCTTTATAATGCGGCGCATGACACATGCGTTTGTGTTACAGATGTCCATCTGCAGCACGTCGTGGCACGACAGGCCCACCAGGTCATCCTTGGATCTGCCCTTTAGTGGCGGAAAACTGTCGTTCACCCGCGTTATGGTGTAGGTCGCGTCGATCACGCACATGCCGTCAGCTGCGCTGTTGAACACTTGTTCCAGCTGGGAATGGGCCTGGGAAATGGCCTCTTCAACAGCTGCGCAGTGGCTAATCTCTTTTCTCAGCTCCTGATTGGCAGTGGTCAGCTCGTCAGTGCGCTCTTTAACGATATCTTCAAGGTGATCCCGGTAGCGAAATAGGACTTCTTCTGCGCGCTTGCGATCGGTGATATCCAAAAACATGGCCGCGATTTGATTGGGTGCCACCTGGAACGCGTGGATTTCCAAGGCCAGCTTCAGGTCATCCCCATCCCGCTCTGCAATTTCGGTCTGCCAGGGCTGTCCACTGCTTGCGGTAAAGCGAAACCGCTCGGGAATTTCCGTGTTGGACCAGGCGGGCCAGGCATCCTCGATGGATTTCCCTGCCTGGGAACCGTGGGCCTCACCGAATATCCGATCCGAGGCCTGGTTCGTCCGCACCAGTGTCAGTTTCCCGTTGGGTTCCAGGTGATACAGGTGGATGGCCATTGGGCTGGCATCGACAATGCTGCGATGCGGCTCAGATGGATTGGCGCCAATGGCCTCAGGAGGTATACCCCCTAAACCATTCAAATTTTCGATATCATTCGACTTTTTTGTTAAATCCCCCAATGTAATACCCTCGACAAGGGCGTAACGCCACACGGTCGGTGCAACATTGCCCTATAAAACGATATCGGCCCGCCCTCGGCGAACTTAATCAGAAACCGAATCGTACCCCCATTCATGTCGCGTCCGCGTTATCGGTCCGCGTATACGATCATGATATTTTTGATCTCCTCGGTTCTATTTAAAAACACATCGACGATTTGAGGGTCAAATCCACTCCCCCGCTCTTTTTCTAGGATTTCCATGGCTTTTGGAATTGAAAATGCCCGTTTATACACCCGTGCGCTCGTCAGCGCGTCGAACACATCGGCAACCGAAGCAATCCTTCCCTCAAAGGGAATATCCTTGCCCACGAGCCGCTGGGGATACCCGGTGCCGTCGTATCGCTCGTGATGGGACCGGGCAATGGTTGCTGCCAACTCGAGCAGGCTCGATTCCGAGCCAGTGAGTACCCGATATCCCTTTTCCGCGTGCCGGCGCATCACGACCATCTCTTCTGGGGTGAGGCGGCCGGGTTTTCGCAGAATTTCGTCGGGAATTGAAATTTTACCTACGTCGTGCAGGGCGCTCGCGATGCGCACGGCTTCGGCCATTTCAGGGCTCATGCCCATGTGGGCCGCGATCAGCCCGCAGTACCGGCTCATGCGTTGGACGTGGTTGCCGGTCTCGTCGTCCCGGAACTCGACAGCTTTGGAAAGGCGAACGATGATCTCTTCATTGAATCGTCGCAGGGTCTGTTTGGCCCGGCCGATTTCGATCATTGCCTTGCTGAGCAGGCCGGTCTGCTCCTCCACCGTGCGCATGAGGGAGATGCGATCGTTCTCGATATGCTGGTAGTAGCGCCGGACGAGCACTAGGTTTTTGATGCGGGCCGCGAGCTCCAAGTCATCTACGGGCTTGGTCAAGAAATCGTCGGCACCTGCTTCTTTGCCTCGAATTCGCTGGCTTTTCTCGTCATTCGCAGTGACAAACACCACAGGAACGCGCCCGAAGGTGATATTGTCCCGAAGGCGCTCGCAAATTTCGATGCCATTACCGTCTGCAGTCATTAGATCGAGGACCACAACATCAATCGGCTCGTCGTTCAACGCGTTCAGTGTCGTTGCTTCATCTTCGGCTTCCCGCACTTCATAGCCGTGGTGGCGCAGCATGCCGCACAGGTGTTCCCTGGAACCTGCCTCGGGGTCAACGACGAGGATGATTCCCTTTGACTCTAGGGCGATATCGGGTGTGTGCATTGGCAGCGCTCTTTAATCTAAAATTTATACGTATGGTTCGTGCTCTCGGCCATTTTTGCTCTATATCCTCCCCCCATGAGCGCGAACCGCCGGAAAATCCCATTCGCTTTTTTAGCACAAAAGGCAGGACATCGCTAATGATCTGTGGCAGCAGGGTGCTTAACCATTTTGGGGGGCGTCTCCCAAAGCCCCCCTCCTGCCTCCCTCCGGTGGGCAAATGGTCATTGGGGATTGGCAGAGGAGGATGGGATGGCCCTTCTTTTTGGGTGGCGGGGCCGTTCATATCGGGCGCAGTATTTATTCCATAGGTCGAGCATGCGGCGAACTTCTGGATCCTCTGAGATCCCAGTTTTTAATCGATGGAGCGCCTCGGTGCCGGCCACACACTGGTGCCATCCCTCGGGATCTTGCCAGCTACCGGCTGTCCCAGCGTGGCGATGGGAAGCTGGCATAGATCGGGCGGCCATCAGGGCGAGCAGGTCGATCCATGCCATGATCAGGCGGGCCTTGGCCACGTTGAACCGCCCTATTGAAATGTCTCCCAGGTTAAAGGCGACCTCTTCGACAAGGGCTTCTCCTGTCTCTGGGTCTTTGTATTCAATGGTCAACATAGCGCTGTCCTGGGGACGGAGGATCTTGCCGCGGGCCATGAGATCTGAAAGGAAGAGCTGGGTGGTTTCGGCGAAGTAATGGATTTCCTGTACATCTGATTTTACTGTCGAGCTCTCTTCGCCGTAAAATACGTTCATTCGAAGAGAGGGGGGCAGGTGGAGCCGAAAATGGACATCATTGGCCGTGGTCTCGATGAGCGAGATAAAGCGAGAACCAAACACCACATCCACCTCTGCTCGGTTACCGAGAAACACATAGGCACCCCGGCCCCGCTCGGTAAGCCGGTTGAGCAGTGCATCGTTGAACTCGCGGCCTACGCCCACGCCAGACAGGCGAATCCGGCGGTCATTGTAGTACTTTGAAATCATTGAGATCATCTGGGCGTTGGTCACCCCTGTATTGGTAAGGGCGTCCGTAATGGCAATCACTCGGTTGCTATAGGTGGGCTGGTATCGCTGGTCTGCGATAGTATACCCACGGCTGAGACCTCGGTGGACATCTGTTGATCCACGGGGCTCGAGCGCGTCGATGACGCGTTTGAGATGCCGATTGTCGTCCCGGCCCACGACAAAATTCTCCGTTGGCACGCAGACTTCGTGGTCAAAGAGCACCATGTGCACCATATCGCCGGTCTTGAGCTCGTCTATCATGCGGGTCAAACCCTGTTTTAAATAGTCCATTCGCCCTTCGTCTGCCATGGAGCCAGAGCGGTCGACAACAAGGGTAACCGCCGCATTGCGCCGGCTCGCCTTATCGATTGGGCGACCGCGAACCGCCAGGGCCAGGGTGTAGATACCTGGTTCCCGCTCATCCGGGGCGATCTCTGCAAGAACGGAAAAATCATTGCCAGGCGCCACTGGCGCTGTCTGAAATGAAAAATAGTTAAGCAGCTCGTGAGGACGGATATGGGCCAATGGCAGGGGCAGGAAATTATCGATGGCATAGATGACCCGCTGGGCCGAAGACAGGCTCATTGTATCGTCGTTGGAAAGATAAATTGCTGCGCCCCAATCTTCGTAGTCAGGAGGGGTATCCCCCCCAGGGCCGTCATCTGTTTCCTGAATAGGTCCGGTCCCAATGGATTCGCTCTTTGCGGCGTCTTCAGAGCCGGCCGATTGGAAGGGCGCTTCAGCTGGGGCCATCTCAGCAAGCGGGGTGGTCCTGGCGGGTTGAGGTGGCTGGGTACTGGTCTGTCGCGCCTTTTTTGGTTTTGCCAAAGGTCCGCCGCCGCGTCCAACGGCAATAGCGGGAGGCTGCGCTCCCTTAATTACTTTAAAGCATTTTCTGTATCGATTTTTAAATTTTGGCAGTGCTTCGAGGTTTGGCGGTGCCCAGGTCTGTTGCCGATACCTTGGCGGATGGGATCTGGGGGTGAACACATGGGGTGGCCCGGTGTATGCGGGGTCTGGCTCTGGCTGGGGAACCGGCCCTGCGGCGATTTGAACCGGATTTTTGTCTGCGGATGATATCTGCTCGGCAGCGCCGTCACTTGGCACTGCTGACCCACAGCTGAGCATGATGTACGTATAACCCGTTGCGACAATTATCTGATGTTGTTTCATGGTCTCCTCCCTCCTCTATGGTGACGAAGCAGGGGATAAAAAGATCTATAATTTTGGGGTCTGTAACGTAATTATTCGCAGATGTCGTAGGGGCGTTTCGCTACACCGGGCGCATCGCTACACCGGGCGTTTCGCTACACCGGGCGCATCGCTACACCGGGCGCATCGCTACAGCGGGCGTTTCGCTACAGCGGGCGTTTCGCTACAGCGGGCGTTTCGCGAAACGCCCCTACGACAAACAGGGGGTATTTAATCAGGCGATGAACGAGTATTCATCTTTTTTATAAGCAGTAAGAAAAAAATTTACTCTTGACAATGCATACAAATAAGAGATGAATGAGGCGCGTAAAAAAGCGCCTTCTACCTTTAAAGTTTATCGATTTTCGAGCCAGGTAGAATCGGGTAGCTGAAAAATCGCCATAACAATTACCGGCACATCAGGATTCAGCCGGTACGCGAGGAAACGACAGCGAGAGACTCGCTTTAAAAAATGCAGTGAATTTTGTGGTTTCTGTTTCGAACCCCTAATTGTCGAAAGGATCTGTGATGACCGAGAAATTGAGGGAGACACCGCTTCTTGACGAGCTCACCTCAGGCCCCTGGCCGAGCTTCGTCAAGGAAATCAAACTGAGCGCTGAAAAAGGCAGCGCCTCGGCCAATGATTTGCTGGGCGTGCTCGAGCGCTCTTACACCGAAAAAATTGGCCACTGGAAACACGGCGGCATCGTCGGCGTGATGGGCTACGGCGGAGGCGTCATCGGCCGATACAATGACTTACCTGAAGAGTTTCCAGAAGTCGCTCACTTTCACACTGTCCGCGTGAACCAGCCCTCTGGATGGTTCTACACGTCCGAAGTGCTCCGCAAGGTTTGCGATATTTGGGAGGAACACGGTTCTGGTATTACCAACTTCCACGGCTCCACCGGCGATATGGTGTTGCTCGGCTGCAAAACCGATGCGCTGGAGCCCATTTTTGCCAAGCTGACAGATATCGGGTTTGACCTCGGCGGATCCGGATCCGACGTTCGTACCCCGAGCTGCTGCAATGGCAAGGCCCGGTGCGAGTGGGCCTGCTACGACACCATGAAGGTCTGTTACGACGTGACCCAAAACTTCCAAGACGAGCTGCACCGACCGGCCTTCCCGTACAAGTGGAAGTTCAAATTTGCCGGCTGCCCCAACGATTGTGTGGCCTCCATCGCCCGTTCAGACCTGGCCATTATCGGCACCTGGAAAGACGACATCCAGATGGACAAGGCTGCCCTGGCCGCATACGCGGAAAAGGACAACTTTTGCATTCAAGATGACGTCGTGAGCCGCTGCCCCTCCAAGTGCATGAGCTGGGATGGCACGAACCTGGAAATTGACAATGCCAATTGCGTCAAGTGCATGCACTGCATCAATGTCATGCCCAAGGCCTTGTCCCCGGGTAAAGAGCAGGGCGCGACCATCCTCATCGGCGGTAAAGCCCCGATCATCGGCGGCGCACTGCTGTCCGCTGTGTTGGTGCCGTTCTTTGATATTGATGAAGATATCGAGGATCTGTACGAACTTTGCGAAGAAATTTGGGACCTCTGGGGCGAGCATGGGAAGAACCGAGAGCGCATCGGCGAGTTCATCCAACGCCTCGGCCTGGGGAACTTCCTCGAGCAAATCGGTCTGGATCCAGCACCGGAAATGGTCATTCACCCAAGGACAAACCCCTACATCTTCTTTGAGCTCGGCGAAGATGGGGATGATGAGTAGACGGGCGCTGTGCCTGATATAAGGAGAAAATAAAATGGCAGTTGATATGTCGACAAGGAAAACGGACATCGGTCCTCCCCATTACGAACAATTTCTTCCGCCCGTCATCAAGAAAAATTACGGCAAGTGGAAGTATCACGAGATCCCCAAGCCCGGCGTGCTGGTTCACACCGCTGAGTCGGGAGATAAGATTTGGTCTGTGCGCGCAGCCACACCGCGTCTTGCCAGCATTGAGACCCTGCGCCTCTTCTGCGACCTGGCTGACGAATTCTGCGGTGGGTATCTGCGCTGGACCAGCCGCAATAATGTAGAGTTCCTCTGTTCAGAGGAAAGCAAAGTGGATCCCCTCATCGCCAAGCTGAAGGCCGCTGGGTATCCAGTGGGTGGTGTTGGCAATGCCATCACCAATATCGTGCATACCCAGGGCTGGGTGCACTGCCACTCGGCAGCATCGGATGCCTCGGGTGTCGTCAAATCCGTGATGGACGCCCTGTTTCCCTATTTTGAGAGTATGGACAAGCTGCCTGCCAAGCTGCGCATCGCGTTTGCGTGCTGCCTGAACATGTGCGGCGCGGTTCACTGCTCGGACATCGCGATCTTGGCGGTTCATAGGCACGCACCGGTCATCGACCACGCCAACCTGGCAGCCCAGTGCGAAATTCCCAACGTGATCGCCTCCTGTCCCACCGGCGCTATTCGAACGGCCACGGTGGACGGCAAGCCATCTGTTGAAATTATTGACGATCAGTGCATGTATTGCGCCAACTGTTTCTCGGTTTGTCCGTCACTGCCGCTCAATGATCCGGATACAGACGGTATCTCCATTTGGGTGGGTGGCAAGCTCTCCAATGCGCGGACCACACCCCAGTTTTCCAAGCTCGCCATTCCCTTTATTCCAAATGAGCCACCCCGGTGGCCCGGCGTTGTCGATGCCGTAAAGAATATCGTGGAAGTATATGCCAAAAATGCCCGTAGATTCGAGCGGTTGAGCGAGTGGGTGGATCGCATCGGTTGGCCCAAGTTCTTTGAACTGACCGACATTGAATTTACCAAGTATCATCTCGACGACTTTGTGCATGCCGGCGAGACATACAACCGAACCGCGCAACTGAGGCAAGGTTAGGAGTGAAAAATGAGCGCAAGCGTTGAACAAGTCGCCGACGCCATGTACGAAATGGTGAAGGAGTATCATGGCAAGAGAAACCTCAAAGCACTGGATCTCACGAAGGCCATGATCGAAAAATTCGGCGAGGATGGGTGCGATAAGAAGCTGTGCAAGCAAGCAATCAGAACCCTCATGGATTCCGGCCGCTGCGTGTACAACTACGTCGGTGGCAGCTACATCGCGTTGCCCCCCGACCAGAGCTAGTCAATCGATGTGCCTCTGGGCAGGGTTGCCCAGGGGCGTCGATGTTTCTGACTGGCCAAGGTACTGACGATCCCATGTAATTTGAGCGGAGCGTGCTTCTGTGTGCACACTGCCCTACGCTACAGCTTGAGATGGTGAGAAATGGGCCTATTAAAAAAAGACAAGAAGAAAAAGCCGGTCCGCATGGCCGGCCACGGCGCCACAAGTACTAAAACATCTACAGCGCGACCACAGCAGATACTAAAGACAGCCCCTTGCACAGCAACGTGCCCGAGCGGCAACAAGATCCGCATGTGGCTCCAAGCGATTGCTCAGCGTGAAAAGCTGGGTATGAGCGAAGAAGAAGCCTTTACAAAGGCCTGGAACATCATCGTGGATACCAATCCCTTTCCATCGATGATGGGCCGGATCTGCCCCCACCCGTGCGAAGACAAGTGTAATCGGGTCGTCAAGGAGGGCGGTGTCGCAATCAATGTGTGTGAGCGGTTCATCGGAGACTTCGGCCTCGAGAAGAAACTTCCTCTTCTCAAGCTCGAAGAAGATGCTAAGTCTGAATCGGTCGCCGTGGTAGGCGCTGGGCCTGCGGGCCTGTCATTTGCCTACCAAATGGCCCGGCGCGGATATCCGGTTACCGTGTACGAAAAAACTGACAAGGTCGGCGGCATGGTGTTTTGGGGGATTCCCTTTTATCGGCAGCCCGAAGATGTCCTGACCGCCGAGGTGCAGCGCATCGTCGATATGGGTGTGACCCTCAAGTTGGGTACGGAAGTCGGTAAAGACGTCTCAATCGACGCTCTGAAGTCCGAGCACAAGATCATTTTCGTTGGCATCGGCGCCCACAAGGGCCGCCTGATGCGCGTGCCAGGCGAGGAGGGCCCAGGTGTGTTTACCGGGGTCGACTATCTGCATCGGGTAAATAACGGCGAAAAGGTCGACGTGGGCAAGAAAGTCGCAGTCATTGGCGGTGGCGACACTGCCATCGATGCGGCGCGCGCCGCGCGACGGGTAGGAGCGGAAGTCACTGTCCTGTACCGCCGAACCCGCACTGAGATGCCGGCAATCGATAGCGAGATTGAAGACGCCATTAAAGAAAACGTTAAGGTCGAGCTCCTCGTGGCACCTGTTGAGGTCAAGCGGGACGGCGACACTGTCACGGCCATTACCGTACAGAAAATGGAACTGGGTGAGCCAGACAGTTCAGGCCGTCGTCGCCCCGTACCCATCGAGGGATCGGAATACGACGTGCCAGTGGATTGCGTGATCGCGGCCATCTCTCAGGAGCCAGACGCCACCGGGCTCGAGGCGCTCTACGACGGGCCTTGGGTAACCGCCGAGGACAACGGCAAGGTAGCAGACGGTCTCTTTGCCGGCGGCGATGTGGTCAATCTCGGTTTGGCGACCATCGCCATAGGACAGGGAAGGGCAGCGGCCGAGGCAGCTCACGCGCAGTTGCGCGGACTCGATGCAGCGGCAGGTTTGCCGGCGCCGCCCATTCCCAAAGAGCGCATCAAAGCGGAGTTGGAGGATGTCTACCCATCCAGCCCAGCTGCAACGGCAGCGCATCGACCCCTCGAAGAATGGCTCACCAAGCCGGATGACGAGATCGTCCTCGGTATTGACAAAGAGCAATTCTTGGCAGAAGTGGGGCGCTGCTTTTCCTGTGGTCAGTGCTTTGGGTGCGAACGGTGCTGGATGTACTGCACGCCCGGTTGCTTCAAGAAGGTAGAACCGATAGCACTCGGCGAACCGTACTACAGCATGAAATTGGAAACATGCGACGGCTGCAACAAATGCCAAGACGAATGTCCCTGTGGTTACATGGACATGGTTGGATAACAAGCAGACCGCGCGTAAGTTGAAATGGGTTTCGGTGCGGGCGGGCGCGCCCGCCCGCCCAGTACGCAATGTCGCAAATCCATGTACCCAGACTTGTGGTGGCGGGATTGGCCGGGGATACCGGCAAGAGCTTGGTGTCCCTCGGCCTGGTTCGCGCGTTACGCACCAGGGGGCTTGCGGTCTCTCCGTTCAAGAAGGGACCGGATTTCATCGATGCCGCGTGGCTTGGCGCAGCTGCTGATGTGCCTGGCCGCAACCTAGACACATTTCTCATGCATCGGGATGCCATCATGGCGTCTTTGAAAAAAGCCTCGGCAGGGACTGACATCGCAGTTATCGAGGGCAATCGGGGACTTTATGACGGCATGGATGCGGTGGGGTCCCATTCCACGGCTGAGCTCGCCAAGCTGATCGGTGCGCCTGTGCTACTCGTGGTCAATGCGACCAAGACCACCCGAACAGTGGCGGCCCTCGTAAAGGGATGTCAGGTACTCGACCCGAACGTGCCCATCGTCGGGGTTGTACTCAACCGGATCGGCACCAAGCGCCAGGAAAAGGTGATACGCGAAGCCATTCGCCGGGAGACAGGGCTCCCTGTGGTCGGGGCCATTCCCAAACTCGATGCCCAGCACTTGCCCAGCCGCCACCTGGGACTGGTGACGGCGATGGAACACGGTGACCTGCAATCAGCCCTTGGGGCAATAGAAGGCGCTGTGATGCAACACGTGGACGTGGCCGCTGTCTTGGCCCTGGCCAACAGCGCGTCCGGTGTTGCTGATGCTAATGATGTTTATAATGATTTAGTAAAGACAAGGACCCCACCTGCCAGCAATGGACCCAAACCCCGGGTACGCATAGGCGTGCTTCGCGACGAGGCCTTCTCGTTCTACTATCCCGAAAACCTGGAGGCCCTTGAAGCATCTGGCGCTGAGTTACAGAGCATCTCCCCGGTCCGAGATCATACCCTACCGCATATCGACGCGCTTTACGCGGGCGGTGGGTTTCCCGAGGTCCATGCAGAAAAACTATCGGCCAATCAACCCCTGCGGGGTGCGATTAAAAAAAGGGTAGCTGAGGGGTTGCCCGTGTGGGCGGAATGCGGCGGGCTGATGTATCTCGCCGCGTCCCTCTTGCAAGCCGGCACGCCCTATCCCATGGTCGGCGCGCTGCCTATCGCCGTTGAACAGCAGCGGCGTCCACAGGGACACGGGTATGTCCAGGCCACGGTGGATCGGAAAAATCCATTTCTCGACCCGGGTACAGCGCTTAAGGGCCATGAGTTTCACTACTCCCGGCTCAAGGCGTCGGCAGAGCAACTCCCCACAGTGCTCGAGCTCGAGCGGGGCACTGGGATTGGCGGCGGTCGGGACGGTATATGCCAGGGCAATGTGGTGGCCATGTACACCCACCTCCACGCCCTGGGAACACCCGAGTGGGCCCCAGGCATGGTGCGGGCCTGCACTGGAGCAACTTAGGACAGTATGGGACTTAAGGAACGAAGCGTGACAGCGGTTGAGGCCGGTGATTTTGAAGCGGTTGAGGCACTCGTGTCTGAGGAACCGCGCGCGATCCGGTATATGGTGCGAATGATGTACGGCCTTGACAAGACAGTGCGAGAAAATTGCGCTAAGGCCATTGTCATTGCTGCGAAATATCATCCCAAAGTGGTAGCCCGGGTGGTACAAAATCTGGTCTGGGCCATGGATCAGCGATCCGGCACCTACGCGCCCACTGCGCCCGAGGTGCTCAAAAGCCTGGCTGAGGCAAAACCAGAGCTGCTGGTCCCGGTAATGGGAGAGCTCGTGAGATTGGCGGGTGACACTAGTCTTAATACAGGTCTTTGTGATACGCTGCGCCTCGTCGCCGAGCGATGCCCTGGAGAATTGGGCGAAAAACTCAGGACTGCGTTGGAAATGAGACTGCGATACGGAGATAACGTTGAGCTTAGAAACAGAAAATAATGGGCCCTCCCTTGAGGTGCTCGAGTGCCGCGTAAGGGAGAATCCAGATTGTGCCCTATCCCGCACAAAGCTCGCCACAGCCCTGCTGAAGTTGGGAAAAACCAAGCGCGCGGAAGCCGAGCTCAGGAAAGCTATCGAAATCGATGCGGGGTACATACCGGCGCTCGTCAACCTGGGGGGTATCCTGCTCGCCAGGTGGGATTTTAGAGGGTGTGTGGACCTCAATCGACAGGCCGCATCTCACAAGCCCGACGCCATTGAAGCCCATTTTAATCAAGGGCTTGCCCATCTCTACCTCGAGGAAAAGGAGGAGATGGTCGCTTGTTTCGAACGGGTAGTGGCGCTTGACGATAGCCACGCGGCCGGGCATTACTACCTGGCTGTTGGTTTACTCTCACTGAATCGGGAAGAAGAAGCGCGGGTTGCGCTTTCCAAAGCCGTTCAACTAGGGTACAAACCACAACCGGACATTTTAAAAGCATTAAACAATAAGGACGGAAAAAATTCCGCCCATAAAACAAAGGGTAACCCTGACATACAAAAAAATCCCTAGGGACACAGGAGGTAAGGACAATGACAGACTTTGTAGTAGGAGACAAGAAACTCACATTGGACGAAGATGGATTCATTCAAGAGCCCGAGCTTTGGGACGACGCTGTTGCCCTGGCGCTGGCCAAGACAGAAGGGGTCGACGAGCTCTCTGATGATCACTGGAAAGTGGTCAACTACCTGCGCGAGTACTACCTGGAATACCAGGTTGCCCCGATGATCCGTAAGCTGTGTAAAGGCACGGGCTTTAAGCTGAAACAAATCTATGATCTCTTCCCATCAGGACCGGCCAAGGGCGCTTGCAAAGTCGCGGGCCTTCCCAAGCCCACCGGTTGCGTCTGATGCCTTAAGAGCGGTTTCTTACGTTTCGCAATACCTTCGTCCACAGGACACCCGATTCGAAATGGCGAATTGGGTCTTATGGCGAGCAGCGTGGTTTGGAGCAAATAGGGAATGGCCCTTTCCGATATTTTAAAAAAGAGAAGCGCTGCGATAAAAGATGCGTGGCTCGAGCGTCTCTTGAGCTCCTATCCAAAGGATTCCCTTCAATTTCTGAAGGGGCGAGCAGATCCATTTGCCAATCCAGTGGGCCACACCTTGAAGTCCGGCATTCAGACCCTTGTCGATCTCTTGGTATCGCCAGAGCCCGCTGCTGCCTTTCGTCCGTCTTTGGTGGAAATCCTCAAAATAAGGGCACTTCAGGGGTTCACCCCCCCGTCGCAGACAATCTCCTTTGTTTTTTCTCTAAAAGATGTGGTAAGGCAGGAGTTGAAAAACGAACGCATGGATACCGCGTCTGTTTCAAAGGCGCTTTTTGCGCTCGACGGTCGCGTGGACGAGATGGCGCTCATGGCGTTTGATATATACGCCGAATTAAAAGAGCGACTCTGCGAAATCCGGATAAACGAAGTGAAAAGAAACGTTTCGCAACTTATCAAGCGAAGTAATTATTTCAATAGCGATTCGGACGCGGCGCCGGATCCGCAACCCGGCGACAATGAGCGCCAAAATCTACAACGAGGCGGTGATCGATGAATGTACTAGTTTCTCTCGTCGCAGTCTCGGTCCTGATGGGCCTTGCGTACTTTGGCACAGGTGCGCTCGGCCTTGAGACCGTTTTTGCCATCGTCCTACCTTATCTGTTTATTGCCATCTTTTTTATCGGCTTGATCTCCCGGGTGGTGTCCTGGGCCAAGTCGCCGGTGCCGTTCCGCATCCCGACGACCGTGGGGCAGCAAAAAACCCTGCCCTGGATTAAGTCCAGTAAAATCGACAGCCCCCATACCGGGGCAGGGGTGGTTTTGCGAATGGCGCTCGAGGTGTTGTTGTTTCGGTCCCTGTTCCGAAATACCCGAGCTGAATTGAACAAGGAAGGCCCCAGGGTGACCTATGCGTCTAATTACTGGCTTTGGTTTTTTGCCATTGCCTTCCACTACTCATTTCTCATCATTCTGGTGCGGCACCTGCGGTTCTTTGCAGAACCGGTGCCGGGGTTTGTGCTGGCCCTGCAGAGCGTTGACGGATTTATGCAATACGGGGTGCCTTCGTACTACATCACGAGCGTGCTCCTGATAGGGGCGACAGGCCTGTTGTTCTTAAGGAGAATCGCCTCGTCCCAATTGCGATACATCTCCCTTGCGAGCGACTACTTTCCCCTGTTTCTCATCCTCGGTATCGCCCTTACCGGGTTCTTGCTCAGGCACTTCTTCAAAACCGACATCGTGGCTGTTAAAGAGCTCACCCTGGGCCTGGCCAGCTTCAGCCCAAAGGTACCTGAGGGAGTGAGCCCCTTGTTCTACATGCACTTTTTCCTCGTTACGGTTCTGTTTGCCTATTTTCCCTTTAGCAAGCTCACCCACATGGCCGGCGTGTTTTTGAGCCCGACGAGAAATCTGGCCAACAACAACCGGGAAAAGCGGCACATCAACCCGTGGAACCCAAAGGTCAAGTTGCATTCCTACGAAGAATATGAAGACGAGTTCCGCGACAAGATGGTCGGGGCTGGTATTCCCGTGGATAAGGAGTAAGCCATGGCAGAAGCAAAACCAGATTCAATGGCCTACTACAAGCACGATCAGGTGCTGGATGTGGACTACACGCCGCCGCCCACCAACTGGATGGACATACAGTACGATCCTGCGTTCTATGAGCGTCGGGCCGGCAGCTGGATTTATACCACCAAAAAGAAGCACATTGAGTACTTGGGCATGCCCAACCCCCACGATTGGTCTCCCACAGACGAGGACTGGGGCCTGCCTGCCAATTGGAAGGAAATCATCATCCAGGGGATTAAGGAGCGACTCGACAAGTACCGGTCGTTCAAAGTCTTCATGGATATCTGTGTGCGCTGCGGTGCCTGTGCAGACAAGTGCCATTTCTATATCGGCGGTGGGGACCCCAAGAACATGCCGGTGCTCCGCGCCGAGTTGATCCGCTCCATCTATCGCAATGACTTCACGACCGCCGGCAAGATCCTCGGACGGCTTGCTGGCGGGCGCAAGTTGACGGTCAACGTGATCAAGGAGTGGTTCTACTACTTCTACCAATGCACCGAGTGCCGTCGGTGCTCGGTATTTTGCCCCTATGGCATTGATACAGCGGAAATCACCATGATGGGGCGGGAGCTCCTCCATCTCTTGGGCCTGGGCGTTAACTGGATCATGCAACCCGTGGCTTCCTGCTTTAGAACCGGCAACCACTTGGGAATCCTGCCCCACGGGCTTAAGGACACCCTGGAGTTCTTTGCCGAAGACATCGAGGATGTCACTGGTATTGAAATCGACATCCCCATCAATCAAAAGGGCGCTGACATTCTGTTTGCCACGCCGTCCGGGGATTTCCTGGCCGAGCCCGGCACCTTTACCTGCATGGGCTACATGATGCTTTTCCACGAGCTCAAGGAGCGGTACGGGCTCACTTATACCTGGAGTACCTACTGCTCTGAGGCGGGCAATTTCGGCTTGTTTACGTCAGCAGAAGCCATGAAGCGGCTCAACGCCAAGATCTACGCCGAGGCCAAGCGGCTCGGGGTCAAATGGATTATCGGCGGCGAGTGCGGCCATATGTGGCGGGTGCTGCACCAGTACATGGACACCCTGAACGGCGAAATCAAGGCGGATTGGAAAGAGGCCGAGGAGCCAAAATCTCCGATTACGGGCACGGTTTTTGAGAACGCCAAGTCCACCAAGATGATCCACATTACTGAGTTTACGTCCGACCTGATTAAACACGGCAAACTCAGCTTTGATAAGAGCCGCAACGACCACCTCAGGGTCACCTTCCACGACTCGTGCAATCCATCGCGGGCCATGGGCATCTTTGAGGAGCCGCGCTACGTCATCAAGAACGTGTGCAACAACTTCTTCGAAATGCCGCCCAACACCATCAAGGAGCAGACGTTTTGCTGCGGCGGTGGTGCCGGGCTAGGCACAGACGAGAACATGGAGATGCGCCTTCGCGGGGGTCTGCCCAGGGGCAATGCGGTCAAGTACGTTCACGACAAATACGACGTCAATAAGCTGGCCTGCATGTGCGCCATTGACCGGGCGACCCTCACGACCGTGTGCGAATACTGGGCACCAGAGGTGGACGTTACCGGCATCCACGAAATGGTGGGCAACGCCATGATAATGAAAGGCGAGAAAAAACCGCGCACCAAGGACCTACGCCTGGATCCGCTCCCGGGTTTCGAAGATGAGGAGGACGACGATGTATGATGGACCCAAGATCATCGCCGGGTTGATCGTCTTTTTAGTGCTCGCCCTGTTTCCCTTTTGGTACACCGCGGCCTCGGGCCAGGGTGGCGTCCGACCGGATCCCAAACTCCCTGAGGGGAAAACAGCGTGTGTCGCGTCAAAGGAGTATATGAACCCATACCACATGGACATGCTCGATGATTGGCGGGATTTGGTGGTTCGAGATGGCCACCGCATGGTGGCCACGCGGGACGGTGAGAAGGTCGAGATGAGCCTCACCAAGACGTGCATGGACTGCCACGCGAACAAAGAGACGTTTTGCGACGAATGTCATACCTACCTTGGCGTCGATCCCTATTGCTGGGATTGCCATATTGAGCCAAAGGGGGAATAGACGATGATTACGAATAGAAGAGGCTTTTTTGCAATCGCAGGCGGCGCGCTCTTGGGCAGCGCGCCCTTTGTCGGCGTGTTGGCCAGAACATCATCGGCGGTCGGGCCAGCGCCCACGGCCCTTGTGGGCAAAAAATGGGCAATGGTCATCGATGTCAAGAAATGCATGGACCGCAAGGACTGCAATGCCTGCCAAGACGCGTGCCACGTGGCCCACAACGTGCCGAATATCGAAGGTGTCAAAGAAGAGATCAAGTGGATTTGGCGCGAGCCCTACAAGAACGCGTTTCCCAGTCAGTCCCATACCTATATTTCCGACACGATGAAGAACGGTACGTTGCCAGTGCTCTGCAACCACTGCGAAGAGCCTGGCTGCGTGCGGGTCTGCCCCACCAAGGCCACCTGGAAGCGGGCGGACGGCATCGTGATGATGGACATGCATCGCTGCATCGGCTGCAGGTATTGCATGGCCGCATGCCCCTATGGCGCGCGGAGTTTTAATTTTAAGGACCCCAGGCCCTATATTGCGACGGTGAAGCAGGCATTCCCCACCCGCAGCATGGGCGTGGTGGAGAAGTGCAACTTTTGCGCTGAGCGGCTCGCGTTTGGCAAGGGGCCCCTCTGCGTTGAGGCGTGTGAGAATGTGGGTTGCGGCGCCCTGATGTTCGGGGATTTGGGCGACGCCCGGTCCAAAGTCAGCATGACGCTCAGGGCGAGAAACGCCATCCGGCGCAAACCAGAACTGGGTACAGCACCCCAAGTCTTCTACATCGTGTGAGGTCACAATGCTGGAAAAAATATTCATCGGATCCAAGCGATACTGGGGATTGTTGGTATGTCTTGCGGTGCTCGTTCTGGTGGGTGTCGCTACGTACGCGAGGCAGCTCACAGAGGGCCTGACCATCACGGGCATGAGTCGGGATGTCTCTTGGGGATTCTATATCGCCCAGTTCACGTTCATGGTCGGCGTGGCAGCCTCGGCCGTCATGGTGGTGCTGCCCTATTACCTGCACAACTACAAGAAGTTCAGCAAGATGGTGATCCTGGGCGAGTTCATTGCCGTACCGTCGGTGCTCGTCTGCGGTTTGTTCATCGTCGCCGATATGGGACAGCCCGCGCGGGTCTTGAACATCATTGCCTTTCCAACGCCCACCTCCCCCATGTTTTGGGACATGATGTCCCTGATGGGCTATTTGCTGCTCAACCTGGTCATTGGTTTTATGACCTTTGACGCGGAGCGCAAGGGTGGGGCACCGCCCAAATGGATAAAACCCCTGATCTACATTTCCATTCCCTGGGCTGTGTCTATCCACACGGTGACGGCGTTTCTCTACTCTGGCCTAGAAGCCCGCCATTTTTGGATGACCGCTATTTTGGCCCCGCGCTTTTTGGCGTCTGCCTTTGCCGCTGGTCCATCCATCTTGCTCATGCTCTGCCTACTCGTGAGGAAGCTGACAGACTACGACGTGGGAAAAGAAGCTATCCAGAAGCTTGGGCAAATCATCACCTACGCCATGATTGTCAATGTGTTCTTCATCCTGCTCGAATTGTTCACTGGCCTCTACAGTAATATTCCTGGACACGTGCACCACTTTGAGTATTTGTACCTGGGTCACGAGGGTCACGGCGTGCTCAGTCCGTTCATGATGGTGTCTTCCATTCTGGCAGTGGTGAGCATTCTGATGCTGCTCTTCCCCAAAATACGCGCCAACGAAAAGACCCTGGTGTTGGCCTGCATCATGGTGGTCATCTCCTTGTGGATTGACAAGGGCCTCGGCATGGTGGTCGCCGGCTTTGTGCCCTCCTCCCTAGGGTATTACAATGAGTATGTCCCCACCATCTACGAGCTTCTCGTGGCCGTGGGCATTTACTCCCTGGGCGCCCTGGTTCTCACTGTCCTCTACAAAGTCGTCGTGTCCTCTCGCCAGGAATTGGAACAATAGAATAACTGCTCTCTCTGGTTGCACGCTTCGTTAATCGATTTGCTCTGCAATACTCGACAGTGCAGGTACATCATTAAGTGTTTTGCCGTAGTAAACCCACCGAATGGTTTTATCGGAGTCCACTACGAAGACAGCGGGGAGTTGGGTCTCTCGGCCTTCAAATTTGCCATGGCGAAACCCTTTGGCAGTGGCCTTTGCGGCGGCCATCAGACCTGCCGGGTGGAGATGTTTGAAGAGGCCACCAGGGGCAACACGGTAAAGCTGAAAGATCGCTTCCGAAGGATCACAAATGATGGTAAACGGCCAATCTTCTTGGCTTGTCACCGCCGCAACGGTCTCCGGCGAACTCTGTAAGGCCACAAACACGTTGGCCCCTTTTGCTTTGAATAGCCCGACCTCCTTCTTCAGTTGGGCCATCTCCATCTGGCAGACCGGACAACCAAGATATCTCAGAAAAACCAGCACCACGGGTCTTTTTCCCGTGGTCCCGTAAAATGTCTCTCCATACTCCCACGCGGTATCGTAGGTAAAATCCGCTGCTCGATCACCTACTTTCAGTTTGTCGCTCATACGCATCACTTCTTCGCCTCGTAAATTCCTACTGACTAGTGGAGTATAGGCATAAGGCACCTGAGATATCCATTTGACACTTATACGTCCCCTATTGATTGCCGTTTCTCAAGGGCAACAGGCAAGGAGGAAAAAACACTGTCAAGATCCCTTGTCGCTCGCCTAACATCTGCGGACGCGCTATGATGCAGATGAGGAGCGCATGGATGTATCGGATCTTGTTCGCCATTGCTTGTTTGGCCTTTTTGTTGACCAACACTGGACCTGCCTGGGCGGCCTGTCATCATGATGCGCATTGCAAAGGCCAGGGCACCTGTGTCGATGGGGTGTGTACTGATGCTGCCTCTGCTCTGAACACTTCCAGTTGGTTTGTCGGGGGCTATGGCCTTATCGGAATGAATCTCGGTATTCATTCATGGGGAAAGTGGCGATTGACCGACGAAACCAGTGACCAGTTGCTGGATAAGGGAAGGCTCAGCGGTGGTCTGAGGGGTGGATTTACGCTCGCAGGCTACAAAGTGCTTCGCCATGGGATGTTCCAAATCGGAGGTGCCGTAAGCTTCACCAGGGGTCGGGAGCGGGGGTGGCGCCGGACACTTCGGAACGGCAACAAAGAGGAGACAACCCTAACGCAGTTTTCGTTTGCCGTCAGTTTTAAGATCGGCAAGCAGATCCGGCAGTGCCTCTTTTTGGGGGGCGGCTTGGATTTTGGCCCGCTGGTCCACTTCACCCAATCGTGGGAAGCACTGCGCAATGCCGAAACCGACATTACCTCGGACGCAGATATCGGCCTCAAACTCTATCCGAATGTATATTTAGAGACGATGTTGCTAAATAAAGGAACATTCAAGTTGGGCCTCAGCATTTCAGGGGGGGTCGTCTTTGTGCCCGGCGTTGCCGATATTGAAAGCAGCCTGTCCCAGCGAAAGGAGACCCAGATCTACGCAACCCCGGTACTGAGCGTAGGGTTGATGCTGGGGGCTTAGTGAGCTGACAAATGTTATTCTGGTCGTTAACCCTGGGAATTCCCTCTTTGAAAAAGGGGGGTAGGGGGATTTTCAAACGCTTTGGAAATATTGACGAAATCCCCCCGGCCCCCTTTGCCAAAGGGGGAGGCCTCTTACCCGACATCGATGACTGGACAGAGACCTAGCGTCAGGGCGGAGAAAGAACGTGGTAGATAGACACACCAATCGGGAAGCACTCATTCAGTATGCGAATGACCGGCGCGTGCCGTACGACGCGTTGATGCTGCGGCGCGTGCACAATATCTTGCTAGTATCGAGCCCTTACGACTCCTTTACCTTTGAAGAGGACGGCCGACTGACCGAGCTGCTCTTTTCCGAGTACCTGGAGCTCAACCTGCGATACGCCCCCAATATCATGCGGGTCTCAACGGCTGAAGAGGCGCTTCAGGCATTGCAGAGATCCACCTTTGACCTGGTCATCTCCATGCTGCGGGTTGGGGATATGGATGTGGCGGATTTTGGCCGAGAGGTGGCGACCATGGCGCCCAATTTACCGGTTATTCTCTTGACCTACAATACACGAGAGCTCACCGTGCTCGACGATGTGAGTGGGTTGGTTGGGATCGATCGGGTGTTTGCTTGGTTGGGTGACGTGCGATTGTTTCTGGCCATCATCAAATATGTCGAAGATCGCATGAACGCATACCACGACTCGCGGACCGCAGGCGTGAAAGTGATCATCCTTATCGAAGACAATGTCCGGTTCTACTCGTCCTACCTACCGCTCGTTTATACCGAGTTGGTACAGCAGACCCAAAATCTAATGAGCGATGGGCTCAATCACCTGGATAAGCTGGTTCGGATGCGTGCACGACACAAGGTGTTGCTGGCAACAGACTACGAAGAAGGCGAGCGGCTCTATCTGGACAACATCGACCATGTGTCGGGCGTGATACTGGATGCGCGATTTCCCCGGAATGGACAGCTGGATAGCGCTGCAGGTATTGAGTTTGCCAAATTCGTCAAGGGACGAACGCCAGACCGCCCCGTGCTGATCCAGTCCAGCGATAAGCACAATCGGGGACCAGCACGCGCTATCGGGGCCCAATTCATCGACAAGGAATCGCCGAATTTGCTCGATGGGTTGCGCCAATTCATGCGAAATCATATGGGCTTTGGCGACTTTGTGTTCCGCATGCCAGACGGCCGGAAGATAGGAAAAGCCACGGACCTCAGAACCCTGACAGAGATGCTCGCCACCATTCCGGTCGAATCCCTGGTCCACCACGTCAGTCGCAATGACTTCTCCACCTGGATCATGGCCAGGACGGAATTCGATCTGGCCAAGATACTGCGCCCGCGCCACGTGGACGAGTTTGCCAACGCAGAGGGGATGCGCCAGTATCTCATCGAAGAGATTCACCGGCATCGCGACCGCTCACGCGCCGGCGTGGTCGCGGACTTTTCCAGTGTTACCTTTGAGGGGAGCAGTGGATTTGTGCGCATCGGCGCTGGATCTCTGGGAGGTAAGGGCCGGGGCCTCGCATTTATCAATAAGCTACTCGACCGGCAGAAGTTGGAACAAGAACAACAGGATGTCCGAGTCTTTGTACCCCCCACGGCTGTGATCGCCTCTGGATTGTTCGATGAATTCATGCAGCGCGACGGCCTTTTGGAGATTGCATTTGGCGACGCGCCAGACCAGGAGATTGCCCGGGCGTTCCTGGCCGCGGAATTGTCAGATGAGGACATGGCAATTTTGCGAACCATCTTGAGTCGGGTTCATTATCCCCTGGCGGTCCGCTCGTCCAGCCTGCTCGAAGACGCCTCACACCAGCCCTTTGCCGGCCTCTATCGAACTTACATGATCCCAAACAACCACCCAGATATAGAGGTTCGCATCCAGCAGCTCGTCAGTGCCATCAAGCTCGTCTACGCATCGACTTTTTATGCAGATGCCAAGGCATATATCGAATCAACGCCCAACCGGCTCGAAGAGGAAAAGATGGCAGTGGTGGTACAGCGGCTGTTCGGTCGGCAGCACGGCCAGTACCTGTATCCGGATTTTGCCGGGGTTGCCCGATCTTACGATTTCTATCCCATGGAGGGCAGGTCGTTTGAACAAGGCGTGGCAAACGTGGTGCTCGGTCTGGGCAAGATGGTCGTGGATGGGGGCCGGGCGGTTCGCTTCTCGCCGACCCATCCCAGGCAGCTCTTTCAGTTTTCCTCGGTCAAAGAAACCTTAGACGCGGCCCAGCGGGAATTTTTAGCCCTCGATCTCAACCACACGGTCCGGGATATGCAGGAAATGACAGAGGCCTCGGGCCTGGTCACCCTTGGCCTGGACGTGGCTGAAAAAGACGGCGTGCTGCCCGCGCTCGGGTCTGTGTACTCCCATGAAAACCAGGCCATCTACGATGGCACATCCCGCCCGGGGCCGCGCTTGGTCACACTGGCGGGTGTGCTTAAGGCCAACGTCTATCCCCTAGCCAAAACCCTGGTTCAGTTATTGGATTTGGGGACACAGGCGTTCTCTTCCCACGTGGAGATCGAGTTTGCCTGCAATATTCGGAAAAATAGGGATGAGAAACACGAATTTGCTTTTTTACAGATTCGGCCCATTGTGGTTGGCTCCCGCAGTCAGGAAATAAACCTCGACGCATTGGACCGGGAAAGTACCATCTGCATTGCTAAAAAAGCCCTGGGCAACGGCCTGATCCAGGATGTGCGGGATATTGTCTATGTTCCCATGAGTCGTTTTGATAGAAGTAAGACAGTAGCGATAGCAAAGGAAATCGGCGGGTTGTCCCTAAAGCTAAAAGGCGCAGGCCGACCGTTTCTCCTGGCCGGGCCGGGCCGGTGGGGAAGCGCGGATCGGTGGCTCGGTATTCCAGTGACCTGGCGTCAGATTTCAGGTGCCAGGTGCATTGTGGAGACGGACATGGACGATATTCGCGTAACGCCGTCCCAGGGGACCCACTTCTTCCAGAACCTCACGGCCTTTGGCATTGGCTATTTCACGGTCAACTTCGACTCGGTCGGCGGCAACCTGGACACGGAGTGGCTGGACGCCCAGCCTGCGGTCGAAGAGACCCCCCATGTCCGTCACTTGACCTTTGCATCCCCTCTTCAAATATTAGTGAGCGCGCGGCAAGGCGTGGGTGTGGTGATGAAGCCGGGACAGCATATAAAGCGGCAATCAAACCCGATGATGATGTAGCAAATACAAAACGACAAATAGGGCGTATGGAGGTGTTTTCTATTGACTACTGCCACAAAAAGTCGCGCGTCACGACGACATAGACGATGGCGAGCAAAAGGGAAAGCAAGTTGCCAACCAAGAAGTAGGCATTAGAGATAGAATTTTCTTTTTCTTCATGTAATCGCGTCCCCAGTTTTAGAGCGGCAAACGCAGTAATGATATGTGGAAATCCATGAAGCAAGCCCAAGCATATTGTCGTTCGTTCCAATAGCCCTTTTAACGCAGCACCCTTTCGATGGGGGCTGTTTTTATCTTTGCCGAGATAGTGATTCTTTAACAGGGAAAATATCAGCAGGCCCAACAATTCGCCTATCAGCAGCACAATTGCAAAATAAGCGTATTTCACGGCGCACCTGGTTCTCGGTGGATGATCTTTGCAATGAGGGATTTTATCGTTTTTACTTCATCGATCATCAGCTGTCTGCGCCTTTTCCAAATTTGACTGCGGTTCTTACCGAATTTTGCTCCGATCTCGCCATTATTGCTACTTTCTAGCATGCTATTGATAAGCTCATAATCCTTCTTTTTCCATCGACCCTGTAGTCCTTCAAGAACAAAGAAGAGCTGAGACAATATGCGGGACAAGTCAACATTGACCAATTCAATGTTAAACTTTTGTCTTTTTCTCCTTTTTTTATCTGTCAACATTTTGCGCGCTCGAGTAAGCCCAGGGCCAAGCATTGCGTAAGCGATTTCCGTGTTTATCGGCGTGTTGATGACCCCTTGATGAAGGACGTAGCGCAGTTGAAAGGGCCCCCCCTGTGACAACAGGGTATCTTCAAACTCAAAAATACAGGCAATAGCCGACGGGAGATCCTTGGCAATGCCCTGAAATTCATCCCCGAGTGTCACAGTAAAAGGGGATAAAATGGCATCTTCTTGTCGCTGGTTGCAAATTTTGACGACAGTGCCCAGGTCCTGTTGCAGGGTTTTTCCCACATATTTGCTGCTGGCTACCACATCTCCCATCAAAATATACTGGGCTATACCCATCTTATCACCTGCTATTTGTTATCCAACTGGTTTCATTTTAAATGAATTATATCTGTATGATTCATATTTTATGAATTTTTTTTGTTGTCAAGGCTGCTCAGAAAGATTGATTCAAAAAATATGATACATTTTAATTATGTTCATATTTTTTGATACATGTTGGGGTGTTTTCTTTTCGACTTGGAAGAATATCAACAGGGTCCGAGCTCGACCCATTTGAAATAGACGTATTCGGGATTGTAAATGGCCCTGATATCTGGGGAGCAGTGGATCTGGTTACCGAACATCTCTTCCTGGGTTTGGATCTCACCGGGCTCCACGACGTATCCGCAATCTCCAGAAGCCTCCCGCCCGTTTATCTCCTCGACCCAATAGTCCCAGATCTTGGCATTGCCTACGGTTTCTTTGTACAGCAGTGTACAAGTTTCTATAATTTCCTGTTCGTAAAGGCTCATCAGCACGTCTGTAGTGGTGATGACGCCGCCCTTGAGGAAGTCGATGCGGAGGTTGTGCGCCCTGACCTCCACATCTCGGGCAATGACCTCGGGTTGTTCGTTGGTGTAGTACCGGACCCAGATCTCGGGGATGATCACCTTACCCCCGTTGCTCGCTCTTCTTTGTACTTCGGTTTCGAAATCCCGGTACCTGATGCCCACTTGGTCTTGACCTGCCCGGTACATTTTAATCGTGGTTTGGTCTTTGACCGGGTAGTAGTCCATGCGATTGACGTTTGGCTCTATCACACTGTTGTGGTGCTTTGCCTTGTACCACCAGTCATCGCTCCCATTCAGATCGTCGATCACATGGGTCTGCATCTCCTCGTCGAAGTGATAGGTCAATTCGATTTTGCCTTCATCGCACAAATACACCAAAACATCGAAGACAGAAAAGTAGCCCGGCTGGAAGATATCCGGACGTACAGTGGTTATCTCCTCGGGTTCGAACGAGAATGTCCCCGAGCCTTCTATTTCTACCTTCCCGGGTTCGGTTGGCACGGTAACCGGCAGATTCCCCACGAGATCGCACGCTGGAATAAATTCAGTATCTGCCTCGGTGTCCGTATCCGAGTCCGTGTCTGTATCCGAGTCTGTGTCTGTGTCTGTGTCCGAATCGGTATCTATATCCGAGTCGGTATCCGAATCAGCATCTGTATCTGTATCCGAGTCTGTGTCTGAATCCGAGTCTCCATCTGAATCCGAGTCTGAATCGCCAGATGTGTCGTTATCATCGTCATCGTCGTCAGCGCAGTTGTCCTCAGGGTCTTGCTGGCGTAGACTGCACCCGGGTTGGCCGATGGCCCAAAGGCCACAGATACATGCGATTAGGACAAACCCACTGTTAGGTCCTATTGGTGTTCTCATGCTGGGGTCCCTTTCAACGTCGCCTAAAAAAATCAAGAGACATGCAATAAACCCATCCCATCGATCAGGTTGGATTATGCCTCATTAACCATCTATACTACTTACATAGAATGCGAAAAACAATCGGTTTTTATGGCAAGCTCTGGGGGACTTTGACAGTAGGCATCTATGCATCATCCTGTTTACAAGGTGCACTGACCTAGCAACACCAAAAGGGGGGAAATCATGTCTGAGGACTATCAAAAAATCGAGGAATACTTCCTGAAAACGTTTGGACTCACCCTGCGAAGTGTTTACTGGGGCGAGTTCCATGCGCACACGTGCTATTCAATCGATGCCAAGGGCATGGGCGCGCGGTGTCCAGAGGCCGCGTTTAAATTCGCGCGCAAGCCAGAAAGAGAAGGGGGGCCACAACTGGATTTCCTCGCGTTAAACGATCACGCGGAGATGCCCAGCAGGCCCCAACCAACTAGTGAGACAGATCAGGATGAACACCTCAGGTGGGTCTATGAGACCTACGAAGACGCGCCAGATCCACTGTGGCAGTCAACGTTGGGCATCAGTCGAGCCCACAACAAGGAGGACGTACCTCGCGAAGCAGAGCGGTTCATCGTATTTCCGGGCTGGGAATATACCAATGTAAAGGATATGCGGATTGCAGGATCCCACGTGGGCTATGGGCACAAAACCGTCATATTCCAGAACCTGAACCCTACCGGGGATGACGCGCCCCTGCCGGACGTTAGATATGCCGCCGGTACCCCGCTGGAGCCAGGCGACCGGTCAAAAAACGCGCCAACACCAGCAGCACTATGGCGCAGGCTAGAGGAACATCGACCTTCTAGAACCGAAAGGATTGGTAGTGCGCTTACCATCATTCACACACCTGCCAAGGGGGGCGTTAAAATCAATGATCACTCCTCAGACGTGGATATTGTGGATGTGGATTTTGTTCGGAATATAGAGATATATTCCCAACATGGAAACTCAGAAGGACCACCACCTGGGCATAATAAAAATTTAAATCCAAAGGATCGGTTCAACGAAATCAGCACCAACGATCCCAGCAAGACCGTCCGTGCATTGATCCATGACAAATGGTGCGAGAACGGCGATGCTCGCTATCGCTTTAGTTTTATTGCTTGCACAGACAATCACATGGGACTGCCCGGATACATGGGCAAGCAAGAGACCATGGGAGAAGGAGAGGAGGCCAGCCCGGTCGATGCAATTTCCGATCATGTGATGGCATATCACGGGGGTAAGACCGGCATTCCAGCCAAAAGAAAAGTAAGAGACGCCCTCTGGAAAAACCTCTGGCGCCGCCATACGATTGCCTCGAGTGGGTATAAGATACCGGTCTTATTTGCCGGAGAGATCAAGACCACAGAGCATCAGGTCAAGCCGTTGCTCATGGGGGATTGCTATGAAGGCGAGGGCGTCAGTGCCGTCCATCTAAGGGCAATCGCACCATCCCATGTTGTACATTATAAAAACGAGTATGAAAGTTGCGATAGTATTCAAAAGATAGCGGTTGGTATACGCCGCATTGACCTGATGATCGATGGGGAACTGGTGGATTCCTTTCCCGGTAATATCTTAGATAAAGTCATCGATGATCTGGATCCGGGAAAGAGGCATTTTATCTACATCCGTGTAGTCACAGACGACGAAAACCGAGTTTGGACCAGCCCGATTTATATCGGAAAACCAGAAAGATCTATCCGTTAAGGTCGATTAAAGTCCCTCGACACGAAAAAACCAAAATACTGTTAGTCTTTCATCTTTATAGACCAAACCGCAGCAATAGTATAAAAAGAATCTTTAAACGACGGCTGATTAAACAGAGAGATAATGAGTATCCAAGCGGTTCCCAGTCTGCTTGCCTTTATCGCTGCAGTATTTCTCGGCGCGTTCGTGTTTTTTAGAAATCCCAAGAGCCTGGTGAATATCTTATATATGACGACGGTTATTTTAGCTGGCTGGTACGCATTCACTGAATTTGGGTATTGTATTTCAAAGAATTTTGATCAGGCGAGGTTTTGGTGGGAGATAGATATATTTGGACCCCTCTCATTATTATCGTTACTCTATTTTAATCTGGCATTATTCGACCAATCCCACATATTTAAACGAAAAATATTCCATTTCATCCTAATTCCGCCTGCCCTAGCGGTTGTACTCACAATGATTACAACGGATTTAGTACACGGTCCGCCCATAGAGCAGTCTTGGGGTTGGCTTGTCGGGATATACCGATTGGATACAGTTGCAGGCAATCTTACCTATGTTTGGGTCGCTATAATGTGGTTATCTAATATTTTCATCGCAGTACGATATTATTTTAGAACCACGGACAGTCGAAAGAAAGGCCAGGCGCACATCTCCATATTTGCTATCTTGTCGGCGTTTTCAATTTTTATCATTGATTTGTTAAGAAGTACGATTCTGCCTAATTTCAATTTTCCAACGCCCTTTAGCTTGGCGTTGATATGCTCATTTACATTGTACGCCTATGCCATCTGGAAATACGATATGTTTGCGCTCACCCCCATCACTGCTGCAGAGAACATCATTGCCACAATGAGCGATACGCTCTTACTCGTTGCGCCCAATGGAAAAATCATATCCGCCAACACCTCAGCACACCAGATGCTCGGATATTCCAAGTATGAAATCGAACAGCTACCTGTTGAGGCGGTCTTAGGAGAAAATGTGGAACGTCCCTCTTGGATGACATCTGCTGGCCATGATGCTGATTCGGCGACAAAATCAAATAGAATCAAATACGTTGAAACGAACTTTAGAACAAAAGACAGTAGAGAAATACCCATTTCTCTCGCAGGATCAGCGCTGTTTGACAATATGCAAAAACCACTGGGCTTCGTCCTCATCGGTCGGGATATCAGCGAAAAACAGAAAGCCGAAGCAGAGCTTCGCCAGCATCGGGATCATTTGGAGGAGCTGGTGGCACAGCGGACGCGAGAGCTCGAGCAGGAGATGGTTGAAAAATTGCAGATCACAGACACGGTGCACCGGCAACGCCATGCCCTGGACACTTCTCAGGAGCAATTGCGCCTCCTGGGCGAACGGCTCGCCGAGGTCAAGGAAGAGGAAAGCGCCCGTATCGCACGGGATCTCCACGACGAGCTGGGACAACTCCTGACCAGTCTTAAAATCGACGCCTCCCTTCTCGCGAGGCACCTCAAACAAGGCGCTGTAGTGGGCCCGGATGCAGCGACCCGCGCAGAGACCATTGAAGAGGTGGCTGCCAGATCCATCGGCGCGGTGCAGCGCATTACCAAGGAGCTCCGTCCCTCCATGTTGGACGGCATCGGCCTGGTACCCACCATCGAGTGGATGGTGTCTGAGTTCGTCACACGCACGGAAATTGAGGTCGCCTTTGACGGTCAGATCCAAAGCACCGACCTGGATCGCTCCTTGGCCACGGCAGTGTATCGCATCATTCAAGAATCCCTCACCAACGTGGCCCGCCACGCCAAGGCCACAAAGGTCCGCATTGCATTGAGCGAACAGGAGGGCGTGATTTTCGCAGTCATTGAGGACAATGGGGTGGGCATCACCGAACACCAGGTAGCAAATCCGGAATCGGTCGGCCTGTTGGGTATGACCGAGCGGGCCCGGCCCTTTGGCGGCGCAGTGACCGTCCAAGGCGAGTCCGGCAAAGGCACCACTGTCTCCCTCCGCATGCCAACAGCCACCGACCTCCCGACCAATCCCTCGAAGTGACACCCCTGATCGAGCCTATTCGTCCATCTCCAGCTGGGTTGCCGGGTCGATGGCCTCGGCTTTTTTCTTTATGGTTATGGGGACTTGTAACACACCGTCCACCTCTTCCAGGTCCAACCACCACTTCTGGTCGTAATCGGCTTTGCCATAGCCCAGCAAGTCGTCTCCCCAGACACCGAACCGCCTGAGGAACGGAATCTTGCGCATGCTCCAATTGATGGCCCTGTGGAATGGGGTGTAGGGTTTGTTCCACGGGCACACCTTGATGCACGTACCGCAGCCCGATCCGTGCTGGTTACCAACCCTCATGGCAGTGCAGCGCTTTGCGTTCGTAGGCCATTTTTCATAACCGTTGTACATCTCCTTGGGCCCGTCGCTGATAGCATTGGCTGGGCATTCCCGTGCGCATTTCTGACACTTGTCACAAAAATCCTGCAAGCCAAAATCGATGGGCTTGTCTACTGCAAGGGGGAGATCCGTGGTCACCACCGCTGCTTTGAACCGTGGGCCTAAAAACGGATTGAGCACCACGTCGCCGATGCGGCTTATCTCTCCCAGGCCAGCCCACAACAAGATGGGCGGCACCACCACTTGGTAGTTCATCGCGAAGTGGGCTCTGGCCGGATAGCCCAGGCGCCGAATATAATCTGCCAGGGCACAGGCGATAAACCCAGACGCGGTATAGGCCATGAAGCTCATGGCATTGCTGATCCAGTCCCTGCCGCTGAACGCGGCTGCGGTCCGCCAATCCTGGTCGATCAGGATCCCGATAGCGTATTTGTGCGCCAGTGTGACCGGCGACCCATCGGCTTTCGAATGGGTAAATACCGAGTAAGGGGGTAACTTGCAGATACCCACCATGTCTGCGCGCAGAAAATAGGCCACTTCTTTGATGTGCCGGGCCAAGTCCACTGGGTCTTCTGGCAGGGGTGCCTTAGCAGGGGCCACTGACGCCAGTGGCTTCCAAGACGATACACCCCACGGCGTGCCAGAAGCGTCTGTTGTTTTGGTTGGCCCTTCTACCAAGTGGCCCAGGTTGCCCCCCATGGCCACCAGTGCACCAGACAATGGATGCTTGGGCACGAACCGCTTGTACTCCTGTTTGAGCCTCGGGCCAAAATTCCCAATGCCAGCTTGGTGAAACCCGCCGTCCCGCTCGTCTACTCGCTGGATCTGATCTTCGTTTACCCGGGTTGTTGGCTGGTCCACTCGCTTGATCCGATGGACCGGGTAGGGATCAGGCCGATCCAACCGCCCCTTATTTCGATGGTCTGCGTGCAATGTCCGCTTCATGATATGGCCTTACCCCCAGCGCTCCCTTACGCGGATGGAAACCCGCGGGTGGCACTGATTCATACCCCGTTTTTGCTTTGACTTAAACCGTTCATTGAACCAAACCCAATCAGATGACGTTTTTATGATGACGTTTTCGTAGAATTCTCGTCGGGATTCTGGGAAAATAAAGGAAATGAAGGGACCGATCAAATTCCATATATTTTGCTTTACAGTTATATATTTCATACAAGATTAAATAGCATCGCTGAGAGCTATTGGAAGAATAGGGATTATCGTAACCGAACCGGCTATCCTAATATGCCAAATTGGATGGCGG
>JASJCT010000030.1 GCA_030065855.1 Myxococcota bacterium
GCGATAAAACCAAACCACAACCGTTTTTTTAGAATCTCGGAAACCAGAGGAACTAAATGCAAAAAAAACAAACCAAATATTCTAATATTTTTCAACCCTTATCAAAATGAAACCATTATTGGCCGGTTAAGATGGAAACGATTCAGGCGATTGGTCGATACGTAGGACATGAAACCTCAGCACATTATTTTTTGGGCGACATCTGCCGTGTGCGGATGTCTGGACGTAAACCTGCTCGATGAGATGCAGCCGGCCACGTCAGCATTGGACGGTGGGAATGAACCAGGCGATGGGAGCGATACTGAAAATCCAATAGATACATCTGACGAAGACGAGCCTGAGGCAGATACCGCTGATAGCGAGGCGCCAAATCCCCAGGAAATGCAGTGCGATGCGGCCGAACGAAGAGATCGCTATTTTTGCATCGCCGAAGGATCCACGTCAGCATCCCTGAGATTCAAAACAGATGAGCCTGCGGTTGTTTCGGTAATCGTCGCGGGCAATGAACGGCCAGGTATCTTTTCAGAAGCCTGGTCAGAGGTGCATCACGTCATCGTGGGCAATCTAGCTATTGGGGTCGAGACATCTATTGCAGTTGAGATAGAGGATGTGAATACCAACACGCGCAGTTTGGACGTGACCGTCGCAGGTCTCGGTGGTCCAACAGTGGTCATCACGGAAATCCTCGCCAACCCATTGGGACCAGAGCCATCCCAAGAGTTTGTCGAAATCGCAAATCTCAGCAGGACCGAGGCGGTCGACATCTCCAATTGGATGATCGATGACAATGGGGATGCAGACGGAGATCTTCTTCCGCCAAACACGCATCTTATGCCATGCCAGGTGGCTTTGCTGGTATCTCCGGATTACAGTCCCAATGAGGGGTCAGACCCGGAAGCAGCACCGGGTACCCTCATCATCACCCTGGATACAAGTATTGGTTCAAATGGACTCAAGAACTCAGAGGCAGAGTCTGTTGAACTCTACAATGCATCTGGTGTGCTGATGAGTCAATATAGAGGGAATGCCCGTGCACCTGCAGACGGATGCGGGACTGTTCGGATCACAGCAGAAGCGCCAGATGGCGATCCCGATGCCTTTGCACCTGAGCCAAACAGGAGTGCAACCCCAGGTAACGTGCCGACACTAATAAGAAAAATACACCTCTGAAAGCGATTTATGCTCGCATCCCACCCAACAGAGAAAACAGGGATATGATACCCTCGTTCGAACGATATCCGGTCGTCGAGCACCCTCCTGGGTCGCGATTGTCGAAATCTGCATCTGAGTCGCTGTCCGAATCTGAATCGCTGTCTGAGTCTGAATCACTGTCTGCATCTGAGTCGCTGTCCGAATCTGAATCACTGTCTGAGTCTGAGTCTGAATCTGTGTCCGTATCGCTATCTGTGTCCGTATCAGTATCAGTATCCGTGTCCGTATCAGTATCTGTGTCAGTATCCGCATCCGTATCTGTGTCAGTGTCAGTATCCGTATCTGTGTCTGTATCCACTGCGCCGCATTCAGACGTGTCGAATTTGCAAAGATCAGTGGTGCACTTCAAGGTACCCGATGGTTCACCGAGTGACTCGCAGGTTTGACCGTTCAAATCGTCCCCATCACATTCTTCCCACAATAAATCGTCGATGCGTCCATTGCCGCAGGCAGATGCGAGTTGCATGGTGGTACAGTGGACAGATCCGCCCTGGTTGATAATGTCCCTTGATGGGATGCCTACCACTGTATATTCCGATCCGAGGATATCCCGATATGCCTGTAGCGCGGATTCGTCATAGCTGCTGTTATAGGTCGGTACTAAGACCATCTTATTTACCATCAATGAATTTGAATAGGTGTAAGTGCCAGACATTTGAACCCGGTGCACGACAAAGGACTCACCGTCTAAATTAGTCGCATTTTCCATTATTTGTTCATTTGCGTCAGCCGTGGATTCCCAATTCGATCCCTCCATGATGATGATGTCCAAAGGGGTCACCAATTTTTGGAGCAAATCTACGTGCCCGGTGCCGAATCCACCTGAATTAGGCGGTGTTCGAAGCCAGATGAATTTCTCACAGCCCAGGTATTTTTGGCAGATGGTCTCTACCTCTTCCTGAGTGTCTGCATCTGGGTTGTTCCAGCCCTGATTGTCATCCCAGACATCATCGGACATGATGCACGTTCCCTTGCCATCGGTCATGTAATTGCCGCCTTCGAAGTTGAACTCGTATTCATCGCTGCCGCCTTCGAGGCCATAGCTGGTAACGCCGATATCATTTGCTAGGATTGTCGGTGCTCTGTTGGCGCCCGGATATTGATTATTGTAATAATTTACATCAACAATTGATAGATAACCTTCTCCATCTGCTTCATAAATGCTGAGCGGGCCAAAGTCGCGGGTCCATTTCCTGTTTAGGTTATCGACACGCAGGCACCGGCCGCGATCCGCATCAACGCCCATTTGTTGCAGGGAGCTCTCACAACTGCTGACGTTGTTGCCAGTGAGCACGATTACTGGAGCGCCACCCTCTGATGTCCCGGCTTCTACCATATCCCGCAGCATGGTGGAGAATCCCCATTCACCGGTTGACACGAGAAACGCCGCAGAAGGATCGAATTCAGCTGGCGCGCGATATCCCGGATCAGGCGGGGGTAACAATCGGTCATAGGCCATTGTGACACGAGGCCAGTAGGCCCGCTGTTTGCGTGCATGGTCCTTTAGGGCTTTGGTAGCGGCCTTTGGCAGGACCCCATAGGGCAGGCCGGTCTCCTCGGCAATGGCTTTGAGCAGCTCGGGATCCATATCATCAGCTGCATTCAGCTGGGCGCCTGCGGTGGTGGCAAAAAACATGCTGATGAGCAGTACCAGCAGTGCTCCTGTACCCCACATCAATCTCTGATTGGTAAAGTCGTTCGTCGCGCTAACTGTCTGTTTGTTTTGCATCTTTTGATAATTCTCTCTGTTAGATATGTTTCGTAGTTTTGAATATTTTCATCGTTTCTCTGATTTTATAGTTTTTCACAGATAAAAGCAATGGATAGCCAGGGATAAAATGGCATATTGTTAGTCCAGCGTGACTTTATTTAATTATTCCAAATGGACAGGGCCCAATGAATCGCAGTATGCAAAGGCATGACGTTTACCCGTTACAAAGAGGCGGAATATCAACTGAACCAGGGACTGATTCGCCGTGGGCTTTCCCTGAGTCGCTGTGAGGTCAAGCCCAAAGACCCGGCTGCCAGGATGGCAGAAATGCACAGTTTTCTCGATGCATGTGGCAATCCCCAGCAGGGGATCCCGGCTGTTCACGTGGGTGGCACATCGGGCAAGGGATCAACAGCGGCTGCGGTGGCTGGGATCCTGACTGAAGCAGGGCTCAAGGTAGGCCTCCACATATCGCCCTATCTCCAGTCAGCTACTGAAAAAATATGGATTGCCGATAAATTCGTATCGTCGGATGACTTTGCAGATCTGGTGAACTGGGTCATGCCGATTGCCATGCCCCGGGTGCATCCAGATACGCCTGCGTCTATCCACGGTATGGCATCTGTGGCGATCGCACTGGAGGCGTTTCGACGAGAAAAGGTCGACGTCATGGTGTTCGAAGTGGGGTGTGGTGGTCGATATGACCTGACCTCTTTTGTCGACACGCGCGTGGCGATCATTACTAATGTAGGGTTGGATCACACCATCAGTTTGGGGCCCACCCTGATGGATATCGCTTGGCACAAGGCCGGCATTGCCAGATCCGGGGCACCGCTGATTACTGGCGCACGCGGCCCAGCACTCGAACCCATCAGAGCCGAGGCATCGACTGTTGGTGCACCGCTTATCGAAATACCCGATCCAGGAGATGCCTTATCCCATAATCGAGACATTGCCATCCGCGCTGCGACCGAGATGGCAAATGTTATGAATGTAGCATTGACAGTTAGGTGTGTCGATCGCGGCATATTGCGCGTACGAATGGCAGGCCGAACCGAGGTGATGCCCAAAAATGGGCCTGGGCCTAAGGTGATTTTGGATGGGGCCCACAATGCAGAAAAACTGGCAGTGGCCATCAATGCCGCGCTCGACCTTGCAGAACCAGGGCCTAAAGTCGGCATCTTTGGCTTCTTGGGAACCAAAGCAAAACCAGAGATCCTGACATCTATAAACGGGCGATTTGACCACGTGATTGCAACCGAACCCCATGTCTATGCAAAGACCCCATGTCCTGCGGAAAAGACAGCAGAGATGCTTACCGAACTCGGCTATTGCCCGACAATCGAGCCCAACGTGTCTAAAGCCCTTGATAGTGCCATGACCCAGGCTGGACCAGACGGGACAGTGTTAATCACCGGATCCTTCTATCTCGTGGGTGAGGTGCGAGAGCGCTGGTATCCCAAAAAATCAGTGGTTGAACAGCGCAGTTCTTGGCCTAGCTGATACCTACCTCAGAAACCTCTCCGCCAATCATTCTCTGCACTGGAAAAGGGGTTGGGATATCTCTGGGGCAGGGGGCACAAAGGACCATGCCGGGGTTGCGATTTCGGGCGTAGCAACAGTTGCAAAAATATGATACATGTTATAAATATACACACTGTTTTATATGTTTGCATTTTGTTTTAATTTCAACACTTTGCTTGAAATTGCTTGACTTTTTCCATGTTACAGTGATTTGTTTAGCGTTGGCATAACACTAGCCCAATATGGAGGACAACATGAAAAGTAAATATCTCGGCCCCCTGGTATTGTTTACTATTATAATAGGCCCTTTTGGGCTGAGCAGTTGCGGCGATGATGACGATGATGGCGCAGATAACACGGATTCCGATACCAGTACAGTTTTGGACACGGATTCCGATACCAGTACGGATCTGGACACGGATACAGACACCGATACAGATACGGATACAGACACAGATACAGACAATGCTGCGCCCACAGCGACTATCCTTCAGCCCCAGGACAACGCCCAGGTCATGGCTGGGTCGCCCCTGGACTTTGTCGGCACTGGCACTGACCCTGAGGATGGAGCACTAACCGGCGCTTCCCTTGTGTGGACGAGCGATCTGGATGGCCAGATCGGCGTTGGTGCCAGTGTGAGCACCGGACTGGTCACTGTGGGTACCCACACCATCACCTTGACTGCTACTGACTCGGGCGGTCGGACCGGAACAGCTTCGATTTCACTGGAGGTGGTAGATAAGTTTTCGCCAGTCGTATCGATCTCCTCTCCAGAAGCCGGCAACACCTTTTTTCAAGGCGCGACCATCGATTTTGTTTGTCAGGCCACTGACGTGGAAGACGGCACCATTCCGAACGCCAAGATCGCTTGGACGAGCGACCTGGATGGCCAGATCGGCGTAGGCGCGTCCGTGAGCAATGCGCTGATAACGATCGGAACCCACACGATCACCTGCACGGCCACGGATTCTGACGGCATGACCGGCAGCGACGCAGTTGACATCAATGTGCTGAGCAATCAGGCGCCAGTCGTGGATATTACCTCACCGGGCGACGGCGACTTCTTAAAAACAAACACCACTATCCAGTTCACCGGCACTGCGACTGACCCACAGGAGGGCGCCCTCAGCGGCGCGAGTCTGATCTGGTTTGCCAACGGGAATCAGATCGGCATCGGCGCCGGCGTGCAGACCGTGCTGCTCAAAGACGATTACGAGATTCGCCTTGAAGCCACTGATACCGATGGCAATGTGGGGAGCCAGGCCATCAACATCCATGTGGTGGACAACCTGCCCCCCGAATGCACTATCCTAACGCCAGAGGAGGGGGATGCGCTCATCCAGAACGCGAGCACGAACTTCCAAGTATCTTGCGAAGATCCAGATGGCAGTGAAATCGGCAATGAGCAAATCCGCTGGTCCAGCAATGTGGACGGGGATATCGGCATTGGCGCAACGGTTACCAATACCCTGGTCACCCTGGGTGCGCACCAGATCACGGTCTGCGCCAAGGATAGCACTGACCCGGCACTAGAGGGATGTGAGACCATCAATGTAGCAGTGATAGAGGAGCCTGTCTGCGAAGGGCTGATTATGGGTGGATTCTGCTGGTACTTTGGCGATCAAGGACTGTCTTGCGATGCGGTGTGCGCTGACCACGGTGGATATCACGAGGCCACGCGGACGTATGCGGGCAGTCACGGCACCAATGAGCAGTGCAACGACCTGTTGACCGCGTTTGGAGCTGCCGCCACGTTCACTTGGGACGGCACTAACCCGTCGGGCCTCGGCTGTGCCGAATGGAACACTGCTGAGCGCTGGCGCATCATCGACGCCCCCACTGTTTCTAGCTCAGCCGGGATGTGGTACAGGCGCGTGTGCGCGTGCAATGGGTAGGCGCGCTCTGATCGCCTGTCGATAGATACAACCCGCCCCCATTTTTTAATTTATTACTTTTGTTGTGATTTTGTTTTATAAAGGATGGTTTGCGTTGCTATTTATAATAATTAATTACATAAAATAAACATAATGTTCATATTTTTTATAATTGATGTTTTTTTATAGATAGTGCTTGACCATTAACTCCCTGAGCAGTCTCATTTCACAATGAAATAAAACGGCAAAAAAGGAGGACCCAATGAAAGGACAGTTTCGCCTAACCCAACTGTTGTTTACCTTTATCATCTGCCAACTAGGGCTGAATGGCTGCGGCCCTGACGGAGACGGGGACGCGTTTGCCTCGGATTCCGATAGCAGTGCGGATCTGGACACAGATACGGATACTGGTATGGATGCAGATACGGACACTGATACCGATACGGATACCGATACGGACACTGATACCGATACGGACACTGATACCGATACGGACACTGATACCGATACGGACACTGATACCGATACGGACACTGATACCGATACCGATACAGACAACACTGCACCCACAGCGACCATTTCTCAACCCCAGGATAGCGCCCAGGTCATGGCTGGTTCGCCCCTGGACTTTGTTGGCACTGGAACCGACCTCGAGGACGGATCATTGACCGGCGCTTCACTTGTCTGGACGAGTGACCTGGATGGCCAGCTCGGTACAGGGGACAGTGTGAGCACCGGGCTCGCCACAGTGGGTGTGCACACCATTACCTTGACGGCGACTGACTCGGGTGGCTTGAGCGGAACTGCTGCGATTTCACTGAAGGTGGTAGATACGTTTCCGCCAGAGGCATCGATCACCTCTCCTGAAGCCGGAGATGCCTTTTTGCAGGGCGTGTCGATCGGTTTTACATGCGAGGCCACTGACGTGGAGGACGGCACCATTCCAAACAGCAGTATCGTCTGGACGAGCGACCTGGATGGCCAGTTAGGTATTGGCGCCAGCGTGACCAATGCATTGATCACGTTAGGAACCCACACGATTACCTGCACGGCCACGGATTCTGACGGCATGATCGGTAACGACTCAATCGACATAAATATTGTAGATCAATACCTGCCAGTGGTGGATATCACGTCACCAGAGGATGAAGATCTGATCAAGGCGAACACTTCCATTGTGTTCACTGGTACTGCGGTGGACGAGGAGGATGGCCAGATCAGTGGTGAGCAGCTGGTTTGGTATGCCAACGGCGATCAGCTCGGTACGGGTGCTAGCATTCAAACCGCACTGCCTCTAGGCAACTACGAGATCCGTCTAGAAGCCACTGATTCTGATGGCGGGGTGGGGGTTGGCACTATTGACATTCAGGTGGTGGACAACCTGCCGCCCGAGTGCACCATTTTGAAACCGAGTGATGGAGACACGCTCCTTCAGAACGAGAGCACGGACTTCGAGGTGTTTTGCGAGGATCCGGACGGCAGTGCCATCGGCAACGGGAAAATCCGCTGGTTCAGCGATGTGGACGGGACCCTAGGCATCGGCGCATCTGTCACCAACACCCTGACCACGCTGGGTGCGCACCAGATCACAGTCTGCGCCAAGGACAGCACGGATCCGACACTCGAAGGCTGTGCATCCATAAACATAACGGTTGCTGAGGAACTAGACTGCGCCGGTCTGGAGATGGGTGGATTCTGCTGGTATTTTGGCGAAGACGGCCAGTCTTGCGACGCGGTGTGTGAGGACCACGGTGGATATCACGAAGCCACGCGGACCTATGCTGGCAGCGACGGCACCAACGCCCAGTGCAACGACCTATTGACCGCGTTTGGGGCTGCCTCCACCTTCACCTCGGATGGCGACAACACAAGGGGCGTTGGCTGTACTGAAGTTGCTGCGTTTACTAACTGGGAGCGCTGGCGCATCACCAACATCCCCACGGATGCGAGCGCATTCCTAGAGAATCACAGGCGCGTGTGCGCGTGTAATAAGTAGGTTAGGAATTCATCCAATGTCGTCATTCCCGTGCAGACTGGAATCTAGATAAATATAAGAAGTTACTTGGGGCCCCGCCTGCGCAGGGACGACGAAACAGTCGATAAACCCACCTTCCTCCAAATATTCAAATATCCTACATTTGGTTACAAAATTTGACATGTAGGATAAAACCCTACAATAGTGGACATAATAAGGGAGGTTGTTTCATGAGGCTGAGGCAAGATGATGCATTATTTAGGTTTTTTACCGCACTCTTTTTTGCACTGACCACGTGGGCGATCGGCTTATCTGCTTGGGCCGCAGGTCCGGTTGCCTCATCAGCCAAAACCCAGAAAGACCGCATCGAGGCGTACGAGATCAAGCCAGGGGATACCCTGCGGGGTATTGCTTTCGAACATGGGGTCGATGTGAACGAATTGATGGCCCTCAATGAAATTACAAATGCGGATAGTATTTTTGCAGGACATCTGCTGAAGCTGCCCCATGCATCAGAACACGGAAAGCTCACCAAGAACGGGGTCGTTCTGAATGTACCAAAGGGATTTACCCTATCGAGGATCGGGTCTGCGTATGGCGTTTCAGTGAGTGCTATTGTTCGGGCCAATCGACTCGAGAACCCGGATCGCTTGCGAGAGGGTCAACAACTCCTGATTCCAGGTGCAAAGAAGGTCGTTGTGCTCGTACCACCACCGCCGTGCTTTCAGGATCCTGTGACTTTGTACCGGATTCGGAATGATAAATCCGTAACGGTGCCTCTATGTTTCTGCAGTGGCAAGCCAAACCCGGCTGCTTTAGATGCCCTGTCCAAATTGTCCGGACCGGTGGGAAAGAAAACCACTACCCGCCTGAACGCTCGCCTTTTGCTCTTACTTCAGAGAATCGCTAAAAAGTATCCTGGCAAAAGGATTGAAATCGTCTCTGGATATCGACCCAAAAGGCAGGTGGGCAATGAATCCTACCACACCAAGGCCCGGGCTCTTGACTTCCGGGTCGAGGGGATCTCGAACCGGACGCTTGTTTCCTATTTGCGAACATTCGACAGGGTGGGCGTGGGCTATTATCCCAACTCTGTTTTCATCCACCTGGATACGCGCGATAAGAAAGCCTATTGGATAGACTATTCTCGGCCAGGAGAGAAGGCCATTTACGGCCGTGCGTCCATGACAAAGAAAGACATCGAAGCCATTCGAAAGCACCGCCAGGAAAAACAATACAGCAAGCTCAAGGCCCAAGCCCGAGCTGCTGTATCCAAAACCATTGCTTCCCTTTCCACCAGAAAGGGATAGTTGGGTGCATTGAAACAATGGACTGGGATTGTTGGCCTTTTTTTATTAATGATATCAATAGCATTCATCTCTAAATTCATATTCTTTATTAATAAATATTCGCACGGATATCCGGCGCTGATTTTGGTCGATCGCATTTGAGAGCCCCTCCCCAGCCCTCTCCCGGTGGACAATTGGACGTTGGGGGAGGGGATCCAAAAGAAGCTGCATCAGAACCGGTGAATACACTGGGGTAGATGCCTCGAGTATGATACAGTCCCAGCAAAAAAGGAGGCGCCCATGGATTTTGAATACCTTTTAAAAATGACGTGGAAGCAATATATCAGTGGCATCATTAAGCTCGTGTTGTTTTTCCTGGTCGGCGCAGTCCTTTGCATTACCATCGTTCTCATTCCTACTGTTGCAGCTGGCTGGACGCGCGGTGTACTGGCGTATATACGCACGGGCACTTTTCCGGAAATGAACGAACTTTGGAAATTTGACAACTATTTTCAGACAGCCGTCCTCATTGTCGTGGGCGGCATTCTTATCGCCATTGGCTGGGCCCTGTTGATCGTTCCTGGAGTGATTCTCAGCGTGTGGTGGCTGTATGCGATATTTTTCATCGTCGATAGAAAAATGGAATTTTTTGAGGCACTTGGTGCGAGCAAGGCTGCGGTCAGTGAAAGTGGTTTCTTTGCCCATTTTGTGTTGCTGTTGATCCTTCTTTTCTTAAACGGCGTGGCAAGTGCCCTGGGCGGGGTCGGCACCATCCTCACGATGCCCTTTACCTACATTTTAGTGGCCCTGGCCTATCTGGAACTCGTAGAGCCCCACCGGTTGGTCGAAAAAAATCCAGCATAGTAATAGATATGCCAAACGAAATCTGTCGGGTGAAGTTAGCAAATTCCCCCTTGGAAAAGGGGGGAAGGGGGATTTTGTCATCTCGCAATGCCAGTGGAAAAGACGAAATCCCCCCCCTTTGGTAAAGGGGGAGGCTTTTAGGGACTTCCAAATATCCATGAAAATCGTCTGCACCAATGACCAGGTATTTCCACTTCACGATACAGATACCGAACAGGTCATTTCAATGGTGGATGCCCTTGGACGGGTAGGGGCTGATGTCACCCTGCTGCTTCCCGCTAAATGGGGCCAAAAACCCGCCACTGTGGCTGAACTCGCCAGGTATTATGAAGTCGATGCGGGCTTCTCGGTAACCTCGGTTAAAAGTGTGTTTCCGTCAACACGTGGCGTTGAAAAGCTCGGTCACGGGGTTTCGTGCCTTTCTGCTGACGTCTACAAAAACGCGGATGTGATCTACACGAGAAATCTGCCGACAGTTTTTTTTAGCCTGGCACTCAGCGATAAGCCGGTCGTATATGAAACATACCGCCCATGGCCCAGACAGGTGAAGGCCCTTGTCCCGTTCCTGATGTGGATGATCGATCACCGGCAATTCCTCGGGGCCATCACACACTCCCAGCTGGCCGGCCAGAGCTTTGTCGATATTGGCCTATCTCGAGATAAGCTGCTCGTGGCCTATAACGGCTATCACCCGGATCGAATGAAACCCGCGCTTAGTAGACGCAATGCAAGAAAGAAACTGGGCCTGCCCAATTCCGGTCGCATTGTGCTCTATGCTGGCCATGTCAATCAGGCCAAAGGCCTGGGTCTCATGCTCGACCTGGCAGTGCGGCGTCCCAATACGCACTTTGTCATCGTGGGTTCTCGGGAGCAGGGCGATTTAGAACGGCGGGCGCATGCCATTCCCAACGTGGCGGTGGTGCCCTGGCAGCCGTTTGGTCGCACAGTGCAATACCTATATGCAGCGGATGTGCTTTTCATTCCCCCCAGCGCCGGCCCCCTCGAGAAGGCCGGAACGACCGTGCTCCCGATAAAGACGTTTTTGTACATGGCAGCAGGCCGCGCCATTATCGGCCCATCCACGCCGGATTTAATAGAGGTATTAGAAGACGGCCGAAATGCTGTACTCGTTGAGCCAGACAACCCAGATGCTGCATACTCGGGACTCTGCGCCTTGCTGGACAACCCTCAAAAGTTAAAAATGCTGGGACGTCAGGCAGCGCGAGATGCCGCATCGTTAACCTGGGAAAACCGGGCCACAGAGGTTTTGACCTTTATCGAACGTCGGTTGGAATATTTTTTAATGCCTGCTCAATGACAAGGGGATCGGCGGGTTGCGTTAAGGCGCCGACCGCGTCTACATGCCGGACAATATCAAAAATCCATCGTCGATGTGCTCCAACTCGAGTCGGTTGTCCGTGGTTTTGTTGACCCACTTTGTTTTACCACTAATCTCGTACTGAAAATGGGTCGTCCAAGTGTACTCGACATATGTGATCCCAGCCTGTTCACGGATATCACGATATTTAACCTCGTGGCGTACATTTTGAACTGCCTTGAATCGTTCCTTCAAGACAGCTTCTAGACCTGTTCGGTCCATGTCGTCGTCGCCGGTGGTCGTCCCGCCATTATCAAAGTATTTCGGGGATGCGAGGGACAAGAGGAGGCCGATATTCATATCTTCCACTGCGCGTCGATATCGCTCGCAAAATGCAATCACCGCCCGGTTTCGCTCTGTATCTTCAATCTCTGTGTTGGGAATGAACTTTTTGGTGCAACTCGATGTGAACAGCGCAATACTCAAGATACCTATCGCGCCAATGAGGCATGTTTTCATGTTTCCGTTGCCTTTCCACCCGCAGTGTCTCAACACCCGGTACAACGCCCGCGAGTGCGCATGTTATTCCCAAGTCACCCCAATGAACAAGAAAAACATTCGTTTTATCAGCTCAATATCCCATTGCTCTTCGAAGGACATCGAACCAGCCAGCGCGCCGGGTGCCAATACCCCCTGCACAAGCACACCCCTGGGTAAGACGTGCGTTGGAAAGGGCGATTTTGGATCGGGCCTGACATGTGCGGCCCTGCCAATCCAAGCCCACTGCTTTGACATCTACTTGGTCGGAATAAATAAACCGATGCCTCACCGTCAAGCCCATGCCATGCGCACCATCGCCAAAATCCCATAATGTGCTGATCGGCTCAACGTCACCTGAGCGAAACGCGAGGCCGCGCCAGGCCATGGGGCCAATGTCGGTGTGCCCATCAACCCATTTGATGGTTGCGCGGCAGGGGGCCTCAGGGACCGGAGAAAAGGTTAGGACGCGCTTCCCCGGTCCAGCGGGGCCTTTCCCTGGGATGGGGATAGTAAATTGCAGTACCCGTCGGCCCCTGGATTGGGATATCTCTGGATCGGCCCAGGTGACCCAGTCGGGTCGTGTCACTGCGCCATCCAGTCGTACCTGGTAGCCTGGGATATCCCTGGGCACAATCAGGTTGAAATCCCGTTTGACCAAAGATGGGGTGTCATTTATGAGCGTCACCTCAGAGGGGCCGGTCCACGCTATCCCAACAGCCCCCCTGGCATCAGCAGGCTGAACAGATACTGCCACTGCCTCCCGTGCCATAGCGCGCATCCCTGGGCCGCGCAGTATTAAGTCGTAGGTCCCTGGCAACATCCACGGCACAGTTTTAATATGCACTCTATAAACATCCACGCGATCTTCGGGCCGAATGCGGAACACTGTTGCTGGATAGCGAATAACAGCATCTATGCCGTTAGGGGCGATAGCATCAGATCTGACAAAGGTACCTTCCCAACCCTCTCGGGCCGCGACTTGTTGGACACCAGGGGGCGGCGTGAGCGGTAGCTTGAGACGCACCCAAGCGTTCAACGGGTCACCGGGCGCGATGTGAACCGGGGTCTGGGTAGTTGGAGCAAGTATGGCGTTCGAAGCATCTCGTGCAATAGCGGTGGGTTGCATCGACAACACCGCGAACCAAGAGATAAGAAAACAAAATAACTGAACCATCGTTGGTGATTATCAACTCAGTTGTCAGTGCCGGTCTTCTGCTTTGCAGTGCCTGTTCCATCCCGGCGAATAAACACAGGTAGGGCTGACATTGTCTTATCGTCGTACCTCGCCACAATGGTTACGAAGTTAGCGCCCTCTTCGAGCGGGACGTCCACTGAAAAAACCAACTGACCTTTAGGTTTGCCATCTTGGCTAGGCTGATACAGGAGCTTGCGATCGCCGACAAAAACCATGACATCTCGGATACGGTCTGGGTGCTCGGCCCGGCCTCGGATATTGACCGTTTCTTTCTGGACCCGCCGCACTACCTCACCGTCTACGGATAAGAGCGGGGGTTGGCGCAAGTCGGCTTTGTATTTCGGTCGAGCCGCACCGCCGGGAATGGTATCGGATTTTTGGATCCACGCATGTCGCTGCTTGGTCAGTGCAACGCGAAAAAAATCGGCTTTTGCGCCATTCACGGCAAACGAAGCCTTTGGTACTGCAACGGCGACCTGACGGCCCTTAATTGATGGACTTTCCCTGAGGATCGCCCCATCTTCCTTTTTCACAGTAATAGTGCCAGATGCGGGCTCTGGCCTGGGAGAGGGTGGTGATACAGGAAGGTCGATTTCCCGGTTCAGCAATGTCTGAAAGGTGAGCAGGCGATCTCGAAAAAAGTTTGAAACCGTTAGATTGAGTTCAGCCTGTTTCTGGAGAAACCTTTCGGAGACTCGCAAGAGGAATACGCCGTCGACACTATCTCCGGGTTTCAGCTGGCCCAGGTCAAATCGGCCGCGCACAATATCCACACCCGGCTTTGCCGAAAGATCGGCGTGGGCTTCAACGGTTGTGCCAGGGCCCATGTTTTTAACCGTCACGTGCATCATCACATCTTCGCCAGGTTCGATAAAGCCGTTTTTATTTGTCAGGTCCTCGAACTGCCAGGTGTATGCGAGCCTGGATATCGGGGTTTTCGGCACTTGCACGGTCACGTCAATGGGCTTTGGCACTGGGCCAGCGTCGCCAGTGAAGGTAACGGTAACGGTATCGATACGGGCTGACGCTGCAGACGGAAGCTCTATCTCTGAGACCCAGGATCGTCGGCGGCCGGGTTTGATCTCCCCAAAAATAAAATCGAGTTGATCCAGGAGGTGATTGTCGCTCTTTGTCACTGCCTTAAGGCGCGTTATCGGTTCAGGAGATCCATTTTTTACAGTGACTTTAATTTTAAAGCTTTTGCCCGGTCGGATCGGGCCGATCAGCTTTGCTGCGGCCGTGACGCGCGGATCTGGCTTTGGCACGGGTACTTCATTCTTGGCACTCGGCTGGGCCGATCCCCATCGCACCCCGAGCTTTTGCAGTTCCCGGCGGATGGTCTGCTGGTGCTTTTGATTATCCGCTGCGATGAGTTGGGATGCATGACCCAGCAGGGTTTCTGATGGCTTTCCATTAAAACTGGCAATGATGCGGCGTGCTAGTTCCAATTCATATCGATCTTGGAATGAATACTGATCCTCGTCATCGATAAAGCAGCGTTCGAATCGTTCCTGATCCACTCTCCGATCAGCCGGAGGAATGACCAATGTAGCAGATAGGGTGTCTTTTTTGTCGCTCCGAATTCGGGTAGTGGGGCGATCCAGATGGCCTTCGAGGTCAGCCTCAGAAAAACTCGGACCCACGCGCCCAAAGTCCAATTCCTTTTTATCAATGGTATACGAAACAAATGAAACATCAGGCGATACCCCCACGGCTTGAATGGAGATGTCACCTGGCGTGAGGTACTGCGCGCTGGTGAGTTTGAGCGCACCACCGCCCGGCAGGGGTTGAACCATTTGGACAGACCCCTTGCCAAACGTGGTCTCACCGATCAGCAGGGCACGGCCGTGGTTGCCCAGGGCACCGGCCACAATTTCTGCGGCTGAGGCAGATGTCGAATCAATGAGTACGGCCAGCGGATAGGGTGCCTCGGTATTGTTGGCCGTGGCATTGCGGATCGATGCCTTATTTTTCCCCTGCCGTCCTGCTGTTGCCACGATTGTGCCTGAATCGAGAAACTTGTCTGTAATTTTAATTGCCACATCGAGCAGGCCCCCTGGATTGTTCCTCAAATCGAGCACCAGGCCCTTCATCCCCGCCTTGTTAAGCCCGGCCAGCGCTGCTGCCACTTCATCGGCACTATTATTTTGAAATTGATTAAGTGAGATGTATCCCACCTTATCCTTTAGCAATTTCCACGTTACGCTCTTGATCGGGATGGTTTCGCGCCGGACGTTTATCTTTCTGGTTTGACCATCGGGACGCCGTATCTCCAGGCGCAATGAAGACCCAGGGCGACCGCGCAGCCGCTTGGCCGCCTCGGACGTGGTGATATTCACCGTGGATTCCCCGTCAATGCGCATGATCTGATCCCCTTTGCGAATGCCGGCGCGCGCCGCGGGTGTATCATCAAAAACATCCACAACAGTCAGCCGACCGAGACACGGGGGGCGCCGATCTGTTGTAATCCGAATACCGAGTCCCCCGAATTCGCCAGCTGTATCCATTCGCAGATTTTCATACAAATCCGGTGGCAAGGCATTGGAATGGGGATCGAGGCGAGAGAGCATCCCGTTTGCCGCAGCATATGTTAGGTCACTCAAATCGTACTCTTTCCTCGGTAAATTCTCAGCGAGAAACCGAAAGACCGTTTGAATCGAGCGCGACAACTGCCACGGACTCGTGAGCGACTCAATATCGATTGCCAATTGTTTCCCCAGGATATCCACAGTCGCTTTTTTGTTATCCTCATCGTATAAAATGCGCATCTCAGCGACGGCCTTTTGCAGGGTATCCAGAACGGCCTTGAACATACTTAATGAGTCGATGCGCGTCGGATCGTAGTAATTTTCTAGCACCGATAAAATAACGTGATCCACGACGGCGCTCTTATCGATGTCGTTTCCCCGTGTCCTGGGTCTCGCAGCAAGGGCATTAAGACACCCCAAAAGCGCGATGAATCCCAAACAACCCACATGAAGCCTGGCACAATGTTTCATTTTCAAGTAATCCTTCCTCAACTGAGGAGTTTGAACAAGAGATTACTTGACGTCAACTTCAAGTCGATATTACTTACCTCAGTTCTCGCGGTATGGGCCACGAGAGTGGATTTGATAGGGCAGGGTGCTAAAATTGCGAGGATGGCGGAATTTGGCAGACGCGCTGGATTTAGGTTCCAGTACCCATGGGTGTGGGGGTTCGAGTCCCCCTCCTCGCACAATAATATTGAGGTCAATCGAGTGGCTAGCACACACAACTTGATACTATCTGGGATATTGATGTGTCTGTGTTGTTGGGGGTGCGATAGGACAGCATCGTCCGCAGAAAGTGGTCATGAGCTGGTAGCGCGGGATCAAGCGAAACAATCCCGGGTATCTGTTGAGACAGCAGCGGTGGTACCTGTCTCGGACAGTGGGGCGCCGTTAAAGGTTTCGGGCACGGTCACGCCGTTTCGCCGAGCACCGATGGCGTTTCTCGTCGGGGGACCTGTGGATGCGGTGCGGGTGAATGTGGGGGACGTCGTGGCCAAGGGGGATGTACTGGCCCGCCTCGTGCGCCGCGACTTTCGCATTGCCATAGAAGAGGCGAGCGCAGGCGTGCTGGCGGCCAAGGCCCAACTCAACGCGGCAAAGAACGCCGGCGTCGGGTTGGCAGATCGGGAGCTCAACCGGGCCAAGCAACTGGCTGGTGCAGGTGCGGCCAGTCAGGCCCTCATCGACCGGGCGGAGACGCAAAAGCAGCAGGCAGATGCGACGTTGCAACAGGCAGAGGCAGGGCTTGCGCGTGCCAAGGCATTGAGGAAGAAAGCAGCTGCGGCAATGCAGGATGCCGTGCTAAAGGCACCGTTTAGCGGCATTGTGGTGGCGCGAACAGCAGAGAAGGGTCAAATTGTAGGACCCGGGATCCCGATAGTGGTGCTGGAGCAGTTGGACCGGGTTCGGGTGGTCGGTTCGGTAGCAGCAGGTGATCTGAACCGGATAGACCGTTCTGAGCCGGTCAAGGTAACGGTTTTGGAGCGTGAGGGGGCCTCGTACACAGGGACTATTCGTGCGTTGGGATGGGCCGGCGATGTGGCAACGGGCACGTTTCCCCTAGAGATCGTGGTTGAGAATCCGGATTATCTTCTGCGGTCTGGCATGACCGCATTTATCGTGCTCAACACGGCAAAGCACCGCGATCAAAAAGGCGGGCTCTATAAGGTGCCCTTGCCCGCGGTAGTGAGCCGAGGTGATGGTGCACATGTCTTTACGGTGACTGGGTCGCCTCCTGAGACGCGCGCGCGTCGGTTGCCTGTGACACTGGCCGGGTTCGAAGACAACTGGGCCCTCATCAGTGGTGCGCTTGACTCCAATATAAAAGTGGTCGTCCGCGGGCAACACGATTTGAACGACGGAATGGTCGTCGCCGAGGTGGCAAGCGGCGGTAAGGGCGAATAATGAAGTTCGTTCTCAGGGCCGCGCTTGGCAATCCCGCGGTGGTCACTGCTTTTTTCGGCGCCTTTATCGTGGCCGGGCTGTTTTCGTTTTTCAATATGCCGCGCAAGGAGGATCCCGAGGTAAACCCACCGTTCGGCGTGGTGATCACACCCCTGCCTGGCGCAAGTGCGGCCACGGTGGAGCGGCTGGTCACCGAGCCATTGGAAACAGCCATTGGCGAATTGCCAGATTTAAAAACGTTGGTTTCCGGCTCTAGGACCGGTGTATCGGTCATTACGATTGAGCTGTTCCATGAAGCAGACGTGCTGGATCGATTTCGCACCCTACGGCGATTGGTGAGCGAGGGGGCGAGTGAACTGCCGAGCGATGCCTTGCCATCTGACATTAGAGCTGAGAACCTCTTGGATGTGGGGATCATGACCATGGCGGTCTCCGCTACAGGGGAAGGGACCGACAGCACCGTCAACCAAAAATTGACAGCCCTGGCTGAATCCCTGGAGAGCAGGGTGAAAAAGCTCTCCGGTATCAGCCGCGTGGCGATCCAAGGGACCATTGAAAAAGAGGTCCGCGTTGAAACCGACTTGCACGCCCTTGCTGTGCGCCGGGTACCGTTCACCCGGCTGTTGGGGGCCCTGCAAAGCGCGAACAATCGGCTGCCCGGCGGTGATATTGCCATACAAGGGAGCCGATTTCCCGTAGAGACATCTGGCGCGTTTGAGCGCTTGTCAGAAGTTGCCGCGACGACCATCGACGTTTCTCCGACCGGGACACCAGTAAAAGTAGCAGATGTCGCGACAGTGGCCCTTGGTGAAGAGGACGCACGGGTTCGGGCGCGATATATGGGCCGACCAGCAGTGCTCGTGACGCCGTACATGCAGGACGGTGCCAAGATTACAGCCCTTGGTGAACGGTTATCAGCGTTGGTCGATGACTTTCGATCGTCCCTTGCGCCTGGTTTTCACGTCGATATTGCTTCGAACCAGTCTGCCCGCGTCGATCGGCGCATTTCCAAATTTGTTGTCAATCTACTGCAAGGGCTTGGCCTGGTGATCGGTATCACGGCAATCGCGCTTGGCCTTGGCGGCATGATCCCCATTGCCGCTGCCTTGCCCCTGGCCATGCTGATGGGCCTGGCCCTGATGGATGCGGTGGGCATCGAGCTGCAGCAGATGAGCCTGTATGCCTTGGTCCTGGTTATTGGCATGCTGGTTGATAATTCCATTGTCATCACTGAAAACGTAGAGCGACACATGCGGTTTGGCAAATCGTCCCGAGACGCTGCCCTGGACGGGACATATGAGGTTGCCGGATCAGTGTTGTCGTCCACGCTCACGACGATAGTTGCTTTTATCCCCTTGGCATTCATGAGTGATAACGCGGGTGAGTTCATCCGGTCCATGCCGATTGTGGTGAGCCTCACCCTTGCGAGCTCGTACGTGGTCGCCATGGTGGTGACCCCGGCGCTGGCAACGCGGCTCTACCGACCACAGGAGACCATCGCGACCCGGCTCGAGCGGTGGGCGCAGCCCAAGTTCGATCGGTTTTTATGGGGGGCTTTGCGCCACCCGTGGGTAACCCTGGGTATTTCCGGTATGTTCCTGGCCGGTACAATCTGGGTCATTGTCGGGACGTTGAACGGAAATCTCGCCCTCGTGGGATTGGAGTACTTTCCCAAATCCGAGTCTCGGGAGTGCCACATCGATATCACGACCCCAGTGGGGTCTCACATAACAACGACCGAGCAGGCAGTGAAAAAGGTCGAAACAGCCCTTGCTCAAGTGCCGGAGATCGCGTCGTATACAGCAACTGTTGGCGAGGGGTTTCCCAGGTTTTTTTACAATGTCTTCCCCAGGAGTTCGGACGAATCCCACGCCCAGATTCACCTTCGACTAACCAAAGATGGGCGCCCCACACCTCAGATCCTCGCAGCTATCAAGGCATTGGTGGGACCGATGCCTGGAACGCGGGTCGAGTATCGGGAGATGGAGCAAGGGCCACCCGTGGGTGCGCCCGTAGTGGTGCGGATTAGCGGAGAGGAAATCCCCACTATCCGCAAAGCAGCGGTTGCGGTTATCGGGCGGCTAAAAGGCAGCCCCATCATTGAAGATGTGTACGATGATTTTGGTCCAGATATTCCCCGGGTATCGGTTGACGTGGACCGGGACCGGGCAGCCCGGGTTGGGCTTAGCGAGGGTGAGATCGCAGCGGCCGTGCGAATGGCCATCACCGGTGTCCAAGCGACTACCTTGCGCCAGGGGGATGAGGAGATCCCGATTGTGGTATCTGCCAAAGAAGATGAACGGCAGGACATCGGCGATTTAAACGCCCTGTTTGTAGATGCCCGGGCAACCGGAAAGACAGTGCCCATCCGGCAGGTGGCTGAGGTGGTCCCGGATTTCACGCCTGGCCAGATACGGCACCGAGACTTTGAGCGCACCATCTCTGTCAGGGTCTGGGGTGCAGAGGACGTGCCAACTACTGACTTGGAGCGGGTTGTTCGCAGTGTGCTCGCAGACTATACAGCGCCGAGTGGGGTGACATTGACATTTGGTGGCGAGACCGAACACCGAACGCGCTCGTTTGCCTCCCTGGGGCAACTGGGCCTGGTGGCCCTGATGGCAGTGTTCATCATTCTGGTAATACAGTACCGATCCCTATCAAAGCCATTTGCCATCCTGGCGGCCTTGCCCTTGTCCATTATCGGTGCCGTGGTGGGGCTGATGGTACTAAAGACGACAATGGGATTCATGTCCATTGTGGGCATGGTGTCCCTTATCGGTGTCGTAGTGAACGACTCTATCGTTCTCGTGGAATTTATCGAGCAACAGCGCAGGCAAGGGGAGGGCCTGGATGCGGCTATACGGGAAGGGGTTCGCATTCGCCTACGGCCCATATTCATGACCACCGTCACGACTATCTTCGGCATGATTCCCCTGACCTTTTTTGGCGGTGTACTTTGGCGACCCCTGGGCGCGGTCATCATCTTTGGTCTGTTGTTTGCGACCCTCCTCACCCTCGTGGTCATTCCGGTCTTGTATCGCCAGATTGAAAAGGCCAACGAATTGATTACCAAGGCGTTTTAAATTAACCCTTACAACCATATGGTTGACATGTTTGGCATGGATGCATATCCTTAGGATGTTGGATTTTGATTAGATAAGGATAGGGCAATGCAGGACATCACAGCAGACTATCTGAGAAAACACCTCGGCGAGGTACTTGACCGCGCCTATTACACAGGTGCTGAGGTCAGGATAAACAGGAAGGGCAAAGCCATGGGCGTGTTTGTCCCCATTGCATTGTATGAAAAAAGAAAGAACGTATACCGCAATGCCTTTTTAAAATTCATGGAGGAACAGCGAGCCACAGGAAGAGGGGACAACCTGTCAGATGAAGAAGCAATGGACATTGCGACCCAGACTGTGAATGAGGTGCGAGCAATAAATTCCAAGCAGAATGATTAAAGCTGTTTTCGATACAAATATATTTGTCAGCGCTCTTATCAAGCCTAAAAGCACACCGGCAAAGCTTCTTGATATGGCAGCAAAAGCGGCATTTGAGCTGGTTGTTTCCAGCCAGATTATTGCCGAGCTTGATACTGTTCTTTCGTATCCCAAAATCAGCAAGCATCAGAATATAGATGATAAGAGCGCAGAGGTCTTTCTTGGTCTGATCCTTAAGACGTACACAAATATTGGTAATGTACCGCAATTTTTTATAGTTCCCAATGATCCCAGGGATAATCATGTAATAAGTACTGCAATTACCTGCAGGGCTGATTACCTTGTTTCTGGGGATAAGGCGCACATCCTGCCACTCGGAAGCGTGGAGGGGACTAAAATCGTAACAGCAAATGAGTTTTTTGAGCTTATTTCTAGCGGAGAATATAGCTGCCTTTAAAATCCGAGCGACTTTAAACTTTAAATCTACACCCGCACACGCTCATTTTGCCCTCGACAACGGTCTTCCACTGACCATTCCATTCTCCGCCATAGGATGCACATGCAATAGGGCACTTTTCCTTTGCATCATCGTTGTTCCAAATCGGCCCGGCAATGATATCAATTGTGAATTCTGATGAACCGGCTGGAGTGGCGCTGAGCGTACAGCCACATACGCTCATTTTGCCCTCGACAACCGTCTTCCATTGACCGGTCCACTCTCCCATGTGGGCAGCGCACGCAATAGGACACTTCTTCTTTGCATCATCGTTGTTCCAAATCGGCCCCACTGGAATGTCGATTGTAAACGTTGCCATCTTCTCCTCCTCACGTCACTTGGTTGTTGGGGAAGTGTTAACCTTTTGTTGCCCGCCTCCCCCAAAGCCGCGGGCACCGATTGCTGACGATATTCAATAAACACGCCAACAGCACAGGCCGACATTCGTGGGGATGATTACCCCATGCATGGCGCAAAATTGGAAAAAACTGTCCAACAGGGGCAGCAACATTGGACGAAATCGTCCGCTAGATCGACCTGGTTGAGAGATTGATCGATCCCATGGCAAGTTACTTGTCGCGCTACCTGGGAGAAGCTATACATATAGCATCATGTCAGGGGATCTCATCGGTAAGGAGCTGCTCGGTCAATTCCGCATCACAGAGCGGATCGGACGCGGGGGCATGGGCGAGGTCTACAAGGCCGAGCAACCAGCCATGGATCGAATGGTCGCGATTAAGATTCTCCACGCCAGGCTGGCCTCCAGACCAGATCTCGTCTCCAGGTTCCGAAGAGAGGCGCGGGCGATGAGTCGCCTGTCCCATCCCAACACAGCCCGCGTTTTTCTCTACGGCCATATCGAGGCGTCAGAACAACTCTACATTGTTATGGAGTACCTTAAAGGTGTGGATCTCGCGCGATGGGTGCGCCGCGAAGGGCCGATGCCAATGGAACGGGCACTCAAAGTCATGATTCAGGTACTCGGTGCCTTGGAAGAGGCGCATTCCGTCGGTGTGATTCACAGAGATCTAAAGCCAGAGAATATACTGCTTACGACCCAAGGCGGTATCGCAGATTTTCCCAAAGTTCTCGATTTCGGTCTTGCAAAAGTGCGAGAGACGCGGCTCCGTCCTGGCTCAGTGGCGCTCACCCGGGAGGGCATGGTTTTTGGCACCCCTGAGTTCATGTCTCCAGAGCAAGCACGCGGCGAAACCTTGGATGCCAAGTCCGATATCTACTCTGCAGGCCTTATTCTGTACGAGCTCCTGACCGGTCGGTTGCCCTATCCAAAATGCAAGCCCATGGAATACATCTCCCATCAAATCTACACCCAGCCCATGCCGGTTACAGAGCGCGTACCAGAACTGAACCTGCCTGTTATCCTGGATCCTATTATTGCCAAGGCCCTAGAAAAAGAACCTGAAAAGCGCTTCGCCTCGGCCCTTGCTTTTGGCGAGGCCCTAAGGGATGCACTGCCTAGATCAGATCCCACTGATCCAATACAAATCCACTCTGGTGATGCAACCGGCGCCATTGGAATGACGCACAGTAGAGCAGGGCAGTTGGATGAAAAATCCCGGGTCGGGGGCAGGGGATTTGTGATCGGACTGCTAGCCGTTATTGTCGTCCTGTTAGGGTTGGTGATCTGGCTATTTGCCACGCGAAAGTAATGAGGGACAATATTGTCCTAGGCCTTTAGTAATTATCCTAGGCCTTTAGTAGTAGAATATAATTTGAATAATTATCCATTATATTTTCTATATTAGACATAATTGAATATAGTCTAGAATTATAATAATCGATATCATTGATGTCCAAAACAGCTCAGAAATCAACATGCGTCCTTTGAAATCATTGAAGAAAACGGTCATTCCCGCGAATGCGGGAATCCAGGCTCCCCTTCACATAGATTCCCGCATTCGCGGGAATGACGTGGGTTTCATGAGTTCCTCTATCGTTGTTTTGGACAGTATTGAATCGATATACAATAGTGCACGTCGATAAAGGTTATTTATGGTATTTATTTGGCTCTTAAAGTAACGCTATTTCAACAATTATGTCTGGATTATGATAAAAATCATTCAGCTTGTTTGTCCCATTCTATTATGTAAGGTGCCCAAGATGCGGCGTTCAATGGCAGGAGCCGCGTTTTGGTAGGAAGGACGAAAGGCTCGCTGAAGATCACCACATTCTGTCTAAAATAAATCATCACTCCAATTGAATTTCAGAAAGGAAAAACGATGTCGTCAGACAAAGTAATGAACCGGTGGCTTGTTGTCGTGGGGGCAATTTTAATTCAGCTTGCATTGGGCGCTATATATGCCTGGTCGGTTTTCACCCCGTCGTTGGTAAAAGACGGTTGGTCTAAGGCAGATACCCAGGATGTTTTTGCAGCTGGCCTGGCATTTTTCGCCATTGTTATGGTGATCGCAGGTAGGCTGATGCCCAAGGTAGGCCCTCGCAAACTCGCCATCTCGGGCGGTATCGTTCTGGGCTTGGGGTACGCCTTGGCAGGCTTGATGGGAACCACGAGTTATTGGGCCCTGCTCCTTCTCGTCGGGGTCGTCGGCGGCAGTGGTATCGGCCTGGCCTACGTGGTGCCCATCGCCGTGGGGACCCGCTGGTTTCCAGATAAGAAAGGCCTGATCATGGGGCTGGCTGTGGCCGGCTTTGGCTTCGGCGCCATGGGGTGGGTCAAACTGGCCGGCGCATGGGGACATCTCATTGAAACCATTGGTCTTTCGGGAACATTCTTGGTTTACGGCATTGCGTTCTTCGTTATGGTGGTCATCGGCGGGGCGTTCATGATCTTTCCGCCAGACGGTTGGCAACCCGAGGGCTGGACCCCACCCACACCTGCAAGCGGTGGCGCAGCGACCGGCGCAGTGGATTTTACTAGCGGAGAAATGCTTCGCACCCCCCAATTCTACATGATTTTTCTGTGCTTTGTCGCTGGCGGCGGCGCAGGCCTGATGAGCATCGGTTTGATGAAGCTCTTTCCAATGGAAGCACTCCAGGCAAATGGTTTGGACGCTGCATCGGCGAGCGCTATCGCAGGTACGGCCATGGCCGTGTTTTTCTCCCTGGGCAACGGCTTTGGTCGCATCGTCTGGGGTGCCTTGAGCGATAAGCTGGGCAGAAAGCTCTCCGTGATTATCATGCTCGCCACCCAAGGGGCGATGGTTCTTGCGTTCCCGTACATGGCCGGTACTGAAAACCTCTTGTATCTCGGCGCGGCCATCATCGGGTTCAATTTTGGCGGTAACTTTGCACTCTTCCCGTCAATTACGGCTGATACCTTTGGCAACAAATTTGTGGGTCAAAACTATCCTTGGGTATTTCTCGCATACGGCGTGGGCGGTATTGCAGGCCCGAAAATGGGTGGCATGCTTGGGGATATGGGCAACTTCCCCTTGGCCTTTACCATCTGCGGTGTTGCCGTGCTCATCGCCGCTGGTATCGCGGCCATGGTGAAGCCGCCGAAGCAAGCGTAATAGAATAGTGACTGCCGTGGGAGATCACGGCTTGATAGTGGAAAACACTTTTAGAAACGGACCGAAATAAAAAGGAGCTAGAAAAATGGCAGACAGAAGATTCGAGCCAAACCAAAAGTTCCGGGAGAAGGCCTGGATTAAATCGATGGATGAGTACAAGAAAATGTACGACCGCTCCATCGCAGACCCAGAAGGGTTTTGGGCTGAAATCGCGGAGAACTTCTTTTGGTACAAAAAATGGGATAAGGTGTGGGACTACAACTACGACATGACCAAAGGCAAGGTCAAGATCGAGTGGTTCCGGGGCGCCAAGACCAACATTACCTACAATTGCCTGGACCGTCATCTGGAAAAACGCGGCGACCAAGTCGCCATCATCTGGGAAGGCAACGATCCCGGCACTGATAAGAAAATCACATACAAAGAGCTGTTCGCAGACGTGTGCAAATTCGCAAACGTGCTCAAGGCCAATGGGGTCAAAAAGGGCGATCGGGTGAGCATCTACATGCAGATGATCCCTGAGTTGGCCGTGGCCATGCTCGCCTGCGCGCGCATCGGCGCGATTCACTCCATTGTCTTTGGCGCATTCTCACCAGACGCCCTGGCAGATCGGTGCAACGATTCCAATTGCAAGATCATCATCACCCAGGACACTGGCCTGCGGGGCAACAAGAACAGCGTACCCATGAAGACCAACGCGGACAAAGCCGCTGCAAAGGCCTCGAGCGTGGAGAAAATTCTCGTGGTTAAGCGCACGGGCAACGAGGTTCCCATGCAATCCGGCCGCGACTTGTGGTGGCACGAAGAGATGGCCAAAGCCGATGCCAATTGCGAACCCGAGCAAATGGATGCGGAAGATCCCCTGTTCATCCTCTATACCTCTGGCTCTACTGGCAAGCCCAAGGGCGTGCAACATACTGTGGGTGGCTACATGGTCTACACGGCGACCACTCACAAGTACATTTTCGACTATCAAGACGGCGATATCTACTGGTGTACGGCTGACATCGGCTGGGTGACTGGCCACAGCTACATTGTTTACGGTCCCTTGCAGAACGGCGCCACCACCATTATGTTCGAGGGTGTACCCACCTATCCCAAACCGGATCGGTTCTGGGAAGTGGTCGATAAGTTCAAAGTCAACCAGTTCTACACCGCGCCGACCGCGATCCGCGCCCTGATGGCCCAGGGTCCTGACTGGCCGGCCAAGCACGACCTGAGCTCCCTCAAGCTGCTCGGCTCCGTGGGTGAGCCTATTAATCCCGAAGCGTGGATGTGGTATCACAAGCACGTGGGCCACGAGAATTGCCCCATCGTCGACACCTGGTGGCAGACCGAGACCGGCGGCATTCTGATTACCCCGCTGCCCGGTGCCTGGGCCACCAAGCCGGGGTCGGCAACACTGCCCTTCTTTGGCGTCAAGCCCTGCATTTTGAACGACCAGGGCGAAGAGCTCGACGGTGCCTGCTCTGGCGTGCTCGCTATCAAGCAGCCATGGCCAGGCCAGATGCGTACTGTCTACGGCGACCATGATCGCTTTGAGCAGACCTACTTTGAGATGTTCAAGGGCTATTATTTCTCAGGTGATGGCGCGCGTCGCGACGAGGATGGATTTTACTGGATCACCGGTCGTGTGGACGACGTCATCAATGTGTCTGGACACAGAATGGGCACTGCCGAGGTCGAGAGCGCACTCGTATCCCATCCCAAGGTGGCCGAGGCCGCAGTGGTGGGCTTCCCTCACGACATCAAGGGCCAGGGCATCTACGCCTATGTGACCTTGAACGTGGGCGAGGAATACACCGACGCACTCAAAAAAGAGTTGGTCGGCCACGTGCGAACCGAAATCGGTCCCATTGCGAGCCCGGATATCATCCACTGGGCACCAGGTCTGCCCAAGACCCGCTCGGGTAAGATCATGCGCCGCATCCTTCGCAAAATTGCCGAAAAAGACACATCCACCATCGGCGACACATCCACCCTGGCCGATCCCAGCGTGGTAGAAGACCTCATCAAGCGCGACCCCCGCTAGGTACCAGAACGCCTCCTTACATATCTCCCAATACACCGCTAAATCGGGTATACTGCCAATCGTTATGCGCCGATTTGTCTTAACGATTGCACTGACCTGCATTGTCCTGATCTCATCTAATCAATCCCTGCGAGCCGATAGGTCGTCCGCACCATTCATTGTCCCACCTGGCAAATTCCAGGCTTTGGCCGCGGCCGGGCCTTTGATCATTGATCGTTCGGTCTACCTGGGGCTCGAAGGGTCTTTTGAGATCGGTCTCTTTCCCGGGTTCGAGCTCGCAGGCCCGCTGGCCCTGACCCTGCGGATCATCGAACCTGCACCTGGCTCCGGGGTATACCTGTGCGGCGGTATCGTCGACATGTGGTTCCGGCCCAAGACAGATGTCTTTTTTGCCCCGGCCGTTATTTTGGGCGGCCAGGCCAGGGTTGGGCCGGCCGCGGCGGTTCGCGCTGCCATGGACGTAACCTGGGTTACCCATGGGGTAGACGACTGGCAGAGTGATGCCTGGCTTCGGGGCAGCTTTGCCGTTGTCATCGATTTTGGCCGATTTGCCACGGTAACTGCAGGGGTTTCATATCAGCGCATCATTTCTGGCCAAGACCAGCCGTCTGATCAGGCCTATCAGACCGGCTGGGTTGGCAATTCACGGGTGTCAGTGGGTTCGGTTCGCGCAGCCCCCTTTCACGATAGTCCCATCCTTTCCATACACGTTGCCCGATTTCTCGATGTTATCGTCATCTCCAGGTTTGATATTAATATGGAGAGAAATACAAACGATATAAGACTCCTGGCCGGCATCGAGGTGCACTAAAGGTTAGACCGCGGCCCACGTGGTGGCGGCGTATTGCAGTGGATAGGCCACGAATCTCGTACAGACTTTTGGCTTTATTTATTCAAACGGAATATAATTCTATTTATCAGTTTTGAATTGAATTTGGTAACTTTTTTATTGACAAATATTTCTTTTTGCAGAATAACATTCGAATGGATTGGTCGAGAAAATCCTGTCTCTCCATGGCGATGCCAAGGCCCCGGTTCGAAACCGCGGGCGATTTGGCTTTGGCATTGGCCTAAATCCTTCGGTTTCTCATCGGGGCCCTTTTCAGTGACAGTGTAATGGCGCATTTAGCAGGGTTGGATGAGGGATTGGTGTATGTACGAGAAGCGATTTTATAGAGATTGGACCGGGAGCGACGGCCTCGAGACATTTGAGGTGGCAATTGATCAGAGCGATCTGCTCATATCAGCAGATCGCGACTTGAAAAACACTGCCCTTGGGGCACTCAAGCGCGTGCGACAGGAAATCCAAGATTATATCGCATCAGATGGGGCATTTGCCCGGGCCCTGAAACCGCATCCGGTGCCATTGGACGCGCCAAGCGTGATAACGGCAATGGCCGGGTCAGCTGCCCACTGGCAGGTCGGACCCATGGCCGCGGTCGCAGGTGCAGTGGCCCAGGCGGTTGCGCTGGATCTTCTAAATGAGACCGATGCGGTAATCGTAGAGAACGGCGGGGATGTATTTGCCAAAACAAAAAACCCCCTGCGGTTTGCAGTGTATGCAGGTGAGGCGTCTCCGTTTTCAGATAAGTTGAGATTTGTGGTGAACGCGCAGGACGGTATTGGCGTGTGCACGTCCAGTAAAACAGTCGGGCCGTCCCTGTCGCTTGGCAACGCAGATGCGGTTGTCGCCATTGCAGACGACGCTGCATTTGCCGATGCAGCAGCAACTGCCATTGCCAATCAGATTGCCTGTTCGGCAGACGTGGATCGGGTATTGAGCGAGCATGAAGCCCGCGGTGATCTCAAGGGGCTTATTGCATGCCAGGGCAATAGACTGGGCCTTTGGGGAGACATCGAACTCGTTAAATCGTAACAAACCAGCTCTTGGCGCCCCTTTTTCGGGGCACTGCGAGGCATATTAAACGTAGATGAGGAGAAGAAAATGATTCAAAAGAGTGCGATATTGAACTTTCCCAAGTCACTCCTGGATAGACCGGTCATATCCCGTATCATCAAGGAGTTTGACGTTGAAGTGAATATTCTACAAGCATCGATCACACCTGAAGAGGACGGGCGCATGTTTGCTATCTTTCGGGGTCAGGGGCAACAGGTCAACAGTGCCCTTTCATACCTTAAAGAGAGCGGCATAAAGGTATTTTTACCGGTAAAAAACCTGGTCTGGGATGAAGATCGATGTGTCCATTGCACGGCGTGTGTGGGTCAATGCCCTTCGAGTGCGTTTACAGTGGAACAGGAAACATACCAGGTTACGTATGACGCAGCGCGGTGCATTGCGTGTGAACTCTGTATTCCAGCTTGCTCCTACGGTGCAGTGGCTTCGGTTAGCGATAATTTGAGAATTAGAGGAGATGTGTGATGGCAAAGACCTTTGAAGAAATAAACGAAAAAATTCGCCAGAAAAAAGCAGTGGTGGTGACAGCCGAGGAGATGATCGGGATCGTTGCGGATAAAGGCGCAAAAGGAGCAGCTGACCAGGTCGACGTGGTCACAACTGGAACCTTTGGTCCGATGTGCTCTTCAGGTGCCCTACTCAGCGTTGGTCACACAACCCCGAGGATGAAGATGCAGCGCGCCTGGGTGAATGACGTGCCGGCCTATTGCGGTGTGGCAGCCGTTGATCTCTATATCGGCGCGACAGAACTCGCTCAGAACGATCCTGAAAACAAGGTTTTCCCAGGTGAGTTCAAGTATGGCGGTGCACACGTGATAGAAGATCTGGTGCGGGGTGCAGATGTCACCCTCAGGGCCGAAGCATATGGCACGGATTGCTATCCCAGGAAAGAGCTTGAAACCCTGATCAACCTTAAGGACATGAACAACGCGGTCCTGCTCAATCCCAGAAATGCCTATCAAAATTACAATGTTGCTGTGAACGCCACTGCCTCCCGTCCCATTTATACATACTTGGGTGTGCTCAGACCCCGGTTGGCAAACGCCAACTACTGCAGCGCTGGCCAACTATCGCCGTTGCTCAACGATCCCCTATACCGCACTATCGGTATTGGTACGCGCATTTTCCTGGGTGGCGGCGTGGGCTATGTTTACTATCATGGCACCCAGCACGATCCTTCGGGCCCGCGCACGGACGCTGGTGTGCCCCTGGGCGGCGCTGGCACCCTTGCTGTCACCGGTGAACTCGACGGTATGAATGCGGATTTCCTAAGAGCAGTGTCCATTACCGGGTATGGGGTGTCCATATCTGTGGGCATTGGCGTTCCCATCCCCATCCTGGATGAAGAAATGGCCCAATTCACCGCTGTCAAAGACAGCGACATTAAGGCCCCGGTGGTGGACTACGCGGAAGACTACTCCAACAATGCGGGCAAACCACTGGCCCATGTTACCTATGCAGAACTCAAGTCAGGTACCATTGAAATTGGAGACAAAAAGATCCGTACGGCATCCCTTTCGAGCTATGCCAAAGCTAGAAAAATCGCCACAGTGCTCAAGCAATGGATCCAGAACGGTACGTTTACATTGGGGCAACCCGTGGCATTGTTGCCAGGCAAGGAATCAGGGGTTTCAACAGGCCTGCTCACCCATCGCCCTGCGAATAAATAGGAATAACGAGTTTAATGTCAAACGGACGTTGTTGGGTGAAGATAGCATTTTTCAAGGGGGAGACATGTTACCCGACATTGAAGGCTTGATGGAGGCAATACATTCATGATTGTGATGAAATTCGGCGGTAGCTCGCTTGCAACGCCTGAAAAGATACGTCAATGCGCCGAACTGGTTGCCAGCCGGATCGGGCGGCGCCCCCTAGTCGTTCTATCTGCGTGCGGCAAGACTACCGACAATCTGATCGCAGCGGCAGAAGCTGCCATGCAGGGCAGGGTGGATACGGATCGCATTGAGCAATACCACATCGAGCTCGTTGACGCACTCGGCCTTGACCGTCGGGTTGTAGAGCCGCTGCTGTACCAGCTCACCATATTGCTCCACGGGGTTAGCTTATTGCGGGAGCTCACTCCAAAAACACTGGATCACATCGTGTCTTTTGGCGAGCGCATGTCAACGCGCATTGTCGCGTCTGCCATGGCAGGGGAGGGGGTGCCAGCTGCTGCATACAATGCGTACGACCTGGGCCTCGTGACCGATTCGAAACACCAAAGCGCAGCGCCCCTTGACGGCATTGAGGCAGGCATCGCCAAGGAAATCGATAAAATTAAACTAGTGCCGGTGGTAACCGGGTTTTTAGGCAAGGACAAGAACGGAAACATAACCACGCTCGGTCGAGGAGGGTCGGATTTTTCCGCTTCTATCTTTGGCGCGGCCATCCATGCTGAAGAAGTGCAAATTTGGACAGATGTAAACGGCATCATGACCTGCGATCCCTCGGTCGATCAGAATGCCCAGAGCCTGCCCATTGTTTCGTTTGATGAGGCGAGCGAGCTCGCCTACTACGGCGCAGAGGTGCTGCATCCCAACACGCTTGTGCCTGCCATTCGCAATAACATCCCGGTGCGGGTGCTCAATACAACGAACCCAGAGGATCCTGGCACAGAGATTCTGACCACACCTGTTAGAACAGAAAGAATTGCAAAGTCAGTCGTGTACAAGGAAAATGTCTGCCTCATTAATATCTCCTCGCCCAGGCTCTTATCTGCTGTTCAGATACTGAGCACAGCGTTCGAAGCCCTAATGGAGAACCATATCGAGGTGCATATGGCCACTACCTCAGAGGCTACGGTATCGTTTGTGACAAATCGCCATTACGAAGAAGAACAGCTCGAACCAGCGATAGCGCAGATTGAAAAATTAGGCCGCGTGGTCGTGGAGCGAAACAAAGCGATCATTTGTCTAGTGGGCGAGGAACTAAGGGGCCGGGTCGGGGTGTTGAGCAAGATATTCGGCGCCTTGGCTGCGCAGGGGGTAAAGGCAAAAATGGTTTCCCAGAGTGCTTCGGAGATCAACGTGGCCTTCCTGGTGGATAACACTGAGGTCGCACCTGCAGTCAAAGCGATACACAGATTGCTATTGGATGGAGCCAGTTAGATTGATCAAAATGTAGCTGCGGGGTTTATCCCCGCAGATAAAACGGCCTAGAATTACATAGCTTTTCACCGTGGGGATAAACCCCACGGCTACAACTGCATTCACCCTCCCCCAGCGTCCAATTATCCATCGGGGGAGGGCCGTGGTGGGGGCAAAATTTTGAGCTTAGGGGATCGATATGGTTGGACAGTCGAGCTCGGCTGTGATCTCGTCTACATTCCCGGCCTTGAGCTGCATGCAGGCGGCGTGGCAGAATTCCACCCTGCTGGTGTCGCCTTCGGCCCAGGTCCATCCGGTGTTATGCGCGCAGTTATCGTCCCATCCCACCAAGTCACCGTCGAAAAAGAAATTTACCTCGTCCATAACAATGGGGTCATTGGAAAGGTTGTCGATGTGATAGACGCAGTCAGCAACAGCAGCATACACAATATCCAGGGCATGTTCGAACTCGAACTGATGCTGCGCAGCAATGTATTCATCAAATTCAGTGCCCCCAGCAGCAGCAATTGCGTTCAACTGATATGGATTGACACCGCTGCCATATCCAATGACAAACGTGGCTGTGCCTGTGCTCTCCAGTACTGATGAGGTCACTTCTGCCAACTCTTCGGCGCTTGCGCCGTGAGGGTCGATCGGACCGCCTGCACCACAGCTATCTGCACCATCTGAAATGAGGAGTAAATATCTGCGCCTATCTTGTGCTGTGCAGTTGGGGGCATAGCCGGTCTTGGTAAAATTTTTCAGACCAAGGTAAAGGGGCGTACTTCGAAACAGGTCCAAGGAGTCGATCTCATCGATGATAATTTGCGCATTTTGAGGGTCGCAATCTAAATAGGGGGGTCTGGAGACCACACAATTCGTTGCGTTGGGAAATCCGTCAAAGCCGAACGCTATTTGTTTTTTGTATTTTTCGAGGGTTGCCTTAATTGCCTGTTTGGCTTGATGCCAGTTGCTTGATGCGTTGCTATTCATCGAAAACGACAGGTCCTGCAGCAGCATTAACCGCGGCAGCAACACGTCGAGTCGCATGTCCCATGCCGGACAAAGCTCATCGCTACTAGTGCTTGTATCTGTATCGGCAGTATCGGTATCGATTTCTATTTCTTCAGTATTTGTGTCGACTTCGATGTCTTCAGAATCAGTGTCGACCTCTATATCTTCTGTGTCAGTATCGGTTGTCACTTCGTCAAATGGGTAGAGCCTCCCATCGCCGCACGACAGACCAATTAACATCGAGGTAACGACAGGCAAGTGCCTAATTTGGTAACTCAGCGCCATTGCAATACAATCTTCGCAACGGTATTCTAACCGATCTTTCCATTTTTTATTATCATTATTTTTTACCCCTTTTTTTCTATTTCCATCTATAATTTGAATGTGGAAAAACCGCATATTAAAAAAATATGAAAAAGGAGAAATCAGCGTGGGAGATCAGGTTCTTATCAACCGGTGCTCCTTCATCCTAGCAAGTCTACTTTTAGGTTTGCTTATCGGCCTACCCGGCCTGGGTAACGTGGGTAGATTACCAGCAGTACGATTTTTCGGTTTTCAACGCGGTGGTCGAGTGGCTAGAGGACAGGGGTATCGAGCAGATGGCCCACCTGCTAGTTGGGCCGAACATTTATTACCCGGAGTGGTTTGTGGCGGGTACCTATTCGAACGAACAGCTAGACGAGACTCTGGAGGATTTCATTCGTGCCATTATGCAGAGCAACGATAACGGTCAGAAGGTCGAGGTGTGGAACGTGGTTAACGAGTCCTTGGACTTTGACGGCTCAGGGAAATACCACGTGGGCGATGACTGCAAGTGGGCGCAGCTCGGGTTTGAAGACGATGCTTCCGGATTGACCGGGGACGAAAAGATAAATGAACAGCATCCGGTGTACCTACGGAAGGCGTTCGAGTATGCGAGGAAGTATACGAACAACAAGCTGGAACTGCGCGATACAACAATCGAGTTCCCATCCGATCCCAAGCATAAGGCCTTCTACCAGCTGGTCAAACACTTGCTCAATCAGGGCGTGCCACTTGATGCGGTTGGTATCCAAAGCCACTACGATCTGAATCGTACCTACGATTGGGCCGAGGTCGCCCAAGCTATCGAAAAGTTTACTGCACTCGGTGTGGAAGTGTACATCACCGAGTTGGATATCGGAGATACTGAGTTGGCATGGGATGTGGACAAGGCACAGCGCCAGAAGGAAATGTATTACGAGTTTACCAAAGCCGTTATACCTGCGGGTATCGAAAAGTTTCACTTCTGGGGAGTAAGGGATGACAACGACTTGGGGTGGCGGTTCGGGGAACATCCTCTGCTGTATTACGAGGATTATACGGTTAAACCAGCTTATTCAGGGGTTTTGCAAGCGATCAAAGAGTGCTGGTTTCCCACGGATCCGCGGGAAACCACTACCTAGGGACAACTTAAATTTGGCTCTTCCCAGCAAATGTCCACCTGGTTGCCGCTGGCTTCGATAGCCAGGGGCTCGTAGGTTAGCAGATCCAGTAGGTTGCACACCTGGCAGTAAGGCAGGGTTTGGTTTTCGATTACCAAAAGGGTTTGGGTCACGGTTCGGAGTGTCGTCAGATCCGCTAGGGTCTGAAGGGAAGGGTTATTTTGGATGATGAGGCCCACCTCCACTGTGGCTAGGCTGTATAGCCCAGCCAGGGATTGGAGTGCTGGATTTTCAGCAATGACCAGGTTGCCAGTAACGGTCGTGAGGGCCCCGAAACCCTGCAGATTTGCCAGTAGTGCGTTGCGTTTAATCTCAACCCGGCCATCGACTTGGCTAATTCCCTCGAAATTGGCCAGGCGTGCCAGGACAGGGTTGTCTCGTATTGAGATGGCCCCGTGGAAAGTGGAGATCCCACTCAGCCCGTCGATGTTCTCGAGTACCGGGTTGTCGCGAATAGATAGCCCATCTCCCACCGCGCTTAGGTTGACCAAATCGTCTAGGTCGACGATCGCTGGATTGCTCCACAGGAATAGCCCACCGCCAACAGCGGTTACTTGGCTGAGCCCAGCGATATCGACCAACAGGTCGTTATTTTGAATCCACAGGGTGCTGCCCACAGTGGTGATGCTGTCCAGGCCAACCGTGTTTTCAAGCGCTGAATTGTCGTGAATCCACAAGGCGCCCGGCACTGCTTCCAGACTTGCTAGACCGGCGATGTTCTCCAGGGCGCGGTTTGCCTGAATCTTTACGTTGCGGCCCACTTCTGTCAGTTCCCCGAATGCGTTCAGATCGGATATCTCAGGGAGGTAGCCAACTGCCAGATCCCGACCCACGCTCGCAATGCTGTCCAATCCAGAGAGATCTGAAAGCACCTTGTTGTGTTTCACGATCAGATCGAATCCCAGATGTTCGATCTGACTCAAACTGTTCAGGTTCGTAAGGAGATCATTCCCTTCTATCACCAGGCTGATGTCGATAGAGGTCAGGCCACTCAAATGATCTATGTTTTCTAGCCCGGTATTGCCGCGGATGATCAGAGACCCGCCAATTGAAACGACGTTACCGAGTCCATCTAGATCGGCCAGGCTGGGATTGTCAATAATGATCAAGCTGTCCGGTATGACCTCGAGGCCGTCCAGGCCCTTGAGGCTTTCTAGCCGGTCGTTCTGACGCACCGTGCAATACCCGCCGATCGTGCTCAAATTAGACAAAGCCTGCAGGCTTTCGATTTTGGGATTGTAGGAGATGCTGATCCCACCCGCTGCAGACGTCACAGCTGAGAGTCCCTCAATATTTGCCAGCTGGTCGTTGCGTTCCACAGTTAGATCACCGAGCACCTCAGTCAGGCGGCCGAGGCTGTCAATGTCTTGGATTTTCGAGTTGCCGGTAATGCTCAGGTGACCCCCAAACGTCTCAATCTCGGATAACCCGTCTATCTGTTCTAACACCGGGTTGCGGTCGAGCAGCAGGTCTCGGCCCACTGTTGTGAGTTGGCTCAGGTGATCCAGATGCTTCAATGCGGCATTGTCGCTGATCACCAGGTTGACCCCCACCTTTCTCAATTTGTTCATACCATTGAACGACGTGAGATTCGGATTGTCTGCAATGGCCATGTTGTGGGCCACTTTCCAAACCTCCCCCAAACCGGTGAGATCTTTCAATGCATCATTTTCCCGAACCACCAGCTGACCCGCGATCTCAGTAAGTCCATCTAGCCCGCTGAGGTCAACGAGCCTGTCGTTGTTGCGTATGTACACATCATCGCCCACGTGCGTCAATTGGGCCAAAGCCCTGATCTCGATGATCCCATTGTCGCTCAGATAGAGTTTCTGATCGATCTCCTCGAGCTGCTCGAGGCCCTTCAGGCTTTTTAGTGCTGGGTTCCCGTTTACCTGCAAATCACCTGCGATGCGCTTCAACCCGGACAGGCCGTCCAACTCCTGCAGCGCTTGATTCATTGAAATATTGAGCTGATCTCCCAATGTCTGCACTCTGTTCAGCCCGCCGAGGCGCGTCAACCCTTGATTCTCCCATATCTTGAGGCCACCATCGATGGTCGTCACTGCGCTCAATCCCTCCAGGTGATACAGCTGCTCATTGCCGTCGATGACAACATTGCCACCTATCAGATTCAGAAGCGGTAGATTGAGGGCGGACAGATCGGGATTTTCTTGTACGGTGAGATCTCCAGATATTTCTCGCAAGTTCGGCAGGCTGAGCTTAGTCAGGTCCGATGACACCACAGCTAAACTTCCCGTGATGCAGGCATATCCCAAGATACCTGCCATATCGTCCGCAGTTTGGATAATCACATCCACGGGATAACAATCTTCCTCTGTGTCAAGCGCGGTATCCGTGCCCGTATCCGTATCTGAATCAGTTTCATCTTCGCTATCAGAATCGTTCCCGGCATCTGTTTCGGAGTCACTGTCCAAATCAAATCCCCCGTCCAGGGGATCTGATCCATTGTCGGCGCTGGCATCGTTCGATTCACAAGCACCACCCAGCATCAGCATGAAGAGCAAATAGATAAAGGGAGGAACAGAAAAGCTTATTTTATATATTTTGTCCATGAATTCTACTATATACCTATAGGATAATGAAAAAAATAGAAAGCGAGTACCCTGTTGAATAGAGTTCCAATCCTCATAGGGCCACATTTCCTGATTGCAGCCTTGGCTTTGGCACTCCCTGGCTGCAATGGCGCATCAAATAGCGACAGCAATGAGGACGCCAATAGCAGTGACAGCGTCGACACAGGCCAAGATACGAACATCAGCTCTGATTCGGACGTGGATACAAACACTGAACTCGATTCAGACCTGGACACAAATACTGAATCTGAATCCGATTCAGCCGTAGACACGGAAACTGAGAGCAACACAGACATAGATACTGAAACAGAGACAGGGACAGACACCTACGAGTTGGACACGGACTGGGAGCTGCCCTGTGATCCTTACCCGGATGGGCCCTATAACTGGAGCCTCGAGACCACTGTCAGCCACACCGCGTTTCCAGCCATGTGGGGGCCAGAAGGAGCGTTGACCAACCTCGATATGTGCGAGGTCCATAAGAATCATAATACCTTGAAATCACTCATCTTCGCTTTAGAGCAACCCGGGTGCGGCTGTCTAGCAGAGCAACTGCGGGCCCTGGCAGACAATTACGACAAGGTGCTCGAGTACAACAGCGATATCGTGGCGGTCTCCTATTCAGATCTCACCAATGGGGTTAGTCTGCCCCCTGAAGCTGTGAGCCCCATTGTCAACAGCTTGGGCTGGACTGGAGGTTGGCGCATTCAGGATTCAGAACAACAGATCTGGATAGGTGGATGCTACGACCAATGTCTGTTCCAGACCGCTGGCGTGCTGTTTGTGCTTGATACCGCCACCATGAGCATCGCCTCGTACAGCCCGCTAGATTTTGCCGCTGTGTTGGAGGTTATCAAGCAAATCGATACAGAGAACCCTTAGCTCAACGAAGCCATCGGTTTAAGACAACAGCAGCATCAATATCTGGGTCAGGCGTGTTGTTGTATCAGCGGTCATTTGCTTACCAACCAGAGCGCAACCACAACCATCGTCTGATCCTTGTAAAGCATCCCCATCTGAATCCGAGTCGCTATCGCTGTCTGAGTCACTGTCGCTATCCGAATCACTATCGCTGTCTGAGTCGCTATCGCTATCCGAGTCGCTATCGCTATCCGAATCACTGTCGCTATCCGAGTCACTGTCGGTATCAGTATCTGAGTCGCTATCGCTATCTGAATCACCGTCTGTATCAGTGTCTGTATCAGTATCGGTGTCGGTATCAGTGTCTGTATCAGTATCAGTGTCAGTATCAGTGTCGGTATCGGTGTCAGTATCAGTGTCGGTATCGGTATCTACAGCACCGGTCACAGTACCTGAAATGCCGAAATAGCCGACAGAGCTGTAGCGCGAGAACCCATCAGCAGGCGTGCCTTCCTCGCCACCGGCCACGCGTAGTGTGTATTCGCCGGATTCCAGGGGGGTCTGTAAGTTGGCATAGCGTGCGGCCTTAGGATTATGCTCAACCACCACATTGCCCGAGCTGTCGAGAATGGCCGCGTGAACATCCAGCATTGCCCCGCCAATGTGCTCGATTCTCTCGACCGTGATATCCAGCTCTCCGCTGCTGGCGATTTCAAAAGAGAAGTCGTCTTCGTCGTATCCCGTATCAAAGACGTTGATTTGTCCGAAGTTCTCTGCCCATTCGAGCGTGTCATTTACAATTACCAAGGGCTGGGCATCGATGATGTCATCGGATGCCAGGTCGACAACACTCGAAGCCACGGCATAAAAATCAGTGGTTACGTTTGCCCCGGCATATTCGCCTTTGCTCCACTGAAAAAGCGCTTCATCCCAGTTATTGCCGTACCAGTAGTTCCCCATGATAGGGACCCATTGGAACTCTGGAATTCCCGTAAAATACGTTTCCCCTGCAGTGGTTCCATAATCGTAGACCCCGAGCAAGTGGCCATACTCGTGCAACGCAGTGCGACCTGTGCCGTACCCGTCGGCATGGCGATAGACATGACATCCTTTGGATGACCCAAAGCAGTCTACGCAGCAATAGGATCTGCCTTCGCTATTGTCAAAATACGCGTATCCCCTGTTGTAGGCAGATGATGCATCGTAGAGCGCTTTGTTGGTGGTTACGTTGAGGTCGAACATGGAAAGCCCCGATGCGACAACCTGCCAGGTCACCCACATGTCTTCCCTGGTTAAAGTAATAGGATCTGCCCCATTCATCATGTCTCGAATATCCATCCAGAGCACCTTGGTAGATTCTGGTTTGCTTTGAAGATCGTTGAGATCTGCGTCATCTGGCAAGGGACCGAGGTGGGGCAGATCTGGGTATTCTTCTCTGGCGTATTCGGGCATGAATGGCCTGGGGCCCGTATCTGGTTGAGGTATATCGTCGATGCTGTAGATCTCGGAGACCAGGACCTGCTTTACCGAGACGACCTTGTTTGCATCTGTTGCGTACTTGTAAACAAGGTTGGTATCAGCGAAATAGACCCAGCCATAGACCTTTTGAACGTCGCCTTTCAGCATGAACGCTGTGTGCGGGACCCCTCGCACTGAACCACCCATGGATAAATACCCGTCCTCGTAGTCATAGACATGAATTAAAACCTGGATATCCGCACCAGATGTAGAAGATACCGCCACAAAATCGCCATTCCGTGTGTATTGGCTCACGAGATCCTGGATGAACGATGCGGTCTTGTCCAAGGGGAGCGCTGCGTTGGTATCTGGAACAGTTGCATAGAGCTGGGAGTTGCTGATGAGCAAAGCGGCGAAGGCCAGTGAGGCGGTGTATATCTTGCCAAGATTTGAAGTAACATAGCTCTTTTCAAAAGATTTTGTCTCTTTGCCGTACATCATATTCACAACTCCTTATCTGTTTAGCAAAACTTGATATTTGATCGAATCACCGGACCAAGCCCCTTTTTCTAGCCACCCCAGTCTAGCATTTTCTGCAGAGAATTTATACCCACGTTTCTTTGTTTTTTGTGTTTTCCAATGACGCTTAAACGGCCCGCTACAACATCTTGTTTTCGATTAAATCAGTGATCTCGTCCACGAAATCAGTGTAGACGTTGTCTGTTGCTGGGCCGTTGAAACCAGTATGAAGCTTGAGGAGGTTGCCTTGTTTGTCGAAAAAGAGGGTGGTTGGATAAGACTTGATGTGGTTGAGCATGGGCAATGATTTTACAGCTTCTTCTTTATCCGAGTTCCCAGCAAATAGAATTTCGTAGTCAACATTCATGTCTGCTTTGAACCTGTCAATATATCCAACAGCTGCTTCAAACGTATCTACTGGCTCAAATGCCAGAGCAACAATCTCGAGTCCATTGCTTCTATATTTTTCGTAGAGCACGTTTAACAACACCGTCTCATCCATACAGTTGGGACACCAGGTACCAGTGATCTGAACGATGGTGGGCTTGCCAGCAAAATCTGAAAATTTGATTATCTCGCCCTTTGTGTTTGGAAATGCGAAGTCAAATTTTTCTCCGTCTTTGATGTGGGTCAGCGTATCTGGATCTGGAAGTTCGTATGCCGCTACTTTGACGGCCGTCCAAGGTTCGCTCCAATGATTACCAGAGTAGAACATGCCCGCTAATACATTGCCTTGTTTCAGTTTTGCCTCAAACAAAAAGGCATGGGACCCATCAAAACAAGAAATCCGCAACATGTCTCGATCAAGCACGCCTTCTACATATCGATAGTCTCCAGTAGTCGTGCGAAACGTGCCCGTAACTTTGGAACCGTTTTGTTTAAACACGCCCTTAGCGATGTATTCGCCCTCGCTTCCCTGAGAGAACGTCGCCTTCCAATTCCCCGACACATCATTGGATGAAGACCCACTGAACCGCTTTGTCCCTGGTACCAGCGTTACTGGAATGGTGCAGTGATCTCCCTTGGCGTAGTTATGCCAATGGCCTGCAAACCCATTTCCATCTGCCGTTAAAAAGAACCTGTTGTTGAACGCCGGCATCCTGAATTCGAGTGAGTTGCCTCCAATTGCCACATCAACAGCTTCGATCTTTTCTTCAGCATTTAAGATGAAGATCTTTCCGCCTTCCATAATGACGTTGGTAGGCAAGTAGCGCGCTTCGCCGATCTCAAATGTTAAAATGTAGGCGCCATCTGTAGATTGATGCACAGGTGTTTCAAGCTTTGTATCTTTAACGCACCCAAGTGCAAAAAAAGCAACCGCTGTGCTAACTAGGACGCTGAGTTTCATACTTACTCCTCTGACTTTTTAAACCACCTATTACTCTCACAAATCTCAACACCGTGTCCATGGACTTGAGATCTTGCCCGATATGTCTTGCGATTTTGAGCAGGCTGGGTCTGTTGAACTCTAAAGCAACGCCTAGCAAACGACAAAAACATTCGACGAATCGCTGAACTATTGATACACAGGTAGGCGGACTATTTCTGGGAGGTAAACCAATGGAAAGACGAACACTGGGTTTTGTCGGAATAATAACCCTGATGGTCGGGTGTGGCGGAGCGAGCACGCCAGCATCGACAGAACCGGTGGAGGCGATTGAGATCGAAACCACAAGTGAGGAGCGAGTAGTGACCCCACAGCAACGCGCCGAAGCATTTCAAACCCAGTACATCGGGCAGCTCATTGCCTTGTACAGATACCAAACCAATGCCTATTGGAAAGCTGCCAACACGGGTGAGATAGAGGACTTCGAAACCTTTGCCAAGGCAGATTTCGAGTTAAAAAAGCTCCACAGCGACAAAGACGCCTACCGGGAATTGTTGGATATCCTCGCGCACAAAGACCAACTCGATCCCCTCACGAAACGGTCCTTGGAAGTGGCTGAGCTGAACTATCGAGGCAATCAAATGCCCGAAGACAAACTAGAGGCCATCTCCAAGGCTTCAGCTGAAATAGAGCAGATCTTCGCTTCGTTTAGAGGGGAACTGGACGGGGAGAAGTTTTCCGACAACGACCTCCAGGAGATGCTCGCCGAAGAAAAGAAGAGCAAGAAGCGCCAGGCCATTTGGGAAACCATGAAGCAAGTGGGCGCTGCAGCAGCGCCAAACCTGGTGGAACTGGTCAAATTGCGCAACGAAGCAGCCAAGTCCATGGGCTACAAAAACTTCTGGGAAATGGCGATCCTGCTCCAGGAGCACGATCCTGCGCATCTCATGGCCATTTTTGCCGAACTCGAAACAGTTACCGACGCGCCGTTTGAAAAGATGAAGGCAAAACTCGATCAGGAAATAGCCAAAAAACTCAAGGTGAAACGCGCCAAGATGATGCCCTGGCACTACGACAATCCATTCTTCCAGGCCCCGCCCCCGTCAGCAGAGGTGAACCTAGACGATTTTTTTGAAAAGAGAAAGAAAGAAGAAATCGTCGCTTTGGGAGACAAGTTCTTCACCGATATTGGTCTCCCCCTGGGAACCATCGTGGAGAAATCAGACTTTTACGAACGGGAGGGCAAAAACCAGCACGCATTTTGTATCGATATGGACAAAGAGGGAGATGTCCGAACCCTGCTCAATATCAAGCCCACGGCCAATTGGATGGAGGTCATGCTCCACGAGCAGGGTCATGCAGTGTACTCCAAGTTCATCGATCGGGAGTTGCCTTACAACCTCAGGGATGCGGCGCACATATTCACCACCGAGGCGGTGGCCATGCTCTTCGGCGCTCTGGTGTCCAACCCCACCTGGCTACGACAGTACGCCGGCGTGGACGCGACAACCCTCGTGAAAAAGACCGCCGCCATCCTGGAACAGCGGAAGCGGGAACAGCTCATTTTCTCCCGTTGGACCATGGTGATGTTTCACTTTGAAAAATCGCTGTACGAGAACCCGGACCAGGACCTGAACAAGCTCTGGTGGGACTATGTGGAGCGGTTCCAAGGCCTTACCCGTCCAGCGGATAGGGATCAACCGGACTGGGCTGCCAAGATCCACTTTGCCATCGCACCGGTGTACTACCACAACTATATGCTCGGCGAATTGATGGCCGCGCAGATGCGATCCACACTGGTCCGAATTTCCGGTCACCAAGGGGCGGCCACCACATTGGATTTCACGGCGCATAGCCAGTTCGAGAGCTACTTCAAGGAGAAAATTTTCGCCCCGGCCCAGTCCAAACCCTGGCCCGAATTCGTCAAAGACGCCACAGGAGAACCCCTTACTGCCAAACACTTTGCCGCTGAACTTCAGTAACCCCTTAAGGCGTATCTCCAACAGTTACTCATGAGCTCTCATAGCTCTTAGCATTTTTCGCAGGTGGTGTTAAGCTATAGGGAATCGGTGCTTCCTTGCGCCGGAGGTTGGTAGTGAAGACCCTGTGGCTTCTATTTCTTGTAGCGCTGATCAGCGCCTTGGTCGCTGGCTGTGGCGAATGCGAGACGTCGGCCGATTGCTCGTCAGGCATGGTATGTGCGAAAAAGGCTTGCATTCCCATGCTGGAAGAGGGTGCATCTCCGTTCTTCTCCCCAGACGGCGGGCCAGTGAATGGCATTAATATCACCGGCGGCTCAGCTGGTGGATCCGCTGGTGGAAACAGCCCCAATCAAGAATACGAATTTGGCTGAAAGACCTGTTGAGGCTGCCTGGTAGGTGGCCGCTATTGTAATTGCCAGGTCTTCTGCGTACGCTGTTCTACAATGCTTTTTAGCCACAAAAACGGTTCTGTGCGGCGTTGCGTGTCAGCGACTTATGCCCTTTGCGTACTTGTAGCAGCGCTGTTCTCCCCCGGCATCGCCCAGGGAGGCGATGCGCTTTCTTTGCGCAGCGAAAAGTCCCGTTACAACCTGGTCGACGTCTTCAAAATGCTGGAAGATCCAAACGGTGACCTGACCATTGACGATGTATCCTCAGAGGATTACGCGCACCGGTTCAGACCTGTGCCAGATGAGCGAAAGGACTTTGGCGGTCTTGACTTAGGCCTCAGCTCGTCTGCTTGGTGGTTGCGCTTTGATATGAGGACAGAAGACCCCGAAGTAGAAGGCCAGGCCTGGATGATGGTGCTGTCCAATCATCGGTTCGTGGGCCATATGGAAGTCTACACGTTGGCCCACCACCACCGGGCTGGACCGAGTGACAAGCGCTGGTTGGTGCAACAGCCCAACACCCACCGCTCTGATCGGCACGGCAAGAATCCGGTCTTTCAGTTACCAGACCTGGTAGGTGAGCCACGCCCCGTCTACCTCAGATTGCAAAGCGACTACCACCTCTACGTGACCCTGTTCCTTAGGGAGGTATCGGACTATATCGACCTCAAACAGGGCGGCTACTTTATCAACGGCATCTTCTACGGCATCCTCGGGGTCATCGCCCTGCTCAACTTGCTGATGGCCATTTTTCTACGGGACAGAAGTGCGCTTTGGTATTTTCTTTTTGTGGTGTTCGTGGGCCTGTTCTTCCTTGGACTGGCTGGCCAGATCACTTTTTTTACCAAGTTCCTCGGCCCCAATTTCTACGGCCACCAATACATGATCAGTATCTGCGCGATCATGGGGTTTGCCGTGCTGTTTTCCCGTTCGTTTTTACAGACGAGGTCGTTCATTCCCAAACTCGACAAGGTGTTACTGGCATTTCTGGTCTGTATCGCTGCCGTGCTTTTGGGCTACTCGTTTTTTATCGATGCTTCTCAGTCTGCACAAGAGGCATTAAAGTGGCTGTTAATCCTGTTGGGGGTGTTGGTGCCGGCAGGGATTATCGGCGCAGGTATCAAGCGGTTGCTCGATGGGTTCAACCCGGCACGTTTATACCTGGCGGCCTGGGGGGCGTTTTCCCTGGGCACCTTTCTCTTTGCCGTGCCAGTGATCGTAGAAATGGACAGCTGGAAGGCGTTCAAACTGGGGTGCATTGCCAATGTTCTCCTGCTCACCCTAGCTATCGTGGATCGCCTGCGCATATTGCGCTCTGAACGGGAGGCCATGTCTGCGGCCAAAGCGTCTGCTGAGTCCGCCCTCAGCGAGACCGAACAAAAGCTTCGATCCATCGCTGATGCCTCCACGGCTCAGATCGCCATTACTCAGGACAACCGTTTCATCTACGCCAACCAGGCGTTCATCAATCACTCAGAAATGCCCTGGGACCAGCTTCGTAGCACCCCAGTGACAGATTACTTTCCAAGCAAAACCATTGAGAGTCGTCTCAGGGCCCAGGCCGAGGCAGTGGAACAGGGAAAAAACACGTATCGTTTCGAGACGCAGGATCGGAATGGACGATGGTTCGAGGTGCACGACAGCTTGGTGGCGTTGGACGGCAGTGATGCCTTGATCACCTCCACATTCGACGTCACCGAGCGCAAGCTGGCTGAAGAGCAGATGTTCCGTGCCGAAAAGATGGCCTCATTGGGACAGATCATTGCCGGTGTGGCCCATGAGATCAACAACCCGAACAACTTTATCTACTTCAATCTACCCATCTTGGAGAAGTACATCGATGCGATGAAACCTTTCATGGATGAAAGCGCGGCAAAGAACCCAGGCCTCAAGCTGGTCAACATGCCCTATGAAATGTTCATCGAAGATATCTACAAACTTTTAGGCAACATGCAGCACGGTTCCAAGCGGATTACCAGCATTGTTGGGGACCTGAAGAACTACGTACGCTCAAGCGAGGCAGAGGACAAAAAGCCCGAAAGCCTGAACAGTGTCATCGATCAAGTCATGACCCTGGTGGGCAAGCAGGTGCGCAAGCGCGTCAAGACCTTCGAGGTCGAGGTTGAGCCCGATCTTCCGCTGGTTCTGATGAACGCCGGCAAGATCGAACAGGTGCTGATCAACCTGGTGATAAACGCCGGCCAGGCCGTGGACAAGGACGACGCCTGGGTGCGGGTGAACGCCGCTAGCCCGGACGACAACAGGAGATGGGTGGAAGTGTGCGTGTCAGACAACGGCAGTGGCATTTCAGAGGAGAATCAACACAAGATCTTCGAACCGTTTTTTACCACCAAATCAGAGGAAGCTGGCACAGGCCTCGGCCTGGCCATCTCGCAACAGATAATTGACGATCATGGTGGCGAAATTGAGTTGCAAAGCAAAAAGGGACAAGGAACCACGTTCATCCTACGCTTTCCGACTATTAACTAGCCACTAAATGGCCATTACAGCATCTTGTTGTAGCCGTGGGGTTTATCCCCACGGTGAAAAGATATGTAATTCCATGTCATTCCTTAGGGTTTGTTTTGCAATGCTATCTATCCTCGAGATACTTCAGAGCACATTGAGAGATACTTCAAAGCATCCCGAAGACTGAACCAAAGTATTCCGAGGATACTTTAAAGCATACTGAGAGATACTTCAGAGTATCCCAGAGACCGAACCGTTCTATTCCGAAGACCGAGCAGTTCCATGGTACAGACCGGATACATAGGTTTTACAGACCAGAGACAACGGGGTACAGCTCAGCTCGAAAAAGCATTGGAATTGAAATAAAATACCCGTATCAGGGGTTATGCCAGAACATTCCGGGAGGCCATAACATGAGCACAAACATTCGTTCGAACAGCCTGGCAGCTTACTTTGGCGTGGATCAGGCCATCGAGGGGTTCATCCCCGAGCTGTTGGCCGATTTTTTCGACCTGGGTGGTTTTCCCGAACAAATAGCGGCGCTGATGCGTCCCTTAAGCCTACCCGCGGGCAAGACCCGCGCCCTGGACCTGGGGTGCGGCAAGGGAGCGGTGTCCATGGCCCTGGCCAGAACCCTGGGGTTCCACATGGTCGGGATTGATCTCATGAAGCCGTTCGTGCAAGAGGCAACTGACCGGGCAGCCGAGCAAGGGCTGTTGGATCTATGCCAGTTCGACCACGGAGACATTCGCGAGGTTGTGGCTCAGATGCAGGGTTTTGACGTTGTGCTGCTCGTGTCTGTGGGCGATGTGCTCGGTCCCATGGACCAGACCGTCCAAAAGCTGCGTCAGACGATCCGCCCCGGGGGCTTCATGGTGATCGACGATGGGTATCTCAAACCGAACGCAGCCGGAAACCTACCGGGATACGAACAGTGCTGCTCCCATGGGGAGATGCTCGATCTTTTGAGTGCCTCAGGGGATCGGGTGGTCACCGAACACCTGATCCCTCTCGAAGAGACCAGGACCCAGAATCAAACGTTCATGGACTGGATCATCGCCCGGGTGGAGAAGCTCAAGGTCGAACACCCAGAGCACGCCGCCGCGTTTGACCGCTATGTACAAAAGGAGCGGGAAGAAGTCGCGTTCTTGGAAAACAGCTTTGTCTCTGCTACCTGGGTATTGGAAAAATCCAGGGGCTAGTCTGGGTAGGCCACCTGGTCTCCATTTGGCGCCCTGAGCACAGTTCGGCCGGGTTCTCGGGATACGATGTGGTTGGGTCCTAAGGGAATTTTGCCGATCCCACCGGGTAGATCCGCCACGAGCTGGGGAATGGCCAGCCCGCTCAGGCGGCCGCGCAGGTGGGCCATAATGTCAATGCCCGTCTGAATCGACGTCCTGAAGTGGCCGGTCCCCTGCCAGAGATCGCACATGAAGAGATAATAGGGGCGTACGCGGATGCGTATGAGGGACCGGCACAGGGTTTCGATAATGCCTGGGGCGTCATTGACCCCCTTTAGCAATACCGCCTGGTTAGCCACTTGGATCCCCTGATCGACGAGGTGCGCTACCGCAGCCTCTGCCTCTGGGGTAATTTCCCTGGGATGGTTAAACTGGGTATTGATATAAATGGGCTGAAACCGAGCTAAGACATCGGCCAGCGAGGCTGTCACCCGCATGGGCAGGGTCACTGGCACGCGCGTGCCAATGCGGATGATCTCCACCGATGGTACTGCTCGGATGGCTGACACCAGATTTTCAAGGTGCTGGTCTTTGAGCAACAACGGATCCCCGCCCGATAGGATAACATCCCTTATTTCTTTATTTTTTTTGAGGTATTGAACCGCGACATAAACATCGCCCTGGGTCATGGGTGTGACCTTGTTTTGCCCAAGATGTCGTCGCGTGCAATGCCTGCAGTTGACCGCGCACTGCCCAGAAACGAGAAAGACAGCCCGGTCTGGATATCGCCGTATCACACCCGGGATTGGACGATGGGTTTTTTCAGCAATGGGATCATCGAAGAGACCCTCGGTGTGCACCAGCTCCTCGGGCGTTGGCATTGCCATACGGCAAATGGGATCAGCAGGATCTTGTTGCTGAATGAGGGAAAAGTAATACGGCGTAATCACCAGGCCAAAACGCTGAACTGCCTCTGAGATAGATGCAATATCGCCGCTGCGCAGCTCAGGTGGTATTTGCTCTACCGTTCGAATGGCATGGGCGCACTGCCATCGCCAGTTGCCCCAGTCCTCTGGGGGAATCTTTCCACCTACTGGGAATGCCGACACAGAGACTACCAAACACCGGCATGTGGCGTGTCGCAGCCCTCCTTGCGGACCAGTCTAAAGACGCCAAAGAGGGCAGGGGCCTCAGTCTCGCCTGGGGCTCTGAGGATGCGCACCTCGACTTCGTCGTTTTCCATTAATGAAATGACAACCATGGCTGGCGGACCCAACTCAGGTGAGGCATATGCCAGGTAGTTTCGCACACGTCCCCCGGGAAATTGTAAAAGGGATAATGCGTCGTGAGAGAGCTGTTTATACGGCCTGACAAGTGCGTTTTGGAAAGTGGGGGGTGAATCGTGGGTTGATATCCGTGCCCCTTCCCGGCAAATATCTGGACCTGCGTCGTCTGCTGAACTGCCAATGTCGCACCTGCCCAGGCGATCGGCTTCGAGCGTGAGGGTCAGCTTTACATCTTCAGCAAATGCGTTGGATCTCAGATAATCTGCGGCGACGATGCCGCCTTCGTAGCATTCGCCCGTGTCCGTGGAGTAATCCCCAACGCTGGTGCAGCCAAGTACTACCCCAGCGCACCCGATCAAAACCGCAACAGTGTGGCCCAATGACTTCATGACTCAAACGTATCAACGAGTCCGAGTAGACACAAGCGCTATTTCCAGAGTGTCCATTCTGCTTCCCCTCCCCCAACGTCCCATTGTCCATCGGGGGAGGGCCAGGGTGGGGGCTCTCTAAGTAATAACAACGTCCAATTGTCCATCGGGGGAGGGCCAGGGTGGGGGCTCTCTAAGTAATAACAACGTCCAATTGTCCATCGGGGGAGGGCCAGGGTGGGGGCTCTCTAAGTAATAACAACGTCCAATTGCCCACCAGAGTAGGACCATGGTGGGGCCCCCCTCCCGGACCTGTTGCCCTTGCTTTTGCGCGGCGATTGCAGTGCCCGGTCCAGCGTGTAGACTTATAATATTATTGATCTTTCAAAGCCGAATATCATATGGCAAAATTCTTTGAGCGAACCGTTGGAACGAATGATGAAAATTCTCGTGGTCGATGATTCAAGGGCAGTGCGGACCTTTGTTCGCAACGTCCTCGAGGAGGCGCTTGACTGTTCCGTGATTGACGCGGCCTCTGGTTTTGACGCACTGCGGATGCTGCCTCGGGAGGATTTTAATCTGGTCATCACGGATATCAATATGCCAGATATTAATGGCCTCGATCTCATTCGGTTTATTCGAAAATCCAGTCGATACGAAAGGGTGCCAGTGGTTATTATTTCTACCCAGTCTTCTGAAAAGAGCCAAGAGCGCTTTTTAACACTCGGTGCCAACTGCTTTATTGCAAAGCCGTTTACCCCTGAAACACTCTCTACAGCAGTCGCCACACTGTTGGCCGAGCGCCCTGGGTCCGCATTGCCAGTGGGCGATCTATGAGTAAGAAAGAGATGTCTAAAGGAGCGCGGGCCCTCCAAGAGTTCTTGTCTGAAGCGCAGGATATCTGCGAGGCTCTCGGACAGGGGTTAATGGACATCGACAGCGCCATAAAGCGCGGCGATCCTGATCCATCCCTGATTAATGACGTCTTTCGGAGCATGCACACCCTCAAGAGCCTGAGCGGCATGTTTGAGGTAGGCCCGCTCCTGGTGCTTACCCACACCGAAGAGTCCCTGCTCGAAGAAATTCGTTTGGGCCGGATCGCCCTTGATCCACTTGTGCTCGACCTCTTGTTCCAGAGCCTCGATACGATCACCCGCATCCTCGGTATGGTGGGCGCAGCCAAAGATACCAGGGCCGCAGATGACCAGGTGGATATTGACGAGCTGCTCGGGGAAATCGAGCGCATTACCCGTAAGGGCACAGCCAAGGAAACAGGGGCACCAGGGGCAGGCGCGGCTGATAGTGCTGCCGAACAGGAGGGCGTGGAGGATATTTTTGGTCCAGACATCCTCGAGGTTCTTACCGAGTACGAAGAGCACCGGTTACATACCAACTTTGAGCGTGGGTTCCCCTTTTATCGCATCCAAACACTTTTCGACCTGGACGCCATCGAGGTTAACCTGGATGCAATGAAGACCCGCCTCAAGCCCATCGGCGAAATCATCACCTATTTGCCGTCTGCTGACTCAGCTGAGGCAGACAAACTCGGCATTGATATCATTATTGCCATCCACGGCGATATGACCGCCCTTGAAACCATCCTCAAGGACGTAAATGCAACCTGGGAGTGCCTTTTCCCTAAGCAGAAGCCAACTGCAGCCCCAGGAGAAACCACAGGGGATGCCTCTGATGTCGACGCCCAGGCCTTGCAAGGGGCAACTGAGCCGCCCTTGCCAGCGCAAACGGGAACGTTGGTTGCTGAAGCCGAAGAAAAAGAACAGGCCCTCAGTCTCCGCTCTGTCAGTCAGACAGTGCGCGTGGACATCCGCAAGCTGGATCGCCTGATGAATGTCGTCGGAGAACTCGCCATCGTCCGCAGTGCTATCGGGGAGATCAGCGACCAATTGCGGGCTATTGTGGGTCGAGGTGATCTCGCCATTGAGCTTCATCGGATCAATCGCGGATTCGATCGCAAGCTGGTGGAGCTGCGCGAGGGTATTCTCGAGGTACGAATGGTCCCGCTGAGCCAGGTGTTCGATAGGCTCGCTCGGATGGTGCGAACCATATCGAGAGGTCTGGGCAAGGAGATCCACCTGGTCGTCAGCGGCGCTGACACTGAAGTGGACAAACTCATCGTCGAGGAGCTCTCTGACCCGCTATTGCATATCGTCCGCAACGCCATTGACCACGGTGTGGAGGATGCGGACAAGCGGCGAACCTTGGGCAAGCCCGAGTTTGGCACCGTGGCCCTTACTGCATACCAAAAGGGCAATCACGTGATGATCGAGGTCGAAGACGACGGTGCTGGCATCAAAGGGGAGTTGATACGCGACGCTGCAATCAAACGGGGACTCCTAGACGAAGCCCAGGTCGATCTGCTGACGCCTGAAGAGGCGGTAAACCTGATTTTCCTGCCGGGATTTTCCACGAGCGAGCAGACCACAGAAATTTCAGGACGCGGCGTGGGCATGGATGTGGTGAAAACCAATATCTCTGCCCTGGGCGGACTCGTAGAGGTGCAATCCGATCCCGGCATTGGGACCAAGTTCTCTGTCACCCTTCCGGTCACCCTGGCGATCATTCCCACGCTGCTGGTCGAGGTAATGGATCAAACTTATGCCGTGCCGCTCAATACGGTCAACGAGGCACTGTTTGTCTCTCAAAGCGACATTGAAACCATCTTTGGAACAGAGACGATTGCGCTTCGCGGCCAGACCCTCCCGCTTTGTCGGCTGGCTGATTTTTTCAATTGTGAAAAAGGCGGGGCCACATCTGATGTATCTTGCATCGTGGTCACGTCTTTTGGTCAACGGCGCCTCGGCTTTATCGTAGATACCCTGATCGGCCAGCAGGAGGTCGTGATAAAACCGCTCGGCGCGAGTCTCGGAGAAGCCGCGTTCTTTTCGGGCGCCACAGATACCGGTGGTGAGCGCTTGGCCCTTGTGCTCGATACCGGCAGTATCATCGAGGCCTTTTTTGGTGGCAGCAGCGGTACTGAAGCGCTCGCAAAAACTGCGGAGAGCCCATGACCATTTCTATTATCCCGAGTGCCAACGATAGCCGGTTGCTCAGGCGCCAGTCTCGCGCTGCCGCACCTGCTGACACAGCAGATGGTAAGCCCCTGGGCTTTTTGTGTTTTACCCTCGATGACCAGCAATACGGCGTTGATTTAAACCTGGTCTGCCAAATCGTCAAACCGCCGCCCCTAACCTGGGTACCGCGAAGACCCCCTCATATCCTCGGCATTGTCTCGATTCGCGGCGCTGTGGTCACGTTGGTGGATCTGAGACAGTTGATAGATCTTGAACCCACGCCGTGGCCCCGAACAGCCCGTGTTCTCATCGTAGAGATGGGCAATGAACCCATCGGGCTGCTCGTAGACAGGGTAACCCAGGTGCGACGCTTGGCTGCGGCTGACTTAGAAAAACAACCCGACATGGGAGAAGGTCCGCTTGAAAACTATGTTACCTATGTGGCCCGGCCAGCTGGGGAGAAGCGCATTGTGATCGTGGATCTGGATCTGATCTTGTCTCAGGGAATGCTATGAAGCTCGACATACATCTACAAAAGAGATCCCAGTTCGAGGAAGCGTACAAGCTCGTGGGCTTTGCATTGGGCAGCGTGCGCTATGGCATCGACATCATGCGCATTCGCGAGATTGTTCATCCCATCCCATATGTCGAGGTGCCTGCGGGCCCGCCCCATATGATCGGCGTGACTGACCACCGGGAGACTGTGGTTCCCGTCGTGGATCTCAGGCTGAGATTCGGTCTCCCTGCGGCTGCTGCAGACATGCGCCGTACAAAGTGGATCATCGTCAAGGTCGGGGGGAGAGATGTGGCGCTCGTCGTCGATCAGGTGACCCAGGTACTAAAAATGACCCCTGCAGAGCGTCGGGATCAAGGCGCGCTACTAACCGAGAAACAGACCCCGTGGGTTCGCAATGTGTACGCTGACCAAGAGGGGTTGGTTTTCGAGCTGGATTTAGATGAGGTCGTTGGGGGACACGCCGAGTTGCAGGCCTCGATGGAGGATGGGGGACAGTAAGATGGACAGCCGAAAAATGACCAATCTTCAGCAGCGGCTCAGCGATAACAGCCCAGAAGTTAGGCGCCGCGCCGTGGGTGATATCCCTGAGCTGTCCACGCCTGAGGCGATTGATTCTTTAATAATCGCCCTCGATGATGAAGACTGGCGGGTGCGAAAGGAAGCCGTATCTGCAGTCACGCGGATATCAGATCAGACAGAACTGGTTAAAAGACTGATTGACGAAATGGTAGAGGAGGAGAAAATCGGCCTGCGCAACGCGGCAGTCGAGGCCTTGGTTGCTATTGGTGAAACCGCACATGCGGACCTGATCGCGCGATTACCCGATTTCGAGGCTGACGGACGCAAGATCGTCTTGGAGATACTGGGCGCCTCCCAGGATCCTCGCATCGTCGATATTCTCATCGAGCGGCTTGCTGACATCGACGGTAATGTGCGGGCCTGTGCTGCAGAATGGCTGGGGGAGCAAGCGCGGGAAAAAGACAAAGCCGCCAACGCCTTACTCTCCTGCCTTGAAAGTGAGGATAGGTTATTTGCCCTATCAGCGCTGCAATCCCTAAACCGGCTGGCAGTGGCCACTCCATGGGCAACCCTTGAAACCATAGCGGCGGACAGGCTATTCGGCGCCGAGTTGATCGTTGCCATGGGGCGATCCGGCGCAGTGGCGGCTATCCCGTATATTATTGACCGCATCCCGGATGACGATGCTGCCTCCCAGGCCCTGCAGTTGCTTCACGAGACATCAGCAGCGGCAGCCCAAGCAGTGGAGGCGGCACTTTGCAGGGTCGATGATGGGACGCGGCAGTCACTGTTACGCGCGGCCCATCAAGGAGAGGCCGGGGTGCAACGGGCAGCGACACTTTGCCTGCTTTGGTCGAAGCCGGCTGCCGATATGGAGATCATCGCCCAATTGGCAAAAAACGAAGGCTGCTATCAGCTCCTCCTCGATGAGTTGAAACATTGGGATGCGCGCGCGTTAGAAAGGCTGGAGGAGATGGTGCCTGTGGCAAAGGGGGAGGCCCAGGCGTCTATTATTGGCCTCCTGGCTCGACTTCTGGATGTAACCGCTGGACAGGCAAAAATCGATTTTTTTACAACCTACCTCAATGCCGCAGATGTTGCAGTGGCAACAGCTGCGGCCACCGCAGTCGCCAGGTTTGGTGATGCTGGCGTTATCAATGCGCTCTTCGATCGCATTGGGTCAGCAGACGCGCGACTTCGACGGGCTGCTGGAAACGCCCTTATCGAAGTGGGCAGGCGGTATCCAGATCAAGTGCGCGCAGCGCTCGCCAGGGTCGATATATCTGGGCGCCAGGGCATTGAACTGTGCCGGGTGATAGCAGTGGTAGGTAGCTCAGAGCTCGCGCCGCGCCTCTTTCCAATCCTGAGCGATCCCGCGTCGGATTTGCGCGCAGCAGGGGTTCGCGCCCTCGCTGCCGTAGCAGGGCCTGAGGCCATGGACAAGATCGCCTTGGCCATGACCGATGAAGACCTCGGGGTGCGCATGGCCGCTGCAACAGCCCTTGGAAAAATAGGCCCTGAAGCATCAGAGACCATTGTCTCGGCAGTGCGCATGGCCACGGGGCCGCAAAAGGCAGCACTTATCCGGGCCCTTGGCCACGTGGGCCACCCAGAGGCGCCGATTATCCTGAAAAACATGTGCCGCGAATCTGCTGAAGTGGCACTGGCTGCCCTGGATGCAATGCGCGCGCTCAATCTCGATATGTCTGAGATCCTAGAAGAGATTTTGCACCATCCTGATAGTGAAGTCGTAAAGCAGGCACTTACGGTGTTCGGCTCGGGTATCCCCACGCGCCATCTTAAAGACCTGTTGGATCACTCAGATTGGGATGTACGCTTGGCAGCTGTGGATAGTATGGCAGCTGGTGGTTCGGGATCTGATGCTTGCAGCGCGCTCAAAGGTCGCCTCGAAAAAGAACCAGATGACCTGGTATTGCGGGCCATTTTTCACGCACTGGATACATTGAAGGAAGGGGGCGATAAGTAACGTGCGATTCGGCGATTGCAGCGTGCACATGTCCCTTGAGCGGTTTCGCTTGATCCGCGACATGGTAAACACGCGCTACGGCATCTTCTTTGCAGATGATAGTCGGTTTTTAATGGAAAACAGATTAACCGAACGGCTCCTGCAGCTGGGACTTGATTCATTTGATGACTATCACCACTATCTGAAATATCACCCGGACGGTCCCTCGGAAATGGAAATCGCAGTGGACCTGTTGACCACGCACGAAACCTATTTTTTTCGAGAGGATTATCAGCTAAGAGCATTTGCTAACGACATCCTGCCGGAGTTGCACCGTCGCTTGGCCTCCCGCCGGCGGATGATGATCTGGTCAGCTGGTTGCTCATCAGGAGAAGAGGCATACACTATCGCGATGTTGGTCCTGGAATCGGGTCGATTTCGCGGCTGGGACGTGCGGATTTTCGGTAGCGACGTGAGCCGTCGCATGCTCAGCCGAGCGCGCAAGGGGATCTTTCAGCAGGCCTCGTTCCGGACCACATCAGAGGAGATGCGCGGGCGTTATTTTTCCCAAGTTGAAGGGGGGATTCGCATCAACGAGGAAGTGCGTACCCTGTGTCATTTTGGCCAGCTGAATTTACTCGATGAGGATCGGGTGGTGTTCCTCGGGTGCGTGGATGTTATTTTTTGTCGAAATGTTTTGATCTACTTTGATAAAAAATCAAAAATGAAAGCAATTTCGTTATTTTACGATCGACTCAACCCCAATGGATATCTCCTTCTGGGGCACACGGAGTCTTTAATCAATCTATCAACGGCGTTTGAGCTCGTTCACCTGAGCGAGGATTTGGTATACAGAAGGCCCGAGGTCGTGCATGGCACATGAAGCCGAGATTAGAGTCCTCATTATCGATGATTCTTCCTACAATAGGCAGATCCTTGCCCAAATTCTCACTGAAGATCCCGATGTAACCGTCGTGGGCAAGGCGCGGGACGGAGAAGAGGGCCTGCAGCTCGCCATGACCGAAAAGCCAGACGTCATCACTCTCGATCTCGAGATGCCGCGCATGGATGGCTTTACGTTCTTGCGTCTCCTGATGGCCAAGCAGCCCACACCGGTCATTGTGATCAGTTCCCATGCGGAAAAAGAAAACGTCTTTCGCGCGCTCGAGCTCGGGGCGCTGGATTTCGTGGCCAAGCCCACGCATCGGATCTCACCGATGATAAAGGAAATTCGGCGAGAGGTACTCAAAAAAGTACGCTTGGCCCGGAATCTAGAACCACAGTCCCTTCATCCCATTCCACCCTACGGCGCCATCGATATACCCTCTGTGGAAAAATTTCCCATCGACATCGAATTGCCCCAGCCAGCCGTGCGCAGCTCAGCCGCGACATCGGTGGCGCGGAAAATATCACGGGATGCGTCAACAGAGCCGAGGGTCAGCCGCCCACCCGAACCAGTGCTGACAGACCGCATCGTGGGCATTGCCGCGTCAACCGGTGGGCCTGCCGCACTAACCCGGATATTGACAGCCCTCTCTCCGGATATCGATGCCTGTATTGTCGTCGCACAGCACATGCCGCCCCGCTTCACAGCCACGTTTGCCAAGCGCCTCGACCGCCAGTGTCGCGTACGGGTTAAAGAAGCGGGCAGTATAGAACGTCCCTTAAGGGGGCACGCGTATATCGTTCCAGGACAGGCCTGCATGGAACTGCGTCCAGGCGATGACGGGCTCTCCCTTGTGACAGTGGCGCCGACACCACGAGATCGGTATGTCCCCTCTGCTGACAAGCTGTTTGCAAGCCTTGCAGCGACCGCTGGATCCAACGCCATTGCCGTCGTGCTTACCGGCATGGGGGACGATGGCGCCAAGGGGGTTCGCGATGTGGTTGCGGCAGGCGGTATTGCAGTGGCCGAAGATGCCGCAACCGCGGTTCTCCCAGGTATGCCCCTGGCAGCGATAGAATCCGGGGTCGTGAGCCACGTCGCTCCGATCGACGGCATAGAGGCGATCATCGCAACCCTTGTCCAAAAAGGATAGCCCGTGAAACTCATTTCCTGGAACGTCAATGGTTTAAGAGCCGCGCTAAAGAAGGGATTTGCTGACTTTGTAGAAACATGCGGCGCAGACATTATTTGCCTGCAGGAGATCCGCGCCACCCCAGAACAGGTCTCTGTCGCCTTCAAAAACTACGACATGCATTGGTATCCAGCCGAGAAAAAAGGGTATGCCGGCACAGCCATGTTGAGTCGCGTCCAATTTTCAGACCTTTTCCGGGGTATGGGTATGGCCGAGCACGATCGGGAAGGGCGCGTGATCACTGCTGCGCTGCCAGACTATTATCTGGTAACCGTGTACACGCCCAACTCCCAGCGCGGTCTCACCCGACTCGATTACCGCACGCAATCGTGGGACCCTGCGTTCAAGGCCCACCTAAAAAAGCTCGAAAGGAAGAAGCCCGTTGTCTTTTGCGGCGACCTCAACGTGGCCCACGAGGAAATTGATCTGGCCAATCCCAAGAGCAATCGGCGCAACGCCGGGTTCACCGATGAGGAGCGCGCCACGTTTGATAGCCTTCTGCAAAGCGGGTTTGTGGATACCTTTCGCGCGTTTTGCCAGGAGGGCGGTCACTACACCTGGTGGAGCAACTTTGGCAAGGCCCGCGAGCGGAACGTGGGCTGGCGTATCGATTACTTTTGCATCTCGAAGTCCCTGAGATCCAGGTTGAAACGCGCCTCGATACTGCCAGACGTCATGGGCTCGGATCACTGTCCTATTCTCATGGAACTCGACTGAATCGCTATCGCCCTATTTTTCCATAATGATGATAGCCCCTGCTGGGCATTGTTTTGCCGCTCGCCGAACGTTTGCTTCGAGGCTGGGCGATACGGTGCGTTGCGTTGCGATGCCCTTTTTACTGCCTTCCTGAAACCGAAACAGCTCCGGGACCATCTGGACGCAGATGCCAGCGCCGTTGCATTTCTCTTGGTCGATGACCACGTTCATCATGTATCCTCGCTTTTTATATTGCATCTAGATGCTCCGAGACTTATTAGACGAAGACGCGAGGAAGGACAATCCATTTAAACCCATTCAAGAGGCGCCATGACAACCGAACAAGCCATTATAAATGCCATTGCTTTGGAGAAAAAAGTACGGGAGGTGTACGTCCAGGCAATGCAGTCGGCAACCGATGACATTGGCAAGCGCGTGTTCAAGTTGCTCGCTGGGGAGGAAGCAATGCACGTGGCCATTTTGGAAAAGCAGCTACGGGCCTGGAGAGAAACGGGCGAGCTCAGCGCCGAGGGGTTGGCATCGGCCGTCCCAGATGCAGCAGCCATCGCTCAAGAGGTATCGAAGCTGAGCAAAGCGCTAAAGGGAGATGACCGCAAACAAGAGCTGGCATTGCTCGAACAGGCAAGGGCCCTGGAGCTCGAAACGAGCCGATTCTACGAGCAGATGACCGCTGAGCTCTCCTTGAAAGGCCGCACTTTTTTTAAACAATTTGTCGACGTCGAAAGGGGGCATCTCGCTCTAGTAGAGGCAGAGATGGACGCCCTTCGCGGCATGGGGTTCTGGTTTGATATGCCCGAGTTCAACTTGGAAAACGCATAGGCACGGCCGATTCCGGAAACCTCTCCCCCTAACCCCCTCTCCGCATCAGAGAGGGGGAATCGGAATCAAAAAATCCAATAAATAAGAGCAGTTTTGCCTCCTCCTTCCCTTGCAGGGCAATGGCATTCGGTTAAGGGCAAATGTCGCGATTTTTGCTATTTTTATGCCGGGTAAAGGATCTCCCCCTTGAAAAAGGGGGTTAGGGGGATTT
>JASJCT010000031.1 GCA_030065855.1 Myxococcota bacterium
AGCAATTGTTTTCAAAGGTAAAATTCGATTGGACGTGTCAAAATCCCCCTAACCCCCTTTTTCAAGGGGGAGATCCTTTACCCGGCATAAAAATAGCAAAAATCGCGACATTTGCCCTTAACCGAATGCCATTGGAGGGCCAGGGAGGGGGCCAGGGAGGGGGCTCCCAGTGAATAGGTCTACTTTTCGGTCACCATCTTTTGGAGCACCGGCATTGGCACGGGGCCGATGGAGAGGGCTTCTTTATGGAAATCATACTGATTTGATTGCTTTTTGCTTATTCTATGCCAGTTGACAAGGCCCACGAACGACGCGGCACTTTGAACCGGGAAAAGCCGCATTCTGGCGATAATTCTTCTTGCGGCGTTTTTGCCCACGCGCGCTTGCCGGGCCAGCAAGTCAGTTGCTTCTGATTCAGTGAGCGCCCCAGTGTGAAGCCCCATGTCTGCCATAAACGCGACAGCTGCCTTGAGTTCTGCTGCCAACGCGGCAATCTGAAGCAACCAGCCGTCTTGGCCTTGGACTTTTTTGGCGTAAGCCCCAGCCGCATAGATACCCCACCCTGCTCGAAAGGCCATGTCCCCAAATACCAGACGCAGTGCGCGCCGGGATGCGGGTTTTATTTTTGATCCATAGCCGTAAATTTCCAACCTGCCTGGAGATGCGAATGCAGCCGCAGTAAATCCCAACTGGGGATCAGACAGCTGGACCCCGGGGTGGACCTTGTCTCCTTGAAATACGTAGAGCACATCTGCTCCCTCGCTGGTGTTATATATCGGCTGGGGCTCAAGCCATATGTCGTGTCCGACAGCAGACAGATACACGGGCATTGGCTTTACTCGGGGTGCAGTGGCAGTGCTTGCGGTAATGACAGTCCCGCTCGCATCAGAGGGCCGAATCCGATCCATCTCTGCTTTCAGACGCGCCAATACCTCTGAGGACTTATTTTTTTTCTTGTAGAGTTGGCGATACGCAAAGTCGAGGACCCTAGTTAAGGATGCATCGCTTATTTCCTCTTCTTTTTTTGGTTCGGACCCACTTTCGGAGCCGCCTGTTGCCCGCTGTTCTTCGTCTTTCTGAAGCAATGCAAGGGTTCCTGGGAGGGGGTGCTGCCCAGGCACATCGGGTTTATAAGCATGTTGGGCCTTGCGCTCAGGAACGGCAAAGAAGGCGATGCGCGGATAAGCATCGGCGCGGGTCAGTTTACCGTTCTGGTCGGCATCGTAAACCGGCGGGTAGAAACGGGTCACTTTCTTCTTTTTGGATGCCTTCTTTTTCTTCTTCTTTTTTTCGGTTGCCTTTTTTAGCTTTTGCTTTTCAGCTTCGATTTTGGCCTTTGACGCCTCGATCTTTGCCTTTTCAGCTTCGATTTTGGCCTTTGACGCCTCGATTTTCGCCTGTCTGGCCTCTGCTTTGGCCTTTTCTGCGTTTGCCAATGCCCTTTGGGCTTCCTTTAGGGCCTTCATGGCATTTTCAAGGGCTTTTTGCTCTTTTGATAGGGTGTGTGCTGCCTCATCTACGTCATCATCTGGCTCAGTGGATGCTCCAGATGCTGGGCCAACAGCTGGTTTTTCTGCCCGCTCTTCAGCGGCGCGTTTTTTCTCATCAGCCCTGCGCTTTCGCTCTTCAGCAGCGGCGCGTTTTTTTTCCAAAGCGGCCTTTTTTCGCTCTTCAGCGGCGCGTTTTTTCTCATCAGCCCTGCGCTTCCGCTCTTCAGCGGCGGCGCGTTTTTGCTCCAAGGCGGCCTTTCTTCGGTCTTCAGCGGCCTGTTTTTTCTCTGCTGCGATCCGCTTGCGTTCTTCAGCCGCGCGTTTCTTCTCTTCTGCTTCTTTTTTCTGCCGCTCTTCTTCAGCCCGCTTTCTCTCTAAGGCAGCTTTTCGCTCTTCTTCAGCCCGCTTGGCAGCCTCGATTTCCGCTTTTGTGGGGCCGCATGTTTCCCTATCTTCTTCGTTTCGCTCGCAGTACAGGGGTTTGGTCAAGGCGTATATTTCCCGCTCAATTGTCTCGATTCTTTTTTTGGCGCGCTTTTTTGCCGCGTCTGGGGTGACCTGGGCATGAAAGACGTACTTAAAATATCGATCATACTTGGCCCTACCGAGTTGCCACGACCGCTTCGGCATGCGGGGTAATTCATTTTCTATGAACTTCTGAAATTTGTTCATTGCCACGAGGACCGGCCCTTTCAAATCTGCATACTGCTTTGAAAGGGCCTTGTCCGTGCCGATGCGTTTTGGCATTTCCTTTTCGATAAGACCGATTGTCCAGCGATTTATCTCTGCGGCCGGGCCATCGTAGATCTCAGCGCTGCTTTTCACCACGCGGATTGTCCTGTCGACAAACGCCGGCACCCACTGCAAGCGGCCGAATAGATCGCCGAGCTGATCTGTTCTCGATGCATAGGTGCCCAATAAAGGATAATAGATAGCTTCGGCCAGCGCTGATACGTGAAAAAGGATGTTTGTCGACGGGGCCTCGAGAACGGTTAGCTGGAAGAGCTCTTGCCGGATACTGTCTCTCAACAATGCGTTATCCGCCTGATTCCTGGGGCTTAGTGCCTTTGCCGGCACGTTTTCTTCGAGGTCTTTGAGATAGGACTTGAGCTTATCGACGCGAGCGGTCATGACCTCTTCGCAAAAATTGGGCAGCTCACGTCCCAGGTCGATCTTTCCACCGCGGGGAAGTCGGTGGATGTCGTACCCGACCTTTGTCGCAAGATGGGGATACGTATAGAGGGTATCGCCCACATATGCATCAATGGTCTCTTTCAGAAAGGACGCGGCCTTTTCAGATACCGCCTTGGGTATTTCATCTGACGACGGCTTTGGCCGTGATAGCATATGGCAGCTGGGTACGGCCAGGGAGACCAGGCCCAACAGGGCCATGAAGCCTATTTTTTTCTGAATTTTCATATGAATGTCCTCTTTGCCTAGCAATAATTGGAATGCGCATGTGTCATGTGACATTACAACATTCCACACAACCGCGCATCACCCTTCCCGTATCATCCTTCAATTGTCTGATTCCTTCAACCGGATAATTTACAGATTATTGCTCACGGGGCCAGCTGTTTTAACCGGCTGACATGAGCGCCGGAGAATGATAAACTCGGTGCCCGCTGGGTGGGGTAGGAAGGAATCGGCGTAACTTGGAAACACCTGATAAGGGCTTTCGAATCTTCGCACTGGGCGGTCTGGGCGAAATCGGGATGAATTGCCTGGTGGTTGAGTCTGAGGGTCGCCTTCTTCTTATCGATTGCGGCGTTATGTTTTCGTCTGAGCGGCTGGGAATAGATCTGATCCACCCTGGATTCGACTATTTGGCGGAGCGGCGCGATGCCATCGAAGCGCTCGTTCTCACCCATGCCCACGAAGACCACATCGCGGCGGTGCCGTTTTTGCTAAGGGAGATTGACCTTCCCATTTACGGGGCTGCCTACACGCTCGGCCTTCTTCGCGAAAAAATCGAAGAATTCAACCTGATACCCAAGCTCGACGCAAGGGTACTGAATCCAGGGGGAGATGTGGCAGTGGGGCCGTTTAAAATAACATCGTTTCCAATGCCCCATTCGATTGTTCAGAATGCTGGATTGTATATCGATACCTCCCAGGGTCGCATTTTACACACTGGTGATTTCAAGCTGCATCAACTGGTCTCTGGCACCAGTGACGCAGTGCTATCGCGGGTTGAACGCATTGCTGCGGGCGGTGTCGACCTCATGCTGGCCGACGCCACGGGTAGCGAGGAATCAGATCTGTCCGGGGACGAAGCAGACGTGGAACAGGCTATTGGCGAGCTGGTTCAAGCGGCTCCGAGCCGCGTATACATCGCGATTTTTTCGTCGAATATCAGGCGCCTCGATGCCATTCTGAAGGTGGCTAGAACACACGGCCGCTCGGTTGCATTCTGCGGACGGTCCGTCCTGACGCATGTGCGCGTTGCTACGCAAGTCGGTGCACTCACGATTCCCGATGGGTTGACGGTCTCGATGGAAGAGGCATCCCGCATGCCGGCAGGTCAGACGCTGGTCATTGTATCTGGCACTCAAGGTGAACCTCGATCTGCCCTGGGTCGACTTGCTGACGATAACCACCATGTATTTCGTATCGAAAAAGATGACTTGGTTATTTTGTCGAGTCGGTTCATTCCAGGCAACGAGTTGGCCATTGGGCAGGTGATTGACCGCCTGCATCGACTTGGGGCCAGGGTCATTCACCGCAGTGTTAACAGTCGGGTACATGTCTCTGGCCACGCATCCCGCAAAGAGATCGCTCGAATGATATCGACGGTTTCACCCCGCTGTCTCATCCCGGTCCACGGAACCTATCGACACCTCATCGCTTGCGCGCAATTGGCGCGAGATGCTGGCGTGAAAGAGGTATTGGTCGCCTCTGATGGGCAGATGGTGCAGTGCGATAAGCGCGGCCTGTCTCTGCTCGAAAGTCGGGTCCAAGTGCACCGCGTGTTTATCGACGGAGATGGTGGATTGACAGAAGGCGAGATTCGGGATCGTCGTATTTTAGGCTCACACGGTGTGCTCATTGTCAGTCTCTGTAAAGACGCAAGTGGTGGTGTGCTGGGTCAGATAGAGGTCATCGCCCGAGGGGTTGCCAAAGAACAGGCAATACCGTGGCTCGCTGAGCAAGTTCGGGGCAAGGTAGAAGCCGTGTTGGCCGATATGGCACCTGCTGAGCGGACGGATTTGACGAGATGCCGCGATCTCATTCGCTCTGCCCTGCGCAGGTTCGTGTCCAAGATGATCTCAAGAGAACCCTATGTGCTCGTCTCGCTCAAGCACATGACGAAGGACAACCAAGGGCAGCCTCGAGACGACGGCTAAAAACGACGGTCTTTGAGAAACGGGGTGGCTGTTCTTACTTGGGCAACGGTTTCGGGAAAAATATCTGCCATGAGGAGGCATTCTCGGTCCCCTCCCTGGGAGAGCAGGTCGCCACTCGGGCTGTAGATCGCCGATCCGCCGAGGAAGTTTAGGCCATCGCCCGTGCCGACGCGATTGACGCCGATGACGTACTGTAGATTTTCCACAGCCCGTGCAGGGAGCAATAGCTCCCAATGGCGGTGGCGTGCTTCAGGCCAAGAGGCGATAGTGAACACGGCATCGCAGGCCTCGGCAGTAAGCCTGAAGAGCTCTGGAAACCTCAAATCGTAGCAGATAAAGCAGGCGCATCTCACGCCTTCGAACTCAAAGGGTTTTGGCGTATCTCCAGCTTCGTGGTGGCGATGCTCGTCGAGACCTGCGAACAGATGGGTCTTATTGTACCATGCCAAGTCCTGACCCTGTCTATCGACTGCCAGGGCTGTGTTGATGCCCTTTCCCTCGCGGCCCTTGAGCACCAGTCCGGCGATGACGCCGATGTTGTTTTCTCTGGCGAGCTCTCGAACAAACCCAGCTGTCCGGCCGTTCGGTGATTCAGCGGTTATTGCGGTGTTCATTGAAAATCCCGTGGCGAACATCTCAGGGAGCACAAACAAATCTGCACCTTGATCTGCTGCGTGACGCGCAAAGCCAGTAACGCGGGCAAAGTTTTCTTCCCGGTCTTCCCATGCGATTTCGAGTTGCAGCGCTGCTACTTTCATCTTTTCCACCTCTTTAGACGCTCAATCGCCGCGTCGATCGTGTCATCGGTCTTGCAGAAACACAGCCTGACCAGGTTTTTTCCATTGCTCCGGTCTTTCCAAAAAAATGACGCTGGCACTGCTGCAACACCGACCTGGGTCGCGAGGAATCGACACATCTCAAGGTCATCTTCAAACCCGAGGTCGTTAATATCGATGGACGCATAGTAGGTGCCCTTGGGCCAGAGCACGGTCAATCCCATCTCATCGAGTGCGCTCAAGAGTTTCTGACGCTTGGCAGTGTAGCTCGCGGTCAGATCTTCGTAATAGGCATCGGCCATGCCGATCGCGCCGGCCATGGCTTCCTGGAGCGCGCCAGGGGTGCAAAACGTCAGAAACTGATGGCTCATGCGCACTGCCTGAGAGAGGTCTGGCGATGCCACCCCATAGCCAATCTTCCATCCAGTGGTGGAGAAGGTCTTGGCAGTCGAAGAGATGACGATGCTGCGGTCCTCCAGTCCTGGCACCGCTAGGAGGGTAGTGTGTTTTCTGCCGTCGTACAGGATGTGCTCGTAAACCTCGTCGCCAATTGCAACGACATTGTGGGAGGCACATAGATCAGCGATGATCGCCAGCTCACGCTCGGTAAAGACCTTGCCTGATGGATTGTGGGGATTATTGATGACAATCGCCTTGGTGCGGGCATTGAATGCACGCGCAAGGGCTGACGTATCGAGGTCAAAGTCCGGTACGGACATGGATACGTAAACCGCGCGCGCCCCGGCCCGAGCGATAATGGGCGGATAGGCGTCATAACACGGCTCGAGCAGGATCACCTCGTCGCCTGGGTTGAGCAAGCCGAGCAGTGTTGCCGCCAAGGCCTCTGTTGCCCCGGCTGTAACCGTTACCTGGGTGTTGGGGTCGACTGTTACGTTGTAGAAGCGGCTCATTTTGTCTGCAATGGCTTGGCGCAACGGTGCAATGCCAATCGAAGATACGTACTGATTTGGCCCTCGCAAGATGGCCTCTGCTGCGGTGCGGCGGATGTCGATCGGGCCTTCGAAATCTGGAAACCCTTGGGAGAGATTGAGGGCGCCGGATCGCTGGGCCAGGGCTGTCATCTCAGTGAATATGGATGTTCCAAAGGGCCTAAGCGCATGGCACACAGCAGATGTGCGACTCTGTTTTTCAGACACGGTTTTTCCTTTGCTGTTGTTCATTCTGGATTTTTCTTATCGCTCAAATCCGTCACTGTGTACTGCACGAACGGGCCCTGTGGCCCCTCTTTTTCGAAATGTGCTGCAATGACACTGCGGACCTCAGCCACTTCACCCTTGAGGGTGGGGGTCTGGGCATCGGATTTTGTAATATATGTATGGACGAGCGCTGCTGCCCCCTTGTAGTCGCCGGTGAACTGAATGGTGGCCACGCGCCTGGCAAAAGCCAGCACTGCAGTGGATAGTTTGTCAAAATCGATGGACAGTCGACTTGTATCGGCATCCCGCCTGATGCCACCACTATCGATATACGAGCCGAGCACAATCCCAGCCATTTGGGTATGAATATCTTCCAGAGAACCGCGCAATAGGGCGATGAGACGCATGACCCCCCCCACATAGCGCTTCTTTTCAATCTCTGCATCCCCGATTAGACCCTTCTCTTTTTCGTGGTGCACGAGCCACATGCCGAGCGCTTCGGCTTTGACCTCTTCGACGATCTCAGTGAGCTCTTTAAGGGCCAGGGCAACTGCAGTGGGTTTTTCTGGATCACCGATCATCATCTCATTGTGAGCGCCAAGGCCGTGGGCGACTTCGTGATAGGTGGCCTGTACAGCCACTGCAAAGGGATCGATATGGGCAGGCAGGCTTTTATCCATATCCAGGATTGGCCTCAGGCGCGATGCGATAAACGCACCTTGTGCTTTTAAGCGATTGACGCGCACGACCTTTTTGTAGCGCCCTTCTTTCGCAGCCTTGCCCTGATGGGGCAGATGATATGTAAAGCATTCCCGTTGCCCAAGGCGTGCTTCTCCGGCTGCATACCATTCATCCACGGCTCGGATTGAAATATTGGCATCGGATCGGCGGGGGCGATAGATTTGATCTCCCACTAGGTCGCTGAGGGCCGATGTCAGGTCCTGTGGATGCTCGTCTAGCCGATTGAGCATCGGGCTGAGCATTGCATCCTCCTGACCGATGATCATCGTAAAAAACGCCTTCTTGCCATAGGGGCAGGTGTGGGTCTCATACGGTCCCATTGTCACTTCCCACCTGCCTTTGAGGTCGAGCCAATCCAGGTCGGACGTATCGTATGGAAACGCCGAAGTGGACACAAATGCCTTTGCCCGGGACTTGAGGAACGCTTTGAGTGTTGGATCTTTGGCAGCAGCGGCAGCAGCGGCAGTGAGGTCTGCCAGCTGTTTCATTTTTGCCTTGAAAAGCGGGGTTTCGGCATAGGGTATGGCCTCAAACCCACCGCCCTCTCGGCGCTGAACCACTGTAAAGGGGCTCAGAATTTCCGTCGCGTTGATCTGTTTTTCAAAAGCGTCGTACGCTTCTTTTGTCAAATTTTCTGGCCAAAGGGCCTGACCAATGGCGCGCGCGGGCAGATCTTGCATAGCAGCGCACTCAGGCGAGCGGTCCACTGCACACCAGGGCATTTGGTAGCGGTTGAATATCTTTCTTTCAATGGGTTGGCCCTGTTCGAGTGCCTGTTTCCAAGTAAGGTTTTTCGGATGCAGCTGCAGCATGTGCAGTGCTTCGACGACCTCGGCAGCAGCGAGTAAGCTGCGGAGTAGTGCTTTTTCCTTATTTGTTAGACCAGCGGCCGAATGGGTCACATAGTAGTCTGCGTATTGGGCGTGTTCGGCCTGCAGCCGCTCGATGCGCGGATCCGTCTTGACCTCTGCCTGGGTGTCCTGCACCTCTGGTGTTTTTTTTGCAGCATTTGAAGCAGTGGATTTAGGAATAGGGATCTGTGGCGTGTGGGTCTGTGTGGCGCGATTATTTCCCGAGGCGTTCTTTCCTGAGGTTGTCGGCTTATCACAGCTGACACAAAGAAAGAGCATCCAAGCACATGCGATAATTCCCCACTTCACGATATGTCACCCCTTGTATCTCGCCTGCCGGCATCATACCATGGGCTTGCAATTGAGAAAGAGCGTGAAGCAACAGCTGCCACATACACCCGCTAAAGGGGAGGGGGCATTCCGGTTTGATCGGTTAGAAGTCGCCGGATCCCTGGGCGATTTGGGCACCCTGCTCCCCTTGGCCATTGGGCTCATCGTGCTAAATGGGCTGAGCGCTACGAATGTGTTTGTGATGGCCGGCCTCTTCTATATCGTCGCCGGCACGGTCTTTCGGGTCCCCATCGCCGTTCAACCCATGAAGGCCATTGCCACGTATGCCATTGGCGTGGGACTCCAGCCCATCGAGATAACCTCGGCTGGATTGTGGATGGGCGGTATTCTTTTATTCTTAGGGGTCACCGGCCTGATCGCGTGGATTGGTCGGCTTACCCCCAAGAGCGTCATCCGCGGCCTCCAGCTGGGTCTTGGTATACTTCTCATGACAAAGGGCATTGGGTGCATCATCAATCCAGATGGCAATCTCGCTGTCCACACCATTGGCCCTGTGCCTACCGGGCTGCTTATCGGACTGGTCGGCCTGGGGCTTGCAGTTGTCTTGCTAAACAACAAAAAAGTACCAGCAGCTGTGGCCATTGTCGGCTTGGGCATCACATCTGGTATGCTTTTTGGAACCCCTATCGACGCTAGCGGATTCAATCCAGGCATTTACCTGCCCACCCCCCTGCCGTACGGCATGCCGACCTGGCAGACCCTCATCCACGTGATTCCCCTGGTCGTGCTTCCCCAGGTACCCCTCACCATTGGCAATGCAATTATCTCCAATACCAACCTAACCACCCAATACTTTCCAAATATCGGCAATCGCATGACAAATCAGAGATCCGCGATCAGCCAGGGGCTTGCCAATGTGGCGTCCTTTTTGTTTGGCGGCATGCCCATGTGCCACGGTGCTGGCGGCTTGGCTGCCCACTATCGATTCGGTGCCCGTACTGCTGGTAGCAACCTCATCATCGGCGGTCTGTTCTTGGTGCTCTCCCTGACCCTGGGAGAAACCCTGGTCGCTGTGTTCAGGATAATTCCCATGGCTATTCTGGGCGTCTTACTGACCCTGGCCGGGCTACAACTATCTGTGATGATTGAAGATATTCGCGAAAGAGGGGAGCTGGTGGTCGTAATAGCCATGCTCGGTATCACCCTGACCCTCAACCTGGCTGTGGCCTTTGCCGCAGGCTTTGTGATCGCCTACGTGTTGAAACATCGCCGCGCGCGCGCTTGATCCTTGTATCCCCTTCCCACATTCGCTAGAACCAACTCTCTGGTGGATCTTACAACAGCCATCAAAAAAAAACCTGTGAGGAGCCAAATAGTGAAACAGGTCTTTGCGAGAATGGGGCACGTTGTGATAGCAGTGTTGCTCGTGGGACTGGGGGTTATCGGTTGCGACTTGAGACCAAGGGATCCAGGCCCAGGACCTGACACAGAAACGAGCACTGGCGAAATGGACACGGCCACGGAAACCGAAACATCGAGCGACACAGAGACGAATACAACAGGAGACAGCGGTGTGGGCGTCACCTCTGTGGATGGAAGCCCATGCCTGTAGCCCTCCGATGACCAACCCTGATTGGCGAGCTGGATCGGGGCAGATGTTCGATGCCATTGCCCATCGCTATGACCTGCTCAATCGCATCCTCTCCCTTGGGCTCGATACCCGCTGGCGCAGCAGGACGGTTCGCGAACTTGGCCTCGCCCCTGGCAGCTGCGTCCTCGACCTGGCCACGGGAACAGCAGACCTGGCTCGATCGATTCTGGAAACAGTACCCCAGTCAACGGTTGTTGGTTTGGACCTATCTGCGCAAATGGTGCGCATCGGTGCAGAAAAAACAAAAAAGTGGGGGTTGGCCCGACGCCTTGCATTGCAGATGGGAGACGCGCAAAACCTTTGCTATGTGGATGCCGCCTTTGACGCTGTCACCATGGCATTTGGTATCCGCAATGTGCCGGATCGATCAAAGGCTTTGGCTGAAATGGCCCGCGTGACAAAACAAAAGGGTCGCATCGCCATCTTGGAGCTGTCCGAACCTCAGGGTGGTGTCTTCAGCAGCCTGGCCCGGGCGTATGTCCACGGGTTGGTACCTCGGATCGGCGCCATCCTCTCCGGGGCGAAAGAATACAGATACCTGCAATCCTCAATTGCCGCGTTTCCAAAAGCCGAGGATTTTGCCGATGTGATGGAACGATCAGGTATTCACGTTCTCGGCATTCACCCGCTCAGTTTCGGGGCCTGCCACCTCTTTCTCGGCGAACCAAACTGAACACCATTTTTGGAGGGGAATCGTGTCTGTCAGTCTACAGTTGAGGGATCAACCTCAGTATCTTTATATCCGGCGATATTCTTAACCCATTCCAGCGATCCAGCGATGCTCAATTTGGCCAAGAACATCGCACCGGCAAAGGCGCTGTTTTCAACCAAAAGACTTGTCGTGTTGGCGCTAAAAAAAATAATGTCTTGATAAAATCCTGTAATATAGAATGAGTTGTCCGAGAAATGGAAATTAGGCCAGGAATATTTTTTCCCGACCATTTTCACGGTCGTGGTCACTGTATCGGCTATGTTATCCGGGTTGATAAGTGAAATAACGTAAGCTTCAGACGTAGTGTTTGCCGATGTATCGGATTGAAACCCAGCATACAAGATTCGGCCGTCGGACAACGCGTGCATTTTTTCGACCTCAAGGGGCAAATCCAATGCGGTCGCCCACAACAGCTTTCCTACGGCGCTGAATTTGGCGAGGTAGGGTGTTCTATCGCGATATGGGCTAGTGAGGGTTTGTTGATTTGTCCCCTGACCAAGCGTTACAAATTCGTTGAATTCCCCACCGATGTAGAACGTATCATCGATTGAGCCGAATGCCACGGATCCACTATCCCAGTCCATCTCGCCTATTAACGTTGCGAACTGAAACGATCCATCGATGCCAAATTTTGCCAAGAACGCGCCATAGCCCTCCTCAATATCAGTGGTCAGCGTGACATCAGGGTCGATAAAACGACAGCTCTGGTAACAAGATCCAGAGACAATGATGGTCTCATCCGCCGCGACAAAGGCGTTGTTTAATATTTCCAATTGGATGTGCTGCACCCATTGGAGGACACCGTCGGCATCGTATCTCGCGACAAAACCATCATTGGGGTCGATGGCGGTGAGTGTTTTCTGCGCCGCTTCGTCTCCAAATTTTGTGGTACCGCTAAATTCACCTACAACGATCAGGGAATTGTCCTCTAAAATGATAGGCTCAGTGCTCAAACGGTTGTCAGTTTCTCCTTGGATTCGTGTCTCCCAGGCCAATGCTTGATCTGGCGAATGTTTCCGAATGTAGGCATTGCCGACCGTGTACGACATATTTGAGGTGGTTCTCCACCAAGCCGAGTCGCCGGAGATGATGACCGATCCGTCGGAGAGCCTGCTGATTGACCTCGCAGATTCCATATCATCGGGATTGCCCCATTGAGATTGTGAAGTGACATCATAGGACTCGCCATAGGTAAGCATCATGGCATCTTGCTGGTCCGTGGCGTACAGATCGACTGAATTTTCCCCATTCCCAAAGGTGGTGACGACATTGCCGATTTGACCGACGATGCCCAAGGTACTATCGGATAGCATCGCCACGTCAAATACTTCTGGCAAGACATGATCATCCTCAGGGTCGCTATCGCTATCGCCATCGCCATCGCTATCGCCATCGCCATCGCCATCTGATGTACCCCAAGGCTCCAACCCCTGATCGTCGTTGTTTTCCATTGAACAGGCAAAGAATCCCAGCACAAAGGTCAATGCCACTATTACTCGAATAACAATCATCATTCTGAAAATCCTTTCGACAAAAGCCTTTGTGGCGGTTGCAGTAGCGTTGGTGGTGTCATCAACCAAGAGGCCAAGAGCAGCAATTTCAGCAAAAATTATGTTCATACCGAGCGCTTATTACTCTTTGCTTCAAACCAATACACGATTTGTGCCACAATTGCCCAGAGGTGTTGGAGTTGAAATAAGTTGTTTAATTACAGCTGTTTATGTCCTTTAATAGCGCAATAAATATTTCGGCACACGATTTAATTGTCTCTTTTTTTTGACAGAATGAGCGGTTGCCCCAATCGACTGGGTCACAGTCACAGTCACAGTCACAGTCACAGACACAGACCGTGACGGTCCCAACCCCCCCCCAAGGCCTCTCTAGTTGACGCTGGCTTGGGTGATGTTCCACACCATGGCCTGGCCTGGGACGAGGCGCCTGAAGATGGATTTGGCCTTAAAGGAGCCAGCGGTGTAATCGAACTGCTTGATGCTGCCGCTGCGATCATCGGCCACAAAAAGCGTCGCTTTGCCATCACTGTCGAGGTCGGCGATATAAGCCGCGTGCTCAAATCCTCCGGATTTCGCATCAATGCACGTCTTGTCGTAGGTATCCTGGCCTGGCTTTAATATCCAAACCCCACTCGAAAAGGCTGCGGCAATGAGCTCTTTGTCGCCGTCATGGTCAATGTCACCGGCTACGAGGAACCGGCAATACCGATCTGATAGGGTTGCAACTGGTTTTCCTTTAAAGACCCGTCCCTCTAAATCAAATCGTTGGATCTCCACTGGCTTCTTTATCTTTGGTCCATCGACCTCTGCTTCAATAACAGCGTACAGCTCCTCTTTGCTATCGCCGTCAACATCGGCAACGAGGATTTCCTTTACGTGTCGCGTTTTAAACGTCGCCACTGTTGATTTTTCAAACCTATCACCTCCCCACCTGAATTGAACCACCTTGCCCCCCTGATCCTTGCCAGAGACAGTGTTGGGCTGGCTCGGGGTGGCGTAGATTTCTTTTTTCCCGTCCCCGTCCAGATCGCCGATTTCGATCTCGTGGACAAATGTATCGGCTTGCCGATCCAACTCCTCTGGCACCCAAGTGTCCCCGCGTCGCCACACCACTGCCACAACGCCTTGGTCGTGGGTTGCAATGGCCAGGTCCAAGGTGCCATCGCCGTTGAAATCAGAGATCTCAAAATCCCTGAGCCGGTTGTGCTTCCCCCCAAAAGTGGGATGCCACAGGGTTTTGGACTGCCAAGCAGTGCCTTTTTTTTGCCACAGTTTGAGCATTGCCGCGTTGCCGCCGATGGTCAGAATGCCCTCATTTCCATACGGTAATGCCTTGTGGAACACGTTGGACTCGCGATCCTCGATGCGGTCCGCTGTAAACCGGTCGCCGACTTGCTTGAGCACGGTCAGAACGGCGGCATCGGGAACCGTGTATCGGCCATCATCGTCAGTCTTAAATTCCGATGTCGCTATCAAAAGGGCATCATCGGTTTTCTCTTTGCTAGGTGCGGCCGGTTTTTCATAAGTGCCGGAGCGAATCGGCACCTTCGGCTGTGACTGAACCACTGACGTTGGTTCACTGGTTTCCTTTTCACCGCCACACCCCCAGGCCAGAATCATAATCAACGCTAGAAAAATCTGACATCGCTGCATCGCCGCCTCCTCAAAGAGTGTTCAAAACGCCCAATCGGGTGCTTTCATTCGGTTTACTTGTATGGCCTGGCTTTATCCCAGGCCGTTCCACACAGAAATCCGTGTTGCTGCTCGATTTCGGCTGGGGATAAACCTCCAGCCCTACAGTTTGAAATACCCTACAAGAGGCAGTCAGTCGGCGCAAGAGGCTGGGACGGCGGCGCTGACCGGGTGTCGTTGCCAGAAGCCGTATCGCCGCCGCTTGTCGATGCCCGATGCCCTGCACCAAGGGGTGTTTTTTTCGGCATATACCTTGCTCTTACTGAGTGACATAATGAGTACAATAACCGATTGGCCCACAAGAGAGCGTCCCAGGGAACGGCTTAGGGAGTACGGGGTTTCAGCGCTTAGTGACGCCGAATTATTGGCGCTGGTATTGGGCAGTGGCAATGGGCGCGTTCATGTCTTGGAGGTGGCGCGCCAACTACTTCGGACACTCGGCGGGCTCGAGGGTATTCGGAACAAGGGCATAGGCGCAATGAGCAAGATGCCGGGATTGGGTGCAGCCAAAGGCGCCCGCCTCTTGGCCGCATTGGAGCTTGGGATCCGAGTGGTGGAGCAAAAGGGAAAGCGGGCCAATGAAGGGCGGTTTCACAGCAGCGCAGATATTTACGAAATCTATCGCGCCCGACTGGGCCATCTCAAACAGGAAGTGTTCATGGTTGTTGGGCTCAACGCCAAAAATGAGCTGTTAAAGGAACGGGTAGTGGCAAAAGGATCGGTAGACGAATGTCATGTGGCGCCGCCAGAGGTGTTTCGGCCCCTTATCGCAGAAGCGGCCACACGGGCCATTTTGATTCACAACCATCCATCCGGGGATTCCACGCCCAGCCCCCACGATGTAGCGCTGACCAGGCGGTTGATACGGGCGGGCGAGCTCCTGGGTATCCAAATTCTCGACCACGTCATCATAGGGACGTGCGCATACGCAAGCCTAAGGGATCTCGGCGTTTTCTTGAATTAATCCCCAAAAAAGCACATGGGGTGAAACCAATTGCTCGGCTGGAGCGACCTATGGGGGAGGGTTGAGAAAAAGCGCCGACAAATGGCGAGAAAAGGAGCGGGCAATGAGACATACGGGGTATCTGCTACATATTGGGATTTTTCTAATGACTGCTTTAGGTATAGCTACTGTTGAAAATACGGCATATTGCGATGAATCCGATAGAGAAAAAACTTTGAACAATAAAGAGCGGGAAATCGAAAAGGGCGTTCAAGAGGCCGACCAATATCTGTCCGACGCTTCTGAGAGCCTGAAAAAAGCGGCCCAATCTGCCCACCTAACAACGGCTGCCAGCGCAGCTGATCCCAATCTCCAGGCCTATTTTGAGCACAAAGAGCGCATGCTTGTGGAAAAGGGGAAGATGGGCGATCCAGATACGGTAGTGGCTGTTACGGTGCCCACGGCGCTCTTTGCAATGACCGTGCTGATCGTGGTTTTACCGCTCTATTTTCGCAACAAACGGCGTCGCGTGGATGCGGAGATTCAGAAAAAGGCAGTCGAGGCAGGCCTTCAGTTTATCCCTGAGCTGCCCGGAACGCCCCCTCGTCAAACCAATGACAAGCGAACCGGGTTGTTGATCGCCGCTATCGGCATCGCCGGGAGCGTGCCACTAGCCCTGTATGGGTATCCCAGAGAGGCCGTCTTTGGCCTGGCATTTGTTTTCTTGGGTGGGGCCTATTTTTTGGCTGGGAAATACTTGGCTATTGACAGCAAATAGAGGCTATGATGCGCCCATTGGCCATGACCTCCCTATCTGCCACTTCACTGAAGCGAGAAACCGACAGGCAGTCACACCTTCCATCTGATACCGAACTTAGGAGATTCAGCGAGCTGATGGCAGCGCATCGAGCCCCACTCTTTAGATTTCTGCTGAGGCAAGGGGCAGCGCCTGACCAGGCAGAGGATTGTCTCCAGGAGGCATTCATGCGGGCGTACCGTTCATTGAATTCCCTTAGAGACTGGGCTGCTGCCAAGAGTTGGATGTATGGCATTACGCGAAACGTGTTTCTCAACAGTGTGCGGCGCGAAGCGGTTCGAGCCCGGCCATTGCCACCGGCTGACCCACCAGAACTGCCAACAGCAGATGAACGGGCTGAGCAAAACGAACGGGCACGCGTGCTAAGAGGCGCTATCTCATCATTGCCCCCGCCCAGACCTGAAATCGTCGATCTCCACTACCGCCAGGGACTGACCCTCGAGGAGATCGCCCAGAAACTCGGGATGCCGATCGGTACGGTGAAAACCAATTTGTATCGGGCCCGAGCAGCGCTGCGCAAAGAGCTAGGTGCTTTGGAGACATGTTAAAATGACGGCATTATCTTTTAACTGTGAGCAGATGGGTCAGCGTTTCGAAGCCGCAGTAGACGGGGAACTGTCCCGGCAAGAGGCACTGGCCTACAGATCCCATATCGCGATATGCGATAACTGCCGTAAAGAGCATACACGCGCCGAACGCATCGTCTGTGAGTTGCCGTGGGTACTGACGCAGACGCAGGAGGTAGAGGCGCGCACCTTGAACGCTACGCGGTCTGTGTTGAACCAAATCGGTGCGGATCGCTCAGCGGTGGGCCTGGCCTCAAAAAAGGCGAGAAAGCAGCGGATCCTGTTCCTTTTGGCAGGGTGGGTGGGGGCGATCGCTATTTTGTGGCGCGCAGTGGTGGTCGTTGGGTCCCACAGTCAAACTGCTGTCCAAACGCTCGTTACGAGCAAATCTGTTGCTGAGGTCGCATCGATGTTGTCGATGACTCCCACTTATTTTATTTTCTTTATCTTTGGCGTCGCCCTGCTGACTGCGGCTGCGGCTGTAGCCGTCAGTAGGGTCTGGGCTGAGGATTAACCGCATCAATTTATCACTCGTTTCGAGCCTGTTTCCTACCATCTTAAGAGATGAGGCTTTCTCGGGGTATAGTTTTCTTGGCATCTATCGGTGCGGATGCTATTAAAACTCGTTTTTATCGACTTTAAAGCATAGCCGTCTGCGAAAGAGAGCGATGTCAGAGGCTCAGAAAACAGTCAAATTCGCTGCGATATACGCAGTCGGAGCAGTCCTCCAAAAAGCCGCCAGCTTTTTAATGCTGCCGATATACACCCGATATCTGACCCCAGAGGATTACGGCACCATCGAGCTGCTCAATATGACCGTGGATATTTTTGCGTTGGTGATCGGTTTTGGCATCGCAAACTCGGTGTATCGCTTTTACTATAGAGATGAGGATGTAGAAAAACGAAATCAAGTCATTTCCACTTCTTTTATCCTTCTCATATTATGCCATGTGGTCGGCGCGGGTTTGGGTATTGCTTCCTCGGGATTACTATCTGGTGCGGTGTTAGATGGTGGTCATGATTCAGTTTTGTATTTTCATCTTTCCTTTATTAATTTTGGCACGCTGGTGCTTATTATCCTGCCGTTGGTTTTTATCCGTGCTCTGCAACGTCCCATTTTTTTTGTCACCATAAGTCTCGGCAGATTGGTTTTTCAAATTGGCTTGAATGTGCTGTTTGTCGTTGTACTTCAAAAAGGCGTCTTAGGCGTCCTTATGAGCTCTTTGATTAACAATATACTTTTTGGTATTTGGCTACTTGTCTACACATTTCGAAAAGTGGGGTTTTCCTTTTCAAAAACCATCGCCAAGGAGATGCTCATCTATGGCGCTCCACTTATTATTTCAAACCTGGGTGCCTTTGTTCTTACCTTTTCAGATCGATATTTTTTAAAGACCTACTCAGACTTAACGACGGTGGGGATCTATTCCCTGGGTTACAAGCTTGGATTTGTCTTATGGATGTTGGCCGGCGTACCCATTAACAATATTTGGGCTCCGCAACGATTTGAAATTGCCAAGCAGCCAAATGCTCAAGCAATCAATCGAAAGGTTTTTTTCTTTTATAATCTGGTGTTTGTAAGTATTGGACTCTTTATATCGCTTTTTAGTCGCGATCTTTTTAGGGTGATGTCTGCACCGTCCTTTTGGCCAGCCTACAAAATCGTGCCGTTCATCATGCTGGCCTACATCATTCAAGCGTGGACTGCATTTTGCGACTTCGGCGTTTTTTATGCCGGTAAAACCAAGCATGTCGCCATCGGAACTGTAGCCTCGGCAGGTGTCATTATCGCCCTTAGTTTTGCTCTCATACCGACGTACCAAGCTCTTGGTGCGGCATTGGCAACGATTTTTGCTTTTTTCGTGCGGTTTGTCTACGTATGGCTTTTTTCCCAGAAGTACTATGAGCTCACACTTAACTGGAAAAGGCCCCTAATGATGCTGGCCATCGCCAGCGTCCTTTCAACTATATCTATGATAGTCGACACTCAAAGCATCGGCTTATCAATAGTGTTGCAATTTTCCCTATTCGCTCTATACATCCTATTGGTTTGGGTTTTGCCGATACTGCATGTTGAGGACAAGAAGACAATCGTTGCATTTATTCGAAACCCTATGCAATTTATCAAGGGCAAAAGCTGAACCAGGAGGCCTCTCGTGAAGAAACACTTAAAAAAACTGTCTATCAAGTGCTGGCCGCTGCTAAGCCCGTTTATTCCAGACTGCAAGACAAAGGCAGCTATCGATCACAAGGTCTATATGGCAGACTTGTATGAGACGAACATTGTTCGTTGGCGGGTAGAAGAGGCACGGAGCCGAGGTGTGAAGGTGGGAAAAAACTGTAAATTCTTTTCGAGCAATTTTTTCTCTGAACCCTTTTTGGTCGAGATAGGCGACAACGTCATCGTGTCCGGGAACGTGATGTTTATCACCCACGATGGCACCACGACGCTGTGGAAAGATAACGAAGCTGATTTTTGGGCTACATACGGAAAGATAAAAATAGGGAATAACTGCTTTATCGGCATGGGAGCAATAATATCAAGAAATGTTGTCATAGGTGATAACTGTATCATAGGTGCTGGGGCCGTGGTGCGACAAGACGTGCCAGATAATTCGGTTGTTTCCGGAAATCCAGCAAAAGTAATATTTAAAACAAGTATGGCAAAAAAGCTAATCCTTGCAGATAAAAATACGATCAAAAAGCCGTTTAAAACCAGAGAAGAAAAAAATGCATACGTGGCGAACTATTTTGGTGTGAACGTTAATGACAATGACCCGCGGTATCGTGAATTCGAAGACCGGACTAACTTCTATGAATTCTAAATCTGGAGGACATGCCTTGAAACCCTGTACATTTTTGGTTTTTGGAGATGATTGGGGGCGACACCCATCCTCTAGCCAACACCTGATAAGGGGGTTTTTACACGGACATAAAGTGGTGTGGGTGAACTCGATTGGTATGCGGTCACCACAGTTGACCCAATACGATGCCGATCGGGTGCTTCAAAGACTGAAACATTCATTCGGACACGTCAGGAAGATATTTCGTTCACCAGACACGCCATCTGCCCCAGTCCAGGGTTCGCCAAGGGAAAATTCGAGCGGGTTAAAACCGACCGTCGTTGATCCGGTTTTTCTACCTTTTCATAAACATAAAGCCATTCAGGCATTTAATCGGCTGTCTATTGGCAAACAACTGTCAAGTGTCAATATCAAAAAAAGAGAACCGCTAATAATGTGGATATCTAATCCACTTGCCGCGTACTTGCGGAAAACGGTCGCGACTCAACTTTTAATATACTACTGCGGTGATGATTTTCTCGAGTTTCCAGAAACAGACAAGGATTTGTTACGCGAGCAGGAAGACACATTACTTAAAGAAGCCGATATTTGCATATTTTCTTCGTTGCAGCTCTACAATTCAAAGGGATCTCGCGTTTCCAAGAAGAAATTCTTTTTGCCCCATGGCGTTGACTTCGAGGCATTCAGTAATCGGCGACCATCAATCCCGCCGGAATTAACGTCCATCAAGGGACCGGTTGTGGGATATTTTGGTATTTTTTCTGATTGGATAGATCTCGGACTGTTCAAACGAGTTGCAAAAATGGATCAGGCGATTCAATATGTGCTCATAGGAGAGCCCAATGAAGAAGCCTCAAAACTGCGCTCCCTTCCCAATGTAATGTTGCTCGGGAAGTTGCCTTACGAGGAAATTAAGCGCTATGCGAAACAGTTTGATGTGGGGATGTTGCTTTACAAGAAAAACAACATGACCATGGCGATCAGCCCACTAAAAATGTACGAGTACTATTCTATGGGCATTCCCATCGTCTCCACTCGAACGTTCAAAGGACTAGACGGCGCAGAGGAAATCTACTGCGGCACAACACCAGATGAGTTTCACGCCCGCATTCGCGAGGCCCTCAAATGTTCGTCGCGCAAAAAGCAGCACCTCGTGGAGATCGCGGCGAATAACACCTGGGAAGTACGACAAAAAGAACTGACCCGACTGATCCAAGGAGCGTTGCAAATATAATATGATAAAAGCATGTAAGATGAATATACGTCTCATTTCGATTGTATTCCTTTTCTGCAGCTGCGCTGAACGCGTTGCAGGGGGCGTTGTAGGATCTGAAGAAGAAAAGCATGGCGGCCTTATTGCTGATCCATCGTTCGAAGAGACAAAACCTCGCGACAGATTTGGGCGCGTGTTTCCAAAATGGAAAGGTTGGCGATATGAAGGGGAAGCCGAATTTCACGTCGGGCAGATTGCCCACTCGGGCAAATCCTCCTGCTTAATTGTCGGTGGCGCAGAACCCAAAATTCGCATGTATATAAAAGATATAGAACTAGATCCCGGTCGGTACAGAATCACCGCGTATATTAGAGGATTAGGTATCGGTGTCGGTAAATGGGATATGACCACTGAGTTTGCATTTAATGAAAAATTCATGCGGCTCAACAAAAACGGTACCTTTGGCTGGACAAAGCTTACCTACGTCACCCAGATTGAGAAACGAAAAAAAGTATTTGGCCCTTCCTTTGGGTTAATGGCGCCCGGGTTGTTCTGGGTAGACGATGTCCACATGGAGCGCGTGGGACAGGACGTTCCGCTGACGCCAACGCCGGTGCTCTCTGATCCTGAAGAAACCATTGCGCCACCTGCAGGGGGGTTCAGTGATGGTTTTATTCGATGTGATCGCTGTAATCACAAGAACCCGAAGCAGCGCACCCATTGTTATGCATGCGGCGAAAACCTCTCCGCACCCGTGGCCTCCTCAAAAGACCCTTTAAAGGTGCTTGAAGGATTCGAAGCGTCAAATCCCTTTAGCGGTGGCGACGTCGTTGCCCACTATGCGAGCAACGGAAAAAAATCCCTTTGTCTAAAAGGTGGCGCCGCGAGATGGGACGGTCTCCAGGACTGGTCGGGGTATGACTTTTTTCAGATTGATGTTTTCAGTAGTGCGAGCCAGCCGATGATGCTGACCATCGAAATTCGCGACAAAGAAACCACGGGATATTGGACGCGTGTGAATCATGTAACATCCATTCCTCCGGGCCGCAGTGAAATACGACTGGGCCTGGACCAGCTCTTTGTCGGTGAAAAATCCCGGCCAGGTAGAAATCTGTTGCTGAGTGCTATAACCAGGCTTGTGTTTGTCATTGAAGAAGGTGCCGAAGGTGCGCTCTATTTTGACAACCTGCGCCTGACCACAGATACAAAAACCAAAAAAGTAATATTTGATACGCTTTATGCGTTTGATTTTGGCACGCAAACGAGCCCCCTGATGCCAGGTTTTTTGAGAGTAGACCCATCAACCCTGTACTCAAAGGGTATCGGGTACGGTCTGAATAATGCAAAGCTATGGCGCAGCTTCGATGTGCTCCAGCCAGAGCCCCTGTACAGGGATTTTATGTGTATCGAGAGGGGTGGATTCGCTGTCGATCTGCCAAACGGCAAATATCACGCATTTCTCAATATTGACAATCCGTCTGGTTATTGGGGCGAATATCAACGGTTTACCGGACGCGCCATCTTTGCCGAGGGCAAAGAAGTATTGCGCGAAAAAATGAACTATCCCGAATTTAAGAAAAAGTACTTTCGCCACTGGGAAACAGAGGACAGACCAGGTGAAAATACCTTCGAAAAATACCAGCTGGGTTATTATAGTGAAAAGGAATTTGACGTAGAGGTCACTGACGGCCAGCTCAATATCGAGTTTGAAGGGTTGAATTGGGCCAATAGTGTCTCAGCCCTCATTATCTATCCCAAGGCAGAAGCAGCGCGAGGCCAACGCTTTCTCGACCGGGTATTAGAGCTGCGCAGGGCATATTTTGAAGATTATTTCAAACGCGTGCTGCCTGCATCTACCGGAGATCCACTGACCCCTTCCCCAACACACAAAAGGATGGGTTACATGTGGTTTGGCCGCGACTACATGGCCGATGTCTATCCATGGGATAGGCCGTTTCAGCGGGAAATTGGTCGCGTGCCAGAGGCTTTGGCATTTGATGGTGAATACGAACCCATCACCTTTTCCATCTATCCTATTCAGGATCTGGGTGAAACAGCGGTTTCGGTTAGCGACTTGAAGGGCCCGGGGGTGATACGGGCCAGCGAGATCGCAGTTGGATACGTATCAAACCGCATTAGCCGAATGACGATGGAAGGATCTGTCTACACCATAAAACCTCGACTCGTTATCCCGCGCTCGCGCGTCCAGATCCGCAAGGGAGAGGCGCGTCGTTTTTGGCTGACCGTCCGTGTACCCCCGGGAACCGCGGCAGGGATGTATCGGGGGGTTGTAACAGTTGCGCCAGCATCTGCTCCTGAATCGGCGATTCCCATTTCGATTCGCGTTCATTCAGGGGGACTGGACGAAGTGGATATTCCAATCGGCCCCTGGGGACATGAGATTGATATACCCTGGATAGACGGCAGTCGAGAAAGAGATGAGTGGCGCCACAAGATGGCCTTGCTGAGCCTCAGGCGACTTCGCGACTACGGATTCACAACCTTTTCCGGTTTGCCGGTCCTTACCTTTAAAGGATTTGAAAACGGAATGCCAAGGATAGACTTCAGCCTCGGGGACAAGCAGATGAAGCGAGCAAAGGCAGCAGGGTTTCGTATGCCTGTCGTGAGCTATTGCCCCCTTCGCGGGTTTACCCTTTACAAAAAAGATACGCGCCGGGCTGAAGCTGCAGGATTTGAGGACTATTCGAAGTTTTTGAAAAAACTTTTTGGCCACATCCAAAAGCATGCACGCCAAAACGATTGGCTGCCGGTTTATTGGAACATCGGGGATGAGCCGCTGGGAGCGGGGCTAAAAACGGCCATCGAGAACGCTCGGGCTTACAAAAAGGCCTTTCCCAAGGGGCCGCCCTTTTTTACGGCAGCCACGAGCTATCACACGGGAATGCACAACGAGAAGGAGCATCTCGACTTTGCCACCGCACTGCATGTGGCCAATTTAGCGCTTCACGACAAGGCGAGCGTGGAACGTCTACAAAAAAAGGGTGGGGCGTGGGCGCTCTACAATGGTGGGAATCGGTTCACCTTGGGACGCTACGCCTACAAAGCGGCGAAAAAGTTCAATATGCAATTCCGAGTGGACTGGCACTGGAATATCACAGCCGGCGATCCTTATTATGCCTTGGACTGCCGCGAAGACGACTTTGCCTGGTGCAATGCAAACGACCAGGGTGAGCTCATCTGCTCGATCGAATTCGAGCGAAACAAACGGGAAGGCATCGATGACTATCGCTATCTTTTGACCCTAGATCGGCTTGCCCAGAAGAAAAAAGACCCACGGGCCATGGCGGTCATCGAAAAATACCTGTCAACATTTGAGTTGGGAGACTTAGGCCAAGACACCGCGGCCAAGCCGGCCCCGTGGTATGTTTTTAAGCGGGAACTGGCCGAAGAAATATCTCGCCTCAGGGCACCTTGATTGGCAGCTTAATCAAATGTTTATTTACTGGCCAAAACGGGAAAAGAACATGACAAAGGGCGTTTTCAGCATGATCGTCGTATCTGTGCGCAAAAACAGTCCAAACTTTTCCAACATGGCACTGTAGACAAAGTCGTACAGAATCTTTGTCCTCATATCGTCGGCTACAGAATTTTGGGTTTCAGGTAAGTCAAAGGGGTTTAGCAGCGTATCCTTGAAGCGAAAGAGCCGGCTGTTTTTCGGCATTCTGCCGGTGTAGGAGAGGTTTACCTGGGCCATACCGGTGATTCCCGGTTTGACGAAGCGCATTCTCTCCTCGAAAAAGGGGATAGCCATGCTCAAATTTTCTATGAGCTCGGGGCGTTCAGGCCTTGGTCCGACCATGCTCATTTCCCCCTTGAGAACGTTCAGCAGCTGGGGGAGCTCGTCGAGTCGGGTAGCTCGGAGAATATGGCCAATGCGGGTAACGCGGGCATCTTTTCTGGCGGCCAGAACCGCACCTGTTTCCTTTTCGGCATTCTCGACCATGGTGCGGAATTTGTACATCCAGAATTCGCTGGGGCCGTCTCCTTCGCTCCCAGTGATCATACCGGCTCTTTTTTGTTTATAGAAAATCCTGCCCTTAGAAGATCCCTTGATTGCCACCGCGATTATCGCCATCAGCGGGGCGCTGGCAACGAGGCCAATAGAGCTAAGACAGCAGTCGATAAGCCGCTTGACGATGCGAACTGGCGTATTCACTTGATGGCTCCCCTTGGACCGTTTCCTTTTTTATGGCGCGTTCTTACCTCATATTAGTGCGCCCGTCATATTGAAAAAGCTGTGTTTTAAAAATAAAAAAAGCAAAATCGCGGCATATATTATACCTCTCGTGTATTTTTACAACATTTATAGCAATAATCTAGGCGCAAAATATCTGCCCAGGTGTCGATTTAGCCGCTTCTACCTGAGCGGGGTCCTTTTTGGGGCTATTCTATGGCAGTATTCCATTTATAACGAATTTTTCTTTTTTAGGTGTAATGGTTGCAAACCCTGTAATTATGCGTAATATTTAAGGGGTTTTGGTGGGTCTTCTCAAAAAGCAAGACAGTGGGGGGACTGTTCGTTATAATATACTGCAGAAGATGCGGATGACCAATCGCATAAAAGGTAAGTTTTCAATTCTAGTCCCCTGCGACATTGGTTTCAGGGATCCGATCGCTGCATTGATCGCGAATATCTGCGATCAGCTGATCAGCCAGGGCGAGACGTCGGTCTTCAAGCATCAGGTGGTGTCGGCCTTTAACGAAGCCTTTAACAATCTCGCCGAGCACAGCCAGACAGAAATCATGTACAAGCAAGTTCTTGTGGTCGTCGGCGTGTCCGAAAGCCAACTGACGTTGGAGCTACACGATGACGGCCGCACGTTTCAGCTGGATACCGAAGGTCACCAACCCCCTGATTACCTGTCTGAGTCTGGCATGGGTCTTTTCATAATGCGCTCCTTTATGGATAAGTTGGATTACAAAGTGGGTGGCAACGGGCGGGCGAATGTGTTACGGATGGTGCGACTATTGAGTAGATCGCGATTATCCAAAGATCCAGACCGTGCAGGAGACCCGAGTCGATGCTTAACATAGAGCAAAAACAACACGCGCACGTCACAGTCATTGCATTGTCCGGCCAATTAGATGCGATAACTGCAAGCGAGTTCAAACCGCTTATCGAGACCCTTTTCAACACAGGTGTAATTCGCATCGTGTTTGATTTGGCAAACCTGGACCTGATTGACAGTTCAGGGGTCGGCGCGATTGTATCTGTTTTCAAGCGATCGCGAAGTTTCGGCGGTGATACGAAAGTCGCCAATTTGGCCAATCAGCCGGCAGAGATATTTAAGATTCTCAGCCTGAACAAAGCCATAGAAACATTCGATTCAACAGAGGTGGCCGTTAACAGCTTTGACGCTGTGCTTTCCCTGCGATAACCACCGCTGAGTTCAGATTTGTGTGCTTTCGTCCCTGGGAAGGGCGCATTGGACGGCGCTGATCGATAATGTGCATTGGTAGGTGCTTGAATGAGTGCCAATGTAGGCGTATGCTTTTATAAGAGTGTGCTTTTAACGAAAATTTTTTAAGAATGTTGAAATTTTCTCTAAATTTTTGATTGACATTTAGCGTTTAATTATTAACAATAGAACAGATTTTTGAATCAGTCCGGTTGTCTGGACCATAAAGGGAGGGAGCGGTTTATCCAAAACTCGAATTGTGCCAGGTTTTCTAGCTAACTCGGTTTAGATTCGGTTCTGCTTAAACGTAACTCTGAGAAGCAAAATGATTCGCCCGAAAAGTACAACAAGAGGTCAAGAACATCTATCCAGAGTGGAATCATTGCTTGGGGAAGACGATGCCTTGACGCGGGATCTTTTAACGCGTTGTATCGCCTCATTAAACGACAAGAGAGATGAGGATGATTTAAGCGACGATCACCCGCAGGAACACCTTCGGGAACAGGTGTTTCCCACGTTTTCAACGGATTGGTCAATCCCCGTCACTGGGGATCACAAGGTTTGCTTAGGGCCTCGAGAGAAGGATCCCATAAGAGATACACACGATGTGCTCTATACAATGGGCCATATTAATCCGGTTACGCCACAAATCATAAGTGCCAATGCCTCCGATACAATAGCTGCATCTTTTGATCCAGATGCGCTCAGGTTGCGCCTCGAGTCGATTCTTCGATTGGCGACCTTTGAACAGGACCACCATACCGAGAGCACCGCACTGCGAGATCGGGAGCTCGCACAAGTGGCCTGCGCCTTGGCAACGATGCTTCCCCGTGCCAGAAGTGGGCCAGATGTTAATTTAGGATGGATATTCAAACCCAGCGCATTTGTTGGTGGTGATTTATTTAATGTAACTCAAATTGATAATCATCGACTCGGCTTGTTTGGCTTTGATGTGGTTGGACACGGGGTAAACGCCGCATTGTTCGCCGTAGGTCTAGGGAGTATTCTTCGCCCCAGGCCCGGCTCGGATGCATCGCTCAAAGATGTTCTAGCTCCGAATTATCTCGGTGAGCCAAAGTTATTGGCAGAATATCTGAATGAAGTATTCCCTCTCAAGCCGCCGATGGACATGTATTTTACATTGTTCTATGCCGTAATCGACCAACATCAAAGAAAAATGAAATGGATTCGAGCGGGACACCCACCGCCTGTGTTTTACGGTGACGACCAGTGTACCCTGCTCCAAGATGGAGATCCCCCGATTGGTTTCTTTCAGGGATACAAATTTACCGAATACGAGCGTGACTTTGAGCGGGGTGATCGATTGTTTGTTTATTCGGACGGTTTGACCGAGGCGCGCAATGCCAGCTCCCAGATGTTCGGCGTAGACCGCCTGATGTCAATTATCGCTGCAAAAAACAATAATCCGATCAATTCAGTGGTTCATGAGATTGAAGAAGAAGTTTTAAATTATAGTGGAAGTAGCAGGTTTGAGGACGATTTGAGCCTGCTAGCACTAGAATTTGTAAAATGACACGAAGACGGGCGATCGCGATCAGATGGCCTGTTTTCTAGCACCAACAGCGACTCCAAAAGAAGCTCTTCGGGTATCATGAAAGAAAAACTGCGAACCTTCATCATTGATAATTTCATGTTCGGCGATCAGGACGCCTCGCTTGACGACAGTGCTTCGTTTCTCGATACGGGGATTGTCGATTCAACGGGGATCTTAGAACTCGTGGCGTTTATTGAAGGCGAGTTTAAGATCAATGTAAGAGATGAGGATCTCATACCGGAGAATTTTGACTCCATCGATAGGATTGTCACGTATGTTAACAGCAGGTTACAGGATCAACCCTCAAAAAACTCCTAGGAGTATCAAGGTGGCCAAACATGCTGGTACAAGAGTTCCTCGAGAATAGCGCTGACCGCCTGCCAAATAAACCAGCGATCATTTGTGGAAAAAAACGCATCACCTACGCTGACATCAATGCTGCGGCCAATCAGATGGCCCGCGCCTTACGCGATGCAGGGGTGGCCTATGGGGATCGGGTCGCAATTCTCATGGATAATTCGATTGAGGCGGTCATTGCCATCTGGGCGATTCTCAAGGCAGATGCTGTTTTCCTGGTGATCAATCCAACTACGAAAAAACGAAAAATATTGTATATCTTAGATAATTGTCGCGTATCCGCGCTTATGGTTCAAGATACAAAATGGCAACAATCAAAGATATCGACAGATGAAGCCCCGAGCCTCAAGGCCGTTATTGTCAGCGGCGAAAACCGGCAAACAGCTGACGATGAAAATCCGTTGATTGCATCCTGGCAAGACGTTAAAGAAAAACAGTCGACTGACCAGCTGCCGACCCAGGCAATCGATATTGATCTGGCCGCACTCATCTACACCTCTGGGACGACTGGAAATCCCAAGGGGGTCATGTTGACCCATCACAACATCGTCTCTGCATCGACGTCTATAACTGAATACTTGGAAAATGTTGAAGATGATATCGTTTTAAGTGTGCTGCCCCTGTCATTTGATTACGGCCTCTACCAGATACTGATGGCCGCGCAATTCGGCGGTACTGTTGTATTGGAACGCAATTATCTCTTTCCCCAAGCGATCATCGATACGCTGAAAAGGGAACACGTGACCGGCTTTCCCATCGTGCCGACCATTATGTCAATTCTCCTTAAAATGAATGAACTGAACGATGATGGGTTGGCTTCTCTAAGATATATTTCCAGCACTGCGGCCGCGCTGCCGGCCAATCACATTGTCGCTTTTCAAGAACGGTTTCCTAACGTGGCGATCTATTCCATGTACGGGCTTACTGAATGCAAGCGCGTATCGTACCTCCCGCCGGATCAAATAAGGCTGCGTCCAGACTCGGTCGGCCGCGGTATGCCGAATGAGCAAGTCTATTTGGTAGATGAGAACGGGGAGGAAATCAAAGAACACGGTGTGATTGGCGAGCTGGTCATCAGAGGGGCTAATGTGTCACGGGGATACTGGGAAATGCCTGAGGAAACTGCCAGGATACTGAAACCTGGAAAATTTCCCGGTGAGCAGGTGCTCTATTCGGGCGATCTGTTCAAGCGCGATGAGGAGGGTTATCTCTATTTTGTATCGCGTAAGGACGACATTATAAAAAGCCGCGGTGAAAAGGTGAGTCCGCGTGAGGTAGAGAGTGTTCTCTATGAACTTGAGGACGTCACCGAAGCGGCAGTGATAGGTGTTGCAGACGAGTTGCTGGGGCAAGCAATAAAGGCGTTTGTGGCGCTTGTGGAAGGCTCTAAGCTTACAGAAAAGGAACTCCTCGCGCACTGCGCAAAGCATCTCGAAAGTTTTATGATTCCCAAGTTGGTCGAGATTCGGGCCTCCTTACCCAGAACGTCGTCTGGAAAAATCGAAAAGAAAGGCCTGAAGTAAATTCCACAAGCCACCCCGTGAGCGAGGGATACGAAATGCCACGGCATTCGAGGCGCGAGCGCTATAAGGCAAGACGAATGGCGTGATCAATTAAGCAATATGCGTGTCCAATTGCCAAAGGAGCCCGGTCGGTTACACTATAGGCGTGGACAAGAGATGCTGTAAACTATGAATATCATTCAAACAGAGCGTCAGCTAAACCTCCGTAAACTCAGCAAACAGCTCGTTGGTTGCATTTCTGAGGTATCGGCCAAACGGATAATGGTTACCTCGCCTAAAGATGGGGATGGCAAGTCGCGCTTCGTGGCAGAGATTAACGAGCAAGTGTGCCATTTGGGGCACAGGCCATTCACCGTGATGGATGCGCGCGATCTGCTGACCAACCCACCACCTATTGAAGAAGATAATGTCGTCATCGTGCGGAGCCCATCTTTTATGGCGCCGGGTGGACTCGTTACCATGCCCAATCGCTGGATTCGCTTTTTCGACGCAGCCATCGTTGTCGTGGCATCCCGTCGCACGCGGGCCAAAGAGCTGAAACAGCTTGTCGGCTGGCTTGAGAGCTCTGGCATTGAACATATCTGGCCTGTTTGGAACGAGCACCTGACACCCTCGATTATCGAGTCAGTCAAACGTTTCTTTCGGGCTCCAAGGCGAAATAGATCGCCTAGCGCGATTGCAATCGAACAAAAAGAGCTGGTGGAAAATGACAAAGTCACCTGATCTAACCAAAATTGACTTTCGCTTGCTTTTCCAAGCGGTTCGCTACCGCTGGAAAGTTGTCGCACTATTCGCGGTGGTCGTACCTGCTGCCATGTGGCTCGCAAGGGATATTTTACCGAGTAAATACAGGGCCCAAGCAGAGCTGTTTGTGCAAAACAGTGTCGACGTGAACCCCTTTCTCGAAGACTTGAGAGTTGACTGGTCTGTCAATGATCGATTGCCTCTCATTCAAAGTGTGATCCGCAGTCGAGAGACCCTTGAAAAGGTGCTACGAGATATCGGAGAACTCGAAGAAAAGGCAGATAACAAGGCCATTGAATTTGCTATTTCTGATTTGAGGAGCCGGATTACCGTTTTGAGCATGGGTGGGGGATTGGTGAGAATCAACGTTGTTGGAAAGTCTCCTGACCAGTGTTACGACGCGATCACGCGGCTGCTGGACGTGGCTGTCGACACGATGCTGAGACCACAAAAGGACGGTCTCAAGGAGGCGAGCCAGTTTTTAGAGAAACAGATAGACGAGATCAGAGATGAATTGACCGGTATAGAAGGCGCCATACAGTCCTTTAAGGAGGACAACGCAGCCGAGCTTCCCGAAGTCTATCAAGTAAACATGACTTCTTATATCGACACTAAAAGCGCGTTGCTCAGAGCCAAGGCAGATTTGCGCGCTGCGCAACAGCGAAAATCAACACTGGGAGCCAGGCTGAGGCTTTACAACCCGGTCGCCCGAGAGCTCGAGTCCCGCCTTGTCCAAGCTCAGACACAGCTCGGAGAACTGCGGGCGAGATACAGGGATGATCACCCGGAAGTGGTTGCCTTGCTCGCGCGCATTAATGATCTCAAAAAGGAGCGCAAGGCCGCAAATATAGAGAGCGGAGCGCTCGATATGAATGAATTAGAGAGCATGGCCAGGCTGGAAACAGAGATGAGATCCCAGCAGAGTGAAGGACCATCGTCCGTGTCGCAAAGGTCCAGTGACATTATGACCAGCGACCTTCTGGAATACCGGGCATTGCTCGCTGAAATCTCATCTCTTCGGGGAGAGGCGTCAGCACTTGAGCATCAAAGTAAAGAGACAATGGAATCTGTTAAATCATTTCCAGCGACCGAGCGGACACTCCAGCAGCTGGTTCGGGATAAGAGCGTCAAGGAAAGTATTTATACCAATTTGCTGGCCAAGTGGGAAGATGCCCGTGTGACACAAGCCCTGGGCATTTTCGATGAATCCAACCAGATATGGCTCGTAGAAGAGCCTCGCCGTCCGGTGCATCCGATCGGCATTACGTTCAAATGGCTCTTCTCATTGGCATTGGTCGCGGGTGTTTTACTCGGACTTATCGTGGCAATTATCAAGGAGTTCTTAACCTTATACGTCCGCGGACCAGGGGATGTGGAGAACCTGTTGGGATCACCAGTGATCGGTGTCATGCCCAATTTACACCGTCTCTAAATGTGGGTGATTGCCAGTGCGGTTTTCTTTGGTGCGCTTTTTTTTGTCTCTTATACATATATTGGATATCCGATACTCATTAAATGCCTTTCAGTTCTAAGACCAACTACTCCGAAAAGAAGCGCTATCAATCCGACCGTTTCGATCATCCTCGCGGCGAGGAATGAGGCGGCGGTTATCGGATCAAAAATAAAAAACCTTCTCGACCTCGAATACGAGCCGGACAAGTTACAGATAATCGTTATCAATGACGGATCCACTGACGACATGGGTGACGTCGTGGCGGGCTTTTCCGATTCTCGCATCGAGCAAATTAACCTCGAAGCGCACTTGGGAAAACCGACCGCCATCAATCGGGGTGTTCGACATGCCAGAGGTGACATCCTCTTGTTTTGCGATGCCCGCCAGAAAGTAGACCAGGAGGCATTGCGTACTCTGGTGTCGACCTTTGCCGACAAATCGGTCGGCTGCGCAAGCGGCGAGCTAATTATCGGTTCGAGCAAAGGCCCGGGCATTTATTGGAAATACGAAAAAATAATCCGAATGGCAGAGTCCTCATTCGATTCTGTTTGCGGCGCGACCGGTGCATTTTTCGCCGCTCGTCGTGAATTGTTTAGCGATATACCAGCTGATTGTTTGCTAGACGATGTCTTTACCCCAATGCAGATTGCACTAAAGGGATTTAGGGTTGTTTTTGAGCCAGGTGCCCGGGTATTTGATAGGGAGGCAGATCTAAGTGGTGAGCTCAAAAGAAAAACCCGCACGCTTACAGGGAATTATCAGCTGTTGGACTTACTGCCCAACATCCTCAATCCATTTAAAAATAGACTTTTTTTCCAGTATGTCTCTCATAAAATAAATCGACTGTTATGCCCCTATGCGCTGATAGGTTTTTTTGCTTCAAATATCTATCTGTTAAAAATACACACACCTGTGTGGCCGCTGTACCTCTCGACCTTTCTCAGTCAAGTCGTCTTTTACGGCTTGGCATGCTGGGGTGCGCTCAAGGGGCACCGGGCAAACCGCTTTGCCCGTTTCGCCAACACCTTTGTCGTACTGAATCTGGCGGCGATACTCGGTTGTTATCGTTACTTGAGAAGGGATTTTACATGGCTTGCGGATCGGACTCCCCCAACGCAATGACCCAGTAGGGGATGTTTGCGACAATATGGATTGACATCATCCCTACTATCGGGGTGTAATATGATTATTCATTATGTGTGGACAGAGAGGACTGCTAAAAATGTTACGACGAAGGTTTTTTTTGTTTATTCTTGCTCTTGCCGGCATCTTGGCGTGTTCAGTCACTGATCCCGAGAACGATCGAATCTGTGAACCCGGTGCCACACAGCCGTGTGTTTGCATCAGTGGAAGCATAGGAGCACAAGTGTGCAACCCAACGGGAACGGGCTGGGAAGACTGTGATTGTTCGGGTGAGGATTTAGACACGGGAACGGGCACAGATACAGAAACCGGTTTAGACACAGAAACTGGTACAGACACAGAAACCGGATCAGATACAGAAACTGGTTCAGATACAGAGACTGGTTCAGACACAGAAACCGGATCAGATACAGAAACTGGTACAGACACAGAAACCGGATCAGATACAGAAACTGGTTCAGATACAGAGACTGGTTCAGACACAGAGACTGGTTCAGATACAGAGACTGGTTCAGACACAGAGACTGGTTCAGACACAGAGACTGGTTCAGACACAGATAGTGATACTGGCACGGATACAGAGACAGATACCGGAGAGATCGGAGATGCCAAGATAAGAGGCGTCGTGAAATCGGCATCGGGCTTTCCTATCTCAGGGGCCCTTGTTTATCTAACTTCAGGCTTGGGAACGGACATTCCCTACGAGGCTTACTGCAACGAAGGCGACGAAGTGCCCTATGGACAATGGACTGTTTCAAACGCAGACGGTACCTGGGCAATCCAGACGGCTCTGACAGGCACGTTCAATATTGTCACTCGGAAAGGAGATTTTCAGCGCGTCCGGGAACTCCAAGTCATAGGCGGCCCGGAATTTCAAGACGTCCCCGAATCTCTGACTACCCTGCCCGGTGCCAATAGCGATGATCAATTGGATAGGATACCGGACTACGCAGTGCTCATGAACACGATGGACTATCCAGAAGATCTCTTAGCGAGGATGGGCCTGGGCGAGCTCGATAGCAGCGGTGACCTGGTGCATGGAACAGAGCAATTTGATTTGTATAACCATGCTGGTTCTTCACCCTCAGCTGTGGGCGACGCAACCCAGCTATTTGAGGCCCAGGAAAACCTCGACACCTACCACATGATCTTTTTCCCTTGTATTTGCAGCGGTTTTAATCTCGCAAACAATGCTGCAATGCTCCGTCAATATCTCGAAGTCGGGGGCAAGATGTATGCTTCCTGCTGGGCTGGACATTGGGCAGAGCAGACATTGCCTGACGTCATTGATTTCAACGGCGCCGATGTAGGCTCCAATCCTGGCAATGTGGGCGTTTACGATACCGCAGGCAGTATTCTAGACGATGAAATGCGCGCCTGGCTGTCCGTTGTTCAGCCAAATGAGAATCTAGATCATTATCCACTAACAGATGCGTGGATTAACATCGAGAGCATCTCAGATACTGCCTATGACGGCTACGGGGTGGTGGTAAATGACGACGGCACTGTGGACTATTTCACCGGACCGGTGATACCGAGCATCTGGGTCAATGACGTAGAGCGCTTTCCAGGCAGCCCCATGAACACGACATTCCCCTATGGATGCGGCAAGGTCTTTTACTCCACCTTCCACGTTACCACGTCTTCGTCCAGCGATATCGACCCCCAGGAATGGATTTTAATATATTTGTTCTACGAAGTCGGGGCGTACTTAGGAACACCCCGGGTCATTTTCTAACCTTTCTCCAATATTCCAGCTAAATTGCATTTTGAAAGATTTCTACATCATATTTGCTTGGTATCTACAACCCGTCAATAAACCAGCGCAAGGAAAGCCCGCAGGTTGCAGTGAGGATGAGGGTGGCCCACATCAGTCGGTTTGCCCAAAGAATGTGATCGGGCCGCAGCAAATCATGCGTTTCGCCGATGCTCGGACGATTGTGCGCTTGACCAAAATAGATGTTCGTTCCTCCAAGTCGAACCCCGAGCGCGCCAGCCATGGCCGCCTCTGGATGCCCACTATTGGGGCTTGGATGGCGCTTTCGGTCGCGGAGAAAAGTTCGCAGTGAACGCCTTGTTCCCATTCCTAGAAGCGAGGCAGCCAAAACCATGAACGCGCCGGTTATTCGCGCCGGAATAAAATTCGCTGCGTCGTCGAGGCGCGCCGAAGCCCATCCGAATTGGGCGTATCGCTCATCGGTGTATCCAAAGATGGCGTCTAGCGTATTTATTGCCTTGTACACGACCGCGCCAACCGGACCGAACGCTATGGCAAACAGCAAGGGCGCTGTCACACCGTCGCTCGTGCTCTCGGCCACGCTCTCCACTGTCGCGCGGACCAGGCCCTCCTCGTCGAGGGCGTTCGTATCCCGACTGACCAGCATTGCGACCCGATTCCTAGCAAGGGAAATATTGCCGTCGACGAGCGCGCGATACACCCGGTTCGCGTGGCCCGCCAAATCCCTTGCGGCAAGGCAGGTATAGATGATGAGTATCGATATGACGTCTGCAGCAATTGGATGAATTCGTCCCGCGCCCCAGACCAATAGCCATGCACTAGAAGCGGTTGCTGCGATAACTGCTACTGCGACAAAGGTCCCGGCGAGGCGAGACAATGGGAACGCGCGCCGAATCGGCCTTTCAAGGGCATGCGCCATCCACGCTATCCCTGTGACCGGATGGGGCAGCCATCTGGGATCTCCGATGAGCAGGTCCAGGGCGAGGGCTGCTATGACTTGAAATTCGATCCTCATCTAGGTGCAGTAGCATATACCCTGTGTGACGAGGAAGACGCTAATTCTCTTTGGATATTTCCAAGTGATCGGTATTGATGCAAAAGAAGAAACAGGCCCCTTTTGCTTGGAAATTATTCTGCGCGAGAATGCGACCGCCATGGCGCTGTATGATGCGCTGTGAGATCGCTAAACCGAGCCCCTGGCTCGCCTCATTTCCCGTTGGTTTTGCAGATTGAGGTGTTGAGGACTTGAAAACTTTAGACAGATCGTCAGGGCTGAGTCCTGGGCCCTCGTCAATGACTCGGACCATCACCTCATTCCCCTTTTGGATGAGATCGAGCGTTATGGTGCTGCCGCTAGGACTTTGTTTAATCGCATTTGTCAGCAAATTGACCAGGACTTGGCGAATTTTTTCTGGATCGACCACTGCCATTGCAGATCCATGGGGCAGATTTGTCTTGAGTTCAATGTTTTTTAGACCGGCGATTTGCTTATAGAATTTCGCGGTCTCGTCAATGAGCTTGCCAAGACACACATTGCTTAGCTGAAGATCCAGGCTGCCCTGTTGAATTTTTTCTATATCCAGTACGCTCTCTAATAACCGTTGGAGTTGCGCGCTCTGCTTGTGGATAAGGTCGATGTACTCGAAAGAATCACCCTCGCCGGAGTCGAGATTTTCTTTCAATATCAAACTCAGATTTCCAATGCCGCCGATACCACCGCGTAAGTCGTGCGCGACAAGACCGAGGAGTCGATTTTTTTCCTCTATCTCGGCTTGTAACTCGCGGTTCATCTCCTGCAATTCCCCCTCTTTGATCTCCAGGCTCGCCAATAGCTCTGCCGAATGAGAATTCACTTCGGCCAAGCGACCGTTCAGCTGCTTGATTTCTTCGTTTCTCAACTCGATTTCGGCCATTAATTCCGCTGCGTGGGCATTAGAACGCGCCAGAACGATGTTGAGGTCGTTGAGCGCTTCTTGTTTCTCTTCGTTATCCACAATCATTTCAGCAGATTCAGCACTGATCTGGGCCAACCGATGACAAAGGGAGCGATGGTTGTCCAGCTGTTGTTGAACCAGCGTCAGGGTGGGCATAGCGATATTCTTCAGTTCGGCCAAGGATTTATTTTCTTTGGCCAGGTCTTTTATGCGCTCTTTAAGCCTGGCGATGCTGAGGTCTAACTTATCGCCGAGCTGCGTAGAACCGTCAGTAGGGCTTGGAGATGGTGTGTTTGACAAGTCCATGATTGAATGCCGTCAGAAGGTGACAACCGAAGCATTGGATATTGCCTTGGAAACAACGGTCGAGAGCCCTGCTAGCTGAACATTGGGATGCAGGTTGTTGCGAACCAACGTGGGGTCAAAGCTACAATAATACTCACTACAGGGTGCACAGGCCAACAGCTCGCCACCCAGATCGATAAACTGGCTTAAATACTCATCCAAAGGCTCAAACCCCTCTACTTTTACATCCTTGGTCGCGTCTTTGAGCGCCCAGATGGTTCCCTCCATTGTCATAAAGATCGTCACTGACTGCCCCATGGCCAAGGCTGTACAGGCCCAGCCAAACGCCAGTGTGGCGCGCGCCCCTCGATCTTGCTTACCTGTTGTGAGAATAACAACGACGTTTTCCAAATTGGACATAGCGCCCCCCAGTTTTCGTTAAATAAACAACACCAATTTGCTCTTGAACGCACCATTGAGAAACGATGCCACGCCGCACCATTGAGACGCGTCCCCTTGGATGAGATCAGCGTTTCCCCAGCCAAACAAACTCAGTGACGTATCACAGCAATGAAATGCCGCCCCCAAGTCGAGGGCTTCCTTCATCAGCACATCCAGGTCATCAATCTTCTTTTGTTTGAGGAGCCTGCGCAGCATGGGTTTACCCAATCCGCCAAAATTCAGCCTGGATAGGGGGGCATTGTCGATGTTTGTGGGCAACAGTTTTCCGAGCAAGCGCTGAATCCAAGTCTTTTCCCCCTTGGCGTTGTTGTCTCCTGTGCGCAAGGCGCTCGCTCCCCAGAAGGTAAAAAACATATCGACTTCTTGGCCCAGTGCTAAGGCGCCATTGGCGATGGTAAATGCGGCAAACAAGCGGTCCCATTCGCCACTGAAGCAGATGATTGCTACCTTGTTCAGTTTTTCTTCGGATATCTGTTTTTGCTTCAGGTCATTGACCTGCTGCTCCAATTGGAAGACCCTCTGTTGTAGATCATCCGCCTGGATGGCCTGTGCCGTGTCGTTCATAACTGCCTCTATTTTTGCTCGGATATCTCGATCTCAGCGGTCACCTTGTCGTCGGATCGACGCAGGTCCCTCAAAACATTTCCAGTTGTCTCACACCACGCTCTAACATCGCTTTCAAAAGCCAGGTCATCGGCCTCGATTTCAACCACATGGCCGGGTTCGATTTTTCTCCTCAATTTGGCCAATTCGATGATCGGCCTTGGACACTTCATGCCAAGGGCATTGATTTTATGTACTTGCATGTGAGTGAGCCCCCATCAATTGCGATCAGAAACGCATCTATACCTGAATGGGTACATCGGACGTAAATTGATTTTGTTAAGACGGGTTACGTTAAAATCTTATTGATCTGTCACCTGAGTCGAGTTTTTCTAATGGGGGAAAAGAGGGAAAGATGGAAAACTCTATGACATAAACTAAATGCTCACATCAAACTTAAAAGTTGGAAGTATGAGTCTCATCTATTTTTCAACAAAGCAAAGATCGCTTCCATGTTCAGGCTATCTCGAACCGTGGTGGAAAGACGGTCGAGCTCTGAGTCGATCTCGAAGTGGGCGAGGATTCTGCCAGCCGGGGCCATGCCACGGGATCTTCGGGCCTCGTCGATGAACCATCTTCTAAACGCGTCATCATCGAAAACACCGTGCAGATAGGTCCCCCAGATCCGGCCGTCCGTGCTTTCTGTTCCGAGAATCTCGCCATCCTCCTTTCTCCACAAAGGAGACATATCGTCACAGGTGGTTCGGCCGTGGTGGATTTCATAGCCAGATGCCTTAAGGCCCGTTGGAATGTGGGTCGCCTCAGTGCGGACCAGGGTTTTTTGGGGCCTGAGGGTTGTGGTTAACCCAAGCAGGCCCAGACCTCTGCTTTCGCGCCCGCCTGAGCTCTCTACGCCCGAGGGATCGGCGATGCCCTCTCCCAGTATTTGATAGCCACCGCAGATACCGACGCAGATGCTCTTTTGATCGCGTGCGAGACCGAGAATCCTGGACGCGATCCCTGTTTTGCGGAGGTGTTCGAGGTCCTCGATCACATTCTTGCTTCCAGGTAGGATGATCACATCTGCCGAAGATAGCTCGTCGATGGAGCGGACCATGCGCAGCGACACGTCGGGTTCGATAACAAAGGGATCGAAATCAGTGAAATTCGAGATATGGGGCAAGTCTATCACGGCGATGTCCAGCATGTCTGGGTTGCCGGTCGGACCGCGACTCGGCCGATCCTTGAGAGATACTGAGTCCTCCTCAGGCAAGCCCAGATTTCGAATGAAAGGAATCGTACCCAGCACAGGGCAGCCAGTGCGAGCCTTCATATATTCGATCGCACTCACCAGCAGAGACGCATCGCCCCGGAAGCGGTTGATCACAAATCCTGCAACCCGAGCCCGCTCTGCTTCAGTCAAGAGCTCCATTGTTCCGACAAACGATGCAAAGACCCCACCCCGTTCAATGTCTCCAACCAGTAGAACAGGCGCATCTGCGTATTCAGCCATGTGCATGTTGACCACATCCCGGGCCTTGAGATTGATCTCAGCCGGGCTGCCAGCCCCTTCTATGATGACTGCGTCGTATTCCCCTGCCAGATCATCATAGGCGCCGTGGATCTTATCGAGCATTTCTTCTTTTAGTTCGGAATACGCCCCATAGCCCATATGTCCGAGTGGCTGGCCGAGCAGGATGACTTGAGATCCAGTCTCTGAGCTGGGCTTGAGCAGTACTGGGTTCATCCTCGTTTCGGGCTCAATGCCACATGCCGCAGCTTGCAAGGCCTGAGCCCGGCCCATCTCGCCACCATCCAGGGTCACGTGGGAATTGAGGGACATGTTCTGGGCTTTGAACGGGGCGACGCGATAGCCTTCCTGTTTGAAGATCCGGCAGAGCGCTGCGCATAAAATGCTCTTGCCCGCGTTGGAGTTGGTTCCCTGCACCATGATCGCCGCGGCTCGTTTCGATGGTTTACGCTGTGCCGGCACTTTCCCGAAAATGGTCCTTAGTTTCGCAAGCAAGCGCTCGGTTTGGCCTTTGTTTTTGACGGCCAGGCGAAAGTAGCGGCTGTCCAAACCAGTGTAATTGTCGCAGTTCCGAACCAAGAGGCGGTGATCCAGCAGCTTTGCTGCGATCTCTTTTGCATCTAGCCCTGGCCGATCGCTCCTTAGGAGTAGGTAGTTGGCCTGACTGGGGTAGACCCTCAGTCCAGGAATTTTCCGCAATTCAGCCGCCATGTGCTCCCTTTGGCGGTTTACAAATCGGGTGGTGCGCTCGATATAGTCAGCGTCAAAGAGGGCCTTCTCTCCAACTGCCTGGGCCAATGCGTTGACGTTCCAGGGGGCCATGTGCTCCCGCAAACGGCGAGCAACAGGAGCCGAAGCAAACCCCGCGCCAAGGCGAAGCCCTGGTATGGAGAATGTCTTGGTCATTGAATAGAGGACAATCACATTATCCGGCTGGGCGCTCCGGAGGCTAAATGCCGAGCCCCCCTCTATAAAATCGATATAGGCCTCGTCGATGACAAACACGGCTTTGGGATGTTGCTCAGCCAATGCGCGAAGCGCGCTAGGATCGCACAGGACGCCCGTGGGATTGGCCGGCTGACCGAGAAACACCAGATGATGGGGCGTGATTTTTTTATCGAGCACCTCCAGGTCTGGTTGAAAATTATGTTCATCAGACAGCACGAGTTCCTCGACCTGCAGACCTGCCAGCAGGGCAGCGCGGCGATAGTCGATGTAGGCTGGAGAGGGAATAAGTGCTTGCTGGCGTTCCACTACCCGCGGCAGGGCATAGATGAGCTCTGAGGTCCCATTGCATGGAATGAGCGTCTCGGGCGATACGTCGAAACATTTCGATAACGCTTTGATGAACCCGGTGCAGGCAGGATCTGGATAGTGGGAGATATGCGAGATCGCACTGCTCAGCACATCCCGAAGCCAACTCGGAGGACCCAGCGGGTTGGGGTTGGAAGAGAAGTCGATGATGTCCGATACAGGGATTCCTTTATCCCTTGCAAGGCGATATACATCTCCACCATGACCGGACTTGGGAGGCATTTTGCTAGGTTCAATCACGTGTCGCGATTCCGGGGATAGCGCAGTCGCCTACCAGAGTCAAGAGCACCATCGACCTTGACGCGTATTCGGATTTCAGAAACTATTAGGAACAAAACTTCTTGTAAGAGAAAATTTCTGAGGGAAGACATGAAGAGATTGCTACCCATTTTTCTTGTTACAGTTTTCATTTCAAGCTGTTATCCAAAGCTTAAGCCGATTTCACCACCCACCATTCCCCAGCTCCCAGAAGGTAAAGGTTTTTTGCTGTTTGCCATAGACAGTGATGAAGTACTTTACGAATTGAAGATCGGCGGAAAGCGATCCCGTTCACTATCACAAGAACAGCTCCAAAAAAGATCTTATTATCTGGTTATATTGCCATCGGGAAAATATCGGTTTGAAGAATTTTCGATCATCCCGCCCAAGGATCAATCGACCAAGAATACCAGCGAGACGCTTACGATGTTGCTCGGGTTAGTCGATAGCGATGACAATGACGCCAAATGGGAATTCGAGGTGGAGCCGGGCAAAATCTGCTATGCCGGGGATCTGAGAATTTCAGGGTTGGAATACGTTATCCGGTTTGATAGCCACCGCTTGGCTACGCTTCTAATCAACCGATCTTCCTATGCCTATGCGTACATGAAGAAGCACTTTCCCAGTGTGCTCGATTCGCATGCTATGCTGTTTACCGGTGTGGGCTCAGATCGGTTTTTCGAGAGGATAGAAGCGTTAAAGCAAGGGAGCGGGAGGATAAAATGAAGTTTTTTCTTATCTTCGTCGTATCTTTTATTTGTCTGGAAGCCCATGCTGCAGATATCCAGGTGGACAAGCTCCTCAGGGCACCGGAATTCACCAGGTTCATGATTTCGCCAGACGGTAGGCTCGTGGCGGGCATGAGAATCGAGGAAGACAACTACTCCGTCATCATCTCTAATCCAGCGGCCGATCGGAATTACGAAGTATTCAGATTGCATGAAACCGAGAAGTCAGGGATTAAACGGATGCTCTGGATTGATAACAACTCTTTCGTTATTCACTATGATGATCTGCTTGAAGTCCCACATTTTCTTATTCTAGACATCACCTATGACAACGGTGGGAGACTTCAGTTTAAGGATCGCAATGTCGTAACCTTGGGATATATCTTGGACGGGCTGGTTAACGAGCCAGATACGGTGATGTTTGCCGTGGGAGCCGCACGGCATCGTTTCATGGATGTGTATCGTGTGGATCTGCGCGAGATTGATCGCAATTACGTATTCACAAGTAGACTCAACAAGGGTGTTCTATACGGGCTTTCATACCTACCAGACAAGCACAAGGAAATAAGAATCGCCGCCGAGTTTCGCGACTCTAAGGTGGTGTACCTCTACCGTAAAAAAGACTCCAATTCATGGCGCGTGTTCTACGAGAACGAGGAAAAAGACGATCGGTTCCAACTAGTGGGTTTCATCGATGAAGATACCATTGCGGTTATCACCGACGCGGATCGAGATAAAGCAGCGGTCGTCGAATACAAGTTGAAGGAAAAGAGGTTTGGTCAGGTACTTTACGAATCCGACGCTTATGATGTTTTTAGTGCCACCATTGACCCTCATACAGGAAAGTTAAAATTTGTGATTATAATGGTGAACGGCCGCCCAACATACAAATACTTTAGATCCTCTGACAGCGCTCTACAGCAAAGGCTCCAAAGGGCCTTCCCTGGAAAAGATGTGCTTTTTTATGATTCATCTCTTAGCAGAAAGAAATTAATCGTTCTGGCCCATTCGCCCACTGATCCGGGATCATTTTACCTCCTCGATGTTGAGTCACTCAAAACAAAACCGCTCGCGAACGTGTTTCCCGACCTCAATGCCCAGCTACTGAGTCCTTCTCAGCCGATTGCCGTCACAGCAGAAGATGGATTGAAAATTGAGGGGACGATAACACTTCCCAAGAAGTACCCAGCGCCGCACCCCCTAGTGGTGATGCCCCACGGAGGTCCCATCGGCATTCGCGACTACGATACTTTTGATCCAGAGGTTCAGTTTCTGGCCGACCGCGGGTACGCCGTGCTCCAGGTAAATTTTCGCGGATCAGGTGGCTACGGCAAGTCGTTTCTCAAGAAAGGCCTTGGGCAGTGGGGCCAGGAGATCGAAAACGACATCAATGCTAGTGTGGATCACGTGCTTGCTCAATATCCGATTGACAAAGCTCGCATCGCGATCATGGGCGCGAGCTATGGGGGATATTCGTCCTTGATGTCGGTGATTCGGTTTCAGGATAAGTATCGCTGTGCGGTCAGCCGATTTGGCGTGTCTGATGTGTACCTCTGGGTCAATCAATCCAATCGACATCAAACCAAAGGCTATCAGGCGGCATTGGCGACCACCGTCGGTGACCTCATTGATTCAGAACAGGATATGATGGACGTCTCGCCATTTCATTTAGCCGAACAGATAAACGTGCCGGTCCTACTGACTGCAGGCTGGCGCGATGCCAGGGTCGATCCAGAGCAAACGCATAGGATGAAGATAGCCCTCGATCTGTTGGGAAAAGAAAACGAATACGTACTCTTCAAAGAGGCAGGACATGGACATCCCAAATGGGATGGGGATCAGTGTGAGTGGATAATCATCGAACAGTTTTTGCGCAAACACCTAGACCTCGCGTTCCCCATGACCCAGGCCGAGGTCGACCTGCGCACCTACGAATTGACCCGCCTGGCTGAGATGTACGAGGAGGGGAAACTCACGGAAAAGGACAACGAAAAAGCAGCGGCGTATCGAGCGGCAGCGTCTAGTCTCTCCGTATCTGTTGAAGAACGGAGCGAGGGGGAGCAAGAAGAAGCGCGATCTGAATCATCTGAAGAAAAGAACGAAGTAAAACAAAAGAAAAAAAGGTGCAAAGCAACGGGAAAGAGAAAAGCCAAGTAAGATGACATACTCTGAAAAGCGTATGCCCAGCTACAGAGGCTCGAAAGTACGGCTTCGTTTTCCCATACCGTTCTTCTCGGCTTCTTGAGGCAAATTGTTTTCAATATTTCTAAAGACCTTTGTCCCTTGGCCAGGGAGTTGTGGTGGCTGTGGGCTGGTAAATCTAATCCAGGTGGGGCAGCTGATATTTTCCTTGACTATTGAACGGCATCAGGTATAAATGCAATTGATATGCAACAAGAGAACATGACAAAATGCAAAGATGGTCGCCCGTGCGGTAGTTGTGAATTAAAAATAAAGGGTTTTGCCCGAAAGACGGGTGGAAGGATTACCAAGGAACGCATTTCCATAATGCAATCTATTTGCAATATAAACGGTCATTTCCGAGCTGAGGATGTGCAAGCTGCTTTGGTAAAAGATGGCAATCATATCTCGTTGCCAACGGTGTATCGCAACCTGCCGATGCTCATCGCAGCGGGCATCATACGGCGGACGAGTATCTACGAAGAGGTGGAAAACCACGCGTCCACCTATGAACATGTTTTTGGCAAACCCCACCATGATCATCTGTTGTGTTCTCGTTGCGGAAAACGGGTGGAGTTTAACTACCCTGCGATTGAAGTCCTTCAGGAGGCAGTCGCCCAAGAGCATGGGTTTCGCCTCACCCATCACCACCTGGAACTGGTTGGGGAATGCGCCGATTGCTTGGGCAAGAACGACATTCCAGAGGAGGCGGCTTGATACGACGTGGGCACATCAATTGCGATCCGGCTGGAGAGACCTTTGATTGCGATTTGCGTTGCAAATGTGGGTCGCTCCTCGCCAGGATTGTTGGCGAGCGGGTGGAATTAAAGTGTCGTAAATGTAAACGAGTCGTGGCTCTCGCGACAATCACACGGGTGGATCGGGACCATCGGCACAACAGGTCTATAGGCGTCCACACAGAGGCTTGATGAAATAATCCGTTCAGACATTTTCAAAACATAGTGGCCAGAGGTCGGTGAATCCAGAGCCCGAGTTTGACACCCCAGCGGTGTTGCTCGGGCTTTTTTTCGGCTATGGGCTGCGCTCAGCAAGGAGTGAGAGATGAAAACAAAGCAGAGAAAAGACAGGTTATTGGCAATTATCGGTTGTTTATCAAGGATCTTTACAGCGATCTTAATAGTACCTGAAGTGGCTTATGCAGATCTAAAACCATTTGCATACACCTACCTAACCAAGACTATTTCAGCAGGTGAGTTGGAGCTAGAGCATTATCTGGATATGGGGCTCCAGGGCTGGGATGATCCGGCAACTGAGGCAGCAGAGAAAAATTGGGGTGAGGTGGATTGGAAGCACAATCTTGAATTCGAGTACGGTATCACAGACGCTTGGGATTTCGGGCTCTATAACCAACTGAGCCAAAAACCATACGGCAGTTTGAACTACGATGGAATCAAGTTGCGTACTCGGTATAACTTTGCCGAGGGGAGAGAATGGCTCATCCAACCCGGTCTATATTTTGAAGTGGGATACTTCGGCGACGCAGTGAAGTTCGAAGAGATGGTCATCGTGTCTTTAGAAATTGATATATTTGTAACCTCCCTCAACCTCAAGGCTGAACAGGAACTGGAATACGGAGGCGGCGAAACTGAGATGGCATACGAGGCCATAATCAGTTACGGTGCTGGAATTCGTCTTGGCAAGAAAACAGCAATCAGTCTTGAATATTACGGAAAAGCTAAATTTGAGGAAGGCGAGTTGGACTACTTCGTCAACTACTTGGGGCCCACACTACACATTGTCGCAGATCGGTTCTATTGGAACATCTCCGCCCAACCTCAACTGGGCACCCTCGATGACAAGGCAGCCGTCCGCATCCGATCGCTTTTTGCGGTTCAATTCTAAACGAGGTAACGTAGTTTGTTTTTTTTTGCCGTTGAGATAGAGCTGTAATTCTGCAACCCCTAACAGGGAGATCCCAGATGAATGGCATGCATCAGGTAAAGTTGAACCTGGAACCCAGGCGGCTGGGATACGGCGCGTTGTTTCTGATGGTCGTGTGGGTGGCGTTGAGCTGCGCTGGGCAGGATCACAAATCAGATGAAAAACCACCGCCATTGCCCATGCGCGTGGCGCCTGAGGAACTGGCAGACCCCCAACCGGAGATCGATTCGAAACCGGTCTTGATTCGCGGTGCGCGAATTCTCACGGCTGCGGGTCAAATTTTCGAATCCGGACATGTCTTGATGGCTGCCGGACGGTTACAGGCGGTCGGGGATGGACCCGGCGTTGCACCTGATGCGGCTGAGATCATCGACGGGACAGGTAAGGTGGTTACCCCGGGGCTGATCGATATCCACTCCCACCTTGGCCTTTGGTCATTGCCGGCGACCCAGGCCAACGAAGATATCAATGAAACCACGGATCCCGTCACGGCGGATATCTGGGCCGAGCACGGTTTCTGGCCCCAGGATCCCGGGATCTGGCGTGCGATGACAAGCGGCGTCACCACCGTGCAAACCCTGCCCGGGTCGGCAAATCTGTTCGGAGGTCGCACCTTTGTGTTCAAGCTCAAGCCCGCGGTGAGCGCTCGCGCTATGCGATTTCCAGGCGCCAAACAGGGGCTCAAGATGGCGTGTGGAGAGAATCCCAAGGGGATCTACGGCAAGAAGAGGCGGCCGGCCACCCGCATGGGCAGTGTGGCGGTTTACCGGTCCATGTTTCAACAGGCGTTGGCGTACCGCGACAAGTTGAAAAAGTACGAGCGGGACAAAGCGTTCTGGCAAAAAAGGGTGGCCAGGGCCGAGGGGGACCAAGCAAAGCTCGCTGGCATCGGTGATCCTCCGGAGCTGCCAACGCGGGACTTTGGGCTCGAAACCCTGGTCAAGGCGCTGGACGGTGAGATCCTGTTCAATGTGCACTGCTACCGGGAAGACGAGATGGCGGTGTTTTTGGATATTGCCGAGGCGTTCGGTTTTAAAGCGGGCTCGTTTCATCACGCCACCAATGCGTACAAGCTGCGGGAGCGTCTGGCCAAACAGGGCGTGACAGCGGTGGTGTGGGCGGATTGGTTCGGCTTCAAAATGGAGCTGTTCGATTTTGTCCCGCAGAACGCGGCCCTGCTGGAACAGGCCGGGGTCAATGTGGCGTTCCACTCGGATTCCCACAGGGTGATCCGCCATTTGAACCATGAGGTGGCCAAGTCCGTTGCCGCTGGAGCGCGGATCGGGGTGACCGGGATCGACGAGGACGCAGCCCTTGGCTGGTTGACGATCAATCCGGCGAGGGCGCTCGAGATTGATGATCAGGTGGGCTCCCTGGAAGTGGGTAAGATGGCCGATGTGGTGGTTTGGGACATGAATCCCTTCTCTGTGTACGCCCATCCAGAGATGGTGTTCATCGACGGCAAAAAGTACTTTGACCGGGCCAGCCAAGCCGTTGAAATCGATGACTTCGAGGTGGGCATCCGCAACATGGACCTGGCTGACGGGCGTCAGTTTGCGAGCGCCTCTGATAAGCCCGCTGTATCCAATCTGCCCCTGGCCAATCCCCTGGCCAACCCGGCGACGTCGACACAACCCAAAGGAACCGCGAGCTTTGCGATAACGCAGGTCTGGGTAGAGGCGGGCAACGGCAGCACCCTCGAGAACGCCACTGTCGTGGTGCGAGACGGCAGGATCGAAAGCGTTGAGTCGGAACGGGCAGAGCCGGCAGACATTCCAGTCATTGATGGTGCCGGAAAGGTAGTGACACCCGGGTTAATCTGGGCGCGCAGCACCCTCGGTCTGGTGGAGGTCAGCGCAGAGCAGCGGACCTCGGACCATCGGTATGACGGCCGAGCCGTGTCTCCTGGATTTCGCGTGGCAGATGCGTTCAACCCAGACACCTACCGGATTCCAATCGTACGCGAACAGGGCATCACCACGGCCATTGCCGCACCCACCGGCCAGTTGATTTACGGTACCGGTTTCATGTTCGACCTGGTGCGGGGCAACGACAGGGGATTTGAAGAAGGGGCAAGGCCCAAACCCGTACCGCAGATCGCCATGTTCGGCGGGATCAGTGGCCGGGCCAAAGAGAGTCAGGGCAAGACCCGCGGTGGGGTGTGGTTGCGCTTCAGGGAGATTTTCGACGATGTGAAGTGGTACAAAAAGAATCGACAGGCCTATGAGAGGGGCCAGTCCCGGGAGCTTTCTCTAAAGCCGGTGCATCTGCAGGCACTGATACCGGTGTTTTTCGGCAACCTGCCGCTGGTCCTGGATGTGCATCGGGCCAGTGATATTCGGGCGGCCCTGTCGTTCAGAAAAGAGGTCGCATCCCAGGGAGGTGCGCTCAATTTGATCATCTCCGGTGGCAGCGAGGCCTGGCTGGTGGCCGACGAGCTGGCCCGAGACCGAATCCCCGTGATGGTTACCCCCTCGGCCCAAATGCCCTCGAGCTTCGATATGTTACGGGCACGAGATGACCTGCCAGCCCTGCTGAACAGCAAAGGCGTGAAGTTGATCATCAACGGATCGAATCAGTCCCTGCGTCAGGAAGGGGGCATCGCCGTGTCCTACGGATTGGACAGGGCATCAGCCATCAAAGCAATGACCCTCACACCAGCGGAGTTGTTTGAACAAGGCAGAGAAATCGGCTCTGTTGAGCCGGGCAAACGCGCCAACCTGGTCCTGTGGTCCGGAGATCCATTGGAGAACATCACCCTGGCCGAACGTCTCTGGATCGATGGCAAGGAGATCGATCTGGACAACCGGCACCAGCAGCTAGCCAAGCGGTACCTGGATCGAGGTCGGTAAAACTGGCGGTGGCGGATGTCCTAGAGTAGTAAACCAATCATGTGCCCTGAGAGGGAGACCAAACCATGCTTTCCGACTGACTGACATCCGCAACCCGAATCCGAATCATCTCCCCCTGAGGAATCATCTCCGTTGCCATCTGAATCGCTGTCGCTGTCGCTGTCGCTGTCGCTGTCGGAGTCGGAGTCGGAGTCGGAGTCGGAGTCGGAGTCAGCGTCTGCATCGCTATCAGCATCACTATCCGCGTCACTGTCTGAATCAGAATCTGTGTCAGAATCAGAATCAGAATCAGTGTCAGCATCCGTATCCGTATCAGTGTCCGTATCGTTGTCTGTATCAGTGTCAGTATCGGTGTCAGTATCAGTGTCCGTATCAGTGTCCGTATCGGTGTCCGTATCGGTGTCCGTATCAGTGTCAGTATCGGTGTCAGTATCAGTGTCCGTATCAGTGTCCGTATCGGTGTCAGTATCGGTGTCCGTATCCGTATCGGTGTCGATATCCGAGGCGATAGCTTTGGCGATATTCATGCGTCCACTGGTGGTGACGTAGCTGGAAAGACCCGATATCACATCGACATTATCGAGCAGCTGCTGCTTGATGGCCAATCCGTCAGTGGAACCGTAGTACGACGCAACAAATGCCAATCCGCCTGCCACGTGGGGACAGGCCATCGACGTGCCACTCTTTTGACCATAGCTGTTGCCAGGCACGGTGCTTAAGATACTCGATCCCGGTGCTCCCAGATCGATGGTTGCCAGCCCCCAACTAGAGAAACCAGACTTGTTATCATTGCTGTCGGTAGACAACACGCCAACCATGGTTTCATAATCGTATTCCGTGGGATAAGCGGGTGTGAGGTCGTTGTTGCTACTCGCGTTGCCAGCGGCAAAAGCACTCAGAATGTTCGCACCGTCGAGCGATTCCAGCGCTGCCTTAATGACTGCGTTGTCACCGTCTGCGCCCCAGGAATTGCTCGTAACCATGATATTGATGCCGTGATCTTGATTCATCATCAGCGCGTATTCAAGGCATCTCCCTGCGTCCGCGTCTTCCCCTGTTCCTCCGTTCATGCATCTGCAGGCCGCAATGCTAGCTTTCCAGCACACACCCGCCACGCCCACGCCATTGTTTCCGACAGCCCCGATTGTACCTGCGCAGTGGGTACCGTGTTGGTCGTTATCCATCGGATCTCCGTCGTTCTGTACAAAATCGGCGCCGTGCACGTCATCTACCCATCCGTTGCCGTCATCATCCGTTCCGTTGTTAGGGGTTTCACCTGGATTCACCCACATATTGTCTGCGAGATCCACATGTTCATAGTCCACCCCTGTATCAATGACCATTACCACCACGCTTGAGCAGTCTGTATGTGTATCCCACGCTTCCGGTCCGCTGATTTTGTCCATGCCGTAGAGCTGATCGTAGCTGGGATCGTCGGGCTCACCCACGGTTCGGATGCGATAGCTGTAACCCGCGTGAATAGCACCCGGTGCCTTACCCGCGCTGGTGATCAGTGTTTTTAGCTGCTGCAGAGTGATGGTCGCAGCACGGTCCTTGTCCATTCTGAAGAACCCGTTGGCGAATCCCTTGTATTCAGATACTTTTTTCAGGTGAATGTAACTTAGTCCCATTTTCCTTGCGGTCACCTCGGCCTGAGCGCGGGTATTGAATTGCACCGCGATAGTCTTGGCACTGACCTTGACATCCCCTTCCCGATCTTCAAGGGTTAGAAATCGCTGAGCTGCTTTTGCGCTGAGGCTAATCCCCAATAGCGACACGACAAGCGCTGCCAAAGCGATAAACTTAACGATGACGGTTTGTATTCTTTTCATGGAATCACCTCTCTTTGGGTCAATACCGATATTTTTTCAGCCCTGCGTTCCATATCATGGTGCCCGCTCCTCCAAGCGTACTGAACACCGCGTAAATGACAGTATATCAATGATCAGAATTCCTCTCTACTGTTAGAAAAACAGATCCAGTCCGAACGATCGTTCGTTAGTACTGCTGGCCGCATCCACTATGCAGTGACTGCACCGATGTGTTAAGAGCTTTATCCGGGTCGAAAATAAAGTGAAATAGCAAGCAGCGCATGAAAAACCTCAAATCCACACTGCATCGGTATCCCCGCACCTTTTGGATCGCGAACATCGTGGAGCTCCTGGAGCGGTGGGGATGGTACGGAGCGTACATGGTGATGGCGATCTACATGACCGAGTCCACGGACATGGGCGCGCTTGGCTTCACCCCGGCCCAGAGTGGACTCATTTTGGGCATCGGCACATCAGTGCTGTACTTTCTGCCGATCATCACCGGCGCGATAGCGGACAAGCTGGGCTACAAGAAGATACTGCTCATCTCATTCGTCATCTACGCGGCCGGCTTCATCGCCATCACACGATTCAGCTCGTTCTACGGGGTCTTTGCCATCTACCTGCTGATCGCCGTTGGCTCGGCTATGTTCAAGCCAGTGCCCGCGGCCACTATCACCAAAACGACAAATGAAGCCACTGCATCCATCGGCTTCGGCATCTACTACATGATGATTAACCTGGGCGGGCTTATCGGCCCGATCACCGCGTCCAAGCTCAGGCCCCACTCTGCAGACGGGCCTGGCAGCTGGAACTACGTTTTCTTTATATCCGCGGCCATGATGGCCGTGAGCTTTGTCCTAGTGCTACTTTTTTACAAAGAGCCAGAACGAGAGAAGAACACCGACGCCCTAAAGCAGTCAGTCAAACAGGTCCTGTTCAATCTGTTCACCACGTTGAAGGATGTCAGGCTCGTACTCTTCATCCTGATCATCGTGGGTTTTTGGACCGTGTATTACCAGCTGTTCTATACCCTGGGGATCTTCATCAATCAGTGGGTGGACATCGCCGGTCTCTACCAGAGCATCCACTCTGTCGCCCCATGGATCGCCGAGGGTATCGGCACGGCCGAAGGAACCATCTCCGCCGAAATCCTTACAACGTTTCCTGCATTTTACATCGTGATCTTTCAGATGGTGGTATCCACTCTGGTGATGAAGTGGCACCCGGTAAACGCGATCACCACGGGCATCTGCATCAACTGCATCGGCCTGAGTCTGGCGTTTCTCACACGAAACCCGGTGTTCGTGGTGATCTCACTGCTGATCTTTGCGTGCGGTGAGATGGCCTGTTCCCCCAAGATTACCGAGTACCTGGGCAGAATGGCCCCAAAAGACAAGCGGGCGCTGTACATCGGCTGTTCGTTTTTACCGGTAGCCGGAGGCAGCTTCTTCGCGGGCCTACTGGCAGGTCTCTACAGCAACATATCCGACAAGATCGGCCTGGTCAAACGCTTGGCTGAGGAGCGAAACATCGATATTCCCGAGATCACGGATGCATTCACTCAAAATGACCTACTCATACACGTCGCCCAACAGCTGAACTTGGACAAGAACGGTTTGACCACCTTGCTGTGGGAGACGTACGAACCCCAGAGATTCTGGTACGTCATCGCTGCCATTGGACTGGTCACAGTGGTAAGCCTGATTCTTTTCAACCGGTTGGTACTCAAGACAGAGCAGAATCAATAGGAGAGTGACACCCTGCTCGCCGCTGAGTCGTGGTGTTCAGATTGCGCTGCGGATCGGTTTTTCAAAGCATGACCTGTTGTAAAACACATGCCTCTTATATGGAATAGTACTTCTCAGGAATCATCTTCCAAGAACCGCCCCTGACGGTTGCCTGAGGTCGCTGAGGTTGTTCTTTTATGTTTAACAAAATCAATGGCTCCTTCCCTTAAGAGATTATAGGGGACACTGTTTAATAAATTCTTTGCGTTGATTTGGATCCGAACAAGGACACAAGAGGGTATAGGGGACACTGTTTAATAAATTCCAGCCAATGAATTTGAATTGGAGCCAGCTCTTTAGCCCTTGCGGCAGCTGAGTCGATGGTGTCGATAATGCTTGGGGCTGGGATCTTCTTATAGCATCTGTTGAAAGAATTCCTACCTTTCGGCCACACGAGGCGGATCGTTTCCAAAATCCGATAAAATGAAGGAAAAAATATCACAAAGGCCGTTGATAGGGCCGTTGAGAGGTTCATGACAAAGAGGGATGTCAGTTGTTTATTGCACGTCATCGAAAAGTCGGTTATTTTAGGTAAACCTATCGCGGACAAAGAGGGACTCTTCGGGAGGAAGAAATGTTACGAAGTATCGGGACTGTTTTGTACATTGTCATCATTTTAGGCGTTTATCAGGCCTGCACCAGTGATGTGAATCCAGGAGGTGGTAGCGACTCTGACACAGACACAGACACAGACACAGACACTGACACTGACACTGACACTGATACCGATACCGATACTGATACCGACACTGATACTGACACCGACACTGACACAGACACCGACACTGACACTGATACCGATACTGACACGGACACAGACACAGACACAGACACTGACACTGATACCGATACCGATACTGATACCGACACTGATACTGACACGGACACTGACACTGACACGGATACTGACACAGAAACTGAAACGGAAACTAATACTGACACAGAAACTGAAACGGAAACTAATACTGACACTGATACGGACACGGAAACTGACACTGATACGGACACGGAAACTGACACTGATACGGACACGGAAACTGACACTGATACGGACACGGAAACTGACACTGATACGGACACGGAAACTGACACTGATACGGACACGGATACATCGGAATCGGACGTGACCCGACTTCCGTTCGATATAGTTGATGCCGAGTATAGCGATTACTATGACGCTCTAATTGCAGTTTCTGGTGATGAAGTGCATCTATATGATCCGTGGAGCAATAGCCACGAGAGTGTCGAGCTTCCGACTATCGGTGTGTGTATTTCTGTCTCTCCGGACGGAATGACCGCCGCTGTTGGGCACGATGCTTTTGTATCAATTATTGATCTTGAAGCCATGGTGGTTGACCAGACCTTACCCGTGACGTGTGATGTGTTGGACATTGTGTTGGCCGGAAACGGATATGTGTACGCATTCCCACGGTCTGGTCAGTGGGAGTCGATCCGCTGCCTGGAAATCGCCACTGGCACCGAAACCCTGAGTACAGGTCCTCCCATCTATGCTGGGACGTTGGCTCGCTTGCACCCAAACGGCAAAGCAATCTATGGTGCGGATAGAGGACTCTCTCCCCAAGACATCGAAAAATATGACATACAGGGTGGAACGGCCGCCTATTTATACGACTCTCCATACCACGGAGATTATAGTGCGGGCGCCCCGTTGTGGATTTCAGAGGACGGGCTGCGTATCATTACAAGGTCTGGTACCACCTATCGGGCGTCAGAAGTACAGGCCAATGACATGACCTATGCGGGTACTCTCTCAGAGATAGGCAGTCTGCAGTGGGCCGTGCATTCAGTAGCGGCAGAACAGATTTTGGCGATTCCTCTAGAGCCTGCATTCGATCCGTTGAACGAAGACATTGAGATCGTGATCTACAATTCTGAGTATCTTGGGTTGATAGATCGGCTAAACCTGCCTGAATTTCAGGTAGGAGAAGGGGCGTTTCTGTCCCACGGTCGGTTTGTGTTTTTTAACTCTGATGGCACAAGATTCGCGGTTGTGGTTAAGGCGGATGAGACTTCTGGACTAGTGCAGAATCAGTTCGGGATTGTGTTATACGACGTTATGAATGAATAGAGCAAATTGGGGCAAATCGGGCGCTTAACCCGTTTATCATCCATCGGTATGCCTTGATATATTTCACGAAATTGTCAATATCAGGATAAAGTTCCGACGATAGTAAAAATAAACGCTCGTTTCCATTCTGTGTGGCCGTGTTGCGTTTCATGGGTTTGAGCACAGGGTGGGGATCGCGGCGGATCGCGATTTTCCCTTGAGCCTGCAGCACGGTCTGACGTATTGTGTGTAGAAATGTGAAAAAGACCGGTGAACTGTCTCCTCGAAACGCGGGTCTGCCAAGAGGCGGCAGCACCACAGCAACGCAACATAGCAAAGGGGAGGTGAGATGAGACAAGAAGACGACAAACGGTTCACGAGGCGGTGGTTTCTAAAGACTTCCGGGGCTGTTGCAGCTGCTACTGGGAGCGCCTTGGTCGGTTGTGGCGCGGCGCAGCCCAGTGCAGTCGATCCGGTGGCCCAAGTACCCCAAGGGACAACGGACCCCGGCGCGGTGGCTGAGTCAGCGGCAGCGGACATGCCGGCAATCAAGCGTCATCGGAGGTTGGGACGCACCGGATTCGCGGTGTCGGACATCTCCATGGGATGCGCCCGCGTGGGCGAGAAGAACGTGGTGCGGTACGCCTACGACCGGGGCGTCAATCTATTCGATTTGGCCGAAAGCTACGGCAAGGGGGACGCAGAGCGCAACATCGGCGAGGCGATGGCGCACATGGATCGCAAAAAGATTTTTCTCCAGACCAAGGTCAAGATCGAAAAGACAGACACAGCACCGGTGCTGGTGGATCGGTTCAACAAATGCCTGGAGCGGATGAAGACCGACTATGTCGACGCGCTGCATTTTCACTCTGTAGTGGACAAGAACCTCATCACCCACGCCGGCTTTCACGAGGCCGTGACGCGGCTCAAGCAAGAGGGCAAGGTCAAGTATACCGGTATCTCGTGTCACGGTCCGTGGGGCGAACAGCAGGGTAGCATGGAGGAAGTGCTTCTTGCAGCAGTTGAGGACGGGCGATTTGATGTCATGTTGTTGGTCTACAACTTCATGAAATCAGGCGAAGGCGAGCGGGTGCTCAAGGCATGCAAGGAGAAAAATATCGGTACCCAGGCCATGAAGACCTACACCGGCAAAATTGAGGTGGAGCGGTTTGATCCGGAAAACCCCTCGGGTGACTACAAGGCGATCCTCAAAATGCTCGAAGACGCGGGCCTGCCCCGCGAGGAGGCTATCGCGCGAATCTATAAAGTTCAGGACCACAAAATTAAAGAGGCGGAAAAATATAAGCCTGCCATGGACGCCTTCTTGAGCAAGCACGGCGTAAATACCCAAAAGCAGCTCGAAGTGGAGAGCGTCCGGTGGGTATTTGCCAATCCGGCCATGCACACGGTTTGTGTCTCATTTTCCGACTTCGATAGAGTGGATCGATTTCTGCCCATCTCAGGCACCGAGCTCAGCGCTCGTGGTGCCCAGCTGCTGCGGGATTATGAGCTGGCCTTTAGCCGCTGCTATTGCCGACACGGCTGCACCATGTGCATGGCTGTATGCCCCCATCGAGTGCCGGTCAGCCGGATCATGCGGTATTTCTATTACTTTGATAATCAGGGCAGCGAAAAACAGGCGATGGAAAAGTACGCCAAGCTTGGACGCAACAACGCCTCATCCTGCCTGACCTGCGACGCACCGTGTTCCCTCACGTGTCCCCATGGGGTGGCGGTTCATGCTAGCCTGCTCAAAGCCCACGCAACCCTGAGCCTGGCTTAGTCGGCAGGAGAACGGTTCATCCCCAAAGTTGCCCCCAAAGTTGCCGCTCAAGGACCCTGAACATTTTTTTCATTTTTTTTACACATCGTGCATATTTTTTGGAAACGATCCGCTTCGAGTGGCCGAGTAGGAGGGTATGGGTAGAAGAATCCGAGCTTTCGAGCCTCATAAAGTCTACGCCGTGGTCATCCGTACGGTCGACCAGCAGTTTCTCTTCAAACCTGATCACGACCCAAAACACCCGCTCCTTACCGCTGGATGCCCGGTCGAGGCGTTCAACAGATTCCATCAGAAAATCCCTGACCCCAGTATCATTGACGTTATCGGCTCAGCTGCCGCCAGGGCTAACGTGCTGGCGCCGATTCAAATCCATTGGGTGGAGTCGAACATTAACCATCTCCAGATTGGTTTCTCCGTAACTCCTGAACAACTACCCAATATCGCTCCCTTTTTTCGCAATTTCTTCAGTTACATCGCGGTTAAGCTAAACAAGAAATGGAAAAGGAATGGGCATGCCTTCGGCGCTTCCTATCGGGCAACCGTCTGCATTGACGATGTTTCAGTGGAACAGCAGATGGTCTATGCAATGACCGCCACCGTCAAAGATTTTCTGGTGGAGAAAGTCGATGAATCTCCCTTCTTTACCACATTCCATCATCTCTCTCGCGGGGAAAAGCTACAGTTTTTTCGCATTGATTGGACTGGGTATCATCTAGCCGGGAGTTATCGCAAAAAGAGTCATTGTCCTCAGGACTATGTCCAGTGGCTGGACCTTAAAATAACCCCGATTCCGAGCCAGGCAGATTGGCCGGCTCACAAGCGTCAGGCGTGGATGCGGGCGCAAGTACTCGCGGTCGAGGAGCGGGTTCAGGAAATGCTCAGGAAGGAAGGTCGCCAAGCGATGGGTGTAACGGTGCAGTATCAGACCAATCCTCGGGCGCGTCCGCGCCATCCAAAGGAATCGGGTAGGCAGCCGTTGTGTCATTGTTCGGATCCCGAGCAACGCAAAACATTTAGGCGTCAATGGCAAAAGATTTTGTCGGCATATCGGAAAGCCTCCATCGACTACCGGATGGGTATGTTGCACCGAGCGTTCCCGGAAGGTACTTTCAGACCGCCCCTTATCAAACCCTATTTCGACGCCTGCTTCTGACCGACTGAAAGCGCATAAGATCTAGCATTTCTCTCAGGCGCGTGGCTCCCAGCACACAGCTGCGTTAAATCGATATAAAACTGAACAAATAACGTGAAATTAAACCCGGAATCATCCTTGATGCTGTTATTCGAAGCACCCATTCAGTAAAAGATTACCGACCTTATCAATTTTATACCCTCTCTCGACCGACAAATCTTCAGGGTCTTTGAGCGGCAATTCGAGGCAATTCGAGCACTAGGCGGCGGAGGAATTCTCGGGATTGGGAATTGAAACAGCAATATAGGGAATGAAAGTTGCAAAAATAGGGAATTTATCTTGTTAATATAGGGACTCTGTTCCGTTTTGAATACAGCACTTTTCACATATAAAAAAGACAGTAGCGCTAATTGGGACGATAGTGCGCCCAATTCAAAGAAAGGAATTTGTTTTGAAAAAAACGCTTATTGGCATTATGTGTCTCTCCTTCGTCACCTTGTGTTCAAGCTATAGTTTAGCAGGGGGATATCGAAAGCAAATCTGCGCCAGATGGCCCACGGAGTTCACTGACACCAAAGTTGGAGAAGACATATTCCCAGATGAAGGTCCTGTGGACAGACGCGCCGCGTTTGCCAGTGCAACCATGTATTGGCCCTGGGGCACCCGATGGACCGGTACTTTGGACGAAGATGGCTGCACGCCAAAGCTACGTCTGTACACAGAATATGATTACGAGCTTCGTGTGCGTACCAAGATCCAGCATCCGAGCGATTCCTCAATCCGCATCTATGTGCAAGACAATTCAAGCCCTTCTGTGCCTGGATCGGCGGAATGTAATCCAAGTTCTTCGACAGGAGGATATAAATGGTACGATGAGGAGTTCATTCCCACGGCTTCAATATACAAACAGTATATTACGATGGGTAGCCTCAGTTGGGATACCAATATGGCTGCCATCGCCGGCCAGGTAATGCGCCGCCATACTGAAATAAACCTTGGATTGATTAGCAATACATATCTATTTGTCTATGGTGGCGATGAGGTCGAATTTGATGGCCGTTGCGGGGGAAGTGGAAGCGTGGACTACTACGGAATAGAAATTCGGAATGAAGGGGCAGATCGATCAAGGAAGAAATTTCAAGCAGTCCATGAATTTGGGCATGCTATTGGCGACGCATATGCCGATTTCTACGATATCCATTCAGGAAGCGCATATCACGATAGACCTCTGTTATGTTATTGCACTGGCACGACTCACTGTCTCCAATCCAGAGAATACATTGCACATGCACAAAGTGAGGGGTTTGCACACTTCATTTCCTCAGCGGTTTTCAATAAGCGAAACACAACCGATCAAAACGGTTTTTTTGGTTATTACAAACCCATCAACTACCCACCAGGTCGTATAGACTGTACAGACGACGTCTGTCCGGTTGATTTAACCCAGTTTGAACGATGGTGGCATACATGGTGCGACACGTCTTGGAACGATAGAGGTGTTGAATGGGACTGGTTGGTTTTCTTTTGGAATCTATGGACGGCGGACGATTCATCCAGGTATAGCATAACGGACATACTGGATGTTTGGGAGAGGCTGATATCTAGTTATTCGCATTATTCGGATTGGACCTGGGTAAATGTCGTCAACGCTGCAATAGCTGAACATGGCTCAACGAAGGGAGACTTTCTAAAAGTTATGGGAGAAAACGACGCAGGCTTGCATAATTAATCTCAGCTTGGCTTCGCAGTCCGCTATTGCCTTGGTCGTGTCGATTTGTCTGTAGGCGTAAGGGGGTGGTACTACAGGAAGGCCAAGGAAGCCGGCTAGGCTGAGTTGCCGCTCAAGAACCCTGAAGGTTTTTCAGTTGAGAGAGGGGGCGGCAGCTGAGCCGATGATGTCGATAATGCTTGGGTCTGGGATTTTCTTATGGAATCTGTACCCCCCTTCTCGGCCACACGAGGCGGATCGTTTCCATCTTAACCGGCCAATAATGGTTTCATTTTGATAAGGGTTGAAAAATATTAGAATATTTGGTTTGTTTTTTTTGCATTTAGTTCCTCTGGTTTCCGAGATTCTAAAAAAACGGT
>JASJCT010000136.1 GCA_030065855.1 Myxococcota bacterium
TTCAAGGGGGAGATCCTTTACCCGGCATAAAAATAGCAAAAATCGCGACATTTGCCCTTAACCGAATGCCATTGCCCTTTGCCAAAGGGGGAGGTCTTTTACCCGACATTGAAAACTGAACAAAGCGGGATAAGCATGGCAGATACCGAGGATAGGTCAGCGCCGCGGGAAATTAGAGTGCCAGCATCTGACACGCGCGATCTGGCCATCCTATCCAGGACTGACATCGCATTTGCAGTATTGTACGGCGCTCTGTTTGTCATCGGGTTTGTACTGACACTCATCGCTGTTTGACCACCCTGCTTCGGGACGACCCTGTCCGACGGAGGGGCCTTTGGGAACGGTTTACCCGATCCACCTCGGCGCAATAATCGCCGTGGTGGTCCTTATTGTGATCTTTGGGATCCTCGCGTCCCGGCGGGTAAAAAATTCTGAAGACATGCTCGTCTCAGGGCGTTCCTTGGGCCTTTTCTTTGTGGCATGCGCCCTATCTGCCGAGTACATGGGAGGTTTGGGCACTATCGGCGTGTCCGCCCGTGCCTATAACGATGGTATGGGCGTGGTTTGGTTTCATATTGCCGCGGCCACGGGCATCCTGGTGTTTGGACTGTTGTTCGCACACTACTACCGCAAGTACGGCATCCAGACCGTCCCGGAATACCTCTACTACCTCTTTGATATCAAAACCTGGAAGGCAAATGCCCTGCTCAATTTCATCGCCTATGCCCTGTTCACGGTCGTGGAAGTGGTGGCCCTTGGATCTATCCTGGCAGGTATCACAGGCCTCGGCTTAGAGCTCTGCGCGGTGGTCGCCTCGGTATTCGTCACCCTTTATGTGCTCGTGGCCGGGATGTGGTCCATTGCCTATGTGAGTATGTTTTATATGGCCCTCATCTACCTCGGCCTGCCCCTGGCCTTTTACTACGTGCTACAAGTGTCCGTGCCTGAGCTTGACGGCGCTCAGGGGGCGACCGGATTTCAGGGCCTGGCCCTGGCCATGAGACACAAGGGCCTCGATCCAGACCATCTGTTTAGCCCGTTTAGCCTGTCCCCCATGGTGGTGCTTGGGTTCTTCATCGGCGGCGTGTTTGCCGTGCCAGCTGCCCAGGCCACGGTAAACTACGCCTTTGGCGCACGCAATTGGAAGATCGCCCGGCTCGCACCTATCCTCGCCGCGTTTCTCGTTGTGCCCCTTTCTATTTGGACCGGAACCATGGGCCTGTTTGCCAAGACCGCCGGACTCACAGACAATCCCAAGCTGGCCCTTGTGGCCACACTCACGCACATTCCGGTCTGGGTGGGTGCCATTGGGTCGCTCGCTATTTTTGCTGCCATCATCTCGACCGCGGATTCCATCTTGTTTGCCGCGGGCAGTCTGCTCGCCAAGGATATCCTCCAGCGCTGGCTGAATCCCAAGGCTGACGACAAGAAAGTGCTGCTCTGGACGCGGGTCAGCGTTTTTTTGGTGGGTGGCTTTGCCACAGTTGCGGCGATCGGACTGCCAGATCTTCTCGGGCAGGCTTATTTTGTGTACTCCCTGCGCGCTGTCACATTGGTCTGCGTGTTCTTTGGCATCTACTACAAACGGGCCCATCCAGATGCTGCGTTTTGGTCGATTATCGTCAGCTTTGTGGCTGCCACGTTGTACTACTTTGACTTTCCGATTCGCTTTTTTGGAAACGGACTGACCTACAAGGCCTTTCTTTGGGATATGCACATCTCTGTTTTCACGGTCATCATTGCGGTGCCGGTGTTTGTGGTGATCAGCCTTTTTCGGCGGTGGCACGCGGATACAGCTGGCACGCCACCCCCGTTGTACCGAGAGCAGATTTTGCAATGAGCGGCATTGTTATTCCAGCGTTTCTCTTTTTGAGCATTGGGTTTTGGCTGGTGCTGCTCATTTTCTTTGTCGGTTTCAGCATTTATTTGAGCCGGCTGCCAGACGACAAAATCCTGGATTACAAGGCCCAGGCCATCGAAACCAAACGACGTCTGGGCATTAAAATCTACAAATTCTAACGGCAGGCCATGACAAATCTATCTCCACCGCAGGTCCCCAATGAAATCTCAGTACCAAAAGGACTAAAGAACCCGCACTTCAGATCTATTTGGACAAACCTCGAAAGAACGCGGGCGCTGATGAAGCAAAAGGAGACCCGAGCGAGGCAGGCAGCGCTCCAAGACAAAAAGCAACAGCTCGGCTTACCAGATGACGAGGTATTGGTCCTGACCGGAGAAGGGGGAAGCGCCCTCACTATCCCCGTTGGAGCTGGGTCGCTGATAGCGGTCGCAGCATCGGTTATCGCACCAGAGTGGGTACCTGGAATGGTTTCCTACACCCTCTTTGCCTTGGGCCTGTTCGGATTGGCCGTTGTGCTAGCGCAGCGACACAAAAGCACTTTCTACCTGACCAACTACCGGTTCCTCCTATGTCGTCGGACACTCTTTTCCCAAGAGCCGGCGTGGTCAGTGATGTATCTTAAAAAAATATGCGGCTATCGCAGCCAGAGGACGTTATGGGGACACACCCTACTCCTGACAGGTCAAGAAGCCTCCCTCCACATCACCGGGCTCAGTAAGGCGATGTGCCGAGAAATCGAGCGAATTATTTATGCGTATCCCGGGTATACCCATCCAGTTTCTCCAAAGTAGTGAGACAAGAAGCGAATTGCACGGTCGAGGCTGCCAACGCAAGGCACATCTGCCTCCCGCACGGAGCTTGGCTGACATCTCGGGCGCAAGGGTTTTAGGGCAATGGTCATCCGAATCTCTGATGATGAGGAGTGCCCCGGCTTCGGCTTTTGTGCGAATCAGCTCAGCGCCTGCCTTTACGCCACCTGAAATCCGAGCTTCCCATTGATGAATATTGGGTAGGCGCCTGGGTTCGGTCCATGGCATAGAGACACCCATCGCCTTGCTCAAGCGCGTGACCAGGTTGGGCACCGCCGACACTTCTCCATACCCCTCAACGAGGATATAGCCTTTTTTGCCGGCCAACCGTTCCACCTACTGAGACAAATCGTCGAAGAGCGACAATTGCAGATCACCGGACAGAAAAAGATCCCCCAACCGCAGCAGACTCTCGCGGACAGGTTTTAACTGATTTTCCGTTACCACCTTGATCTGGGTTTTGCCATCAACTCGATTGACCACAAAAACACTGTCTCGCTCCAGCATGAGTAGGTCGAGGATAATCGGGCTATGGGTGGTGATTAAAATCTGTGAGACTTCACTTGCCTGCTGAAGGTATTCATAAAGCATCGGCAAGACGCCTGGGTGTACGGTGAGCTCCGGCTCCTCGATCGCGATGACAGGAAGATGTGGTTCCTGGAGCAAGGCCGTGAGTAAGCCTGCCACACGCAGGGTACCATCAGATTGTTGCGAGGCCTCGAACCAACGCTTTCCTTTCCCTTTCTTGGCTTTTGCCGACTGTTTGAACTCGGCGAATAGATGCCCAGACCCCGACCTAACGCGCACATCCTCTATATCCCCAGTCAATTTTTTCAATCCCGCAACAAGATCATCTTTTAAATTGCTCTTGGTGAGGTCGCGTAAAATCGTCATCCAGTTCTCACCGTGTCTGGCCATGGGGCGCACTGGGTCAAACTTTTGCGGAACCCTCAATGTGTCCGGGAAGATTGAATACACGGTGATTTGAGACAGAAAGTCGACCAGTGGCTTAAACCTCTTGCTGCCCCCGAGGGCGGTCAAAGCAAGGGATTGCTCATCCATCCTGGGTGTCAAGCCTTCGGGACCGAGCCAATCATCGCCCTCTCTGTGAAAATCGCACACCCCCTCCTCATCTTTGATTTTAGCGATTTCGGATTTGACCCGGTACTCTTCGAGCCGGTCTCCGGTAATTGTAAAACCGTACCTGCAAGGATAGGAGCCTATCATTAGCTCCAATTCTATATGAATATCAAAGGGACGGCCCGAACTGCGCCGCCGTACTGCATCGATACCGCCCCGATGGGTGATGGCAGCCGGCAGCCCTTGCATAACCGCATCGCGGACGAAAGATAACGTATCAAAATAATTGGACTTACCCGATCCATTGGGCCCGATAAAGATCGAGAGTGGTCCGGGTCGTAGCTCGAGGTTCGGACCGAGACTGCGATAGTTGGAAACCACAAGCCTTCTAATCATCAATTCGGCTCCTCTCAGATCCGCAAGTACCAGCCGGTACTATTTATCTTAGCCGGTTGTTGGATGGGTTTCTATCTATGCTTCTTTAAGTACCTGTCGAACGAAATTGCACAACCTGTAGAAGCGCCGACCGGGAAATCGACGATCCGTGTAGTAGCGCCCTTCCTTGAGCGCGTTCCAATACGAGATATCGGCCCATGCATCTGGATCGACAAGCCATTTGTACGCCTCTCGATAATACTCCCGGCTCGAGGTGGGGCTGATTCTTTCCCGATAGTCCGCAATTGCCTCATCCCAGCCCGAAAACGCACGCCACATCGCACTGTAGACCGTGTAGTAGTGACCGTTTTCATCCATCTCGAGGGTGCTCATGATGAACCACGGTCCCTTCCAAGACCCGACTTGGACACCCCAGGCGTTGTAGTTCCAGATGTTCTGGCGCCAGCCAGATGCCACGATAGCATGGGCGATCATGCGCACGCGGACCTGGGTCTGGGCGACGCCATGGGAGGTGAGGATGTGATCCATTTTTAAGACCAGGCTTCGACGATTCCAAGGCTCTCCCCACGACGTGGGTATGGGGGGAACGCGAACCGATCCAGTGTCTTGGCGCACATCTGGTTCTGTCGACGGGGCAACAGGTAGTGCCAAGTCCCGGTCATCTGGCATTTCAGGAATGGTTTCATAGAAATCGATGGGCTTCTCGACCGCCTCAGCAGAATAGGGAGACGTCCCATCTGCCGCATCATTCGAGGAAACTGCCAGACCCGTATCAAGAGCCGGAGCAGGGCTCGCGATGTGGGCACCAGGGGAAGAATACAGAAGGGGAATAAGGGCCAAACAAAAAGCTAACCATCTAATATGACTAATTTTTTTAAACTGAAACCACATACTGGAATACCACACTAGCTAACCAAAACGAGCACTTTCCCTGATAATACATTATCACAGGAATCTACCTATATTTAAAAAAAATACGGTGTCGGTCAAGTCCTGGAAAAGGCGAGTGGAAAGGGTGGCTGACACATGTTCCAGTTATTCGTCGCTGAACAGGGAATACTGTTTCCGGTCGGCCCTTCCCTTCTGCTTGGAGCGTTGGGTATCGCCGTTATCGGCACTTGGCGTCTCGACAGGGCGGGGCTTCTTGTTCTGGTCAGGGGTTTCCTGTGCTTTTTTGAGCTTCATCTTTGCTACTGGTTTTAGGGCCATGCGCTTGCCGCGCGCTGAAATCCCGACGGGCTCCAATTCATCCAAGTCAAAGACTACCTGTTTGACGCGCTGCCGTTTGGCCGGCACCAAGCTCAATTCAACAGTGCCACCAACGCTCCCTTTTAGAAGGTAGTCAATGCTGCCCGCTTTGTCCTTTATGATGTAGTATTCTCGATCTCGAATGAATTTTTTGATGTGTATCTGCTTGGCATAGGCGATCTTTGCCTTGTCCCGATAGAGCACCGTAAAAACCTCGCCATTCTCTTGGTCGAACAGATCCAAATGCAGCATCTTGCCTGGGATCAGGGTCTTTGCTTCTGCGCCCAAGACCTTAAAACTGCCGTCTTTGCTGATGACGAGGAATCTATCGTATTCACTAACGGTAAACTGGTGCTTGTCCCCCTTGACCTCAGTGCCGAAAAACCCGGTTTTCGGATCATAGCTCACCTTGATGTTTTGCCGCGCTACTTCGCGAACATTCACGCTCTTGAAGACCTTTGCTTCGGTCCGCCTCGGAAACGCAGGCCCGTATTTTTTTATGAGGTCTTTAAGATAGGCGATCGTCGTCTGGGTAAGCCGCCGCAGCTTGGCCTCGACTTTGGCGATGCTGATCTCCACGTCCTCAATGTCCCGTAGGTTTTTCTCAATATCGTATAAGGAGATGCGCCGGATGGGGATCTCGACGAGTTTTGCCACGTCCTCATCGCCAATGGCGCGATCGAGGAGGTTAAAGTACGGTTTTAACCCTTCGTATACTTCGATCACGACTTCTTCCTTAGAGCTGGCCTTTTCAATGCGCTTGTAAACACCGCATTCGATAAAAACCCGCTCCAATGTGAGCCAGTGCTTCTTGTCTTGGAGCTGGCCCAGCTCGAACTCGAGCTCGGCTGAGATCTGGTCGCGCAGCTGATCGCTTAAGAGGCGCAGGGCTTCGGTGGCCGACATCTCGATGGGATGGCGATCCTGTATCATCACCATGTTCGACGAAATGGAGACCTCGCAGTCGGTGTAGGCGTACAGTTGGGGAATGACCTCGTCCGCGTACGTACCCCGGGGTAGGTCGATCTCTATCTCGACTTTGTCTGTGGTAAAATCGTTGATAGCGCCGATCTTGACTTTGCCTTTTTGGGCCGCAGCCTCTACCGAGGCAATAAGGCTCTCGGTGGTGGTGGAATAGGGAATTTCCCGAATCACAATCGTTTTGTCGTCTGCCTTTTCAATGCGCGCCCGGACTTTTACTTTGCCCCGTCCATCGTCGTACTCGCTGATATCCACGAGACCGCCGGTGGGAAAATCCGGCACCAAATGAACGCTTTGATGTCGAAGGAGTTTAATCTGCGCCTCGAGGAGCTCTTTGAGATTGTACGGCAGGATCCGCGTGGACATGCCCACGGCAATACCCTCGGTGCCGAGCAACAGGATAACCGGTAGCTTTGCCGGTAGGAAGACCGGTTCCTGCTTGCGCCCGTCATAACTCGCCTGATACGTGGTGAGGGGCTTTGAAAACAGGGTCTCCCGGGCAAGCCCGGTCAGGCGGCACTCGATGTATCGTGCCGCAGCTGGCGCGTGGCCAGTGACCGCGTTCCCAAAGTTGCCCTGCTTTTCGATGAAGTATTCTTTGTTGGCCAAAACGACCAATGCATCGCCAATGGATGCGTCCCCGTGGGGATGCAATTTCATGGTCTCGCCAATGACGTTGGCCACTTTGTGGAATTTGCCGTCGTCCATGGCCTGGAGCGTGGCTAGGATCCGCCGCTGCACCGGCTTGAGCCCGTCTCGGACATCCGGAATGGCCCGGTCCATAATGACATAGCTCGCGTACTCCAGAAAATTGCGCTCCATCAAGGGCTCGAGTCTGGTCATCTTTCCGTGTCCTTTATGCGATATCAGTGACGAGGTTTTCGACGATGAACTGCTTGCGCTTGGGGGTGTTTTTGCCCATCAGAAAATCCAGGGTTTGTTTCACATCTCCCATGGACCGAACCGTCACCGGGACGAGTCGCATATCCCCGGAGATAAACTGCCTGAACTCGCCGGGGCTGATTTCACCCAGGCCTTTAAAGCGCGTGATTTCAGGGTCTCTAAGACGCTCCGCAACACTGTCCCGCTCCTCATCGCTGTAGCAGTATGCGGTCTCTTTTTTGTTGCGCACGCGAAACAGGGGGGTCTCCAGGATAAAGACGTGGCGGGTGGTCACCAGTTCTTCGAAATATCGCAGAAAGTAGGTGAGCAGCAGGTTACGGATGTGCATGCCGTCCACATCAGCGTCTGTGGCGATAACGACCCGGTTATAGCGCAGGCCCTCCAGATCCTCTTCCACCCCCAGGGCCCGCATGATGTTGTACAATTCTTCGTTTTTGTATACGGCTTCCCGCCCCAAGCCATAGGTGTTGAGGGGTTTGCCCTTGAGCGAGTAGATGGCCTGGGTGTAGACGTCTCGGGCCTGGATCATGGCGCCGCCCGCAGAATCCCCCTCTGTGATGAAGATCGTGCTCTCTTCTTTGCGATCTCCCTTGGCGTCGTTCAGATGGACCTTGCAATCGATGAGTTTGGGGATGCGAATGGCGACCTTTTTGGCCCGCTCCCTGGCTTCCTTTTTTATGGACGCGAGTTCTTTGCGGACCCGTTCGTTGTTCTTTACTTTTTCGATCAAGCGCGCCGCTGCGTCCGGGTTTTTGTGGAGCCACAGGACCACCTGCTCCCGAACCGATTGCAGAATCCAGGGCCGGACTTCAGTGGATCCGAGCTTGTTCTTTGTCTGGCTTTCGAAAACCGGATCCTGAATCTTGACCGCCACCGCGCCGATGAGACCGTCTCGCACATCCTCTCCGGCAAACGACTTCTTGGCGAACTCGTTGACCCCCTTGAGGATGCCTTCCCGAAATGCACTCTGATGGGTGCCGCCGTCTGTGGTGTACTGGCCGTTGACAAAGCTGAAGTAGTTTTCCCCATACGCATGGGTGTGGGTAAAGGCGAACTCGAGCTTGTCCTGCTTGCAATGTGCAGGCTCGTAAACCGTGGGTTCGGAGCCGATTTCAGCATCCAACAGGTCGGCCAGACCGCGCTTGCTGAAATATTTCTTCCCGTTGTAATTGAGGGCCAGCCCGGCGTTGAGGTATGCGTAGTAGCACAGTCGGTGCTCGATATATTCGTCATGCCAATCGTATTTTTTGAATATGACAGGGTCGGGCGTAAACCGGATGAACGTGCCATTGGCCTCTTTGAGTGCGCGCCCGCCGCGGGTCTCGACCTGCTGTCCCTCTCTGAACAGCCCCTGTTTGTACTTGCCGTCCCGATAGCTGATGACCTCGAACTCGGAGGACAGGGCATTGACCGCTTTGTTGCCCACGCCGTTTAAGCCCACGGAAAACTGAAAGACATCGTCGTTGTACTTGCCACCGGTGTTGATTTGACTGACACAAGCGATAACCTTGCCCAGGGGAATGCCGCGGCCGTAGTCCCGAACGGTGACCGTAGGGCCTTCCCGCGTGATGTCGATTTTCCGCCCGCTGCCCATGATGAACTCATCGACACTGTTATCGATAACCTCTTTAAGCATGACGTAAATGCCGTCGTTGGGGTTGGATCCATCGCCGATGCGGCCGATATACATACCTGTTCGCAGGCGGATGTGCTCTAGCGCATCCAGTGTCTGAATTGCTTTTTCATCGTAAGCGATCTGGGGTCGTTCCATAGGTTTTTCAATCCCTGAACAAATGAGCCGTGCACCTCGTACCTGATTACCAGGTCGCCTGCAATAGTTCAACTTCTAGCGTATCAGAGGCTATGTCAAACGCATTCTGGGGGGTTACTAGGCTGCGCCATTGCCTCTTCAACCGTACTCTGATGGATGCAGATTCCGAATTCCCCCTTTGAAAAAGGGGGTTAGGGGGATTTTCAAAAGGGATTTTTAAAAGCGCGGAGATAGTGACGAAATCCCCCCGGCCCCCTTTGCCAAAGGGGGAGGTCTTTTAACCGACCTCGAAGACTAGACGAAACACTAGTGGCCGATCGCGCTTGTATCTCCAGCACAAAGAAAATAAAATGTGAAAAATCGTCGAATTTGGCAGGTTAAGTTGGAAACCTCCCACGGCAAGCGGCCGATAAGAACGACAAGAGAGCAAGCGTGGGGTTTCAAAGTGAGATCTACTTTGTGAAAGGAAGGACAATGTCATTGAATACATTACAAAAAATGCTTTTGGTTGCGTTGGTTTTAGGTCTGTGTACGGCAGCACAAGGTTGCCTTAGAGAGAACCCGGATTACGAAGAACCAGACGCCAGCACTGACACCGACACTGATACTGACACCGATACGGACACTGGCACCGATACCGACACTGATACCGATACGGACACTGACACTGATACCGATACGGACACTGACACTGATACCGATACGGATACCGATACCGACACCGACACCGACACCGATACCGACACCGACACCGACACCGACACCGACACCGACACCGACACCGACACCGATACCGACACTGATACCGATACTGATACCGATACCGACACTGATACTGACACCGATACTGATACTGACACCGATACTGATACCGATACTGATACTAATACCGAAACCGATACTGAAACGGACACTGATACTGATACGGGAGATTGTGACGATGATGGGGACTGCCCACTTTGCCAGGTATGCACCCTGCTGAACGAATGCCAAAACGCGGATTACGGCCAAGACCCGAAAAACGACTGCACCCAGCAAAGTCCCACAACCTGCGGCAGAACCGGGGACTGCGACGGGGAAGGGGCGTGCGAGCTCTATCCAGCGACCACCTCCTGTGCAGATGCGCTCTTTTGCGACGGCGACGAGCAGTGCAACGGCCAGGGTGCTTGTGTGGATCAGGTCGATCCTTGTGATCCCATTACCCAGTCCTGCGACGAGACCGCTGATACGTGCTGTGATCTCAACGACTATACCGAGTGCTACGATAATGACGTGTACTACTATGATTCCTGTGACAACCGGGGTGACATGGCCGAGGACTGCCCGGATCAGAACGCCACATGCGCTGACGCGCAATGCCAATGCACAGGCCATTGGGTTGGAGAAGATTGTGACGAGTGCGCTACGGGCTGGACCGGGACCGATTGCAACCGATGTCTGGTCTATGTAAAGGAAGACGGCAACAACAGCTTTAGCGGGAGGTCCTGGGCCCAAGCCCTTCAAACCGTGCAGGCAGGCATGAACATGGCGTCAGATCTGGGTGGATGCGCTGTATGGGTCGAGCAAGGGACATACACACCAACGGACGGGACCGATCGAGAAATCAGTTTCCAACTCGTATCAGGTGTGGATCTCTACGGCGGCTTTGCCGGAACAGAGACCATGCTGCACCAGCGCAACCACAGAGATAACGTCACTACGCTGAGCGGCGATATCGGCACCAGCAGCACCGATGACAATTCGTACCACGTGGTTCAAGGTGCAGACAACGCGAGAATCGACGGATTCACTATCACCCAGGGGAACGCGGGCGAGGGCAATGGCGGGGGCATGTACACCGAGGCCTCGACCACCGTAGCCAACTGTACTTTTTTGGAAAATTCTGCAGATATCGGAGGGGGACTGTACATCCGATCAGCTTCACCCATCATCGCGAACACCATTTTCGACAGCAATTCAGCAGGGTTCGGTGGAGGCGTTTACAATCAGGCTGATACTTCTACTACATTGATCAATTGCGCTTTTATATCTAACTCATCAACAGGCAAGGATGTGAATTCTTTGGATGTACACGGAGGCGGGATGTCAAATCGGGGCTTTTACGGTAGTCCAGCTGCTGCCACCCTCATCAATTGCACGTTCGCTTACAATTCATCACTAAGGAACGACTCTGGCGCAATGAATAACGATCCCTCTTTTTCCAATGTCGTGGTTAGAAACAGCATTTTCTGGAGCAATCCGACTCAAGGCGAAACAGAGCTTTCTGGCGGCCTAAATATCGCTTATAGCAATATCGATAACGGCTGCGATACGGTAACCGGCGCTACTTGTGGAGATGGAAACATAAATGCCAATCCGGTTTTCCTCTCTCAGACCGTGCGCCTGGCCGAAAACTCCCCTTGTGTAAACATAGGCAACTCCGACCTGGTGCCCGCTGATATAGCTGATTTGGACGGCGACGGTAACACCTCGGAGCCGACCCCCTTTGACTTAGACGGCAATCCCAGAGTCGTTGGTACCGTGGACATGGGCGCTTACGAGTACCAGTAAATCATATAGTGCCTCTTCAAGCGATTAGTGACGGGTGATGAACTCCCCCTTGAAAAGGGGGCTGGGGCTGGGATATCCCCACAAAATTTTTTCGATTTCGCTAATTCCCTTGTAGGGCGTGGGTTTATCCCACGCCGTTCCCCGTGCGACCCAGCAATTACGCGGCGGGGCGTAAAGCCCCGCCCTACAAGGGGTTTCTCTGTATTCGCGAAAAAAACTGGGGATATCCCAGGGGCTGGGGGGATTTCGTCACTATCTCCGCAGCGTTTGAAAATCCCCCTACCCCCCTTTTTCAAAGGGGGAAATCGGAATCTCCACTCATCAGAGTAGGGTTAAAGAAGCAATAGTCAGATGAAAAAAAGCCGAGTCTGGGTTGGCAAAACTGGCAAACGCCACTTAGGGGCACCCCCTAAAACAGCACCTCGATGAGCGTTGCGGTGAGGTTGCTCAGGGGACGGCTATAGCCAGCTTGCTGACACCCGCTTTCACCGCCATCGCCGCCGTCGCCGTCGGCATCTGTGTCGGTGTCACTGTCACTGTCGCTGTCGCTGTCGCTATCACTGTCGCTGTCGCTGTCGCTATCACTGTCGCTGTCGCTATCACTGTCACTGTCGCTGTCGCTATCACTGTCACTGTCGCTATCGCTATCACTGTCACTGTCGCTATCGCTATCGCTATCGCTGTCAGTATCCGTGTCGGAGTCGGTGTCTGTATCGGTATCTGTGTCGGTGTCTGTGTCGGTATCCGTGTCGGTATCCGTGTCGGTGTCGGTATCTGTATCGGTATCCGTGTCTGTGTCGGTATCTATGTCGGTCTCACCCACGACCAGCGGCAAGATCACATAGGGCGCCTCGGAGAATATAATCGATTGAGACGCGTCCGAAAAGGGAATGATTTCGAGGACATAACTACCGGCTTCGTCTGCCTTGTAGGTGAGATACTCGTTGTCACTGCCGGATCCCCCGTAATGTACAGCGCTTCCCGCCCCAGTGTAGAGCCTCAGGTCAATGTCCGAGCTATCGCTATGCGTAAAGAACACGCCGATGTCCACAATGGCGTCTTTTTCCAATTCAAATTTGAAAAATTCACCGTCATCGCCGCAGGCGATCGCCTTTGTCGACACGCCGGTCGAAATGGCAGCCGCGGCAGCCACGCTGTCGTTCTCCTCAAACTCGTCGTCGTCCGTGCAGTTCATGGAGGTCTCTGGCGTGATATCCCCGCCCTCCCATGGATTGGGGTCTATCTCTTCTTCCAAGCTGGCATCTCCAGTATACATGACGTAACTCGCCAAATATCCGATGAGATTGGCGCCGTATTTGATCCGCATGTAGCCGCCATCTTCTCCCCAATTGGAACCCCAGGAGTTCTTCAGGTACCACACGCCGCCTTCGTCGTTGTCATCCCAACCGGTCAAGACAACGGCGTGGTTTGGTGAGTCTGTGGTATCACCCTGGAAGACCCCACCCGTATAACTTTGAAAACCCGAAGTGGAGGTGACCGCCGACCAGATGGGACCGTGGTCGAAAATCGCCTGTTTCATCTTTTCCGTATCAGCCACGCTATTTCCGTTAACGTCCGCATCCAAATCCACCCAGTGCCAGTTGTCGATCCTGTGGTTTCGGGCATAGGGCGGATTGCACGCGGCATCGGTCCCAGTATAGCCGAATGTGGCCTCTGCCACTGACCCAGGGCCGTCTTGACCTGAAATATACCGCCGCCAATGATAATCGTGGGCAACAAAGCCACCGCCGCAGCCCATCTCGTCCATGTTACAAGACACGAGATACTGCTCGGACAGGTCCTTTTCACTCTCGCCAGCGGCCATCATGGCGCCTTCCATGGCAGCCACAGTGGCAAACGCCCAGCAGCTGCCGCACTGGCCTTGGTTCTTTACCGACGACGTTCCGGTTTCATCTCGCCAATCAAATTGTTCCGGGACCCGAGAATTGGCCGGCCTGACATATGGCTTTGTGGCTGCGGGTTTTTGAGGGATCGTAAACTGCCCACTAAACGCTTCTTCGGAGACAAAGTGAAATGACCGCGCGTCCTCGACCGCGGCTTCCCAGGATTTGCCAAAGACCAGGTCGATGGTGCCCGCGCCCTTGGCTGCGCCGGCTACGTAAACGCGGGTCGTGCCAGGCACGCCCACCTTGGTATCTGGCACGAACGGGGCAATGTGCTCCTGACCCAACACTTGGGCGCTCCCGCCTTTTGAAGCTTGGTGCCACGCATACCCGGTCGATGGATTGTCCTTAAGGCTGATAACGACCAGCGTATTCGCTGCCAATGGGATGGGCTGATGGGTTTGATCGCCGGCAATGTGGACAACCCGGACCCCCTCGCTCATCAGTGCGTCTCCGTCAGACGCAACCCGGACCAATCCCGCGTCAGCCGCTGCATTCGCGCTCAACCCGCAAAAGGCCATAACAATCGCGGCAATACCCATGGGTACACACACAGATTTTCTTGAACTCATTTTTCTCTCCTTAAAATTGCACACCTAAATGCGCTTTTTAATGGCATCGTAAATTTGAGCCTTATCATATTTCTTTATCATTACTAAGATATTTTATTTGAAAAATCAATGCATTTATGTCATTTGGTTAAATGTCATTTAACAACTTAACCAGCCTCTGTTTGAACAAAATAAGGCATAGCGTATCAATTTTCGTTTTTAATCCGAAATGCATATTTTCGTACTGGAAATGGGTCAAGAAAGTACCCCAAAGGGCACAACCCGCGGCCTTGGGGGGTATCTATCTCGTCAGGTTTCGGTCGTTGGCCCCCTCCCTGATCCCAATGGCATTCGGTTAAGAGCAAATATCGCGATTTTTGCTATTTTTATCTCCCCCTTAAAAAAGGGGGTTAGGGGGATTTTGACACGTCCAATCGAATTTTACCTTTGAAAACAGTCGCTTGGACAATTGGAAATCCCCC